>JAWLCS010000018.1:0-66361 GCA_041687035.1 Bacteroidales bacterium
GCATTGTGGATTAACCATTCGGTGAAATAGTGCAGGCGCGAGGGGTAGCCATCAATAATACCATCGCGGTAGCGAATACAAGCCAGGATTTGGGCAAAGTCTTCAAAAGAACCAGCGCTCTGTTTAATGGCCAGCGCCATAGCCAGCATGTATTCCACGAAAGTGGTGCAATCCATGCCCGCCAGATTAATGACCAGCTGTTCGGGTTCCTTTACCTCGAGGGTGTTAGCCACATAGGGGGTGCCCATAAATTTTCCCGAAAGTGCCATAATGAGCTCAGCAGTGGAAGCTTCAGGTTTTAAAATTGAAACTTCATGCATGGCCTCTGTTGCAAGTATGCTATCGCTTTCGCTGAAAAAAACTTCCAGGTTTTTGCTTCCGGGGCACCATTGCTGCCAGGCTTTTTCAGGTGGTGCTTCCTTTTCCTGAACAGGCTGGGCCGATTGGCACGACAGGGTGAAAAATAGCAGGAAGATAATGAAGAATGACCGGAAGATACTCATCTCAAAAAGGATTGGTGAAATGCTTTGACAAACTTAATGATTCCGGCCGGAATATTGTCACCTTAGCGGCAGGGCCTGATTTATAATTTTATTCAAAAGCTTTTATGTCCGAATATTTGCATCAATGTCATTAAATTTTATATTTGCAAACCAACCAAAAATAATTATGCACCATGAACAAGATGATGAAACTGTTTTTTACCCTGATGCTTTCCCTGAGCCTTGGTTTGGCAAAGGCTCAGACACCTGACATTGCTTCAATAAAAGGAGAAGATGCTTTTGCTCAAACCCTTCGTGCAGTAGAGCTGCTGGGCGGCATGCAGCGTTTTGTGGAACCCGGACAGAAAGTTGGGATCCTGGTAAATTCGGCTTTTCGCGAGAAAGGCGCCTATGTCGACCCCGATGTGGTGATTGCCACCATTCGAATGGTTTTCGATGCAGGGGCTTCCGATATTGTGTTTCTGCAGCCCATAGATCCCGAATACTGGACCCGCAGCAGCCTGGAACCAGAATACCGCGACATGATCGCCCGCACACGCGAGATCAAAGAAAACAAGTTTCCTGCGGTGTTTTCGGACGAGGTGTTTGTAAAGGTGCCCACCGTGGAGGGCGCTGTGAGCGTAAAAGACCTGGAACTGGTTAAAGAGCTTTTCGAGGTGGATGTGTTCCTTAACATCCCCATTGCCAAGCACCATGCCACCACCATTCTGACCAACAGCATGAAAAACCTGATGGGCCTGAACACCCGCGCCTCGAATGTGAAGTTTCATTTGGATGGCCCTGCCCGCAATGATCCTGATTTTCTTGCCCAGTGCATTGCCGACCTGTACCTGGTGCGACCACCCGACCTTATTATTTCTGACGTAACCC
This sequence comes from Bacteroidales bacterium, assembly GCA_041687035.1. Taxonomy (GTDB): domain Bacteria; phylum Bacteroidota; class Bacteroidia; order Bacteroidales; family UBA7960; genus UBA7960. The sequence goes on from JAWLCS010000018.1 coordinate 1,374, forward strand.
ATGGCATTACAACCAACGGCCCCAACGGTCCGGGTGAATTGGTGAGCCCCCTCAGGGTGGTGGCCGGAACCGACCCCATTGCCATCGATACTTATTGCGCCCTGCAGATCGGGTTTTTGCCAGAAGATGTGCTCACCATTGAAAAGGGATACCTGCACAAACTCGGCGAAAAAGATCTTTCGAAACTCATAATCGTGGAGGAATAAGAATGATGAGGATTTTTTCTTTTGCAGCAGCCTTGCAGCTGACTGTTTTATTGTTTTCGGTTTCGGCCCTGCAGGGACAAACGGCTTTCTCGGTATTGCCAGGTGCAGGCTTTCTGCCTGGCTGGGAAGCCTCGTACGATGCTGTGGCATATGAGGGCGACGACCTCTTTTTTCTTATTAATGGCGGTGCCGACTTGTATATGGAATACGGTTTTGCTGATGTGGCGGCTGTTGAACTAAAGCACCCTGATAAAGGTTCAGTTTACATAGAGCTTTACCGCATGGACAGCGACAGCGCAGCTTTTGGCATTTTCAGCCTTCGGAAGGGAAACCTTTCGGTAGAAGTGAATCCTGCGCCTTGGGTAGTGTATGGCGAAGATTTCCTGCACGTATGGCAAGGTCCGTTTTATATGTCGGTGTCTGGTGGACGGCTCGAAAAAAGCGCCCGTCTGCAAGTCTTTGCCAGCCTTATTGGCCACCTTGCCGAGAAAGCGACTGCCGAAAACAAGCTCCCGGCGCTGTATGAGGAATACCGGCAAGCCGAAGCCCACAGCGCCACCTACCTCATGGGCCCCCTTGCACTCAGCAATATTTACAGTTTCGGGCACGAAAGCCCTTTCCGCGTAAGCGAAGGGCTGGTGCTTGAAAGGGATATCGATCGCGAGATTATCCTGGCCTACGCCAACGCCTCCACGGCTTCAGATGTATTCAACGGGGTGCTGCATTTCTTTACCGATAATGCACGCTTCCCCCAGTTTGAGGGAAGTGGGCGTAGTTTTGCCACCGTCGACCGCCAGGGCAAACTTATTGAGGCCACCCTTTCTGGGAATAAAATTCTGCTGGCCATAGAAAAGTAATGATATCCAGGCAAATTCTTTTAAAAAATATTAAAATATTTAAATAGCCTTTTATGGCTAATAATAATCCGTACTTTTGTGTCCTTAAACTGATGGCAGTTTTAGCATGCTAAAAAACAGCCTGTTGCAAAAAACTGCTACCGGTTTTCTGATCAATTATCCGCAAGGATGCAAAAAAAAGATATTGTAATTCTCACCAGCCGTAACAGGTTTTTTGGGCAAACCCGAAAACCCTGGTCGAGCCTTGATGTGGAAAAAATTGCAGCTGTGCTGCAGGAAAACGGATATAAGGTGCAGGTTTACGACTTCCATGAAGTAGTAAACAGGCCTGTAGTCATAAAAGATAAATTGATCTTTTACGCTTTTTCTCAAAAGGAAAATTACCGCCAGTACATCATGGATGTAATTTTCCACCTGTCCAAACACAATAAAATTATTCCTTCTTACGACCTGCTCAAGTGCCATGAAAACAAGGGTTACCAGGAGCTTTTCAAGCGCGAGATAGGGCTGCACAGCCTCGATGCGGGTTATTATACATCGTATCGAGAGGTAGATGTTGACAACCTCGAATTTCCGGTGGTCCTAAAAACCATTAAGGGAACCAATGGCAATGGGGTGTTCCTGCTAAAGGGAAAAGCTGATTTTTTCCGGGTAGTAAGAAAGCTCAGCCATCCCTTTGGGCTGCTTACCCAGCTTGACCTGCTCAGAAGAAAATACTTCAGGAAAAAGAAGTTCAGTGAATATCCCGATTTCTCTGATCGCCGCGATTACTATGAATACCGCGAATACCTGCGGGTGGAAGAAGATTTTGTGCTGCAGCAGTTTGTGCCCAATCTCGACTTCGACTACCGGGTGCTGGTGGCCTGCGGCAGGTATTACGTAATGAAAAGGTCGGTAAAGAACGGCGATTTCAGGGCCAGTGGCTCCAAACTGTTCCACTTCAGCAGGGTACCCAACCAGGATCTTCTAAACTATGCCCGCTCGGTTTATGAGAAATTTGATACGCCTTTCCTCTCACTTGATGTGATGTTCGATGGCAAAAATTATTTTTTGGGTGAGTTCCAGGCCTTGCATTTCGGCATGAGCGTAATGGCTAAGTCAGAAGGCTTTTTCGGACTTTTAGGAGGAAGCGAATGGGCCTTTGTAGAGCAGAAACCCGACCTGGAGAAAATTTTCGGGCAAACCCTGGTATCTTACCTCAGTCGCTCCTGCAAACTTAAGAAATCAAAATCCGGGGTGTTGCAGCCAGAGTTCGTAATGCAATAACACTTCAAAACTATTTCATACATTTATCCTCTGAAAAGAGAGAATTATGCAAGGGGATAAGGTGCTGCGCATTCTGTTTGTCCGTATTATCGGCCGCCACAAGTACGGCGGTGGCGAGCGCTGGGTGGTAAATGCCGCCTCAGGTCTGCAGGGCCTTGGTCACCATGTAATCGTTGCCGGAAAAAGCAATTCAATGCTCCTTCGCGAGGCTGGCAGCAGAGGCCTTCAAATCCTTTTCTTCAATATTCAATGGCCGTTCAGGCTGTTTCAGGCCATGAGGCTTGCCCGCTATTTGCGCAATGAGAAAATCGATGTGGTGGTTTGTAAAAGCCGTGAGCTAATGGTGGCTGGGCTGGCTTCCAGATGGGGCGGAAAGTCTGTGGTGATAAGGCGGGCCGGATCGCCGCCCAGAGGTAACAGCCTGAAATTGAAACTGCGGGCCCGGTGGTTTGCAGATGGTATAATTACCAATACCGCCACCATTAAGGAGGTTTATGACCGCCTGAGATTTGCGGAAAAGGATTTCGTGAAAGTGATTTACAACGGGCTTACACCGGATGAGCAGGTGCCTGCCTTTGATTTCTCAAAACAGTTTCCCGGAAAGACTATTGTTCTCAGCGTGGGAAGGCTTGTGAAGGAAAAGGGTTATTTCTACCTCATCGATGCCCTGCAGGAGTTGAAAAAGCGCAGCCCTGAGCTATTGTGCTATGTGATTGGCGCTGGAAAGGACAAGCAAGCCCTTCAGCAGTATGCCCGCGAGAAAGGGGTGGAGGATATGATTCACTGGGCCGGTTATGTGCATAACCCGGCGACTTATTTTAAGGGCTGCCACCTCTTTGTGCACCCCTCTCTGTTTGAGGGCATGCCCAACGCGCCTATGGAAGCGATGGCCTATGGAAAGCCCGTAATTATGACCCGGGTGGATGGGGCCGAAGAACTCAGCCAAGGCGGGAAATTCGCTGCGCTGATTCCTCCGGCTGACCCACAAGCTATTGCGCAGGCAGTAATGCACGCCTTGCAAAACCGTGAGCAAATGGAAGCCATGGGCCGCGGTGCCAGAAGCTACGTGCTTGAAGCATTTGGCATGGAACCCATGGCCAAAGCCCTGGAGCAATATATGCTGGATCGCCTTGATAAGAAAGGAAAGTAACGCCCCAAAAAAAGTATTCAATGGTAGTTTCTGGATGGCTCATAAAATTTCCGTACTGGCTTAGCTGGCAAATACACCGGGTATGTGGAAAGCTCGATGAGGTGGTGTTTTACCTTGATTACGAGCACGATTATGCAGTAATTGAGTACATCCTTCCGCACTTGCGCTTCCCTTACCGCCTGGTGGTCCGCAACCGCCGGCTGGCTCAGATTTTCAAGGAGAAAGGGCTGGGGCTGGAGGTGAGCAGCTGGCCGGTGTTTCCCAGGGCGGTTATAATGACCAGGCACGCATTTCACCGCTTTCCCATAAAGGCCATAAAAAAAATTGGCATGAAGCACGGACCATATTTCTTTAAAAAAATGATCCATCCCGCAAAATTCAACGCCTTTGAAATGTTTGTTTTTATTTCAGAAAGCGAATTAAAGCTGGCTCGACGGGCAGGAGTCAAAACAGGATTGGCGGGGGGCTATTCCAGGCTCGATGCGTTTTCCGATCCCCGGATCATCGTCAAAAGCCAGGCCATTAAGCAGCAGCCCGGCTTCGATGTATCAAAAAAGACGCTGCTCTTCACCACTACCTGGGATGGTTCCGGTATGAGTGCCATCGGCCAATGGTTAGATAAACTCCACGCCCTTAAGGGAAAATTCAATATCTTGCTTAGTTTGCACCCCATGATGTCGGAAGCTTTGGCAGCCAGGGCCTGGTCCATACCTGGTGTTTTTCTTGCCGGCCCCGAAGAACTGCCGGCCCAGATGCTGGCAGCCGACATGATGGTGGGCGATACCAGCTCTGCCCTGGCTGAGTTTTGTGTGCTCGACAAGCCCATGATTACCTTCAGGGTGGACTCCGGCAGGCGACTCTCTCCCGAAATAAAAGATATGATTGACGATATTTCCCTGAAGATCGAAGCCATCGATGAGATTCCCCGGGCCGTGATGCAATACGAAAAAGATCCCAGCCTGAAGCAGGTCAGCAGGCAATACTGGACCAGGGTATTTTTCGACGATGTGCATGTTCCACACGGGCCAAGGGCCGCTGCAATATTGAATGATTGGGTGAGGGATAACCTCTGAGGAGTTATTTGCGGGCCTAATAAAGGGCTAGTATTTTCTTGGTTTTCCTGAAAATTTAATAAATTGCAATTTCATAAGCCCCGAGGAAACTAAATTGGATTCAACAAAAAGATTTGTATGTCGATGCCTGAAAACATCACATTGCCCCAAGAAGAGCAAGAAAAACTGCTTGGCATTTTGAAGGCCCGTTTTGAGAAAAACCTGCACCGTCACCAAGGGCTGGAGTGGGCCGTGGTGGAGGCCAAACTTTCAGCTAGCCCTGAAAAATTGTGGTCGATTAATGAAATGGAAAGAACGGGAGGTGAACCTGATGTGGTGGTTTATGACAAAGAAAAAGGCGAATACTTGTTTATAGATTCTTCGGCAGAAAGCCCGACTGGCCGCAGGAGTGTATGTTACGACCGGGAAGGGCAGGCGTCGCGAAAAGAACACCGGCCGGAAAATAATGCCGTGGATATGGCTGCCGCAATGGGCATTGCGCTATTGACGGAGGAGCAATACCGGGCGCTGCAGCAGTTTGGACCTTTCGATACCAAAACATCGAGTTGGCTGAAAACGCCCGATAATATCAGAAAACTTGGTGGTGCACTCTTTGGTGATTACCGGTACGGGCAAGTTTTTGTGTATCACAATGGTGCACAATCGTACTATGGTGCAAGGGGTTTTCGAGGAGCGCTGAGGGTTTGAATTTTTTGAGGCAAGCAATATCTGTCATTCACATAAATAATTGTCGTGGACTCAAAGAAGTAAAAAGCCTGCCGAGACACTGGCAATGCTCTTGAAGTGGGTTTATTGGTTTTGGGAATTGCTTTGTATGAAAAATGAAAGGATTTCTGTCGGGAAAAGATTTTAAAACTTTGGCGCGATGAAATTGGAAGACCTCGGATTTAATAAGCAGCTGGAGCAATTCAGAATGGAGAATAAGCTTTCCGAAGATGAAATAGGGAGAGTTATTGCAGAGCATAAGGAGCGTTTTATTGTCAGGACCACAGCAGGCGAATTTGAGGCCGAGATAACAGGCAATATGCGTTTTGCTGCCCGGAGCCGCGAAGATTTACCTGCCGTGGGCGATTGGGTGGCGCTGACTATTTATGAGGGCGATCTTGCCATTATTCATAAAATCCTTCCAAGATTTTCAGTTTTGAAGAGGCAGTCCGTCGGGCATTTTGGCGAAGTGCAGATCATCGCTGCAAATATTGATTTTGCCTTCCTGGTGCAGGCTGCCGACCGTGATTTTAACCTAAACCGGCTGGAGAGATACCTTACCCTTTGCTACTCGGCAAAGGTGGAGCCAATCATTTTGCTAACTAAAACCGATCTGGTTGATGAGGCTCGAATGGCAGAAATTATGGAAAGAATTAAAAATCGCATCCCAAATGTTTTGCAAATTGCCGTTAGCAATGAAACCCATGCTGGTTATGAAAAGGTAAAGAAGACACTCGAAAAGGGGAAAACCTATTGCTTGCTGGGATCTTCGGGGGTTGGCAAATCCACGCTGATCAACAATCTCTCGGGTGAGGCCTTCCTGGAAACCGGCCCCATAAGCCTGCATACAGGCAAAGGCAGGCACGTTACCACTCATCGTGAACTGGTGTTGCTTGAAAATGGAGCCATCATGATTGACAATCCCGGAATGCGTGAGGTGGGTATTGCCGATTCGGCCGTTGGGCTGGAGACCGCCTTTGACCGGATTATAAGCTACTCGCAGCTTTGCAGATACAAAGACTGCACCCACACCCAAGAGGCGGGCTGCGCCGTGCTGGAGGCCCTGGAAAAAGAAGAAATTGACAGGGATGCCTACGAAAATTACCTTAAATTGGAACGGGAAAAAGCCCATTTTGAAACTTCAGTGGCTGAAAAACGGAAAAAAGAAAAGATCTTTGGCCGGATCATAAAGGATTATCACAAAAAGGACATAAAAAATAGGAAACCTTGACAGGGGGGTAGAAAAAATTGGCAGCCTTAATAAAACAAGGCAAATCCGTTTAAGAATTTGCCCTATTTTCATGCAGAGAAAACGCCGTCTGTGCGAGTAAATTTGCGAGTAAGGCGTTTTTAAAAACAGTGTAACTCGTTAATTCATAGCAAAATAACTGCGTAAGTTGTACCCGGAGCCGGGCTCGAACCGGCACGGCCGCAATGGCCACAGGATTTTAAGTCCTGGGTGTCTACCAATTCCACCATCCGGGCTGGTGACACTTTTCTTCACGAAATTATAAAAAAAAACCTCTTTATCAGAGGTTTTTTTGAGCGGAAAACGGGACTCGAACCCGCGACCCCGACCTTGGCAAGGTCGTGCTCTACCAACTGAGCTATTTCCGCAGTTGAGTTTTGAGGCTGCAAATATACAAGCATTTTTTTAAACTGAAAAAAATTTTCTGAACGTATGAAAATTTTTTTTCCGAGCCACTTCTTAAATGCTGTTAAAAAGTGCGATGGTTTGTTTTTAATGTTTATTTTTGTGCCCCAAACAAAACAGTTTTAACAGTATTAACCAACTCGAAAACACACAGATGAAAAAGCTGCTTTATCTTCCTCTTATGGTTCTTCTCCTTGTGGGCAGCACCGTATCGGCACAAACACCCAAATTTGGTCATATCAATACCAATGAGCTTTTAAGCATTATGCCCGGCCGCGAAGCAGCCCAGCAGGAACTTGAGCGTTATGCCCGCGATCTGGAAACCCAGTTTACGGCCATGCAAACCGAACTGCAGACCAAATACACAGACTATCTTGCCAACGAAGCCACTTTCTCTGAGCTGATCAGAACTTCGAAGCAGCGCGAAATAACCAGCCTGCAGGAGCGCATCCAGGATTTTCAGGAGCAGGCTCAGCAAGAACTTATGAACCAGGAAAACCTCCTGCTCAGCCCCATTATTGAGGCTGCACGCCAAGCTATTGACGAAGTAGCAAGCGAAAACGGTTTTGCCTATGTGTTCGACACTGCCAGCGGCACTGTTATTCATTCTCCTGCCAGTGATAATATCATGGAACTGGTAAAAAAGAAGCTTGGCATCAATGAATAAGCTAAAAAGCCAAACAAAAAAAAGCCCCGCGATCCGGGGCTTTTTTTATGGGGTTTCATCATGGTACCAGCTGGCGTACTTTACGTAGTTGTTCGATATTCGCTCAAGTAGATCGCTGGTAAGTTCTTCATTAATATCTTTTATTTTCTTTGCAGGAATGCCGGCATACACGCTTCCCGGCTCCACCACGGTGTTTTCGAGCACCACCGCACCGGCGGCAATTATGGAGTTTTTGCCAATGCGGGCATTATCCATCACAATGGCGTTCATGCCTATGAGCACATTGTCTTCGATGGTGCAGCCGTGCACAATGGCTTTATGGGCAATGGAAACGTTGTTGCCTATGTTGGTAGGGGCGGTTTGGTAGGTGCAGTGGATCACCGCTCCATCCTGTATGTTTACCTTGTTGCCAATACGAATGTAGTGCACATCGCCACGCACCACGGCGTTAAACCACACGCTGCACTGGTCGCCCATTACCACATCGCCAATGATGGTGGCATTGTCGGCCAGGTAGCAGCCTTTTCCAAATTTTGGCGTGAAGCCACGTATGCTTTTTATGAGTGTCATAATAGATAAACAAACAAAGCGTTTTTTCGTTCACTAAACCCCCAGCAAGCCAGCCAGCGGATCATTGCCGCCAAACAGCATGCGCTCGGGATTTTCGATCATTTCCTTCACCTTTACCAGGAAGCCAACCGACTCTTTGCCGTCGATAATGCGGTGGTCGTAGCTCAGGGCCAGGTACATAACGGGTCTGATCTCTACCCGGCCATTTATTGCCACGGGCCGCTGCACTATGTTGTGCATGCCCAGGATGGCGGCCTGGGGCGGGTTAATAATGGGGGTGGAAAGCATGGAGCCAAACACCCCGCCGTTGGTTATGGAAATGGTGCCGCCAGTCAACTCTTCTATGCTGATCTTGTTGTCGCGGGCTTTCTGCGCCAGTTCGGCAATTTTCAGTTCCAGTTCGGGCACCGACAGGCTCTCGGCATTGCGAATCACCGGCACCATAAGGCCTTTGGGCGTGCTCACGGCAATGCCCACATCCACGTAGCCTGGTATTACAATGTTGTTGTCTTCAATGCGGCCATTCACTTGGGGGAAGTGGGGGATGGCCTCCGTTATTGCCTTGGCAAAGAACGACATCAGGCCAACCTTGATGCCATATTTTTCCTGGAATTTTTTCTGGTATTTATTTCGCAGCTCCATCACGGCCGACATATCCACTTCATTGAAAGTAGTGAGCATGGCTGTCTGGTTTTTTACCGCCACCAGGCGTTCGGCCACTTTTTTTCGCAGGGTCGACATTTTCTGGCGCTCTTCGTCACGCCCGCCGGTCCATGAGCTTGCGGCTGCGGCTGCAGCAGGCTTTTGGCCGCCCTCCTTGTGGTACTGATGGGCAATGGCAGCCAGGATATCCCTACGTGTAATGCGCTTGCCATCGGGCCTCAGGTCGCTTTCCGGATTTTGAATACCCAGTTCATCGAGCAGCTTCTGGGCCTGGGGCGAAAAGGTAAAGGCAGCAGCCACTTCCTTCTGTCCGGTTTTTTCTTTGGCCGGTTTTTCAGCAGCCGGGACTTCCTCTTTGCTCGGGGCCTCTTTGTCTTGCGCTTTCGCGGAAGGGGAGGGCTGTTCTTCCGCTTTGGCTGCACTTTCGGGCGCCTCTGCCTCAGTGTCGATCTGACCGATGATCTTGCCGGGCTCTGTGGTGGTGCCTTCTTCTACTGTGATCTTGATCTTTCCTGCCTGCTCTGCGCTGATGGTCAGGGTGGCTTTGTCAGAATCAATTTCGGCAATCTCCTGGTCTTTTTCCACGTAAGTGCCATCTTCAACCAGCCAGCGGGCCAGCTCTACCTGGGTAATCGATTCGCCTGCTGAGGGCACTCTGATATCAATAAGCATGTTTTATCTGGTTTTAAGCTGTTTCCACTAATTCACTGATGCAAAGCTGCCTGCATTCGCGGCAAACGTTCTTGCAGTTGCACTCCTCAAAGGCTTTTTCCACGATCTTTTTTTGCTGCATACCATGGAATTTGCTTGAGCCGCTGGCCGGGCTGGCGCTTGGTGGCCGCGCAATTACACTCATAGGTATGTCTTCGAGGTTCAATGCAAGGAATGGCCAGGCACCCATGTTCTGGGGCTCTTCCTGCACCCAAATGATGCGTTTGGCACCACTGTATTTATCGAGCATGGCTTTAAGCTGCTTCTGGGGCAGGGGATAAAGTTGCTCCAGCCTGAGAATGGCGGTATTGTCGAACCCTTTGGTGTTTTTTTCTTCCAGCAGCTCATAATAGATCTTGCCGCTGCAAACCAGCACCCTGTCTACTTGCTTTGGCACGGCCTGGTTGTCGTCAATCACCTCCATAAAATGACCCTGGCTCAGTTCGTCAAGGTTTGAGGTGCATTGCGGGTGGCGCAACAGGCTCTTTGGTGTGAAAATCACCAATGGCTTTCGGAAAGTTCGCTTCATTTGCCGGCGCAGCAGGTGAAACAGGCTGGCCGGGGTGCTGCAGTTGGCCACCTGTATGTTGTTTTCGGCACAGGACGCCAGGAAACGCTCCATGCGGGCGCTGGAGTGCTCAGGTCCCTGCCCTTCGAAACCGTGGGGCAAATACATCACCAGGCCGTTCATTACTTTCCATTTCTCTTCGGCGCTTGTAATAAATTGATCGATAATGATTTGTGCCCCGTTGTTGAAGTCGCCAAACTGGGCTTCCCAAATTACCAGGCTGCCCGGGCTGGCCATGGCATAGCCATATTCGAAGCCCAGCACCCCATATTCGGAGAGTAAAGAGTTGTAAATCTCGAAAGGAGCCTGTCCCTCTCCAAGGTTGATTAGGGGCACATATTCTTCTTCCGAGTCTTCCAGTTTTATTACGGCGTGGCGATGGCTGAAGGTGCCGCGCTCCACGTCTTGTCCGGTAAAACGTATGTGTGTGCCCTCACTGAGCAGACTGGCATACGCCAGGGTCTCGCCCATGGCCCAGTCAAGTCCGCCACCATTGGCAATCATTTGCTGGCGCTCTTCCATAAGGCGGCGCGTTTTCCGGAAAAAAGGCTTGTCAGGCGGCAGTTGGGTAACCTTTTGGCCAAGAATTTTTAATGTGTCCTTGTCCACTGCCGTGCTGGTGATTTGCTCCAATTCCTCCTTGCTGGCTTTGCTATAGCCCAGCCAGGTATTTTCGAGGAAGGGGTCGATGTGGCCTTTTTCTATTTTGCGGGCTTTTTCCAACTCACCCTCCAGCATGTCTTCGAAAGTTTTGCGCAAGCCTTCGGCGGCACCCTTGTCGATGACATTTTCCTTCAGCAGTTTTTCAATGTAAATGGTGGCCGGATCGGGATGCTTTTCAATAATCTTATAAAGAATGGGCTGGGTAAAGCGCGGCTCATCGCCTTCGTTGTGACCGTGTTTGCGGTAGCTGAGCAGATCAATAAATACATCGCGCTGAAAGCGTTGGCGGAATTCCATTGCCAGTTCAATGGTAAAAACAACCGCTTCCACATCATCGCCATTAACATGGAAAATGGGCGACTGTATCGTTTTGGCCACGTCGGTGCAATAAGTGCTTGAGCGGGCATCGAGGTAGTTGGTGGTAAAACCCAGCTGATTGTTGATAACCAGGTGTATAGTGCCGCCGGTTTTGTAGGCCGGCAATTGCGACATTTGCAGTACCTCATACACAATGCCCTGGCCTGCAACGGAGGCGTCGCCATGAATGAGAATAGGCAACATCTTGCACAAGTCGCCTTCGTGTTTTTTGTCGGCTTTGGCGCGGGCCAGCCCTTCTACCACGGGGTTTACCGCTTCCAGGTGGCTGGGATTGGGCGCAATGCTCAGATTTACTGCATGCCCTTTTTGGGTAATGGTTTCGAGGGTGCAGCCCAAGTGGTATTTCACATCGCCCAGCAGGGTTTCTTCGGCATATTCCTTGCCTTCAAACTCGCTGAAAATTTTATAATAAGGCTTTTTCAAGATGTTGGCCAGCACGTTGAGGCGGCCGCGGTGGGCCATGCCCAGTACTACTTCACTTACGCCCTTTTCCGCCCCTTTCTCAATCACCGCATCGAGGGCAGGGATGAGGGTTTCGCAGCCTTCGAGCGAAAAACGCTTCTGTCCTGGAAAACGCTTGCGCAGGAACTGCTCAAAACCTACTGCCTCGGTCAGCTTTTCCAGGATACGGATTTTCTTTTCGGCGTCGAATACCGGGGTGTTGCGGCTGCTCTCCATGCGGTGGCGCAACCACTCCACAATCTCGGGCGTGCGAATGTACATGTATTCTACGCCAATGCTCTGGCAATAGGTTTGTTGAAGATTGGCAATGATTCGCTCGAGGGTGGCTGGCCCAATACCAATCTCGTTGCCAGCCTGGAAGGTGGTTTTCTGGTCACCGCTGCCCAGGCCAAAGTTTTCGGGGTCGAGCGTGGGGCTGTACTTGCGGCGGGTGCGCACCGGGTTGGTCTGGGTAAAGAGGTGGCCGCGCTCGCGATAGCCATTGATCAGGTCGATGACATTGAATTCGTTTTTGAACAGCACGGTTTCGCGCTCGCCAAGGGCAACATCCTGGGGGAAATGAGCCTGGGCAAATTCAAAACCTTCGAAAAACTGGCGCCAGGAGGGATCGACCGAGCTGGGGTCAGAGGTATATTTTTTGTATAATTCTTCTATTCCTGAAACCTCCGAATTCCCTAAATATGAGAATTTTTCCATATTAGTTCTTTGCTTAGGCAGATAGCTTATACAAATGTAGTACAAAAAAATCTATAAAAAATTTTGCGCTTTGGAATTATTGGTTTAATATCACTTTTGTTAAGAATACCAAGAAAAAAATCACAAAAAATCAAAAATTGCTTTTTTTTTTGTTTCTTTAGTGGTTGAAAAATTTGAAGTTTTGAATAAAAAAAATGGTTAAACTAAAGAAGGAGGACTATGATTATCAGTTTGTTAAAAAAAGAATGAATGTTGAAAAATTTTTCTAACCAAAAACAAATCCTTATGAAGAGAGTTACTTTGTTTTTACTTGTTGTTTTTGCCGGTTTTTTTGCCTTTTCTCAGGGGCTTGGCGACCTTACGGAGGAACAAAAAATCAGGTTGGAGAATGAAAGGCCAAACGTGGAAAATTCCGTCAGGCTTGATCCTTCTCAAAAAGCAAGTCTTGTCAATCCTGTGATGCAGATTCCCATTTCTGTAAATAAGGCAGGAGCATTAAAGGCCCGCGATGGAAAAAACATTTCCGTGTTGGTGGCCAGCCCCAATGCTGTAGATTTTAACACGCACGTTTTATCTACCATGCAAAGTTTTGGCGGGGTCACTTACACGGTTACTGCCGCTTTGGGTGCCCTTACCGTTGAAGAAATGCTAAGCTATGATGTAGTGTGGACTTTTAACGTAAGCTATTGGCACACTGAAACCGGCACAACAGCCGAGGAATGGAGCAACAAGCTGGGCGCATTTATTAACCAGGGAGGATACCTGGTAGAGAGTCAGTTTGTAAACAGTTATGATGATTGGGGCCTGAATACTGGCCTTTATATGACAGGAAATATGTCGCCCTTTATTAAGGCCACTCTCGACCGTCCCACTGCGACCTTTAACCTGGGAGAAGTGCTGCTGCCAGGCCATCCCATTATGTCGGGCGTTTCGCAAGTAAGCACCACCTATTTTGTGCAGAATGTACAGGCCAGGGCTGATGCTACCCTGATCGCCAAGTGGGGCAATGCCGAGGCAGATCCCCTGGTAGCGGTTTACGACAATATTGTGGCATTCAATGCCGACCCGGTAATGTCAACCGGATCGGTTATGCAGCCAGGTATTGGTGGCGATGGTTTTTTAATGTTTCATAACGCCATAGTTTGGTTGTACAACAACCAGGCCGATCCAATGGCTCCTGCTTCCCCCACAGGGCTCACTGCTACTGCCGGAGCAATGGGTGCATTGACTGTTGAACTAGGTTGGACAAATCCAACCACCACTTTTGATGGTAGTCCGCTGACGGCTATCACTGCAGTGAAGATTCACCGCGAAGGCACCCTGATTCACACCTTCGACAACCCGGCTCCTGGTGCTGCGCTGGATTATACCGACAACACCCTAACCGTTCCCGGCATTTATAACTACATTGTTATTGCTGAAAATGCCGTTGGTGAAGGACCTGCTGCCGGTGTCTCGGTTTACGTGGGTGAAGATTTGCCTGCTGCACCCGGTGAAGTAACACTCGTTGCCCAGGGAAATAATGGCCATGTTTCATGGACGGCCCCGGCCACTGGGCTGAACGGTGGCTATCTGAATCCCGCCGGCTTGAACTACAAGTTGGTTCGTATGCCAGGAAATGTGGAAGTGGCTACAGGCATTACTGCCATTGAATACGTGGACAACACCGTACCCGGCATTGGCAACTATTACTATGCCGTAACCGCCAGCAACGACCTTGGCATTGGCGGAAGTGCCAACTCCAATATTGCCCTGTTGGGTGGCGAGGGCGTGCTTATGTACGAAACCTTCGACTATGCGACTGGCGCGCTGCCTCCGGGCTGGATGGTCGATGGCATGGGCCAGACCAACTGGGCTGTGAATAATTCCAACTCAGCCGGTGGTACAATTCCCGAACTTCGTTTTAATTACAGTCCTACCTTTATTGGTCTTACCAGGATCATAAGTCCTCCGGTTACCGTGGAAGACGGTCAGGCACTGAGATTTAAATTCAGGCAGTATCTGAGCAACTATTCTACCAACCAGGGAGAAATTGCCGCAATAGATGTGTCATACGATGGTGGTACCACCTGGGCTCCCGTTTGGGAACAGGAAATTACTGCCAACATCCCGGCTGGCGTTTATGAACTATTTATTAATGTTCCTGCCGGAAAAACCAGCATGCACCTGGGTTTTCGCTTCGAAGGCAATTCCTACAACATTAACCAGTGGTATTTCGACAATCTGGTGCTGGAGCCCGTAATGGATTACGACCTTATTGCTGTTGCCGTTACAGGTAATGTAACTCCTACAGCAGGTTCCGAAAGCATATACAGTGTTACGGTTAGGAATGGTGGTAATATGACCGCTACAGGCTATACCGTGAAATTAATGATGGAAGGCAATATTGAGCTGGGCTCTGTTCCCGGCACATCCCTTGATTTTGCCGAGACCACTGTCTTTGATATTCCATGGACCCCCGCAGCAGATGCTGAAGGCCCAACCTATATCTACGGCTATGTTGATTATCCTGCCGACGAAATGCCTGGCAACAACCAGACATCAAACTTTAATGTGGTAATCCAGGCTAGTGGAATAGCAGCCATAACCATTGGCTCAGGAACGGATTACCCCGCTTACCGGATGCCGTTCGACTTCTTCTATCGGAACAGCTTCAGCCAAACGCTTTATTACTCCGATGAAATAAATCTTGGAGGAGGTGTTCTTACAGGGTTGGCATATACCAATAACTTTGCCACCAACCTTCCGGAGAAGGAGATAAAGATATGGGTAGGAGAAACGGAGGCTGAAAACCTTTCAGGAGGCTGGGTAGACTTTTCCACCCTGACCCTGGTGTTTGACGGAACGGTTGATTTCCCCGTTGGTGAAAACCTTATCGTTATTCCTTTTGATGCTCCTTATGTGTATGGCGGAGGTAATCTGGTGGTTTATACCAACCGTGTATGGGAAAATCCCTATTTCAGCAGTAGCGACCGCTTTTACGGCACTGAAGATGCTGGATCGAACCGTACCCGACGCATTGCAGCAGATGGAACAGCAGGACTTGATCCGGCCAACCCAGGTGCAGGCACACTGACCTCCTGGCACCCCAACACCACCCTGTACTTCTCATTGGCTGGTCTTGGAGGACTGGAAGGCGTTGTTACCGATGGCACCGATCCGCTGGAAGGCGTTCATTTGAATATTGAAGGTACAACCATCAGCACAACCACCAACGCCGATGGTGAATACAGTTTCCCATACCTGACTGCCGGAGACCATGTGTTGGTTGTCAGTTTGCTCGGGTATGCTGAAGTGTCTGCTCCGTTTACGATTGTGGCCGATGAGACAACAATACTTAATATCGAACTGGATCCGTTAATTTCAGTATCGGTAAGTGGTTTTGTTGCCGGCAGCCAGGCTCCCACTGTTGGTATTGAGGGTGCTTTTGTACATTTGGGCGGTTATGGTGATTATGAAACTGTGACCGATGCCAACGGTAACTTTGTGTTTCCGGAGGTGTTTGCCAATCAAAGCTATACCATCCGTGTGGAAGCCGAATCTCATATCCCGTATGATGGGGTTGTTGAGCTTGGTGAGGTTGACTTGGTACTCGATGATATTATTCTCGAATATACTGATGTGGTGGAGGTGATTATTGGCGATGGCGCAGTTCTGGCTTACCAGCCCATTAACTTCTACTACGACCACAGTATTACCCAAACACTTTATTTCCCTGATGAAATTGGAATGGGTGGGGGAGTCATTACCGGGCTTCAATATGCTTATAATTTCTCTCAGCCCCAGCTGAACAAGCAGGTAAAGATCTATCTTGGAGAAACCGATGCTGCAGATTTGTCTGCTGGCTGGGTTGATCCTTCAACTTTGGAGCTTGTTTTCGATGGTTTGCTGAACTTCCCAAGCGGAACACAGAATATCCTTATTGAGCTGGATGATATTTATGTTTACCAGGGAGGAAACCTGGTGGTATACGTTCACAAGGATGATAATGCCTGGGTTTCTGGTCAGAACTTCCTGAATACCAATGATCCTGGTTCGAACAGGACCCGCCGGGCGCAAAGGGATGATACCCCCATTGATCCGTTGAATCCCGGAATAACAGGTGCTGCAAACAGCGATTTCCCGAATATTATGCTGATGATTTCCACCGCTGGACTTGGTGGCCTCGAAGGCACTGTTACAGCTGAGGGCGAACCCCTTGAAGGCGTATTGGTAAGCGTACTCGGCACCAATGCCAAGACATATACCGACGCGGAAGGCTTTTATGAATTCCCATACCTGCTTGCCGGAACTTACGATGTGAAATTCGAACGCTTTGGATTCTATGAATTCATTGAGGAAGATGTGATTATTGTGGCCCAGGAAACAGCTACCCTTGATGTTGAGCTTGAAGCCATTCCTACCGTTACGGTCAGTGGTTTTGTTGCCGGCAGTGATTATCCGACCGTTGGTCTTGAAGGTGCTGTGGTTAAGCTTATTGGTTACGACAACTATGAGGTGATGACCGGTGCCGATGGCGAATTTGACATCACGGGCGTTTACGTGAATAACACTTACGTTATTACGGCAGCTTTTGCGGGCTATGAGTCTTATGCAGGTGAGGTGGTGGTTGAAGCCACTGATGTGGTGCTTGCCGACATTATCCTAAATGAGATTGCCCTTCCGGTATCCAATGTGGTTGCAGCCGAGGTTGAAGAGGGTGCCCATATTTCCTGGGAAGAGCCTTCCCCAGCTACGGAATTCCGTTATGACGATGGGGTTGTGGATGGCCAACTTGGTTTCCAAGGAACACTGAACAGTGTAATGGGTGGGGTGCATCACCGCAATGCCCAGCTCCAGGAGATGACCTGGATGCTCACCAGCGAAGGTGGTCCGCACAACACCGTTAAGTTATGGGTGCTTGGCCTGACGGCCACCGGTGCACCGGACAGGAACAATGTGCTGTATTCAGCCGAAAACGTTCCTAATGTGGACGGCGAATGGAATACCTACCTTTTTGCAAACCCAATTGACGCGCCCAATGGATTCTTTATGGGTCTGAGCTATAATGGATTCCTTGGCCTGGCTGTGGATGATGGCCTTGGCGACCCCTGGGCATTTGTTCCTGCAACCCAGTATGGGGTGTTTAACATCACCGATCCAACCAGCCTCTTTACTCCCATTGAAGACTGGGATTTCTCGGTAAGCTACCTGCTGCGCGGATTTGGACTGGACTTTGGTCCTGCCAAGATCCAGGGCAAGGAAATGGCTGATGCAGCTCCTGCAGGCCCTGCCCCGCAAAGAGGTGAGCTGAAGCCCGCTTTCGATGCCGGTGAACCCACATACACTTATGTTCCCGATATGGAACAGATACTCAGAGGCAAGGCCCTTGAAATGTTCAACATTTATCGCTTCCTGGTTGCAGATCAGGCCGATCCTGAAGCATGGACCAGCGTTGCAATGGGTGTGGAAGAATGGGAATACCTGGATGAAGAATGGTATGACCTGCCTGTTGGTGTTTATAAATATGCCGTGGTGGCCGAGTATACCAATGGGGTGTTGGCTCCTGCTGCGCTCTCCAACGAATTAGCACTGGGTATGACTGCAGTGGTGACAGTAAACCTAACTACCAACTCGGGTGACAGCCCTGAAGGAGCAGTGTTGGTGCTTACCAACCAAAATGGCAATGCCGAACATGTTTATACCATGAGCGCACCTGCTGATGGCGTGGTGGTGTTCCCGGCGGTTTGGCTGGGTACTTACGATCTGGCCATTAACCTGGCAGGTTTTAACACCTTTACCCAAGCCGATATCGTGGTAGCGGAAGACCTTGCCATTTCTGCCGTGCTTACTGAGAGCATTTTGGCTCCTTATGGTTTGTTGGTAACTGAAGGCCCCGGGATTGGTGAAGCAACCTTTAGCTGGAACAATGTGTTTGGTCTTGATAATTTCGCTGACAGTTTTGAGGATGGCAGTTTCGATGCCTGGCACGAATTTATCCAGGGACCGGGTCAGGTTGGCGACGATGGTGGCAACCCCTATTGGTTTGCATCCAACAATGTGGATGGCAATACGCCTCCCAACGGTGCATTTGTGGCCAGGGCCGACTGGGGTTACAACATCGACACTTGGTTGATCAGTCCCTTGGTGTCTGTCACAGAAGGGTATGGCGTGACCTTTAACTGGTATTCAAGCTACTACTGGAGCGTTAGCCCCAACCCCAATGCTGAGCTGACCATTGAAGTATCTACCGATGGTACCACCTGGGTAGAACTTTGGAACTGGCAAAACATTGGAACTTGGACTAACTTTACCTGGTATGAGACTACTGTAGATCTGAGCAGTTATGCAGGTCAGGCCGTGCATGTGGCCATTCACCTGGTAGCCAATGACAACGCAGTTACCCAAATCGACAATATTATTATTGGTGAAACATCAAAGGCCGGAACTTTTGCCTTGACAGAGCCAGTAAGTATTGCTTCTGATGCAAAATTGTTGCCAGCAGGTATGAAGTTAAACAAGGCCTTTGTAGGTTACAATGTGTATCTTGATGACCTTACCACTCCTGTGGCAACCCAGGTAAATACCACCAACTTTTTGTTTACGGGCCTTGCCAATGGAAATTATGTGGCGGGTGTGCAGTCCGTTTACACCACAGGTGCCAGTGAAGTGGTTACTCAGCCCTTCACTATTACCAATGGCGTGGTGGAAGAAACTCATACGGTTACTTTCAGGGTACACATGCATGAAGTGGAATTCGATCCGGCAAATGACGTGGTATATATTGCAGGTGAATTTCCACAATGGGTTGAGCCGGGGCAAAATCCTGACTTTGAAATGCAACCTACCGACGATCCGATGATTCTTGCCCTTACCCTTGAACTCGATGCAGGAGAGTATTCCTACAAGTATTTCATGGGCACAGGCTGGAACAACGGTGAATGGCCTGGTTCGCCCGACAGGGTGATTACCGTAACTGGTGATATGACCATTGACAATGTGTTTGGCGATATTACCGACCCTGTTAATGTGCCTGTTGTTGCGCCCGGCCAGTTGCTGGTATATCCCAACCCGGTTCGCGATGTGCTCCACATTGCTTCAGGACAAACCATTCGCGAAGTTCGGATCATTGATATGCTCGGACAGGTTGTTTACACTTCAACCGTTCAGGGCGAACGCCACGAATTGAATGTAGCCGGATTCCGCAATGGCATCTACTTCGTTCAGATTCTTACATCCAAAGGGCTTACCACCCAACGGATTCAGATTGTGAAATAGGCTTATTTCTATCTGATACTCAAAGGGGAGGGCCGCCAGGTCCTCCCCTTTTTTTTGTGCCTTTCTGCCTCCAGAAAATTTATCTGACAGCAACCCGTAGAAAACTATTGGGTGTTTTGTGAAGCCCTGTGGCTTAAAATGCCGTGATATTACGCTTTTCTGCTCTTGACCGGGTCAGTACATTTGAATTGGAAAACGAAAAGGACTGATGAGTCTGGTTTTCAACTTAAGCAAAAGCAATTTAAAACCGGGGGAAAAGGTTTTGTTTGCCTTGCTAAACCCAACTAAATGGCGCGATATGGGCAAAAAGGGACCATTATTATTGTTGTTATTTTTGCTTTGTTTTTCCGGGAACCTCATGGCCCAGACCGATACCGAGTTTTGGTTTGTCGCACCCCGGGTAACAGAGGGTCACGGGTGGACCGCAGATGGTGGCAGGAAGTTTTACCTTCGGTTTGCAACCATGAGCCTGCCGGCCACTATTACAATAGAAATGCCGGCTAACCCCGCCTTTACTCCTATCGAAATCAATCTGCCTGCCAATTCTGCCCATACCCAAGATCTTACCAACCTCCACGACCAAATCTGGCATCCTATGCCCAACGAGATTCATGGGCGCGGATTACATATTACTTCTACAACCCCTATTACAGCTTATTACGAGGTAGGTACTTATTATAACCCCGATATTTTTTCCCTGAAGGGGAAGAATGCTTTGGGAAAAGAGTTTTATGTGCCATTTCAGAATACTTACCGTAATGGTGATTACTTGCCGCGTCCTTTTTCTACCATTAACATTGTTGCCACCAAGGATAATACGATAATAAAGATTATTCCAACCAAGCCCGTTTACAGCGGCGATGAGAACTTTCCTTACCTGCCCGGTGACACTATTGAGAGAATTTTAAACAGGGGAGAAACCTTTGCTGCTGCCCCCAACCGTATTTACACAGGAGGTTTTCCAAGGGTTGGCCAGCGCCCCCAAAACCGCCTGGCAGGTTCGAAAGTAATTGCCAGCGAGCCCATTGCCATTACTACCAGCGACGACTCCGTGGACTCTTATCCCCAGGCTTGCCGCGACCTGGTAGGCGACCAGCTGGTCCCGGTTAATATTATCGGAACTGAATATATTGCCATGCGCGGCAGGCTGAACGTAGATATGCAGGAGTCTGTTTATATTCTTGCTACCGAAAATAACACGGAGATATTCCTCGATGGCAGTTATATTGGTGTGATACAGGATGGTGAGATGTACAAGCAGCAGCTGGTGAATCAAACCCATCACATTCAAACCACTGAACCGGCTTATGTTTATCACGTGGCGGGTTTTGGCTGCGAAATGGGTGGCGCAGTATTGCCCCCCGTTAATTTTTGCAATGGATCGAGCCAGATATCATTTACCCGCTCAAAAGAAGGGGTGAATGCCGGTGGCGTAATTGAGAAGTTCTTCCTAAATATTATGGTAAGAACCGGAGCCGAGGATGGTTTTATACTGAATGGCAGCACCACAATGGTGCCGGCATCAGCCTTTAACCCCGTACCCGGAACAACCGAATGGTTGGCTGCAGAGTTCGACTTTACAAACGAAATTTCGGCTGGTGTGGCCAGTTTTATTGAAAACACCAAAGATCTTTTTCACCTGGCAATTATCAATGGTGGCGAAAACTCAGGTACCATGTACGGATATTTTTCCGACTTTAACCAGGTGAAGGCCACCAGCATGATCGTTGAATCGAGCACCGACTTTGAGGCCATTTGCTACGGGCAGAGCGCCCAGCTCATTGCCGGCGGTGGTATCAATTATGTGTGGAGTCCCCCGGATTTTCTTGACGATCCTTTCAGTCAGACACCCATCGCATTCCCAGACACTACCATGCATTATACGGTGATTGCCAGCGGTGCTTGCGGCCTGGTCGACTCGGCCAGCGTTACCCTCAGAGTTACCCAACCGCTCCACGCAATATTCAGCCTGGATGAAACCATTGGTTGTTCGCCATTTGAAATTAATATCAAGAATGAGTCCATAGGCGTTGAGCATTACGAGTGGCGGCTGGGCGATGGTACCAACCTGAGTCTTGGATTTGATGCCCTGACACATATTTATGTAAACGAAAGCGATACA
The DNA here is from genome assembly GCA_041687035.1 of Bacteroidales bacterium. Taxonomy (GTDB): domain Bacteria; phylum Bacteroidota; class Bacteroidia; order Bacteroidales; family UBA7960; genus UBA7960. The sequence continues at coordinate 23,042 of JAWLCS010000018.1, forward strand.
GCCCAGTATTTCGATATAAGGCTTATTGGCCGAAACGATCTTTACTGCATTGACACTATGACCACCAGGGTAACCGTTTACCCGGAAGTAAAAGCCATTGCCGGAAACGATATTAGTGGCTGTGCGCCCATGCAGGTTGATTTTATGAACCAGAGCAGGGGTGCCGATACCTACCTGTGGCGCTTTGGCGATGGCGCTTCTTCGGTAGAAGGAGAACCCTCGCACACCTTCCACAATTTTAGCGATAAGGATACCACCTTTGTGGTGGTGCTGAAGGCCCGCTCCGATTTTGGCTGTGAAGATTTTGACACGGTTTACGTGCACGTAAAACCATACGTTAAGGCAAGTTTTGAATTCGACCCACCTGAGTTTTGCCATCCCTATGAGCTCGAAATTACCAACAATTCCTATGGTGTTACCCAATACATCTGGGATTTTGATGATGGCTATCCCGTGCAGCACTACGAAGATTCAACCTTTATTTATTCGCTCGAGAACTTCGGTTCCACGCCACAGGTTTTCAATATTAGCCTTAACGTTTCAAACGATTATGGCTGTGTTGACGTCCTCGAACGGCCTGTAACAGTGTACCCGTATATTAAGGCCGATTTCACTCCTGATGTAATTGAAGGCTGCCATCCCCTTACGGTAAACTTTGAAAACAGCTCAGTAGGAAGTCAGTTTTTTGGCTGGGATTTTGGAAATGCTGCAGGAACCTCTTCAGGTGTTTCGCCAGTGTTTGAATTTTCTAACCCCGACCCCGATGTGCCGGCGGTGTTTAACGTGAGCCTGGTAGCCAGTTCAATTTATGGTTGCCGCGATACTGCAGAGGTTGAAATTACCGTGTTCCCGCGTATTGAAGCCGAATTTGCCTTCGACTACAGCGAATATTGTGCCCCGCAGGAGGTGGTCTTCCACAACCAGGCCATTGGCGCCACTGGCTACCTCTGGGATTTTGGTAATGGAAATACCTCCACCACCAATGCCGCTGAGGTAACTAATATTTACTCCAATACGGGTTCGCAATCGCAAACCTATAATGTGTCACTTTGGGTTCAAAATGATTATGGCTGCTTTGAGGAAAGGGTGCGCGAAATCACCATTTTCCCGGAGGTGCTGGCCGAATTCAGCATGGAATCTACAGGTTGTCATCCATTGGAGGTAAGTTTTCAAAACCAGTCGCTCAACGCCATGGACTACTATTGGGACTTTGGCGATGGCGGCACTTCCACCAACGCCAGTCCGTTCCGCACCTTTACCAACGACAGTCCGGTGGATATTGCAACGTACGATGTAAGGCTTATCGCCGTTTCACCAAACAACTGCCGCGATACCGTAGCTCTGCCCGTTACGGTGCTGCCAAAGCCTGTGGCCGCGTTTGAGCTTCCCGAAAACCAGGGCTGCGCGCCATTTCAGGTGTCACTTATTGATCATTCGATCGGAAATTCTACAAACTATTGGACCCTGGGCGATGGCAACGGGCAAAATACCATGCCCGGAAACCTTCAGCATACTTATCTGAATACCACTGAGAACCTGCTTAATTTTCAGCCCGAACTAATAGTGGCAAACGAATGGGGCTGCCGCGATACTTTGAATCTGAATGTACAGGTGTTTCCCATGGTGCAGGCCGACATTAGCCTGCCCGAACTGGCCGGCTGCCACCCCTTCGAAGCCAATATCTTCAACCTAACTTCAGGAGCCACCGCCACTTTGCCCTACGAATGGGATTATGGCGATGGAACTTCTTCCATTGTTCAGGATGATAACCATACCCATTTGTTTAACAATTTTAGCCATACTGAATCCGCTTTCTTTACCACTTCCATGCGTGCAACCAACGTGTATGGCTGCCGCGACTCGGTTTCGGTTACCGTTGAGGTCTATCCGCGTCCCAAGGCCTTGTTCGAGGCACCTGAAGACCCACAGTGCAGCCCCTTTGAAGTAAACTTTGAAGACCTTTCACTTGGTGGCCAGCGCTATAGCTGGGACTTTGGCAATGGAAACACCTCCAACCAGGAAGGTTCTGTATCCAATATTTATGTGCAGCCTGCCGGGCAGGGCATTGGCTGGTTTACCGTAAACCTTGATGTGGAAAATCAGCATGGCTGCAATGATTCCTATAGCCGTCAGGTGGCTGCCTACCCGGTTATTCTGGCCGACTTTAGCGGCGACCTGCAAGGCTGCCACCCACTCACTGTCGATTTTGTGAACTTTACCCAAGGTGGCGACTTTTTCGTGTGGGATTTTGAAGACGGGGTGTTCACCAATGAACAGGAGCCGCAGCACGTTTTCATCAACAACAGCTTTACCGATCCGAAAAATTTCCCTGTGAAGCTTTCGGCCGAAAGTGAGTTTGGCTGCAAATCAGAAATTATTCGCACCATTACCGTTTATCCCAGGCCGAAGTCCGATTTCAACATGAGTATACTTCAGGGCTGCTCGCCACTGGAGGTGGAAATTGAAAATAGTTCCATAGGCGGCACCCTATTTAATTGGAACCTGGGCAACGAAACCACGGGAACCAGCGAAGAAAACTTTTACTGGGTATTTAGAAACCTAACCGACACTGTGGCGACCTACCCGGTAAATCTCAATGCTGCCAACCAGTGGGGCTGTGATCGTAATTTCTCAAAGATCGTCAGGGTATATCCCGAGGTGGAAGCGGAGTTTACCACTGCCACTGGCCAATTTGAAGGTTGTACCCCGCTCACCCTCGATTTTGTTAATCAAACCCTGAGGGCCAACCAGTTTACCTGGAACTTTGATGATAATACCCAGTCCATTGGCAATAACCCCGGCCATGTTTTTTACGCCTTCGACCAGGAAACAACCTATTATGAAGTCCTTCTGCAGGCCACTTCACCCTATGGCTGCCAGGATTCCATTTTGAAACTGGTAACCGTTTATCCGCAGCCGGTGGCAGATTTTTCGGCCAACCCATACGAGCAAACCTACCCCAACACTACGGTTGTGTTTGCCAATGAATCGCTGCCTGGCCAGTGGTATTACACCTGGAGCATGGACGATGGCAATATCCGCACCTTCGATTCCGATCCGGGAAGCTTTTCGCATACTTACCAATGGACCAACAACGATTACGCAACCCGCTACTATTATGTGAACCTGAAGGTTGAGAACTCATGGTGCGACGATAACATAACGCGTCAGGTCATCATCCATGCACCACAGCCGGTGGTCGAGTTCCAGTCGGCCGACAAGGGTTGTCCGCCATTCGATGTGCAGTTTACCAACAACAGCCTGTATGGCCTTTCGTACCTGTGGGATTTTGATGATGGCAATACCTCTGATGAGAAAAATCCCAGGCATGTGTTCAGCGATCCGGGCGTTTACGATGTGAAACTGCTGGTCTATGGCGAAGGCGGAGTCGATTCGACCTATCACCAGATCACTGTACACCAGCCACCCATTGCCGATTTTCGTGTCATGCCACAGTATGTTACCCTCCCTTATGAGCCCATTCAACTGGCTAATCTTTCCAGTTTTGCTCACACCTGGGAGTGGGATCTGGGCGATGGCACCATTTCATACGATTTTGAGCCACTGCATTACTACCAGGCTGTGGGTGTTTACGACATCCGCCTTACCGTGGGCAACAATACTGACCCCGTTTGCTACGACACCTTGCTTAAAGAAGGGGCCGTAGGCGCAGAAGAAGACTGTGTGCTGTACTTCCCCAATGCCTTTACGCCCGATGTGAACGGACCCAATGGAGGCTCCTACATAACGGGCGATCCGCTCAATCATGTCTTTTATCCGGTTTATACCGGTGTAGAAGATTACGTAATGGAGATTTACACCCGTTGGGGTGAACTGGTATTCAGAACCGAAGACCTGGAGGTTGGCTGGGATGGATACTTCCGCGGAAAGCTTTCAAAGATGGATGTGTATGTGTGGAAAGTTTGGTACACCTGCGCCGGAACTGGCCGCAAAGTAGTGAATGCAGGGGATGTGACCCTGATACGATAAGAAATTTTAAACCGGGAATAATACACGCTTTAAGTTTAAACTCATGGAAAACAGACGAAAAACATACCGCCTGCGCCTGATACCGGGAATCATCCTCCTGGCCTTGATGGTTAGTGGTCCGGGAGTTGTTCCGTTGAAAGCACAGGACCCGCAGTTTTCGCAGTTTTACGCGGCACCCCTGTACATTGCCCCCTCCTTTGCGGGTGGCACCGACGGCAGCCGGGTGGTAATGAACTACCGAAATCAGTGGCCCTCGATTCCCGGGGCTTTTGTGACATATGCCTTCTCTTTCGACCACTACTTCCATAACTACAAAAGTGGGGTAGGCCTTCTCATGGCCCGCGATCAGGCAGGTAGCGGACGACTGGCCAACAATTCTGCCAGCCTGCTTTATTCTTACAACTTCCAGCTCGATCACCGCTGGACCATGCGTCCGGGGGTCTCTTTCAGCTATTCCGAACGTACCATCGATTTTTACCGCCTTACCTTTGGCGACCAACTCCAATTGAACGGCACCCATAACCCCTCCACCTTTAACCCGCTTATCACTGATCTGGCCATGGACCGGGTGGGGTACTTCGACGCCTCTACTTCTGTAATGGCCTACTCGTCGAAGGCCTGGGCCGGGGTTACGGTCGATCACCTTATGAAACCCAATCAGAGCATGATTGATGAGCAAAAAAGCCGTGTGCCAATGAAGTTCTCCGTTTTTGGCGGATACCGTTTCGATTATGGCGGAAACCTCATGGGCGATATGGGCGAAAGTGTTTCGCTGGCAGTACTTTACCGCAACCAGGGTAAATTTAATCAGCTCGATGCTGGGGTTTACTGGAGCAAACATCCTATTTCCATTGGTTTGCTCTATAGGGGTATTCCCATTTTCAATAACCATGTGCACGGTCTTTTCAACAACGATGCGGTGGTGGCCATGGTAGGATTACGTACCAAAGAATTCCGCATTGGCTATAGCTACGATATGACCATCTCGCGGTTAGTGAACTCTACTGGCGGCTCGCACGAAATTTCACTGATTTACCATTTTAACCAGGGCCCGCCAAATAAAAAACCTAAAATGCTTCCTTGTCCCGACTAAGTTGAATATCCCCCGGTTTTGTTTTCCATGAAAAAGCCCCGGAACTTTCCAGGGCTTTTTTTATTCCACTTCCACGTCATACCGCCATTCGTGCAAGCCCTTGTGGTATCTGAGCCGGTGGTCGGGCCATTCAATATAAAGTCTGTTTCCGAAGTATTGATCCACATTTCCGTTTTCAATCATTTCCAGAAAAAGCGTGGCGCCAATACTTTTCAAGGTTTCTTCATCAAAAACCGGGGTGTTGAAAATCTCTTCAAATTTCGTAATGCCGTCATTTTCCATTCGATATTTTCCGCCTACCCCTCTTTTGTTGCTATCCAAGTGGCGGGCTGGCCTGAGCAGGTAGTAAAAATGATCGCCATTTGGATCAATATGGAAATACACCAGCTTAAATTGCTTTGAATACTCAATGTAATATGGCCTGAAATCAGCATCAAACCTTGTCTGGCTGGCGGCTGCTTTGGGCTTCAAGCCAATATAGGTGGCCATGTGGGTCAGCAGGCTGTCGGTCTCGGCTGGCTCAAAATACAAATCGGGCTTGTATGCCTTCATGCTGTCATCTTCAGCTTTGTTTTGGCCCCTTTCGGGGAAAGCGCCGCATCCTGCCATTATTATCGAGACCAAAAAAATTAGTGCTGCTTTTTGAATCATATTTGCCAACTTATTTATAACAAACAAAAAGCCGGAGAGTACCTCCGGCCTTTTGCTCAAATAATCAATAATTCTAAAAATACGCTACAATGTGGCAATTCCATTCGGCCCAGCCCTGGGTCCAATCGGTAGTACCAAAGGCACCTGCAAAAGGTACTTGCTGGAAGAAACTGTCGGCTTTGGGGGTATTGTCCCAACGGGCAGCGTCGTGCAGCAGGCTGTTGCCTGGCAGGGTAAGGGTGGGTATGCCCAGGTCAAAAACACTTTCGTGAATTCCCAGTTCTTCCCAGGTATTTAACATTTGGTTGTTGAAAGCTGGTGTATGAAACCATGTTTCATAGTCTTCCTGTCCGCCGGGGAAGTTGGCATGGCTTTTCAGGGCAACACCTCTTGGGTTGTTGGGGTGTTGAGCTCCGTTGCTGGGTGCGCCGGAAAAAATGGTGCCTGCCGAGCCATAACCATTGCCGCCCCAATGCTCCACGCCGGCCAGGTAAAGGTTGCGGATTTGCAAATGACCGTCAAGGGCTGCCTGGCCTGAGCCTGCCTTATCATCATCGATATACAAGCCACTGGGGAAACCGGTCATATAACTGTTGTAAATGCTGATTCGAGAGTTGCGGCGCAGTTGGGCTGCATGCTGATACTGAAGGCTGATGGGGGTTTCGCGGGTTTTCTTGGGGCCAACGATACTAATGTTGGCAAATACTCCCGAGGTAAAAGGTTCAGCAGCACTACCCGAACCATTGTTGTCCACTTCAAATCCGTTGGAGCCTGACTGGTCGGCCAGGGCTGCGCCACGAATACCAAGGCCAAACTGCACGCGGCCAGAATAGCCAAGGTCCACGTCAAAATCATCATCGAGGTTGCGATAGGCCACCAGGTATTTTGCGTCAACGGTTCCGCCAAACCATTCGAAAGCATCGTCCAGGCCATAAGAGGCCATTACATACTCAATGGTGGTGCCTGAACCTACGCTGCCCATGGTCAAGCTATTCACTTCCTCGTTGGGGTTGATCGGAATACCAGCGTATTCAATTCTAACGTAGCGGATCACACCAGAGTTGTCATTGGGAATATTGCCCCCATGGAAACCGCCGTATCCGCCTTCCAATTCAACTGGCTGACCGGTAGTTGCGGTAATGTTGTTGGGCGCTCGGCCACAAACCACCAGGCCGCCCCAGTCGCCTGGCTCGCGAAAACCCGGAGCGTTTTCAGAGGTCATAATAATGGGGTTGTCAGCAGTGCCTTCGGCAAAAATCTGACCGCCCATCTGCACGATCAGCGTGCCTTTCGACTCGCGGTCGCCAATAATTACCGTGCCCGGCTCAATATAAAGTTTGGCGCCATCGGCCACCCTCACAAAACCATTTAGGCGATAAATCTTGTCGGAAGTCCAGTTAAGGGTGCCGGTAAGATTGCCTTCGGCTACTTCTACAATAGGTTTTGCCACTACTGTTATCGAAAAAATCTCAATCTCTGAAGGACGGTCTTTTTTGTCCATTACTGAAAATGACAGGTTGATGACACTTCCTGAAGGCAGCTCATCCACGGTGTATTCGTAGGTATGTTCCAGGCTGGTTTCGCCGTTGAAACTTACTGAGGGCTGGGGAACACCATTCTTTAAGATAGTTAACGATTTGGCTCCTTCGGGGGCGCTGATCGAAATTTGTGTGCTCACGGTTTCGCCTGCAGCATTTATGGCTGCCGCATTGCTCAGGCTAATAATTGGTGCAGGCTTTAATTCTTCTTCCTTCTGGCATGAGGAAAAGTTTACGCCCATACTCAAAATAATGGCTGTGAATGCAAAAGCCCTCAGCCCATTAAAAAACGATTTTTTGTTTTGTTTGTGCATTTTTTGTTATGGTTTAGATTTAGGTTTTTCGGTTAGAATTTTATTGTAGCAAAGTTACCTTCGGCCTGTTAAGTGATTATTAAGCCATGGTGACTTTTTCGTTATCAATACTTTAAGCTATGTTTAACAAAAGAGGGCTCCCGGCAAAGGGAGCCCTCAAACCTATGAGGCAGGGAGGGGATGTTACAATTTGTAAGAAACCCCAAAGGAGAACCTGGTGCCCGGACGGAATTGCTGAATTACTTGGTCTGTTTCCATGTCAAATATTCCATCCTGATTGGCATCTTGCATCAGGACCACATTCTCATTAAGAATGTCACGAATACCAAATTTTATTTCCATTTTATTCCTTATGCTCTTCGAAATACTTAAGTCGAGGTGGTTGCGTGGCATTTCATAAATGTCAGGATAACTGTGGTATCCGATAATGAAAATTCGCTGACCCACGATATTATACAGCAGGTTCACCTGGAGGTCGCTTCTCATGTTCCTGTAATACAGCCCGGCATTAACGATGAAAGGAGATTGTCCCTGCATGGGCCGGTCGGTCACCAGCTGGCCTTCGCCTGCCTTACCAAGGGTGACATTGCTTCTAATCAGGGCGGCATTGAACAGTATGCTCAGGTCATCAAAAAAACGCAAGCCTGTCAGGCCTTCGAGCGATTTGCGTACCTCTGTTTCGATGCCTTGGCTCACGGCGCTGGCTGCATTTTCATAGCTGAATGTTTTGATCCCACCTGAGCCCCCTCCATCAATAAACTTTGATTCAATAGGGTTTTCGAAAAATTTATAAAAAACGCCGAAAGAAATGGTTTCGCCAGCTGTTGGATAAAATTCCCAGCGCAGGTCGGCATTGTGGATATAAGCTGTTTGCAAAAACTCATTCCCTTTCTTCACCAGGTTGAAACTGAAATCGTAGAAACCAAAGGGTGCCAGTTCGCGGAACTCGGGCCGGTTCAGGGTTTTGCCATAGGCGGCCCTAACCAGCATTCGATTGGTAAAATTATACGACAAGTTGGCCGAAGGCAATATGCTGGTAACAGGATACACCACATCTATAGGCTGGTTGGTGAGCGAGTAGCTGTGCATGCTCTGGGTGTTGTCTTCCACGCGCACTCCCGTTACCAGTTTCATTTTTTGGCTGAAGGGGAGGGTAAACATAAGGTAACCGGCTTTTAGCGAGTTAAATGCGGTGTATGAGTCGGAGGGGTTGGTCTGCTCGTCGATTTTTATGCCGGTGGTGGTGTTTATGTTTTCGGGCTGAAACAAATAGTCGATGCCTTGTTCGAGCAGGTTTTGGTCGAACTGAAGGGTGTTGGCCCTCACGTAGCCCAGGTTCCTGGCATTAAAATAACGGTCCTTGTCTTCATAAAAAATGCCGGCACTAACTTCTGGCACAAAGCCCGGGAAGCGGTTTAGCGAGATGCGATGAGTGAAGTTAAGGGCAGCAGTAATGTTGTGCTCCTCCATTTCTGAATAAAACCTGCCGAGAAAATAGGAGGCAGCAGCACCAAAGGGAACATACAGGGTTAAGTCGCGCGAGTTGGTGTCGAGGTCGGAGCGGAATCTGCGGTAGTCGGGTTCGTCACGAAATGAATAGCCATAACCTGCGGTCCAGTTCATGCTGGTTTTTCCGTCAAAAAACTCGTGCGAGCCGGTTAGCTGCCCGGAATAAATCCCCCGGTAAACCTGATGAAAGGAGTGGTTGCTGGCGTTGTAGTTGAAGTCGTAGTGAGGACCTGTACGTAACACATATTCAGAATTGCTGAGCTGGTAGAACTGGTTCTTCAACTCAATGGTGTGCCCCTTGCTCAGCTCGGCCGACCAGTTATGCATAACGCTGGTGCGGATGCTCTGGCCATTCTTCTCATCGTTAAAGCGGTATATGAATGATTTCCGCTGATACTCCATGTCGTAAGAGTTGAAATCGGCCCGGTCCACATTATCAATTGACTTGCTGTTGTTGTATGATATCGCTGAAATATTTCCTATACGGGCTCTTCCCAATTTAAAGCTATAGCCGCCCGAAATGTGCAGGCTGTGATTCATGCCACTGTTATGCGATACCGGCACCCAGTTGTTGTTTAACGACTGTCCGGCCTGGTTTATGGCATTCTGGTTGTTGGCAATGGCGCGCAGGTTTTCGGGAAAACTGTTTGGGAGCGAATGATAATTGTTATTGAAGCCCAGCCAGTGCATCTTTCCGTTTTCCTGTGTTTTGAAGTCCTGAAAAGAGGCTTCCGGGTCATAGCCGCCAGAGTAAGAGATGTGCATGCCATTTTCTTCGGGTATGCTTTTGGTGTAAACCCTGATAACGCCGCCGGCAAAGTCGCCGGGAAGATCGGCAGAGGGGCTTTTGTAGATCATTATGCGGTCAACCAGGTTGCTTGGAATAATGTCGAACGAGAAGGAGCGCACGTCGGTTTCCATACTGGGCGCATAGGTTTCGTGCAGCATGCTGGCATTATAACGCTCGCTGAGGCCACGTATCATAACAAAACGGTTGTCGACAAGGGTTACGCCGGGAATGCGCTTCACCACGGCTGCGGCATCGCTGTCCTGCGAGCGGCTGATCTGCTGTGCCGATATGCCGCTTGACACCAAGTTGGCTGAACGGATGGAGGTAATCAGCGACATTTCCGTATGGGTTACCCGGCGGGCGGTAACCTGCACGCCTTCAATGCTCATTTCCGTTTCTGCCAGGCTTATGTTGAGGCGGGTGGTGCGGCCTCCTTCCACCTGCACCCGTTCAATAATTACGGGTTCATACGAAATGAAACTTACAAGTATGTTGTAAAAACCCGGTGAAAGGTTATCTATCAGATATGCCCCATTTAAATCGGAAGCTGCTCCCTGGGTGGTGCCTTCAATAATTACATTAGCCCCGATAATGGTTTCTCCGGTTTTCTGATCAACCACGGTACCGGCTATGCTGCCCCTGGAGGGGTCCAGATTCTCGGGATCAGCAAAAAGCGGTTTGCTGATTCCTGAAAGGGCAAAAATGAGTGTGAGGCTAAATACTAAAAACCTGATCCTTAGCATGTTTTGTTGATTAAAGTTTGTTCAACAAAGCTATGGATCTATAATTACGCCAATGTTAAGGCGCGGTTAACCTTTTGTTATATTAAGTTTAATATAATGTTACGCTTTCTTAAAATCGTTTTTTTCGAGCCATCGCTGCAGCACAATCAATGCCCAAACACGCTGGAAAAGAAATTCTTTTTTGTTTTCCTGAAACTGGTAAAGCAGTCCTTTCACCCTTTTGGGGTTTAGCAGTCCGGTTTTTTCTATGGCCGAATCGGAGAGGTGCTCGTCGATAAGGAACTTCAGGTCGGTTTGCAACCATTTGCGCATAGGTATGGCAAAGCCCCATTTGGGCCGTTCGAAAAGTTGCGGGGGCACATATTTCTTGAGCAATTGCCGCATCAACCATTTGGTCTGCCCGTTCTTCACCTTAAGTTTATAATCGAGGTTCAGGGCAAACTCCACAATGCGGTAATCGAGCAGGGGCACGCGGGTTTCGAGGCTGTTGGCCATGCTTGCCCTGTCAACCTTCACCAGCAGGTCGTCAGGCAGGTAATAATGCAGGTCGAAAAGTGCCTGCAGCTCTGCCGGTCGCAGGTTGCGGGGCAGGTCGGGGTAAATTTCTTTCATGGTGGGCAGCGAGTCTTTGTCTTTCAGCAAATCCTCCACCTCGCTTCCCGAAAAAAAATATTGTTCCTGACTGAAAATGTGACTTTTAATATGATCCTTGTCGGGATATCTGAACAACATGGCGGCACGCTGGCTTCGCTGGCTTCCCTTTTCGAGCAACCCGGCAGCAGCATTACGCAAAAACAGCGGATATTTTCCGCCAAGGCGCTCGGCCCATTTATATGCGCCGTAGCCCATAAAAAGTTCATCGCCCCCATCGCCCGAAAGGGTCATGGTCACATTTTTTCGCGCCATGTGCGATACCAGCAGCGTGGGTATGCCCGAAGAGTCGGCAAAAGGCTCGTCGTAGGCATCGAAAAAGGCGGGCAGCCATTCGAGGGCCTCCTGCTCGCTTACATAAAACTCATGATGGCTGGTTCCCAGGTGGGTGGCAATGGTGCGGGCATGGTCGGCCTCGTTGTATTTGGAATCCTGAAAGCCTATGGTAAAAGTGCTGAGCGGCCCGGAGTTTACCTTCTGAGCCATGGCAGTAATGAGGCTGGAATCGATGCCTCCGCTCAGAAAAGTGCCGTAAGGCACGTCGCTGATCAAACGATAGCGCACCGAGCTTTCGAGCAGTTTTTCGAATTCCTCGAGGGCTTCTCCGGCATCGAAAATTACAGCCGGTTTAATTTTTCGCGAAGGCTGCCACCAGGGTGAGATGAGCAAACATTCCTTGTCGATAGTGCCCAGGCAACCTGCAGGGAATTTTTTTATCTCGTTAAAAATGCTGTGGGGTGCGGGTATGTAGCCCAGGTGCAGAAAAAGGGCCACCGCTTCAATGTTCAGGCTCAGGTGGCTGCGAATGGCTGGCACGGCCATGAGCCCCTTCAGCTCAGAGGCGAAGGCGAAATGGTTGCCGTCGTAAAAATAATACAAGGGCTTAATGCCAATGCGGTCGCGAAAAAGAAACAGTTTGCGGGCCTGTCGATCGTATATAGCCATTGCAAACATGCCGTTGAGCCTCGAGGCAAAGGATTTCCCCCAAAGGGCAAATGCCTGTAAAACAACTTCGGTGTCAGAAGTAGTTTTGGGGGCATAGTCAGGCACCTCCTTTCGAATGTCTTCAAGAATTTCTCTGAAGTTGTAAATCTCGCCATTGTATATCAGCACATAGCGTCCGCAGTGTGAATGCATGGGCTGGTTGGCTGCTTCCGACAGGTCGATGATGCTCAGGCGGCGGTGCCCTAAACTAACGGGCCCTTCCACGAAAGTGCCGCTGGCATCGGGGCCACGGTGAACCATCGATCCCATCAGTGCTTGCAGATCCGATTCACTTGCCCATTTTTTCTCCGAAAAAAAACCTCCAATTCCGCACATATTGCATTTTTTTCAACCGTAAATATTTTTAAACGTCGGTTGCCTTATTTTCAAAGGATGTAAACTCTTGTTGCAGACTTTCAACCGTCAATGTATTCAGGCAATCTTGCCCAACCAAAAGTAACAAAAACCTGCACGTGGTGGTAGTATTTTAAAAAATTGGCAGCAGCTGCCACGGCAAATTCTTTAATATTTTTTTTGGTTTTCATAATGATGATTATATTTGAACCGTCGAAAGCCTGTTTTTTACAAAACGGCTTTAACGGAAATAAGTATTTTATCTGTCTAAATTGTTTTATCCCCCTTTTGGGGAATTTGTATACAGCATATATGACCAAAACCACCCCACAAGACCATAGTGCCTTGCTCGAAAAGGCCTGGCATAAGTTCAGCAAGCGTGATTTTGATGGTGCGCTTGAGCTTTTTAATGAGTTGCTCGAAAAGGATGCAGAGGATAAGGAAGCCATGTATGGCAGGGCTTGTGCCGCCTTTCGCTCCGAAGATTTTGAAAGCGCCATTAAAGACCTGAATGCCATTATTAAGGCAGACGGCAAAAACTATAAGGCCTATCACACCAGAGCCTTGTTGCGCGGATCGGAAGAAAAGTATAAGGATGCCGTGAAGGACTTGGAGAAGGCTATTCAGCTTTCGCAGGATAACCATGAGGCCTGGGTCGACTTGGGCGGCGTCTACCTTATGCTGAAAGACTTCGATAGCGCCCTGATGGCTTTTGAAAAGGCAATCGACATTGACAAAGCCTGCCCCGAAGGCTGGTACGGCAAAGGATTGGTGGCTTTGCAAAAAAAAGAGTACAAAAAAGCCATTGAATTTCTCAATGCAGCCATTAAGATCGACCCCAAACACCTCAACGCCATCCTGGCGCGAGCCGAAGCATACATCGATTTTAATCAGCGCGAGGAGGGTCTGAGGGATGTAAAGAAAGCCGTTACAATAAAATCTGATATTTTTAAGTCGTCTGACGAAGATGATGACGGCGACGAAGATGACGATAAGGACGATTACGATCGCGACGAAGACGACGATCTTGACGAGGATGCTGAGATTGAAGAACTCCGTCTCGACGATTAACAGCACTACGTAAGGCTTAAGCACCCGCGTGTTTCAGGTTTTTTATATAATTTAGGGGCTTCATTTTTAACCCTAAACTATAATAACTATGAAGATCCGGGTCAGTATTATCCTGCTCCTTTCCCTTTGTTTTGTTGCCCTGGCGCCTGCCCAGGAGAAAAAACGACTCACACACGACGATTATGCCATTTGGAATATTCTTTCGGGCCAGCAACTTTCGCCCGACGGCCAATGGCTGTCCTATGAAATAAATCCCCAGGATGGAGATGGGGTGCTGATATTCCGTCACCTCGACAGCGGCGAAGAGTTGCGCATACCTCGCGGATACCGGGTAGCATTTTCGCCCGGAAGCGGCTATGCAGCGTTTTACATCAAGCCCCAGCAGGCGGTTGTGCGCCAGGCAAAAGTCGATAAAAAGAAGAAGGAAGAAATGCCCAACGACTCCCTGGGTATATTCCATTTCTCAAACAGAACCATAGAGAAATTCGCCGGCCCTGTTACTTTTTCTCTTCCGGAAGAGGCCTCTGACTGGATGGTATATCATATCGATCAGACCGCCGGGGGCAATAATCGCAGGCCTGATGCCCGCGAGCCCGAGCCCGAAGACCAGGATCCGCCTGTTGATACCCTGGCCCGGGAAGAAACCCCGAAAAGCAAAAGACTCTTTGTATACAACCCTCTTACAGGCGCTCGCCAGCAGATAGAAGATATTGGCGACTACCTTATTTCACCCATGGGCAACCTGGTGGCCGGGGTGGCAGAAGTGAAGCAGGACGATACCCTGAAGATAAAGCAGGTGGTTGTTTACCAACCTGCTTCACAGCAACAGTTGTTAATTGACAGCCGTGAAGGAGAAATTAAGCAACTTAATGTGGACTTTGAAGGCACCCAGCTCGCCTGGCTTCACAGTGCCGATACAGGACAGGTAAAGGTTTACGGCCTGTGGCACTGGGAGCAGCGCCGCAACCGTCTCAATCAGATCGTGACTGCTTCGACCGATGGCATGCCTGCCGATTTCAGCCCCAGCGATAACCGTAAGCCATATTTTTCTAAAAATGGCCAGCGCCTTTTCCTGGGTACGGCTCCCACACCCAAAGAACAGCCTAAAGATACCCTGCTGCCCGAAGAACGGTACTCGCTCGATATCTGGCACTGGAGCGAGCCTGCGCTGCAATCGCAGCAGCTCAGCGCCCTGCGCCGTGACCGAAACCGCAACTATCTCGGAGTATACCACATACGTCAGCAAAAATATGTACAACTGGCCGATGAACAAATGCCCGATATCTCCTTCGATCCTGACAATAACGCTGTTAGGGTTATTGGTTCGACTACGGTGCCCTACCAGATCGAATCGGACTGGGCCGGCGGAACCGCCCGGGACCTGTATCTTGTTGACCTGGCAGACGGAAGCCGAAAGCTTATAAAGCAACGATTAACATCGTGGGCCAATCTTTCCCCCCAAGGGAAGTTTATTACCTGGTTCGATAGCCCCGAAAAACATTGGTACGTTTACGACCTCCAGAAAGGCAGTATTAGCAACCTGACGGAAGGTATTTCAGTTGCTTTTCACAACGAAGAACAAGATCTGCCAGCAGAGGCTGGTCCTTATGGCTTCAGTGGCTGGACCACCAATGATGAATTTGTTTTGCTTAATGACCGTTTCGATATCTGGCAGGTCGATCCTAGTGGCCGCCGGGCTCCTGTAAACCTTACCAAAGGTTTTGGCCGCGAAAACGAAATTCGCTTCAGGCTTCAAAACCTCAACGCAAAGGAGCCATTTTACCGCCTCAGCGACAGGCTGGTTTTTGACGGCTTCGACATCAACACCAAACAAAATGGTTACTTTGCCGCTCAGAACGGCAACCTGACCCAGCTAATCATGGAAGATGCCTTCTTCAGCCAGCTGCAAAAGGCTTTGGGTGCCGAGCGCTATGTCTGGCGCCGCAGCACTTTCAATGAATTTTCTGACCTCTGGACCGGCGCTCCCGACTTTTCTGGTGCGGTAAAGATCTCTGAAGCCAATCCGCAGCAGAAGGATTATTTCTGGGGCAGCGTGCAGCTGGTCGACTGGCTCGACTTTGACAATCAGAAACTGCAGGGCCTGCTTTACCTTCCCGAAGATTTCGACCCGAATCAGAAGTACCCCATGCTGATATACTTCTACGAGCGCTCTTCGGATGGCTTGCACCAATACACCGTGCCGGCCCCCAGCCGCTCCACCATTAATCGCGCCTACTGCACCAGCAACGGCTATATTATTTTTATCCCCGATATTACCTACAAAGATGGCTTCCCTGGGCAGAGCGCCTACAATGCCATTGTAAGCGGCACCAAAGCCATGGTAGAGCGCTACCCCTTTATCGACCGCGAAAACATGGGCTTGCAGGGGCAGAGCTGGGGTGGTTACCAGATTGCCTACCTGGTTACGCAAACCAATATGTTTAAAGCGGCCATGGCTGGAGCGCCCGTGAGCAACATGGTGAGTGCCTATGGTGGCATTCGCTGGGAAAGCGGTCGCAGCCGGCAGTTTCAGTATGAATTTACTCAAAGCCGAATAGGAGGAACCCTTTGGGAAAAGCCCCTGCGTTACATCGAAAACTCTCCGGTTTTCTTTGCCGACAAGATTGAAACCCCACTCCTTATCATGCACAATGATGCTGATGGCGCTGTGCCATGGTATCAGGGCATTGAAATGTTCATGGCCATGCGCAGGCTTTCAAAGCCTGTTTGGATGCTCGTATACAATGATGAGGCGCACAACTTGACAAAGTGGCCCAACCGCATGGACCTTAGCGTTCGTATGTATCAGTTTTTCGATCATTACCTGAAAGGCGCTCCCGCTCCTGTGTGGCTGCGCGATGGTTTACCTGCCCTGGAAAAGGGCCGTAACCATGGATATGATCTGGTGGATTAAAAAATTATGCTACTAATAAAACGATAATGACCGATGACTAAGAAAAAAAGTGGATTTGGAGGATTCCTTGGCTTTGTGGAGCGGGCTGGCAACGCCCTGCCACACCCGGCCAGCCTGTTTGCTATTCTGGCCATTCTGGCACTGATTTTATCAATGGTGGGGCACTGGCTCGACTGGACGGCCATTCACCCGGCCACCGGGGCCGAGGTGAAAACGGTGAACCTGCTGTCGAAAGAGGGCGTCCACATGATCATTCTTGAAATGGTGGATAATTACACTGGTTTTGCACCCCTGGGCATTGTTATGGTGGCCCTGCTGGGTATTGGCATTGCCGAGAGTAGCGGGCTCATCAGTGCGGCCATAAGACTCATGGTGCTTAAGGCACCGGCAAAATTGCTCACCTTTGTCATTGTTTTTGCCGGTATCCTTTCCAATATTGCTTCTGACCTTGGTTATGTGCTTATCATTCCGCTTGGAGCCATCATTTTCCATTCAGTAGGGCGACACCCGATTGCTGGGATGGCTGCTGCCTTTGCAGGAGTTTCCGGCGGTTTCAGCGCCAACCTGTTTATCGGAACCATCGATCCGCTCCTGGCAGGCCTTTCAACAGAAGCCGCCAGGATTCTCGATCCGGATTACTACGTGCTGCCCACGGCCAACTATTTTTTCATGGTAGCCTCAACCTTTATTATTGCCATTTCGGGAACCTGGGTTACTGAGCGTTTTATTGAGCCCCGCCTGGGAAGCTACCAGGGCGATGTTAAGCCGGAGGTGCTCGAGCCCCTGGCTCCCAAAGAAAAAAAGGCGCTTAATTGGGTGTTGATCGTGATTGGTATCTGGCTGGCCATATTGGCTGTCGGCCTGGTGCCAACAGAAGGTTTCCTGCGCGGACCAGAAAACTCACTGTTGCGCTCACCCATTCTTAAGGGTTTCATTGCCTTCCTGTTTTTCTTTGCAGGATCCATGGGGGTAGTGTATGGCTTCATTACCGGTAAGTTTAAGTCGGATGCCGATGTGGTAAAAGGCATGGTGGAAAGTTTCAAGACCCTGGCGGCCTTTATGGTGCTGGTGTTCTTTGCTGCCCAGTTTGTGGCCTACTTCAAGTGGAGCAACCTGGGGCTTATTATTGCCATAAAAGGGGCGGCCGGCTTGCAGGAAATGAATCTCGGTCTGATTCCGCTGCTGCTCATGTTCATTGTGCTGTCGGGCTTCATCAACATGTTTATGGGAAGTGCCTCGGCCAAATGGGCCATCCTGGGGCCTGTATTTATTCCCATGTTTATGCTGTTGGGTTATTCCCCCGAACTTTCGCAGGCTGTGTTCCGCATTGGCGATAGCGTAACCAATATTATTTCGCCCATGATGAGCTTCTTCGCACTGATATTGGTGTATTTCGAGAAGTACGACAAAAAGGCGGGCATTGGAACCCTTATATCGACCATGCTACCCTATACAGTGGCTTTTGCCCTTTTGTGGTCGGTGCTGCTCATTGTGTGGGTAATCTTTGGCTTGCCGCTGGGTCCGGGAGCAGGCTTGTATTACCCGGGCTAAAATCTGGTTATTCAAAAAAGCATTTTGGCCTAATGGGCCTAAATGCTTTTTTTCCGGAAGGGCTGTATCGTCATATACGTAAGGCTTCGCCACAGCCATTCGAATGGCCCGTAGTGGAAGTTTTTCAGCCACCAGCGGCTCAGGGGTATCTGCAGGGCAAATATCAGCATGGCAAGCAGTATGCCCTGAAAGGTATTGATCTTGCCAAAGAGACCGAAGCCATAGGAGTAAAACAGGGTGGTGCAAATGATGGAGTGCATTAGGTAGTTGGTTAGCGCCATGCGTCCCACCGGCGAAAGTAGTTTGCTGATTGTGGTAATCTTTTCTTGGCTGAAAAGCAAAACCACCGCCGAGATATAAAACAGGCTCAGAAAGAACCCGCCCACTGCAATGCTCAGGGTACTGAGGGCTTGAAAAATGTCCATTTGCTGGGGCTTGGCATAAAAATATGAAACTGCAAAGAGTGCGCTGAAAGGAATGCCAATTACGGCTCCCCAACGGAGCGACTTTCGGAAAAAGGGCAAATGTTCCTTGTAATTACCGATAAGGTTTTTTCGGGCAGCCAAATAGCCAAGCAGAAACATGGCCAAGACCACTGGGTAAAAGAACAATATGCCGGGCAGTATCATTTTGTATTCAAAAAGCCTGATGCGTGTCACTTCGGCAAATGAACCGGTTGAATAAGCCAAAGTTGCTTTCTCAACCATCTCCTGCATAACGCCGCCCCCTTCATTGAGGCTGGCTTCAACTTGTGCAGCTGCTTCCGGAATCTTCATGGCAAGCGAAATGGCCAGCACAGCCAGGGCCGTAAGGGCAGTTGGTATTATCACCAGCCAAATGGCCCATTTTATGAGTCCCCGGTCAGATACCTTGCGGAAAAGTGGTAGCAAAAACCCAAACAGGGCATAAAATACCAGTATGTCGCCGGGCCAGAGCAGCACCACGTGCAAAACTCCAAAAATCAGCAGAAAAAAGACCCGGCGAAGATATACCGGAAGAATGCTGTGGCCTTCAATGGGTGTCTTGTTCATAAAAATGAAAAAGCCATAGCCGAAAAGCAGGGAAAACATCACATAAAATTTCCCTTCAAAAAAGAACTTGATAAAAACGGTCGAGAGTAAGTTCAGGATGGTTTCGTTGCCTTGGTAGCCACTGAGCATATGCAGCATTGGCCTGAAAAAAATTTGCATATTAACCATCAGAATGCCGAAGATGGCCAATCCGCGAAGCACATCAAGCAAAACGATCCGTTCCTTTTCGGAAACGGGTAAAGCAAAGGTTTTCATGAGATATGTTGTTTTTGGTTGCCGTTATGAATGCATCTGCAAAACCTCAAGTATATGCTCCCGGCTCAGGTAGGGCCGCATAGCCCCTGTAATATGGCCGGTTTCGATGGTGCGCAGCGGAAAGCCGTTATAGGCGGGTTTTTGCACGTAGTACTCGATGTACTGATCGTTGCGTGCCAGCATGGGGAAAAGATTGGAGGTGGTAACCTGCCTGAACTTCGGCAAGAAATTCAGCTTTTCGCGAAGCAGCTCAGGGTTTTTCAAGGCATTTTTCCCGGTCAAACTGCGGTAGTGTGATGACACAAAAACTTCGGCCAGTTTGGCTCCGGCCATAATGGGGATATAAGCCTGCGCCGAATTGTAATAAGCCCGGTGCAGATTGGTTACCCAGCCGCCCAGGCTGATGCCCGTTACCAAAATGGCAGCCTGGCTTCTGCGCCTGAATTGCCTGATAATCCATTCCGTGATTCTTACCGACACGGCCATCATGCTCATGAAATGGTTCAGCTCGGTCATTTTTTGCTGATAATGGCGAAGTTTTCCGTTGTGAAAAGGTGCCCGCACCAAGATCAGATTGGCCGGGATGCGCCGTGGCCAGCGCATAAAAATCTGGTAAAAGGTGTTTTTGGCATCCGGGCTGAAGTCAAAAGGGCGCTCATTGTTTCCATGGTGATAAATAATGGTGGGAAAATCATAGCCCAGCCATTGAACCACCTTCACGGCCGGGTCGAGCTCGCCACTGAAAGTCTTTACCTTCAGTTCAAACTCACTTTCCTGTATCAGCTCTGGCACCCGCAAATCAATGTGGTGAAGGTGCTCCTCAAAGGAATGGGCCTGCAGGTTCTTTGAGAAAAACTTGCGTTTGCCGGTCATTAGTGAGGCAATGATTACCGAAAGCCGGTCGACAAGGATGTGCTTGTTCATAATTGCAATAACTGGGGGTGTGTTTTGTTATGCTCGTCAAACAAAAGTCAAATCTAGTGCGAAAAATAAAAGTTTTGAAATTTTTTATCATAAAATCTCAAAAAAATTTGGATTATTGAAAATCATTTCGTCATTTTGCGAAATATTAAAATGAATTTTACTATGACACTCGACATTAAAATTTTGGGCCCCGGTTGCCCTAAATGCAAAACCCTTGAAAAGCTTACCAACGAGGTGGTTAATGAAAATAAAATAAATGCTGTGGTTAGCAAAGTGGAAGACATCATGGAGATTATGACCTATAATGTGCTTTCTACCCCTGCTTTGGTCATTAACAAACAAGTGGTGATCAAGGGAATCCTCCCTTCCAAAGACGAAATTAAGAAACAAATTGAGCGGTTTAGCCATGGCTAAGAAGGTAAAATTTGAAGAGGACCTGCTGGAATTGGCCTTGATTGCCAAGGCACTGAGTCATCCCGCAAGGGTTTATATTATGAAAAAACTTTCGGGAATGAATTCCTGCTGCTATAGTGGCGATCTTGTGGAAGAACTTCCCATTGGCCGTTCAACCCTATCGCAACATTTGAAGGAGCTTAAGCACGCTGGCCTTATCCAGGGCGAAACAGAGCCTCCGTTTATCAAGTACTGCATCCATCGCGAAAACTGGGAAAAAGCCCGTTCGGCTTTTCTGCAGTTTCTTAAAGAAGAAAAATCCCAAACCATTTAATTTTATTATTATGAAGAAAATTCTTTTCATTTCTTTAATGTCACTGATATTGGCCGCATGTGGAACAGGTCAGGCAGGTGAAACCCGCGAGGCAACCGGCCTTGAAGTGCTGGAAAAAGCAAAGGTTACGGTGTTTTATTTTCATGGCAAGCAACGCTGTGTTACCTGTGTTACCTTGCAGGAAGTGACCCAGCAAGCGGTGGCTGAAAACTTTTCAGGTAATTCTGATGTGCAGTTTCTTGAAGTGGATGTTTCTGAAAGCGAGAATAAAGCACTGGCCGATAAGTACGAAATTGTGTTCAGCAGCTTGGTTATTGCCACGCCTGAGGCCCATAAAGACATCACCCAGGAGGCCTTTGACCTGGTAATGACGGAGCCCAATGTGCTTAAATCTCTTATTGCTCAAGAAGTGGATGCTTTTCTGAAATAGCATGGAATTTCTTCAGAATCTTTCTTCCAATACAGAATTACCGATTATTTCAGCCTTTCTTTTGGGACTGATGACCGCCGTGAGTCCCTGTCCGCTGGCTACCAACATTTCGGCGGTAGGCTTTATCAGCAAGGACCTTCAGAACCGCAAAAAGGTTTTCTATAATGGGCTTTTATATACCCTGGGCCGTGTGATCAGCTACACGGTGCTGGGTATTATTCTGATAGCCATCCTGAAGCAGGGCGCCAGTATTTATAAGGTGCAGAAGGCTGTCAGTACCTATGGCGAAATGATTATTGGGCCACTGCTGATTCTGATCGGCATTTTTATGCTGGGTGTTATTAAGTTTAACTTTTCCCTTATCGGTGGATTGACTTCGCGCATGGAAAACAAGGCAGGTAACGGTTCTGCCTGGAACTCGGTGCTGCTGGGAATTGTATTTGCGCTGGGTTTCTGCCCCTACAGTGGTGTGCTGTATTTTGGCGGGCTGATTCCTTTGTCAGTCTCGTCCAGCGCAGGGTATTTCCTGCCGGTAATTTTCGCTTTTGCCACTGGCCTCCCGGTCATTATTTTTGCCTGGATTCTGGCCTTCAGTGTGTCGAAAATGGCCTCTGTTTACAACAAGGTAAAAGCTTTTGAATTCTGGTTCCGCAAAGTAGTAGCCGTCATTTTCATTGTGGTGGGTATCTATTATTGCTGGACTATTTACTTGTAAATTTTTTTGTCAATTCATTTCGCTGTTTTGCGAAATAAGGAAACATAAACAATGGAAATAAAAAAAGAGTTTACTATACTGTTTTGGTTGATCGTTGTTTTCCTTGGGGTGTTTTTCATGCCCATCGAAAGCAAGGTATTCAATACGGCCATTGATGCCACACTCGATCTTTCGCGCTGGTATGCCCGCGAGCATGTGATCCTTTGCCTGCTTCCGGCTTTTCTTATTGCCGGTGTCATTTCGGTTTTTGTTAGCCAAGCATCTGTAATTAAGTACTTTGGGGCCCGTGCAAAAAAATGGGTGGCTTATACGGTGGCTTCCGTGTCGGGTACCATTTTGGCAGTTTGCTCATGCACCATTTTGCCTTTATTTTCGAGCATTCACAAACGTGGGGCAGGCCTTGGGCCAGCCGTTGCGTTCCTTTATTCCGGTCCGGCCATAAACATCCTGGCTATTATTCTCACGGCCCGTATCCTTGGTTTTGAAATGGGCCTGGCAAGGGTAATCGGCGCCGTTGTTTTTGCCGTTGTAACCGGTTTGCTTATGTCATTCATTTATCGAAAGGAAGAAAAAGCGAGGGCGGATGAGCAACTTAATTTTCCTGAGGTGCCCGAAACCAGGCCGCTTTGGCAAACGGCCCTGCATTTCTTTACCCTGGTAGTAATCCTTGTTTTTGCCAACTGGGGAAGGCCTTCAGAAAGCGAAACCAGCGGAGCATGGTATTTCATTTGGTCAAACAAATGGTATATCACCGGCATTTTTGGATTGGTGCTGGTTTACTCCATGATCTTTATCCTGAAAATGAAAAGTTGGCAAGTGCTGCTGGGTGCTGCAATTACTGTGCTAAGCGCACTGGTTATTGGCAACCCGCTCGTGGTTATGGTGGTGGCCATTGCAGCCATCAGTTCCATTGGTTTAATGGATAAAGCCGATCATGGCGAAAACCGCGAATGGATATTGTCGAGCTGGGGCTTTACCAAACAAATTGTTCCATTATTGGCCATCGGGGTGGTCATTGCCGGTTTCCTGCTGGGATCGACCCACGATGATGTTTCCATTCCCGGTGTTATTCCCAACGAATGGGTAGCCTGGCTGGTGGGGGGCAACTCCTTGGCCGCCAACTTCTTTGCTTCCATTTTGGGAGCCTTTATGTATTTCGCCACACTCACCGAGGTGCCTATTCTTCAGGGCTTGCTGGCATCGGGTATGGGCAAAGGGCCGGCCCTGGCTTTATTGCTTGCCGGGCCCTCACTCTCCTTGCCCAATATGCTGGTGATTCGCGGCGTGCTGGGAACACAAAAGACATTGGTATATATTTCAATTGTAGTGGTGCTATCTACCATTGCAGGAATCATTTTTGGAAACCTCTAAAACGAAATGGTAATGATTGAAATAAAAGTGCTTGGCCCGGGCTGCCCCAATTGCGTGCGCCTCGAAAACCTATGCTATGAGGTGGTGGAAGAACTTGGGTTGGAAGCCCGGGTGGATAAGGTTACCGATTTAAATGAATTTGGTAAGTACGGGGTTATGCTCACGCCCGGTCTGGTGGTAAACGGAAAGGTGTTACTGCAGGGGAAATTGCCCACAAAAGCGACGCTCACCAATTGGCTCAGAAGCGAAAAGTAGTTGAAAAACGACAGCAGTGAAAGGCCTGATGCTTTTTTCGTTAATTGCCATGGCTGTTTCGGCCATTGCCAACTGGCAAAAAACCCGTGAGGGGCTTTTTCGCGGGCTGGGTATGTTTATCAAGCTGCTGCCGGCATTGCTGCTGGTGCTTATTCTTGTTAGCCTGGTGCTTTTCCTTTTGCCAAATGAGTTGATCATAAAATTCCTTGGGGAAGGATCAGGCATTAAAGGGTGGCTGATAGCTGCATTCTTTGGATCCGTGGCCATGATCCCCGGCTTCATTGCCTATCCGCTTGCAGGGGTTTTGATAAAAAGCGGGGTGGCATATGGTACCATTGCGGTGTTTATTACCACACTTATGATGGTAGGTATTGTCACTCTTCCCATTGAAGCAAAGTTCTTTGGCTGGAAAACAAGCATTATCAGGAATGGCCTGAGCTGGGCAGCCGCTATCTTAATTGGATTTATAATAGCTTTGATTTTATGAAATTACTGACGAAATATTCACTGGCACTGTTGTTCCTGATTTTCGTCGGGCTTTCATACATTTTCAATTTTGCGGCAGGCGAACAGATCGGAAAAAATTTCTGGGTGTTTTTCCGGGAAATGATCGTATTTCTGCCACTGATGTTCATTCTCATTGGACTGTTTGATGTTTGGGTGCCGCGCGAACGAATAGAGAAACACATTGGTAAGTCATCCGGTTGGAAAGGAACGGCACTTGTTATTTTACTTGCCGGGCTGCAAGCCGGACCCCTTTATGGAGCCTTCCCCTTTGCCTATATTTTGTGGAAGAAAGGTTGTAATATTCGCAACGTTTTTATTTATCTGGGTGCTTTTGCAACCTTTAAAATTCCCATGATCACTTTTGAAATAGGTTTTCTTGGACTGAAATTCTCTTTGCTGCGAACCCTTATCACTTTGCCAGTCTTTATTCTTTTGGGGTATCTCATGGAGTGGCATCTGAAGAATACAAACTTTGAAGTTAAACACCCTTAATATTTATTTAAATTTCTGTATATGAAAAATCACAAATTAAAAATTTCCGGAATTCTGGCCCTTATGGTCTTTTTTGCCGCACTTGGCTGCTCTGGTAATACCGGATCAAAACAAGCCAATGTAAACGATAAGAAAATCCTGGCAAGTGAAGAACCTGTTGCCGAAGAAATAGCAGTAAACGATACCGAAGCACAACAGGAAAAGAAATATAAGGTTACTTTTATTGAGCTTGGTTCAGTGCGTTGTATCCCTTGCCAGAAAATGGTGCCCATTATGGAATCTGTTGAAAAAAACTATGGCGATCAGGTAAAGGTAGTTTTCTATGATGTTTGGACACCCGAAGGACAACCTTATGGTCAGAAATACGGAATCAAGCTGATCCCAACCCAGGTCTTTCTTGACGAGAATGGTGAGGAGTACTTCAGGCATGAAGGCTTCTTTCCGGAAGAAGAACTGGTAAAAGTGTTGCAAATGAAAGGTGTAAAGTAAGACTTCAGTTTTTTCTTTAAAAATATTAATAAACCTTAACCCAACTTAATTTATTCTGTCATGAAAAAAGCACTTTTTTTACTGTCATTGCTGGGTTTTATGGGCATTAGCCTTTTTGCCCAAGAAAACCCTGTCGCCAAAACCGACTCCATTGTTTTTGACAAAATGGTACACGATTACGGAACCATTGAGCAAGGCAGCGATGGAAACTGCGAATTCACTTTTACCAATACCGGAAAAGAACCGTTGGTGTTAACCGCAGTTCGGGCTTCCTGCGGCTGTACCCTGCCCGAATGGCCAAAAGAACCCATCGCTCCAGGTAAAACAGGCGTTATAAAAGTAAAATACGATACCAGGCGTGTAGGGCCAATCAATAAAGTTGTTCGTGTTACTTCCAATGCCGAAAATGCAAATGTGGTTTTAAGAATTTCCGGAAGTGTTGTTGCGAAGCAATAAATAATTGATTTTGAAACAGCTTGTTTAAGCATTGCTCAAGTTTTCCAACGTCTTGTCGACTATGATTTTTATGGCCCTTGACCCTTGAAAGTTTTTATACGACTCCAACGGTATTGGGCGAATCGGCTTTAAATGAAAAAGAGGCGGTTGTTGCGGCTAAAAGATCAGACATGCCAAAAAACTGTTTAAGAGATTAAATATTATTTGTATATTTATATAAATAACTGTTTTTATTAAGAAGCATTAAATTCAATTTCGAAATGAAAAAAAGCAATATCTTCATTACCATACTGGCATTTTTTATGTTGATGTCATGCAATGGACCAGTAAGGAATGAGTCAGATCAATCGTCTAATTTGCTGGTCCAGGAACAAGATCAACCGCAGGAGAATGCTATTGACGGGCAAACCTCGCCTGCTGTTCCAGTCCAGGAATTTAGTCAAACGGCTACGGGACAGGATGAAGCCCAGGTTATGCTCAACCCTCCTCACGGAGAACCATTTCACCGTTGCGATATCCCGGTAGGGAGTCCATTGCCAGCCAATTCACCTCAACAGGCGACTAAGAATCAGGCACCAGCACCGGCACCAGCAGCATCACCATCACCATCTACTGCAACAGTTGACAGATCAATGATTCCCACCATCGAAAATGTCAACCGCTTGAATACTTCGGCAGGCAGGCAATCAACCACCGCCTCAAGTACGCCCCCATCAGGGACTCCACCGCGCAATAACCCGCCCCACGGACAACCCTGGCACCGCTGTGATATTCCGGTAGGCAGCCCGCTTCCGTTAAATTAAAAACCTTGGAAATTAGAATTAAGAATGGATCAACTTTCAAATACAAAAAGTTCTTTTCGTGTTTCGGACAATGCTGCCGAAAAGTTCAGGGAAATTATTGATTCCATGGAGGAACGGCCCGCCGGGGTCAGAATCTATAATTCTGCAGGCTGTTGCGGCTCTTCGATTCAAATGGAATTGGCTGAGAGTATCCGGCCCGGCGAAATGCAAATCGACATTGCCGATGTTCCTTTTTTTGTTGCAACTGACTTATTGCCCGATCTCAGTCCTGTAACCATTGATTTTACTGATGGAGGCTTTCGTCTGCTGGGTTTTAACCGGAGCGAGGGCTGTTGTGGCGGGTAAGTTCTCCAAAACAATGGTGACTTTCTGAATCGCAGGTTCAAGCCCTTCCCTGGCTTGACCCCTTCTTTTTTATGAATTTATTTAACGTAAAATTACGTTGTATTAAAAATATGACGTATATTTGCGTCATATTTTAAAACCGTATACCAAATGATTAGCAACAAGCGCATTTTGTTTAATAAGGACCTGCAAAGAACTGCTGCATTATTTAAGGCTTTGGCGCATCCTGCTCGTTTGGCCATTCTGCAATATCTGGCTGAAACAAAAACATGCATTACCGGAGATATTGCAGATGAACTGCCATTGAGCAGAACCACGGTTAATCAGCATCTGAAGGAGCTTCGCGATGCCGACCTTATAAAAGGAACGGTTGAAGGGGTAAAAACCAATTATTGCCTTAATGCTAAGACCATTGAGTTGCTTAAGCTTGAAGCAAATGGCTTTTTTAATAAAATCGACCTGAAAGAAAACCATTGTTAACACTATTTTTCTTTCTTAATCACAACTTTAATTTTAATCTAAGTCTGATCTTATGAAAATACTTATTCTTTGCACCGGCAACAGTTGCCGCAGCCAAATGGCACATGGATTTCTGCAATCTTTTGACAAAAATATCATCGTGCGATCAGCAGGGACTGAACCTGCCGCCCAAGTTAATCCCAAAGCCATTCAAGTGATGAGCGAAATCGGGATTGACATTAGCCATCACACACCAACGATGGTTGATGAATACCTGGAAGATGAATGGGACTACGTTATTACCGTTTGCGATGATGCCAACGAAACCTGCCCGGCTTTCTTTGGAAAGGTGAAGCATCGACTGCATATGGGCTTCGAAGATCCCAGCTATGCTAAGGGTAGCGATGAGTTTATCTGGAGCGAATTTCGCAGGGTCAGAGACCTGATTAAAGAACAGTTCTACCAGTTATATTCCGAACAAATAGATGTGAAATAATGGACTCCAAGGACTTAAAACTTGTTGTTAGAGATAAGTACAATCAGATTGCCCAAAACAGCAACCTTAAGCTGCATACATCGTGCTGTGGCGCTTCAGGCTGCTGCGAGGAGTTTGGTTTTAGCATGATTGGCGACGAGTATAGCAATATCCAGGGCCATGTTTTCGACGCTGATTTGGGATTGGGCTGTGGTATCCCCACCGAGTTTGCAAACATTAAACCGGGCAACAGCATCCTCGACCTGGGCAGCGGAGCGGGTAACGATTGTTTTGTGGCCCGAGCCATTGTGGGCGAAACTGGTAATGTGACCGGTCTCGATTTCTCGGAAGAGATGCTTGCCAAGGCAAATGAAAACACTAAAAAGCTTGGCTACACGAACGTAAGTTTTGTTAAGGGCGATATTGAGGAAATGCCGCTTGAAAGCAACCAGTTTGATGTGGTAATCTCCAATTGTGTGCTAAACCTTGTACCCGATAAGAACAAAGCCTTTTCTGAAATATTCAGAGTGCTTAAACCCGGCGGGCATTTCTGTGTATCAGACGTGGTGTTAAAAGGTGAATTGCCCGAAGAGCTTCGCGCCGATGCCGAGATGTATGCTGGCTGTGTGTCAGGTGCATTACAAATGGACAAATATCTGGCCTTGGCAGAGAAAAATGGCTTCAGAGATATCAAGATCCACAAGGAAAGGAAAATTGATATTCCGGCGAGCATCCTTGGGCAGTACCTCAGTGAAATGGAAATGAAAGATGTGAGAAGCGGTAAAACTGGGATATTCAGCATTACCATAAGTGCAGCAAAGTAATTGTAATCTTTTTAAAACTTTTTCAATGACTGATTCTTTTAAAAGAGTTGTGATTCCTGACAAACCCAAAAAAACCATTGGATTCTTTGAAAAGTACCTGACCATTTGGGTTGGTTTGGGCATTTTGGTTGGAATCTTGCTGGGTCATTTGGCCGGAGATGGAATAAATGTGATCAGCCGCCTGGAAATCGCCAATGTAAATATTCCGGTGGCGGTTCTGATCTGGCTTATGATCTATCCCATGATGCTGCAGGTTGATTTTTCCAGTATCAGGAAGATCCGTAAAAAGCCCCGTGGTGTGGTGTGGACGGTGGTCATCAACTGGCTTATTAAGCCCTTTACCATGGCCTTTTTTGCGTGGCTGTTTTTCTCCAAGTTATATCAGGCATGGATTACGCCCGAAATGGCAGGCGAATACATAGCAGGTGCCATTATCCTTGGAGCTGCCCCTTGCACGGCCATGGTGTTTGTATGGTCGTATCTTTCTGATGGCGACCCGAATTACACTTTGGTGCAGGTTTCGGTAAACGACCTGATTATCCTGGTTGCATTTATTCCAATTGTAGGATTGTTGCTGGGTATTACCGACGTGATTATCCCTTACGATACTTTGGTTGCCAGCGTAGTTATATTTGTGGTGGTTCCGCTTGTGGCAGGCGTTGTAACCCAACGTATTTTGCTGCGCACGCATGGCGTGGAATGGTTCAAAACCGTGTTCCTGCCAAAGCTTAAACCGGTTAGCATTATAGCTCTGCTGGTGACCCTGGTTTTGCTTTTTGCCTTCCAGGGGCAAAACATCCTGGCCAACCCCTTGGTTATTTTTTTGGCCGCCGTGCCCCTGGTTATTCAAACTTATTTTATTTTCTTCCTGGCTTGGTTTGGTGGCAAGAAACTAAAGCTTAATTATGCAGTTTGCGCACCATCGGCCTTGATCGGTGCAAGCAACTTTTTTGAGTTGGCTGTAGCTGTAGCCATAGCCCTGTTTGGCCTGCAGTCGCCTGCAGCTTTGGTTACCGTGGTGGGTGTGCTGGTGGAAGTGCCGGTCATGCTCTCTCTTGTGGCTTTTGCCAACAGAAATAAATATTAATTCTTGTTATGAAGGATCTTTTTGAAAATATTGGTTTTACTTCGGAAGGCATTAAAAATGTAAGTCCGCGCGAGGCATTGCAGCTATGCCAGAAAGGCGCAGTGTTGCTCGATGTGCGTCACGAAGAATTGGTGGCATTCAAGCATTTTGATGTGGGAAACTGCATTATGCTGCCCTCTTTTGATATTGATGATCACATCCAGGAACTTGTTCCTGATTTATATTATGTGGTGGCCGACTCGGTGGGCATTCACAGCAAGGAGGTCTGCAAATTACTGCTGGATAGAAACTTTCCGCATGTGGCTAATTTGGCCGGAGGCATGGTGGAGTGGGAGCGTGATGGTATGCCGGTTGCAGTCGATGTGAAAGAACGCTTAAGCGGCTCGTGCACTTGTCAGTTGAAAAAGAGGGAAAGACCAAGAGATGAGAAGTGGGAGGGGAGAAGGTGAGAGGGGGAGAAAATGAGAAGATGGGAAGATGGGAGGATGGAGGGAAGATAAGAAGCTGGGAAGTTGAGAAAAACTAGATTTTGACTGACGACTGATGACTGACGACTTCTCCTGATTGGTTAATAAAAACAAAAAGGGAACGAATCCTTGCAGAATCGTTCCCTTTCACTTTCGAAGGCTTGCGCTTTCGATTGTGCCAGACTACTGTTATTGTGGCCGGCGCGTAATGTCCAGTCCGAAGACCTTCTCAATTACGGCCCCTGGTTTTCGGGCGATACCAGCTAAGGCATGGCCGTCAAACTGTCCGCTGGAAGTACCCGAAGGAACTTCTTCCCGGACGAAGTGCCGTTTTTTAAGGACCTTTTAGGGGCTCCTTGTCATGCGCTTCTCCTGCTTCTGTCCTTTCCTTTCGGTCCGGCTGCCAGCTGTTGAAGTCATTAACAATGTCCTTTCTCTAAGGCAAATACGTTTGACCCGGAGGCCTCCGTAATTTCAGCATCTCGTCCTTTGCCGAAGCATAGGGCTGATTTGCTGCCTTCGACTCAATCATTTAAAGAACGCTGGGCGATCTCTGAGTGACTGACCTTACCTTTCGAGTCATGTCTTGCGACATGGTTTCAGGGTTTGGACTTCGGCTCCTCAAACTGGCAAACCTTGCGGTTTGTTCGATCCGGTGTGACGCTCAGCTAAGAACGCCATCCTTCTCCCTGTTTTTTGGAGCGGCCTTTTATCGCTCGCCTGGTTCAACAAATATACAACCCTAATTGGTTCGCATCCAAATTTTTCGGGTTCTTTTAATGCACTTGTTTTCAACCGAAGTTATTAACAATTGTTCATAACCCTCTTAGCCTTGATAACAAAGGATTTCAGATGATTGTGATTTTAAAATTAATGGGTTACTAACAATTTTCTTTTTTGAGTTATGAACATGTTGATCGTGAAAAACAAATAAAAACCCGGCAGAAACAACCGGGTTTGTTTTAAAAATTTGCTGATAATTTCTTTTTTAGCAGCCGCCCTGCACCGAAACGGTCTGTGTGGTGGTTTCAGGAATGGTTGCCGAAGGTCTTTTTTCCTGGGCTTGGGTCTGACTACCTTGCATAAAACGCATATAGTCGAAGCGGGCTTTTTCATCACGAAAGAAGGCATAGGCCGGATCAAAGTTTTCAAGGGCATGTTGTTGGGCTGTTTCGAAATTGCCCCCTAAAACCATTACTTCATTTATGCCCTTGGAAAGCAACAGCATGCGCGCTTTCTGGGCGGTGGCTTCCTCGCCGGCGTATAGAACCGGAATAAGTTTCTTGTTCTTTTTTATGACTTTAATGCTTTTGCGTTCAAGTAAGCTTTCGAATGGAATATTAACCGCCCCGGGAATCTGCGCTTCCGCGAAAGCAGCTTCATGGCGAAGGTCAATAAAAAGATAGTGGCTGTCTTTATTTGTAAGGGCTGAATGAAGCTGATCATAGCTTAAGTAGTAATCCTGCTGTTCGAACT
This sequence comes from Bacteroidales bacterium, assembly GCA_041687035.1. Classification (GTDB taxonomy): domain Bacteria; phylum Bacteroidota; class Bacteroidia; order Bacteroidales; family UBA7960; genus UBA7960. The sequence goes on from JAWLCS010000018.1 coordinate 54,783, forward strand.
TGGTAATAACTTCCTGGTTGCTGGCCTTGTAGTTCTTCTGTGAAAAAAAGCTAATCACAAGCCCCACAATCAATACGGCAAAAAACAGCAAAGCTCCGTTATCTAAAGTTTTATTGTTCATAATGCTTTTTGTTTTATGTTTAGCAACCGCCTGCACCGCCTTGTATTTCAACAGTTTGAATAACCGGGGCAGGCCTGGTGGGTGCCTTTTCAATGGCTTTGCCCTCCATGAAATATTCCCTTGCTTTGATCGCAAATCTTTGATCAAAGTTATGGTCGCAATCCAGCGTTCTTTCAAATGCTTCTACCCCATTAAAAATATAATCAAACAGATGGTTCAGGCCCCCTTCGAGGATGTAAATGTTTTGGGTACCGTTGCGTTTGGCCGACGACCAGGCAAGCTCTGCAGCCGTATTTCCATATCCGTAAAATACGAGACGCTGCTTGTTGTTTTTCAGGAAATCCCTCCAATTTCTATCAAGAATATCTCCCGCCGGGATGTTGATGGCTCCTGGCAAGGCAAATTCATTGTAATCTTCGGGCTGCCGCACGTCAATAAGAATCATGGAGGCATCCTTCTGCATTATACGGTAGACGACCTCTTCTGCATTAACAAAGCGGGCCGGATCCTGCATTTCGGCCAGCAGTTTTTCGGGCGACAGTTCCCTGGCACTGCTGTGTCTTTGGCCAGGAAGGAACAGATAAATGCCCATCAGAAACACCAGCAGCATGGAGGGAAATATATACGAAGGCCTTTGCTTCTTAATGTCAGGGGTTACCTTGTTAACTTTGTCTTCTATCATCTGGGTAATTGCAAATGCCAGCAGGGCCACAATGGTAAGCAAAAAGGCAAACCATTCCCTCGACATTCCCAGTGAGTCGTAAACAAAGACGTTGCCGAGAAAGCTACCTGTGTACAAGGGCTCGAAGGCATTGTAAAAATGGCCAAACAGGAAAATGCCGATCAGGGCGCCGAAGATGAACAGCATAGCATCAATCTTGCCTATTACAGCTGCCACAATGCTGGTGCCCGGGCAATAACCGCCAAGAATAAACCCGACCCCCATGATGGCGCCCCCCACAATGGCCGACCACAAAAACAGGGGGTTGACATACACCAGGCTCATGTCGAGAAACCCCAGGTAGCCAAGGAACAGGATTCCGACCATGGCGGTGATGCCTGCTGTAAAGAACACACGCAGCACCACAAAGTCGTAACCGTAAAAAACGCCGGCCAGCTTGCGCGAAGAAGAAAAGCCTGCCGATTCGAGCACGTAGCCAAAGCCGATGCCCAGAATCAGCGCAAAAAACAAATTGAGTTGAGGGTTAACCAGTCCCTCAGGAATGAATGGTGCCATTGCTATTGCGTTTTTTGGTTTAAATCCATAATTTTCTGAAGAACCAGGCTACCATATAACCGGAGCCAAAAATGGCCATCATAGTGAGGATGCCCCCAGCCGATAGCACCGCCATGCCACTCAGGGCAGCCCCGCTGGTGCATCCCCTTCCAAACTGGGCGCCCAGGCCAAACAGCAATCCGCCAAGAATGGCAAAGATGGCCCTGGTGGCTGGTTTAACGCGCGGGCCGCGTTCCATTTTCAAACCAAACCGCCGGCCGGCAGCCCCGCTTACCAACCCGCCTATTATTACACCAAGCGTAAGAAACACCAGCCACGAAAGCAGCGGGTTTTCGCCCGAGGTAAAAAAGTCGGCATAAAACGGCGACTTTTCAGCATATTCTGGGGCGGCAGTGACCACGGTGGCAACCACCACACTCTTCATGGTGCCGCTGGCCCCCAGCCCTCGCCCGGTAATGACATAGGCCGAAAGCAACACCAGTCCCAGCAGAAAACCGGCCAGGTAGGAGTTCATGTAGCTTTTGGGTTTATTTTCCATGGACAGGATAATTTTTTAGTTTTGCTTTTTAAAAAGTCTTTTTCGGGTGCAATCAACTTAATGGTTTCAGCGCCCTGGTATGTTCCGTCTTTTAGTTCATTCTATTCAGTCATTCTGCTAATTGTTAACAGCCACCCTGGGTAGAGGTTACCTCAACTTTTTCAACAGGAGCAGCCCTTTCCGAGCTGATCTGCTGCAATCCGGCTGTAACCAGCGGGAAGTTTTTTACATGTATTTCAGAGAAAGACCTGCCAGGAGGTTGGGTGAGGTTCATCGTTTGGTGAATAAAACTGTTGGCCCCATATTCCAGGCTTCTGAAATCGTAACCCATCACCGCCAGGAATGCGTTGGCATATGCGGCATTCTGACCGGTGAAGCAATATACTGTTAGCGGCCTGTCGGTGGGCAGGGTCAGGATGTCTTCTTCGCTGTGAAAAGCTTTCTTGGGGTTGTACTGAATGGCTCCTGGTAAATGCCCCTGGTTGTAAAGGTTCTCGGGCCAGTAGTTTATGAGGTAATAGTCTTCAGTTTGCAACAAAATATCCATGTAATCTATAACAATGTCGTCCCAATTAACCTCCAGGGCTTTTTGGGCGCGTGCCCTTAATATTTCATAGCCTGAACTGCCACCGGTTTGAAGTGATGGTAGCTCGCCAGGCTCGTTTTTTGGGTGGGCAACCAACTCCAGCCGGCCCAACAGATCGTCAGAAATATTTGCATACCAGTGACGGCGTGCCACATTTTCGTGCCACGCGCTCATGCCGAAACGCATGTTGTACACATTGTTATAGCCTAGCATGCGAAGGATGGCGGCTGCATAGCCCGACAGGTGTGAGTTGTTGCAAACAAGGGCAATCTTTTCAAAGCTGTTGGGCTCAATCTGGTTTTCAAAATACTGGAGAAGGTTTTCGGGCAAAATGTTGACTGCGTTTTCGATATGCCCCCTGGTAAAATCCGCGGTGCTTCGTACATCAATCACATGATAGTTGGAACCCTTCAGGTTGTCAAAAACTTCTTGGGCATCAATGAAAAACGGAACAGACGGGTGGTTTACAATGTCACCGTTTTCTTCAAGGTATTGCAGAAGGATGGCAGCCTCTTTGGTATCACTGGCTTGTCCTTGCTGGTTTCCTTTGTTTGAGCAGGAAATAAGTAAAAGCACAAGCAGCATTAAACTGCCTGCTTTCAAATAAATTTTCAACTGTGCCATATTTCTTATGTTTTAAATATGAAAACTATTTATTGCTCTCGAATTGCTCTGGATCAACCTTTGGAGTTGCATTGGCATCTGCCATCTTTTCTCCAACAGGGTCTTTCACGGTTTTCGAAACAGGTATTTCACCCTCATCGGTTTCGAGTTCTTCCCAGCCGGTGAGCATGGCCTTTAGATTGGAAGTAACGGTATGACCGGTAGTAATAAGGTAAAGGTGCACAATAACAAAAGCCACCAGGATAAAGGCTCCAAGGGTGTGGCCCAGGGCTACCCGCTCCAGACTTTCTATGCCCAGGGTTTTGATCTCGCCATTGCTTTGATAGCGGAAGAACATATAAGCCAGCCCGCTGATGATCATAACGGGAAAAATGAGAATCTTAAGCGATAGATAAACCAGGCGCTGTAGTGGGTTCAGCTTGGAAAGTATGGTTTTGCGGGTGGGGTGAGGGGCATTGCGAAAAATACCGAAAATATAATACTCGGCCTGTGCCCTGAGGTTTTCGGTGGTGGGCATGTATTGCTTCCATTCGCCGGTGGTAAAATGCCAGAAAATAGTAAAAATGGTTAGGATAATAAACGCCCATGCGGCATTGTTGTGCAGCATTACCGCATTTTCGAAGCCAAAAAAACGGTAGGAACCATGTACCTCGAATCCGGTAAGAGCCAGGAAAAGGACCAGAAACGATTGCGTCCAGTGCCAAAATCTTTCATAAGCTTTATATATGTAAACTTTTTCTCTTGCCATCTTTGAAAAGCTTAATTGGTTCGTTTTTGTCTTTTATTTGAAAACACCCTGATAGCCGCATGGGTTATCACGCCGAGGAACGACAAAATGATCAGCATCCTGCCAAAGAAATCCAGGTTTGCATTGTAGGTCTGGGCAGGTATGTATGCCCCGGCAACCATTTCCATTCGGCCATTGCTGCGGGTATGGCAGTCTTGGCATTGAAGCGCTTGCTCAGAGGGCGAAACCATATGATTTACCGGCAGAAACATTTCGGTGGTAATAAAGTCCCACTGACCGCTGAAAGGCCTGTCGAGATAACTCATGCCTTCTTCCAGGGCTCGTTTCCAATCCAAGTCAACCCAAAGTGCTCCTTTACCTTCCTCGCGGTCCCAAAGTTTGGCTTGCAGGATGGTAAGATAAACCGGATCGTATGGCTGGCGGCCCCGGTGTACCTTCATGGGGGTAATGCGCGATTCTGCATCGTCGTGCCATCCAAACAGGGTATTGATTTTCAGGCTGCTCTTTGTGGTGTCAACCTTGTCGGAAATCAAGTGGTGGTCGGCTGTGCCGTTAAACCAATAATATTCGGGCACCACATTGGTTTGCCAGCCCGCATCGCCTTTTATAGATGTGTAAATGGGATTGCCCAGGCTGTCGAGAAGCTCAAAAGCCACTCCGTCCATACGTTGGCCTGCAGTTGACCAATCCCAGGTCATTTTGGTAGCATTTACCTTGGCATACTCGGGGATGTGGCAGGTTTGGCAGGCAATCTTGGCCCCATGCGTATTCAGGGTTTTGTCAATATGGGGTGTAGTGGTATGACATTGCTCACAGGTAACCCGGTTTTTGTTTTCGGAGGAAACGCCGTAGTATTTGCCCTTCAGCTTGTGGTTTTCGGCTGTGTGGCAGTCGATGCAGTTCATGTGGCCGCCATCGAGCCCCATGTGCACATCAACGGTGCGGGGGGCAGTAAGCAGGGCCATCTCAAGGTCGCCGTGCTTGACGTTGTTTCCACCGCCACCGTGAAAATGGCAGTAGCCGCAATTGTGGCTGGTAGGCCTGCCTACATTTTGCACAATGGTTTGAAAATCCTGACCCGGCTCAGGATAACCCGCCCCACCGCGCAGTTTTTCATAAGTGCCTGTGTTGTCGTGGCAAACCAAACAATCGATGTTGTAAGGGTTCTCAAAGTCGAAGTTCATGTCTGCATAACCGTAACCGGCATGGCAACGATTGCAACTGCCTTCGTTTGAAAAAATACCAGTGCAGAAATTGTTCAGCAGATTTCGCTTGCCCAGGTAAGTTACGCCCCTTCCGGGAGTAAAATCCTCGCGCTCCCAGGTAAAGTGGAAACTGTTGAGTAATTCTTCGCCACGTTCAGTATGGCAAGAGAGGCAGGTGGCCGTAATTTCGTGTGGATTGTCAAAATCGCGCTGCAATACCTCATGCTTGCTGTGGTCAACCGATGGAATATGCGGCACGGAGTATTGTTCCTTCAGCTCGGCCAAGAGCTTGTTTTCCTTTGAGGCATCGCGTAGCACCAATGTGATGATCAGCAGAGGTACCATGACCGATAGGATAAAAGTGATTATGTTTTTCATCTCAAAATAATTTGGGACTTAAGACTTTTTTAAAGGAAATTTTTCTCTTTTTATAATGGTTATTGAAGCATACAAATATATGCATGTAAATGAAAAAACAAAAACAAATAAGGTGTTTTTTTATTCAGCTTTTTTTGTTGATTCTTAGCTCAATTACAGTACAATAATAAACAATTTTTAATTAGAATCAATTAAAATTTGGGATTGTAAAAACGCACTCCTTTAAAGAATCCTTTCAATAATATTAATTTTGGAAAGGAATTTTTTTCATTTTTATTTTGGTTGTGCTCTTTTGACTTGAATGAGAAAATATTGTAAATTCGAATGCGTTTTCCTTAAAACTGTTTTCTCATGTCCAAGCCCGACCATACCTGCATTTTTGTGGTAGAGGATGACCTTATGTACTCCAGAAGTATTTTGCATATGCTGGAGGCCAGGAATTTTGTCAACGTGCGGCTTTTCCCCCATGGGGAGGAATGCATTGAACACCTGCACCTTGAGCCTGAAGTGATTTTGCTTGACTATTGGCTTGGAGAGGGGAAGCTGAATGGCAGGGAGGTTATGGAGGTGATCCGGAACAAATCTCCCCGCTCGAAGGTGATTTTTCTTACTGCTATGGACAACCTGAAGATTGCACGCGAAACCATGGCCATGGGGGCCTATGATTATGTGGTGAAGACCGAGAGCGCCATGGAAAGGGTGAAAAACTTGTTGCGACGTATTGTGTTTGAAAAACAGATTCAGCAAGAAAACCGTATGCTCAGGCGCAGCCGCAGGCTTATTCTGTTTCTTATCCTTTTGCTTGGCGTGGCCGCTGCAGGTATTTTCCTCCTTAGGTTTTTCTAAATCCTTTGTTTTTCCGGGAAAGTCTAAACTAAAACATTCTGGAAGAACCTGATTTTTATTGACCTGTTTCAAATAATGATTTTTCTGCAAAAATTTTTCAGAGATGAATAGCATAAAAAATACCTCCATTTTGCTTAAAATGGCTTTTTCGCTGTTGGGTTTTTTGGCTGCAGGCAACCTTTATTCGCAAAAGGCACTTCAACCCCTTGACGACTGGACCATACAGGTGCTGAACCAGCTCAGGACTTACGAAAACCAGCTGGAACTAACCAACCAGTCGCACGAGTTTGTTACCGGACGCCTCGACAATGAGGACATTGAATGGGTAAACATTGAACTTCCGGCAGGCTACACCTATCATATTCTGGGGGTTTGCGACCACGACTGTTTTGACCTCGATCTGGAGTTGTATACCACCGACAATGTGATGCTTAGCAGCGATTTGGAAACAGATGATTACCCTGTGGTTTCGGTTACTCCAGCCGAGCGAACCATATACCGTGTAAAGGTAGTCATGGCCAATTGCTCCAGTGGCCCTTGCCGATACGGTCTGGGCGTTTACCGCAGTGAATAGGTGATAAGGGATTTTTCCAAAAAAGGCGGGCTCAATTTTACCCGCCTTTTTTTATTCAGTAATTTTCGATGACAGTCAAATGATCTGAAAAAATTACAAAGGATTGGCTGTCATTTTTATCTTTAATTCAACAACCATTATGAAATCAACGGGTGTTTCGTTTACATTGCCGCTAAGATTAAACGAAAATTTGTGGGGTGGAGTTTTAATCTTTTCCGAAAGCTTCTGAACCCCTTGGGCATTCATTTGCAAAACTGTGGGGTTGTTAACCAAATCGGAAAGAACTACGTTTTGAAGGCTGAAAATGTTTTTGCTATCTGAGCCATCATCGTTTGCCACATAAAGCATCACCTCATTGTATTGCTGGTTCTCTGTCCCCAACTGGCTGGTAAGCCAGTATCTAACCTCTTCGATTTCAATCTTTTTTATCTTTGAACCGTAGTCCGCAATCAATGACTCTTCCACAGCCATGTCAATTAAAACATTCTCCTGGAAAGTCTGATCGCTCGATGTAACATGAAACTCATGATCAAAAGTAAAGGTTTTAGTTACATCCAACAGATCGCCGCATGACGGAAGAAAAAACAGGGAGATCAAAGCAATTAGGGTAATAGCTGCTGATGATTTCATAATGTGTGGTTTTGGTTAATATTTCTTCAAAAATAACAATATGTTCCATTAAACGCAAAATTTAGATAGTTTTTTTGGTATTTAATAAAGTTAAGCATTGAGAACTTATTGCAGCCAAAAAAAGACTGAGATATTTTGGTTGTATTAATAAATAGGTTTATTTACCGGGGTTTAATAATTTTGGCAAAAGGATTTTTATGGAAAAAAGAAGACTGGTAGTGCTTAGTGGTGCCGGGGTCAGCGCTGAGAGCGGAATAAAGACATTTCGCGACAGCGGTGGCCTGTGGGAAGAATATGACATAATGGAGGTGGCCACGCCCGAGGCCTGGGAGCGAAACATGGAATTGGTGCTGGAGTTTTACAATCAGCGGCGCAAGCAATTGATAGATGTGCAGCCCAATGCGGCCCATTTTGCCCTGGCTGAACTGGAGAAATATTTTGAGGTGCATATTATTACCCAAAACGTCGACGATTTGCATGAGCGGGCCGGTTCGAGCCGCGTAATGCATTTGCATGGCGAGCTGAAAAAGGTTCGCAGCACCGCTGACCCTGATCTGGTTTATACCCTCGATGGCTGGGAGCTTAAAAAAGGCGATACCTGCGAGTTGGGGTCCCAGTTGCGGCCGCATATTGTGTGGTTTGGAGAGTTGGTGCCCATGATACCCGCCGCTGCCGATTTGACCGCTACGGCCGATCTTTTCCTGATTGTGGGCACTTCGCTCAATGTGTATCCTGCCGCCAGCCTGGTGGGATATGTAAAAAAGGGTATACCGATTTACCTCATTGATCCGGGACAAATGTCAGTAGGCCATATTCCGAATCTTACCTTTATTAAAGAGAAGGCTTCGACCGGAATGCAGCGGCTGAAAAAAATATTGCTGAACCAGGAGGAACAAAACCAATAAATGGCCATGCGAAAACTTTCGATGGATGAGCTGGGCCGGAAAACGGCAGAGGAGTTTCAGCGCGCGGAAAAATTTCCATTGGTGCTAGTTCTCGACAATGTGCGCAGCATGATGAACATTGGCTCGCTTTTTCGCACGGCCGACGCCTTTCTTGTGGAGTCAATAATGCTTTGCGGCATTACCGCCACGCCCCCGCACCGTGAAATACAGAAAACCGCCCTGGGAGCCACCGAGTCGGTGCATTGGCAATACTTTGAGGAGACTACCCAAGCCATATCTGCATTAAAAGAAAAAGGCTACAAAGTGCTGGCCATGGAGCAGGCTGAAGGAAGTGTGAGTTTGAAAGAATTTTTACCTGAGAAAGGCCAGCCCTATGCCCTGGTGTTTGGCAATGAGGTGAAAGGGGTGGGCGAGGAAGTCCTGTCGCTATGTCATGGCTGCATTGAAATACCGCAGTTTGGCACCAAGCACTCGCTTAATGTGTCGGTTACGGCAGGAATAGTGATCTGGGACTTCTTTTCAAAACTGGATTAGGCTTCTTCTGCTTTATGCTGGTCGTGGTCGGCCTGGAATTTGAACCCCATGCGCTTGCCCGTCCGGGTTTTCATGTTAAACGAATTCTCCATCACATCCGAAACAGTGGTTTCCTTCACCATGTCGTAGGGCGGTACCAGCAGGTCGAAGTCGATGCTATAGCTCATGGCAGCTTCGATAATTTGCCGCATATTGAACTGATTAATGGGTTCGCTCATAAACTGGTTGTAGTAGAAATTGTTCTGGTGCTTGCCTTCCACCAGGAAAAACTTCTCTTTATTAATGAATACCCTGGCCACAAGGTAACCGAAGTCGTTCATGCGGTTGTATCGAAAGGAATCAGTCAAGAAGTTGAAAATGTTGATTACCCCGCAGTAGGAGCGCTCCGGATCTTCTTTGATATAGGGTGTTTTCATTACCTCGTGCACCCGCGAAAATTCAAATACGTTGGTGTGCATATTTAGGATCAGGGTATCGCCCGAAAACCTCAATTCACCTTCAAACTCACCCTTGTCGCGAAACTCCACCGGGAAGGGATGCCCGTCTTGGGTGAATCTGCGTTCGATTTCAAACCGAATGAGATCGGCCACCATTTTAAACTCATGAAAAACCTCAAAGGTGTTTTTGTAAACCTGCTTTTTCAGCATTGATTTGCCAACCAGCTTTTTGTAGAGGTAATCATTACTTTCTTCCATATCCAAATAAGAAATAAGGAAACATTTGAAGTTTTCAAAATTAAGAAAATATGCACAGAACCATACGAAGGCTGAAAAGAACGCAGAAGGGGGCTATTTTTCTATTCGAAAAGGAAAGAAACCATTATGACTTTAGAGTTTAGCCGGTCAATAGAATTGGTGAAAACGGGGTGTGACTCTCCCGGGAAAACCAAGTTACGCATGCCAAAGGATGCTTTGATCTCGGTGGAAAATTTGAAGTAATAAAAGTAATGATCAAATCCAAATCCCAACTCATAGTGAAAGTCGTTTTTGGCGCTGCGAGCGTAAATAATGCCGTCGTCGCCTTCGTCCTTATATTGATTTGATGACAGGTCAGTGCTGAATTTGAATCCTCCGAGCACATAAGCACGGGTATTGTTAATTCGTACCGACTTATATTTTATGTGCAATGGCAGGTCGATAAATGTGGCTTCGAATTGTTGCGAAACCTGCGCGGGTCCATTGCCATTAAGGCCAGTTGATCCTGGGCGTTGGTATTCATAGTCGATATAGCGGTCGCCAAAAGCCAGGGTGGGCACAAACCGTAAATCGAACATGGGTGAAATTTTCAGGTTGGAAACAATGCCAATGTGAAACCCGAAGTCGGCCCTGGGTAACACCGTATAAAGCGGCCCGTAGGCTGAGCCTTCAAAATTTGCTTCTTCGTTCAGGGTATAAAGCGATTCGACCGGATTAAGGGAAAAATTCATTTTGTTGAAGCCCAGGGAAAAACCAAAATGGTAGGGCTTTTGGTCGTAATGACTTAGGTTTTCCTGATTAAAGGCTTTTCTTTGTGCCATCAGGCTACCTGCGCCTCCCGGCAAAAGGGCCAGAAGAATCGCTGCTGCAATGATATTCCTGTATTTCACGCCTGAGTTAATAGGTTATGGTTAAATATGAAACGCCAACTGCCTGCATATATTGTTGCTAAGGCGCCAGTCTTTTAATGTTCCAGCCCTCGTTGTTCTTCTCATAGAGCAGCCGGTCGTGCAGCCTGCTTTGCCTGCCCTGCCAAAATTCTATCCTTTCAGGGATGAGGCGGTAGCCTCCCCAGTTTTCGGGGCGGGGAATTTCCGTATCAGCAAATTCCCTTTCAAGCGCCTGATAGCGTTGTTCCAGAAACCTGCGGTCGGGAATCACCTGGCTCTGGGGCGAGGCGTGGGCGCCGATCTGGCTCGATTTGGGCCGCACCGAAAAATACGCATCCGATTCTTCTTGCGAGACCTTTTCCACATAGCCTTCCACGCGCACCTGCCGCTGCAGTTCAAGCCACAAAAACACCATGCTGGCATAAGGGTTGGCTTGCAGTTGCTGTCCCTTTTGGCTTCCGTAATTGGTGTAAAAGACAAACCCAAGCTCGTCGAGGGCTTTCAGCAGCACTACCCTGGCGCTGGGCTTTCCGTCCTTGTCAACAGTGGCCAGGGTCAAGGCGTTGGGTTCGATAATGCCAGCTTCCATGGCCTGATCGAACCAGTGCGCAAACTGACTGAAAGGGTGGGGATGGGCAACTTTTTCATCGAAAGTTGCCGCTGCATAGTCCTGCCTTAGGCTTGCCAGGTTCTTTTTTACCATTCTAAAATTTATTTGCCAAGAATGTGCAGCGCTTCCTGCCGAAGTTGTTCTTTGTTTATGGGCACTACCCCAACCTGCTCGCAAACCAGGCCTCCGCCAAGGTTGGCCATTTGTGCTATGAACCCGGGTCCGGCACCGGCGGCAAGGCAAAGCGCGGCAATGCTAATCACAGTATCGCCGGCACCCGATACGTCGGCAATTTGTCGAAGATGTGCTGAAAAGTGTCCGGATTCTGTTTGCCCATCCGGCCGGAGCTTCCGAAAAAATATGCCTTTGTCTGACAGGGTGGTGAGCACCATGCTGGCTTCGAGCCTTTGCTGAAGCAAGGCCACCGCCTGCGAAACCTCTTCAATAGTCTGGGTTTC
>JAWLCS010000019.1:0-58841 GCA_041687035.1 Bacteroidales bacterium
CTGGAGGACAGCACCCGTTTTTTTTGTTCGGAACTTTTATGGCAACTTTTTCTGAACGAAGCGGGGGTGGATATTTTTGAGAAGATGGACAAGAACGTTCGCAGGGAGCGCCTTAGGTTTGCATCATTCTTCGATCCTGATCTTTTTGAGGTGATCATTAACCACCATTCAAATAAAGATCAGGGCTGAAGCGCTTTTTTGTAGGCCGCCAAGCAGCGTTCCCGGGCTTCCTTGTGGTCGACAATCGGTTCAGGGTAATCACTGGTGCCAAATTCCGGAATCCACTTTTTTATGAATTCCTCATCCGGATCGAATTTCTTTTGCTGCTCCATAGGGTTGAAAATCCTGAAGTAGGGCGCCGCGTCGGTGCCGGTGCCGGCGCTCCACTGCCAGCCGCCGTTGTTTGACGACAGTTCGAAATCGAAAAGTTTTTCGGCAAACCAGGCCTCGCCCCAGCGCCAGTCGATAAGCAGGTGTTTGGTAAGGAAACTGGCCGTGACCATGCGCAGGCGGTTGTGCATATAGCCGGTAGCCGACAGTTGCCGCATGCCGGCATCCACCATGGGAAAGCCAGTTCGGCCCTGCTTCCAGCGCTCAAACTCCTCTTCGTTGTTGCGCCATTCAATGCGGTCGTATTCGGGCCTGAACGACTGGCTGACCACCTGCGGGAAATGCATCAGGATCATGGCATAAAACTCTCGCCAAATCAGTTCGTTGAGAAAAGTTTCGTTAAGCTCGCTTGCAATTTTAACCAGCTTCCGAATGCTTATGGTGCCAAAGCGCAAATGGGTGCCCAGTCGCGAAACACCATTAATAGCCGGAAAGTTACGGGTTTCATGGTAGTTACGAATCAAGTCCTCATCAATAACAGCCACCGGCATTTCCATTGCAGCGGGTTCAAAGCCCATCTCTTCCAGGGAGGGCACGGGAGCTAATTCAACTTTTTTACATTTTTCCAGGAAGGTCTCTGAAGGAAATTCAGCAAGATAGCGGCTTTCGAGCAATTCTTTCCAGCGGCGGCTATAAGGCGTAAAAACCAGGTACGGGCTTCCGTCTGCTTTCAGCACCTGGTCCTTGCCAAAAATCAGATGGTCGAGCTCCTGAAAAAAGCCAATGCCATGCGAAGCAAGCAATGCCCTGACCTTTTCGTCGCGCTCCATGCCATAAGGCTCATGATCGGCATTGCAGTAAACGGCATCAATTTGGTATTCACCCAGTAATTCCTTGAAAACATCAAAAGGTTTGCCCTTTCTAACGAGGATACCACTCCCCTGCTTTCTGAGCGCCTGGTCCATCCCCGAAAGGGTGTTGTGAATGAACGCCACACGGTGGTCGTTCCGCGGAAGTTTATCCAGAATATCATTATCAAAAATAAACAGGGGAAGCACATTTTCTGTACTTTTCAAAGCCTTGAAAAAGGCCTTGTTATCGTTGAGCCGCAAGTCGCGGCGAAACCAGAATATCGTTAAACTCATTGGGATTACACGGATTAAAACGGATTACACTGATTTTAACTGATGACTGACGACTATTTAAACTTCGGACTTCCGTCTTCCGTCTTCCGACTTCCTCAGAATTATCAACGTTATCTCAGGGGGCATGCCTACCCTTCCGGGGAAGCTCAGGTAGCCGAAACCACGGTTTACATAAATCTTCTGATTGCCTTCATTGTATAGGCCACTCCACTCAGTGTATTTATATTGTACCGGGCTCCATGACATCCAGCGGTTGCTTATACCGAACTGCATGCCATGGGTATGACCGCTTAGAGTCAGTTGAATATCGGTATCGGGAATGATTTGTTCACGCCAATGCGAAGGATCATGCGAAATAAGTATCTTGAAGGGGAAAGCGGCATTTTCGCCCAAGGCTTTTCCCAGGTCGCCGTATTGTGCAAAGGGAGGCAGGCCCCAGTTCTCCACACCGGCTATCATGATGGAATCATTGCCGCGAACCACAAATTCATGCGCATTTAGCAACATTTTGAAACCCATTTCAGTTTGCACCTCCACCAGGCGATTAATATTCGAGTCTTTTTCTTTGATGGTGCCCCAGCGGCGGTAATCGCCCATATCGTGATTGCCCAGCACAGAGAACATGCCATCGCGGGCTTTTAATTGCTGAAAAACCGGAACAAACTTCTCTGCCTCTTTGGCTTCGTTATTTACCATATCGCCCGAAAACACAACCAGATCGGCTTGCAGACTGCTGATCACATTCAGGCCGGCAGCCACAGCTTCTTCCTTGCTGAAACTCCCCAAGTGGGCATCGGAAAAATGCACGATACGGTATCCATCAAAACCGTCGGGCAGCTCATCGTACCAGACCTCCACTTCTTCCACCTGGAAATTATAGCGGCCAAAACCAAGACCATAAAGGGTAACAGAAAACATATAGGCTGCGAATATAAATCCCAGCAAGGGAACAATCAGGCTGTAACGCAGGCGTCCAAGCGGAATTTTTATCCTGGGACAGGAAGCAAAAATCCGTTGAGAAAGCCTTAGAGCAAGCACCTTTAAGTCATACAATACCACAAACAGGAAAAAACTGGCCTTGGGGATAAATATGAGCATAAAGACCCCCATGATGACATAAAACTGCCGGTACTTCACATAGTCTTCAAGGCCATTGCCTCTAACATACCAGGCCCAGGCCACTGCAAAAACCAAAAAGGCTATATCAACAAGCCAATAGGTTTTTAAAACTAATTTCCGGAAAAAGTCAAGGTGCCGGTGTGAAAACAACTTCCGCATTCCGCGGTAGGCATAAAAATCGATAAGGATCAGTATGGCAAGAAAAAAAACAATTCGAAGCAACATTAATTCAGAAAAAATATTTAAAAAGGGTAATTTGATTATGTTTGTAAACCTTACCTTTGGAGCAATAAACGTACCAATTCTGAGGCGTGCAAAGGTAATGTTTGTTGGCAAGTAAAACACTAAATTTCAGTGATTTGTTCAACTTATGACACAGGTAGTTTTTGAGGGATATTTTGTTTTGTTTCTTATCATTACACTGGGTATTGCCATTGGCAATATTAAGTTCAAAGGCTTCTCACTCGATATTTCAGCGGTAATTTTCGTGGCCCTTCTTCTGGGCCATTATGGCTTTGTGGTGCCTCCGGCTTTTCAAACCATAGGCCTGTTGTTTTTCATTTTCACCATTGGCATACAGGCAGGTCCAGGCTTTTTTGATGCCTTTCAGAAATTTGGGCGGCAATTGCTGCTGATATGTGTCATACTGGTTTCCATAGCTGCCGCCCTGAGCTATTCTTTAAGCTATATATACGATATTCACCCCTTTCTGGGCGTGGGGCTTTTTAACGGGGCGCTGACCAGCACCCCTGGTCTGGCTGCAGCTATCGACATTACGGGCTCGCCGCTGGCTTCCATTGGCTATGGGGTGGCCTATCCTGCCGGTGCCGTGCTGGCCATTCTGGTCATTCACCTCATGCCCATAATCATGCGGGTGGATATGAAAAAGGAGGAAAAAAAATACCTTGATAAGATCACCGAAGAGTTTCCGTTGGTAACCAACCGCAATTTTCTGGTTGAGAATCAGAACATTCACGGGAAAACCCTGAAAGAACTGGAGATCGGCACTATGACCGGGGCTGTCATTTCGCGCGTAAAGCATGGCCAACAGGCTTTTACGCCATCAAGTAATACCCGGCTCTATCTGGGCGATATCGTAAAGGTTGTCGGATCGGAAGCGGCTCTGCACAAAGTAGAGTTTATGATAGGAAAGGTTACGGACGAGGAGATTTCGCTGGCCGAGGAATTCCAGGTAAACTGGGTGCTGGTTACCAACAAAAAAGTGATCAACAAAAGCCTTCAATCGCTTAACCTCACGGCTTACTATGGCGGCACAATAACGCGCATTCGCCGTAGCGGCATCGACCTGAGCCCAAAGGGCACCTCTACCCTGCGCTTTGGCGACAAAGTGCTGCTGGCTTGCGAAAAAGCCAATATGGGAAAGGTGATGATGTTACTGGGCAATGATGAAAAACGCCTCCGGGAAACCGATTTTCTGCCCATTAGCCTGGGTATTATCATTGGCATACTGGTGGGCTCCATCAGCATCCCTTTTTTCGGATTCTTTGATTTCAGGCTGGGTCTGACAGGCGGGGTATTGACCACTGCCTTGGTTCTGAGTCGTATCGGAAAGACCGGCCCGATTATCTGGTCCATGTCGGGCAGTGGAAACCAATTGCTGCGAAAGCTCGGACTCCTTATGTTCCTGGCTGCCGTGGGAACACAGGCCGGCGCCCACATCGTGGAAACCCTTGCCCAACACGGTTGGAAATTGCTATGGATTGGAATGATAATTACGGTCCTGCCCATGGTAATTACCACATTGATAGGCCACTATTTTATGCGCCTGAACTTCATTACCCTTCTTGGAGTGGTAGCCGGAAGCATGACCAGCACGCCCGGACTGGCGGCTGCCGATTCGAAAACAGAGACGGATGCCGCTTCAGTGGGCTACGCCACCGTTTATCCCATGGCCCTGGTGCTTATGATCGTATTCTCGCAGGTGCTCAGCATGATTTGATTACCCCTTTCGGGAAAACAGATCAATACCTTGCCGGCTGGTCCTTTGCAGGAATGGTGTTCCGGATAAAATCCCTGATATCGTTGTTGGAATTTTTGAGGTCTTCGGCCCGCAGATACATCATATGCCCGCTTTCATAGCCTTTGAACAAAAGGCGGTCTTTCAGCTTCCCGCCCGGATCGAGGTGCCACATGGTATATTTGGCATTGAAGTAGGTGGTGGCCCCATCGAAATAACCTGACTGGATAAGCGTATGCAAAAAAGGATTCTGTGCCATTGCCAGGCGCAGGTTCTCGCCGGTGCGGTCGCCTTCATTGTCCCAGGGGCGCACTGGGCCAAAGATATTATACTTCACATCGGTTTCATATTTCAGCACATTGCGCAGGTAATGGTTAATGGCTGGCGTAAATGAATGCATCCACGAGGCCATTTCGGAGTTGTAGTCAGGTGAAGCGCCGGCATCCTGACGGTCGATTCCCTTATAGCGCGAGTCGAGCCGGCCAATGGTAAAGCCCTCATCGCGCAGCAGGTCTTTCCAGAAAAAGGATGCGGGCACATTGAGGTTGTGTTGAGCCACGCTTGTTTCGCTCAATCCCGAATACCAACTGAATTGTTTAATGGCTGCATTTATTTCCTGCTCATCCGCCCAAGCACCTTTTGCAATTACCGGCAACAATTCGTTCATGGTGTAATTTTCCACTTCTCCTAGCAATACTTCGAGGTTTTTTTCCTGAAGTTCAGGTGCCAGTTTCTGATGATACCAGGCGGTGGCCGCGAAATACGGCAGGCGGTTGGCCGCACCTACAGGTCCTCCCCTGTCGATGCCCAGGTTGGTGGGCGACACCAGCACCACCCCATTCAGATACATGCCATTGCCTTGCAGGGCCTGGGCCAGTCCTGATACCCGTGTGGTTCCATAGCTCTCACCGATCAGGTATTTCGGCGAAAGCCAGCGGTTATTACGGGTGACAAATGCCTGAATCCACTCTGATAGGTACCGCACATCCTGGTTCACGCCAAAAAATTGTTCGCGTTTTGCTTCCGGATCAACAATGCGCGAGTAACCGGTATTTACCGGATCGATATAAACAATATCGGCCACATCGAGAATGGAATGCGGGTTCTCCTGGTAACCATAGGGCTGCAGCGGGTAACCCTCGCTGTCGATCTGCAGGTGATAAGGGCCGGTATAGGCCAGGTGCATCCATACAGAGGCTGATCCGGGGCCACCGTTGAAAGAGAACACCAGGGGTCTTTCGGACTTGTTTCTGACATCAGTACGCTCATAGAAAACATAAAACAAAGTTGCTACTGGCTTGCCTTCATCGTCCCACACGGGCATGGTTCCAGCTGTGGCTGTAAACGGCACTCTCTGCCCATTAATGTTTAGCGAATGCTGGGTTACTACCTCCGATTCGGCTTCAATCTTGCGCTCCTGGGCAAATAGTGCCGAAGCAAAGATCAAAAGGAAAATCATGGATGCAAACTTCTTCATAAGGCTTTGATTAAATGGGATTAAAGCAACAAGGCGAATATAATAAATATCCGCCTTGTAATGATTCAATGAAAAGGAAAGTTTTTTTCCGGGCTATTCTTGTTTCTTTTCTTTGCTGGTAATGGCAATCACATTTTCGTATCCGTATAATTCGCGGGCTTTTTCGCCCCGGAATACATTCATGCTTTCAATTTCCTGAACGCTGATTATATCATTTAAATCTTCAACTTTTGCATCCACCTTTTTCCCGTCAATAAATATAACGATCTCTCCCGGACCTATTATTTCACGCACTAAGTCAGCCCCAGAAGTATCTGCCCTTTTTTCGGCTCCATCAAGCAAAAAGCGAATGGGCATGTTATACTGCACCCTCACGTTTTGGCCACGCTGACGGCCGGGAGTCCAGGTTGGCATTTCCTTAACCACCCGCACTGCTTCTTCGTCACAGCCACCGCCAATGCCTCTCAACACCCTGACACCGGTAATGCTGCCATCGTCTTCAACGACAAAAGTGACAAAAACGGTTCCCTGAATTCCAGCAGCGCGTGCTTCTGCAGGATACCTTAAATTTTCTACCATGTATTGTATGCGGGCTTCTTCGCCGCCCGGAAAAAGTGGCTGTTCCTCAACTACGGTAAAAATCACATCGTCCGGAACCTGTTGTTTTGCAGGAGGGGCTGGCGGTGGCGGTGGAGGAACACTTGGGGGTTGGGGAGCTGCTTCAGGCAACAGACCAACACCGGTTAGATTAACAACTTCAGTTTCACTTTGCGTGAAAGGCAGCTCAGTGGCCTGCAAGCTTGCCGATTGCAATAGCATTAGTCCGGCAAAAAGGCCCGCCGATAACATTAGGCTCAAAACGGCCTTAAGAACCGGGTTTTTTGTTTGTTTGTTCATCATCATGATTCGTTTTTTTAAGGGTGAAAAGGTAAAAGGGTTGGTTATGGGTAAGCAATAACTCTGAAAGGAGTAATTGATTAACAATTGCTGGTATTGGGCTTTATCAACCTTTTGATCAAGTACAAAGCGATCGGCTTCATACTCATGCTGAAGTTTGATTTCGCGCCGCAGATACCAAATTACAGGATGGAACCAGAAAAAGATGCTCAGCATTTCAATAAAAATAAGGTCGACAGAGTGTAATTTCCTAATGTGGGCTTTTTCATGAAGCAGCACCTTATCGAGGGACGGGTCGCTGAGCAGGCGCTCCGGCACAAACACCAGCCGGAAGAAACTGTAAGGCGAGCGATCACCTTTCATGGGAATTACCATTAGGCCATTAATTTTTTTTCCGTGCAGCACCTTCCATCTGGCCGCAAGGTAAACCAGGCTCCCTACAAACCGGAGGAAAACCAAAACACTAATAATCAATGAAATGTAAACGAACCCCATCCTGGAAAAAATAAATTCGCGGAGTTCCATTTGAGATTTTTCCAAGCCTTCGGATGCATATACCACCACCTCCGGCAGGGTTAATATGCCCGGAATTGAATCTGCTGCCAGCCCTGACGACCTGATTAAAAGGCCCGTCCCGGCTAAAAGTGAAATGCCAATGCCCCCAAGGATAAAAATCCGTGACAAGGCCGGATTGTCCTGGGGTTTAACTAAGACATAGTATAAAAACCCCAGCAGAAAAAAATAGGTCGAGCTCCAGAAAAGGTAAATGAATAGTGTGTTCATGATCTGGTAATTTTTGGTTATTCCCCCTGAAGATGTAATAATTCACGTAATTCTCTAACCCGTTGCCGGGCATAGGCACGCTGCTCTTCCAGGCCATCACCTGCCCTGTCGATAAACATCTGGTAATGTTGCAAGGCAGGCTGCTTATCCTGGTAAAACAGGTCGAAGTTTCTGGCCAGGTAATATATTAGCTGAGGACTGTCTTTTAATGACCGGGCAGCTTGCAACCATTTTATGGATTCCTGGTATTTTTTGTTTTCGTGAAGCGAAATGGCCAATTGCAAAATAAAAGGGTCGAAATTTGGCGAAAGCGTCATTTTTACCGCTTGCTCATAATACCCTAAAGCTTCGCTGGCATTACCCCTTGCTTCGGCAACCTTTCCCTTATAAAAAAAGATATCCTCACTTATTAGCTCATTGTTCAACAGATAGTCAAGCCATAAATCTGCCTTTTCGATTTCGCCCAGCTCGAAATACGCAAATGCTTTTAGCCTGACTACCGTAGGCGTGGTGTCGCCCCTTTCGGTAAGAAAAGCAGCATGTTCAACAGTTTCAGGCATTTTTCTCTGGCGATGGCAAACGCTTACCATTTGCCTGCGAAAAAGAAGGTTTTCGGGGTACAACTCAATCCCATTGCTTAGCAAGCGAAAGGCATTGCCGGGCATTTCCATTTTCATCCAAATATCGGCCAGTTCAGCAATGGATGTTTGGTTCAAGGTGTCGCGACGATAGGCCGTGAGCATGTAATTCATTGCGGCGGGGTAATTCCCTTCCGCATAGAAAATTCGGGCAATTCGCTGATGGTAAACCGGATTATCAGGATACAAGCTACTCAGCTTCAACAGGTAACCCAGGGCCTCGGTATTGTTTCTCTGTTGTATGGCAATGGTAGCCAGCATTTGTGTTGCGCGTGGGCCAAGCGCGCTGTCATTTTCAAGGGGACGAAGGATCAACCTTGCCTCGGTGGATCTGCCAGCGTTAAACAGCGCACGCCCTTTAAAAAAAATAAATTCCGGAGAAAGCTCCTGGGTTTCCGAAATCGAATCAATCAGTTGAATAATGGCAAAATGATCTTCAATGTCATGAAACTCCCTGATCTGCATCCTTATGGCATTACGATCCTGCCCCACAGCCTCAAAAGTCAGAAACCATAATAAACAAGATCCAAAAAGTATTACAGTCTTCATTTCTCAATTTTAAAAAATTAAAAAACTCAACACAACCCTAATGAAAATCAACCAATTAACCAATCCACCAATTCACAAGTCAACACATTATTTTCTCACTTTCTCTCCTCTTCTCAACTTCTCCTCTTCCCATCTTCTCACCTCTCCTGCTTCCTGATCTCTTCTTCAATAATTCGTTTCAGTTCTTCGAGTTCAGACACCGTCAGGCCTTTTTCCTGCGAAAAGAAGGAGACCATTTGCCGGAGGGAGTTACTGAAGTATTTCATTAAAATGCCCTTCATCATGACCCGCGTGTAGGTTTTTTTCTCTACCGCAGGATAATACTCATGTGACTTGCCATAAGCCTTGTGCTTTACAAAACCTTTCTGCTCCAGTATGCGTACTATGGTCGAAACCGTGGTGATGGCCGGCTTAGGCTCGCGAAACTTATCACGGATATCCTTTACAAAACCCGATTTTATCTCCCATAGGATTTGCATCACTTGTTCTTCTGCCTTGGTCAGTTCTTTCATTTTTCACGTCTTTTATTTGCTCAAATACCAGGCCAAATATAACTAATTTTTTAGTTTTACAACTACATTCTTAGTTTTATGTTGAAAATTTTTTCACTTTCCCTTTTACAGACAGCATTAATCCTCAAAAATCAATCCGATTTAAACAAAATTTATACTTTTGTAAACTATATAAATGTTTTTTTCGAAACCTATCTTATCAGCCTTATAATATTTTCTCCAAAAAATTTTCTTCCTTAATAGAATCATATGAAACGTCTCTACCCTGTTTTTTTATTGTTTTTCACTTTTCTTTGGCTATCCCCCCTTTTTGCCCAGCCAGAGATCACGCCTTCGCTGCAGGAGGCCTTACTTGAAAAATCAACCAATGAATTTATTTCTGTCAATATTCGCCTGAGTGCGCAATACGATGAATCCTTGCTCTATGAGAACAGTAGCAATATTAAAAATACAGCGGAACGCAGGTCTTATGTTGTCAACGAGCTGAAGAATTTCAGTGCCAGCCAGCAGGCTGGCTTACTGTCGGTTCTTGAGGCCTTTGAGACTGAAGGTAAAGTAAAGCACATACAGCCGCTCTGGATCGGAAACCTGGTAAATGCAATGGTTCTTCCAGAGGTAATCGAAGCCCTTTCTACCCGCAACGACCTTGCCAGCCTGGATTACAACAAGTTGCAGCAAGTAATAGAGACCGATTTTTCTGAAAAAGAATTGCAACCAACCCCGCCCGACAAGCTTACGACCCATCCCAACATTGCCTGGAACGTGACCCTTATCAACGCTCCACAAGCTTGGGCCGATGGATTTACCGGCGAAGAGGTAGTGGTTTCGGTGATCGACAGCGGGGTGAACTACAACCACCAGGACCTTGCCGGCCGCATGTGGTCCCACCCAAATTATCCCAACCATGGTTATAACTTTTTGAACAACAGCCATAATACCATGGACGACAACAGCCATGGCACCCACTGCGCTGGCACTGTGGCCGGCAACGGCGCATCTGGCACCCTTACAGGCATTGCTCCAGGGGCCACCATAATGGCACTGAAAGTGCTTGGTGGCGATGGAAGCGGCACAGAGGCGGGTGTTTGGGCTGCCATTCAGTTTTCAGTGGAGTATGGCGCAAGTGTCATGAGCCTTTCGCTGGGCTGGAAACATGCCTGGAACCCCGACCGCAGCATGTGGCGCACAACAATGAACAACGCACTTTCAGCAGGAGTAATTGCGGCGGTTGCAGCGGGTAACGAAGGTACCTCCTACTCCGACATTCCTCCCAGCCAGGTGCGGACCCCGGGCGACATTCCTCCACCCTGGACCCACCCGACGCAGATTGCTCCCGGCGGAAACTCTGCAGTGGTTTCGGTAGGCTCAACCACCAATACTGACGATATCTCCAGCTTTTCAAGCAAGGGCCCGGTGACCTGGCTGAATGTTACCCCATTCAACGACTATCCCTACAACCCCGGCACCGGGCTTATTCGCCCTGATGTGGTTGCCCCGGGTTCAAGTATTATTTCACTTTCGAATACCAGCAATACCGGATATACCACTAAGAGCGGCACCTCTATGGCCACCCCGGCCGTGGCAGGTTTAATGGCACTTATGGTCTCGAAAAACCCGGGAATTACCCCCGAGCAAATCAGCCAGATTCTTGAAGAAACAGCCGTGTCGCAGGCTCCTGGAAAAAGCAACACTTTTGGCAGCGGAAGGGTAAACGCTTTGGCAGCCATTAACGCAACCCCTTTCATGGGCATCCGGTATGTGTCTCATACCATCGACGACAGCATGGGCAACGGAAACGGACTGGTCAATCCGGGCGAAGCCATTTCCCTGAACCTGGTGCTTGAAAACCCAACCGAAGAAGATATAGAAGGTGTAGAAGCCAGGCTCTTATTGGGTTCTAATTATGCCTTGCTCACCGACAGCGTGGCGCTACTGGGCAACTTTCTGGCCGGAGAGGTCCGCACCTTCGAAAACATTTTCGCCTTCCAAACCAAGGAAGAAATGCCTGGCAGACATATGCTTTCATTTACCATTGAGGCTTTTCAGGAAGACGAAGAGACCATATGGAAGAGCAGATTCGAAGAAACTGGCTTTGCCCCCCGGCTAAATGTGGCAGGTTTGACCATCAACGATCAGCAACAGGGCAATGGCAACGGACGACTTGACCCGGGAGAGACCGCCATGCTGCAGTTCAAGATAGAAAACACCGGGCAACTGCCCACAGAAGAAATCACCGTTGAGGTTAGCCCCGACGACCCGTTGATCGTTTTTGCGCAGCCGCAAATGAGCAGCGCTCCCCTGGCCCAAGACGGGCATTTCTATGCCAACTTTGAAGTTTCAATACATGGCTCAATGGCTCCGGGTACTACCGTGGCGGTGAACCTTGACCTGAATTCTGGCCCCTACCAGATCAATAAAGATTTTTTCTTGAAGATTGGCCTCATAATGGAAGACTGGGAAGCAGGCAACTTCGAACAGTATGAATGGCAGTACGATGGCAATGCTCCCTGGGTTATAACCAGCGATCAGGTTTACGAAGGAACTTACTCAGCAAAAAGCGGAACCATAGGCCATAGCGCAGCCTCCGGGCTATTTCTAACCATGGATGTGGTAGCCAACGATACCATCTCCTTTTATCGTAAGGTTTCCTCAGAAAATAACTACGACTGGCTCGAATTCTATATTGATGGGGTTCGGCAAGACCGCTGGTCGGGCGAACGCAACTGGGAGAAATTTTCCTACCCTGTTCAGGCTGGCACCCGCAACTTCCGCTGGGTGTATGCAAAGGACTATTCGGTGTCGAGCGGGCTGGATGCAGCCTGGATTGACAATATAGAAATGCCCGCAATAATACAAACGGTGGCATTTGCAGGCTTCGACAGCCAACAGTGCGGCCCCACACCCATAATGCTCGAAGGATACGCCAGCCAGTATGAAGAGCTGCAATGGACCAGCAGTGGCGACGGTGTGTTTGAAAACCCCGGCGAGATGAGCACCTTATACGTCCCCGGAAGCCAGGATATCATCAAAAAAGAAGTAACGCTTACCCTGAAGGCTTTCCGCGATGATGAAGTGAAAGCTGAGCACTCAAGAAAAGTTACTTTGCTGCCAGAGCCTGAGGTAGATCTGGGCGAAGACTTTACTCTTTGTGTGGATCACCTGACCTTGCTCAACGCAGGCTCAGGATATTCGAGTTATTTGTGGTCGAACGGTTATGACCGGCAGAACATGTGGGTGACCAACGACGAGTTTGGCCCACAAACTGCCATTTGGGTTGAAGTTACCAACCAATATGGATGCGCCAGCCGCGATACAGTGGTGGTTACATTTGATGCTTGCCTTAATGCAAACTTGCCGCAAGCCGATCTCAATGAGCTGACCATTTATCCCAACCCTGCCAGCGGAAGTGTATATCTGGCCTTCTCCAACAATGGAGCAAAGGAGGTCATTATCCGCATTTCCGATCAAAAGGGGCAGATAATGCAAACTACCAGACTGCAGGAACTAAGTGGAAATGTGAACCATGAGCTCGACATTTCGGGCCTGAAGGCCGGATTGTATTTCCTTATTGTTGAAACGGCTGAGGGCCGACTGGTTAAAAGGCTTACCATTTATTAAAATCGATCGTTAATTTTTATAGCAGCCGCAATTGCAAGCGCTTTTGCGGCTGCTTTTTTTTATATTTTTGCCTAAAATCCCACCACCATGAGAAGCCGAATGACTTACGACAAGTTTGAGATAAAGCAGATTATTGACAAATGCGACTCCTGCTTTCTTGCAATGGTTGACCAAGAAGGCAAGCCCTATCTGCTTCCCTTCAACTTCGGATACGAAGACGATACCATTTACCTGCATTCTGACCCAAAGGGAAAAAAGATCGACATCCTGAAAAACAATCCCGATGTTTGTGTAGCTTTCAGCACCGACCACAAATTGTTTTTCAGGCACGAAACCGTTGCCTGCAGCTATGGCATGGACTACCGCAGCGTGCTTGCTTATGGTAAGGTGATATTTATTGATGATTATGATGAAAAGATGAAGGTGCTGAACATCATCATGCGCAAATACACTGACAAGGAATTCAGTTTCAATGCCCCGGCTGTAAACAATGTGGCTGTTTACAAGGTGGAAATTTCAAAAATTGAAGGGAAGGTCTCAGGATCCTGAAAAAGTATCAGGATCCGCCAAAAACTTTAGGGCGTTTGGTGTATTTAATCACCCTTGACCACAGGAAATAAACAAACCAGCCAATCACCACTCCCAGCAAGGCTCCAAAAAACACATCGCCCGGGTAATGCACACCAAGGTATATGCGGCTGTAGGCATTCAGCACCGCATAGCTTAGCATTACCGGCACCATAAACTGGTAGCTATCGCGAAGCAGGAAATTCATAAATACGGCCAGGGCAAAAGTGTTGGCCGCATGCGACGAAACGAATCCATAGCGCCCACCGCAACGTCCGCGCACAATATGCACCAGGCCTTCGAGCGAAGGCTCATGGCAAGGTCTGAAGCGCATAAACGTGTTTTTGGCCAGGACAGAAAGCTGATCGCTGAGCGTGATCAATATCACCACAAAAACTAGCATCAGGAATACCTTCCAGCGATATTGCCTGAAAACCATATAGAGCAACACCAGGTAAAGCGGGATCCAGGTAGTTTTCTCGCTGATATAATACATCACCTGATCGAAAAAGCCATTATGAAGACCATTCAGGATCAGAAAAAACTGTTTGTCTATTTCAAGAAAAAACTCCAACACCGCGGTTTAAATTTATGATTGATGATCGATGATTGATGATTGATGAATTTTTAAAGCAATTTAAATAAAAACCAACAAAACTGAGAATGAAAGAATTAATCATAAATCCTAAATCATCTTTCATAAATCAGCTTGGTTCATCATGCTCCAAAGCTGGTCTTTCAGTTTCATTATGCCCATTTGGGTATGCGAAGAAATCAGCACATGCGGCACTTTTGGGATCTTTTTCTTGAGGGCTGCCATGCCTTCTTCATCAAGCAGGTCGCATTTGCTAATGGCAAGCAGGCGTTTCTTGTCGAGCAGCTCGGGATTGTATTCTTGCAATTCGTTGAGCAAAACCTTAAATTCCTTTTTGATGTCTTCACTATCGGCCGGAATCATGAAAAGCAGTACCGAGTTGCGTTCGATATGCCTGAGGAAGCGATGGCCCAGCCCCCTGCCCTCGTGGGCGCCTTCGATAATGCCGGGGATATCGGCCATTACAAACGATTGCATGTCGCGATAGGCTACCATGCCAAGGTTGGGCACCAGGGTGGTAAACGGGTAATCGGCAATTTCGGGCTTTGCAGCCGAAACTACTGATAAAAGTGTCGATTTTCCAGCATTGGGAAAGCCTACCAGGCCCACATCGGCAAGCACCTTCAGTTCAAAAACAAACGAGGCTTCCTGTCCGGGTTCACCAGGCTGAGCATAACGGGGCGTTTGGTTGGTGCTCGATTTAAAGTGTGTATTTCCCTGGCCGCCGCGGCCGCCTTCCAGTATGGTCGTTATCTGATCATGAGTAGTAATTTCGGCCACCACCTCTCCGGTTTCTGAATCTTTTACCACGGTACCCAGGGGCACTTCTACAATCACATCCTTTCCGGCCGCTCCCGAACGCTGCTGCTTGCCACCGGGGCCGCCGGCATCGGCAATCACATGCCGGGTATAGCGCAAATGCAGCAAGGTCCACAACTGGCTGTTGCCCTTAACGAAAACGCTTCCGCCCCGTCCGCCATCGCCCCCATCGGGACCCCCTTTGGGAATAAATTTCTCGCGGCGCAAATGGGCAGAGCCCGCCCCACCCTTGCCTGAGCGGCAGTTGATCTTTACGTAATCAATAAAGTTTGATGTCATATACTATAAATTTCCCGCGAAAGCGGAATGCAATTAAAATGCAAAGGTAAGCTTTAACGGGAAACACGAAATCTACTCAATGGCCGGGATAATTTCGCGCGTTTCGAGGTAGGTATCGATGGCCTTGGTAATCTTGCCAAAAACCTTCTCCACCGGCGACATGCCATTGATCGATACAATCTTTCCCTGCTTCTTGTAATAGTCTATCAACGGCAGGGTTTGCTCTTTGTAAATTTCGATGCGGCGCCAGATAATGTCGGTCTTGTCATCGCTGCGGCCCGAGTCTTCTGCACGTCCCTTCAGGCGCTTATAAAGCTCTTCCTCGTCAACATCTACCGACAAAACCACGTCAATTGGAATTCCGTGCTTGTTGAGCATCTGGTCGAGCATCTCGGCCTGCACTATGGTGCGCGGAAAGCCGTCGAAGATCAGCCCCGGCGAGTCAAGGTGTTCAGAAGCTTTTTCATACAATTCGCGCATAATAATTTCATCAGGCACCAGCATGCCCTTGTCAATAAACTTTTTTACCTCCCTGCCCAGTGGGGTATCCTTCGCAATTTCTTCGCGCATCAGGTCACCTGTCGAAAGATGGACGAGGTTGTACTTTTCCACAATCTTGGCCGATTGGGTGCCTTTGCCCGATCCTGGAGGGCCAAAAATAATGATGTTCAACATAGCTCAACGTTTTTTCCCGGGTAAGGAGTTTAACAATTTATTACTCAACGATTTTATAAATGTCCTTCAGGTTGCGGCCAAAGCCATCGTAATCTAATCCGTACCCGACAATGAAGTCATTTGGTATCTCCATGCCTACATAATCAGGCTTTATATCAGTTCGGAGGGCCTTGGGCTTCAACAATAGTGTTGCAATTTTAATTGAACGTGGCTGGTATTTTTCCAGATCGTGCACCAAATGAGCAACCGTGATGCCACTGTCAATAATATCTTCAAGAATTATCAGATCGCGATCGGTAATGTCTTCAACCAAACCTATAACCGTTTTAACTTCTTCGGTGGTAGTGGTACCCTTATATGACGAAAGCCTGATAAAACTGATCTCGGCAGGGCCCTCGTAAACTTTAAACAGGTCGGCCGAAAATATAAAGGAGCCGCTGAGCACACACAAAAATAAGGGCGTTCTGCCTTTATAATCCTCCATTAGTTTTTGTGCGATATTCTCTACCGCAGCCTGAATTATTTCATGGCCAATAAAGGGCTCAAAGGTCTTTTCAAGAATCTTAATTTTGCTCATAAACAGAATTTGTAAGGCTTAATTGAACTTTAATCTGCAAAAATAAGCGAAAGCCTTTGCCCAAGCGTCAAAAACCACCGAAAAGTATTAACAAATTGTGAATTAATAAAATATTTTGATACTTTTTTGAATTTTTGCAAGGCAATGATCCTATTAATAGAATGATCGGGGTGGACGCTTTTTAGTATTTTTGAGGAAAGTATTAGATTATGCAGGAATCACCTACTGATTTTTTCGAGCTCAAGGAGCGGCTTTCGCTGATAAAAAACAGTCTGGGTAAGGGCAACTACCGCGAAATGAAGGATCAGCTCATCACCCTTCAGCGCAGCCTTGGCCAGCTTGACCTTAGCCGCGCAGAAAGGGCCGGCCTTAAGGAAACCATCAACGCTTGCTTTGAAAAGATCAACGCTTTGCGCGAAAGCGAAAAAAAAGCCTTTGAAGAAACCTCAGAGCAAAGCCGCGAGAAACTTACCCCTTTAGTTGAAAAAGCACTTTTTGAGGCCCGCTATAATGATGAGATCCGCGAGGCCTGGGACTTTTGCGTTAGCGTGCAAAATGAGTTCAGGGGCATCAGGCTGCAGAAAGAGATCCGTGAAATGCTTTACCAGCAACTCCAGGAAGCCTTTGATATTTTGAAGCAGCGGCGCGCGCAGCAGCAATCGGTTTTAGAGCAAAAATCCCTTTCGGGGAAAACAGCACTGCTGCCCGAAGTAGAAGCCTTGCTGACTGAAGCCGAAAAAGCCATTGATATTGAAGCATACTGGAAACAACTCATTGAACTGCAACAAGACATCAAAGACCGCGACCTGACCTTTGAGGCCAGAAATGAACTGCTTAACAAGTTGCAGGAAGCTTTCACCATCATAAAACTAAGGCGGGAAGAAAAACAAAGGGCCCTTGCGGAAGAGGGGTTTTCAAATGCCCTGACCCTGGAAGAAATGATTGCCGAAGGCGAAACCCTGGCCGCTAATGCGGAGGATTTCAGGGTAGCATTTGACCATCTGAAGCAGATTCAACAGGTTTTTCGTGAGCTCAGCCTGCCGCGCGAGGAACGCGAGGAGCTATACCAGCGCCTGCAGCAGGCCTTTGACACCCTGAAAGGACGACAAGAAGCCTGGTTCAATGAGCGCGACCGCGATACCCGCGAAAACTACAACCGCCTTAAGCCACTGGTTTTAAATGGCTTGGAACGAGCCCGTACCTCCAACGAGTTCAAAAAAACCCGCGAGATGCTAAAGAATATTCAGGCTGAGTTCAAGGGCATCCGCATGAAGGCAGAAAGCCGCCAGGAGCTTTACAGCCAGTTGCAAAAGGCTTTCGACGTCCTGAACCAGCGCCACGACGAATACCTGGCCACCAAAAAAGACAAAATGGAACTGAGGGTCGACTACCAGCTTTCTGATGTGGAGCTGCGCATTGAAGCGCTTCAAGGGGAGATAGAAAAGGACCTGCTGCATATCGAAGAACTGTCGGAAACCGTCGATAACCCTTTGTTTAAAGGCGGAGAGGATGATCCCACCATGGATATTCTCAACCAGGCAGAAGTGTTAAAAGCGGATGTTGCCCGAAAGCAAGCCCTCCTTGGGGAGCTGCTTCGTGAAAAAGAAGAGCTGCTGCAAAAAAAGGAAAAATGGGCCGGCCTGGGAAATGAACCGGAAGAAGCATGAAACGCATAGGAATCCTCTCTGATACCCACGGCTATGTGCACCCGGAGCTGCCCCGCATATTTGAACAATGCGACGAGATATGGCATGCCGGCGATTTCGGCAACTTTGCTGTAGCCGAAGCATTACAGGCAATTAAGCCCCTGCGCGGGGTATTCGGAAACATCGATGGGCAGGATATCCGCATCAGCTTCCCGAAATACCAGCGTTTTTTGTGCGAGGAAGTGGACGTGCTCATGACCCATATTGGTGGTTACCCCGGCCACTACAGCCCCGATGTGCGCCAGATGCTGTTGGTAAACCCGCCAAAACTCTTTGTCTGTGGCCATTCACATATCCTGAAGGTGATGTACGACAAACGCTTCAACATGCTCACCATCAACCCCGGAGCCGCCGGCAAAAACGGCTTCCACAAGGCTATAACCATGATACGTTTCAGCATCGACGGCCCGAATATCAGGGACCTGGAGGTGGTTGAGTTTGAGAGGTGAGGGATTATGCGCTGGTTCTCCGATCAATTTTTCCACTCTCAAGGTATTTAAAAGCGGGTACCACTTTAAGCTTCCTGGGGATTTCAAAAGGTTCAAGTATAGATTGAACCTGATCTTTCAGAATACTGATTTCCTGTTCATTAAAACTTCCCTCCAGATGCAGCACGAGGATCTGCCCGGCTTCGGGGTGGTCTTCGCCGGCAAGGAAAAAAGGGGAAGAAATGAGCTTGCTTAATTTCTGTTCAATGATGGCAGGGTGCAGTTTATGTCCGGCGCTGATGATCACATCGTCGATGCGGCCCAGCACCCTGAACTGCTGACCTTTCATCTCTACCAGGTCGTTGGTTACCACCGGGCCTTCGGCAACCGCCGGGGCGTTTATTACAAGACAGCCGCGTTCATCCAAGCTTAATTCAACGCCTTGCATTGGAGTGAACCATTCGCATTTTTGGGGGCCGTTTATTGCCCGAAGCGCTACATGGCTTAAAGTCTCGGTCATGGCATAGGTGTGCCAGCAAACGGTTGGAACTGATTGCAAAGCATCTTCAATTGTAGCCGGAAGTGGACCTCCGCCAATAATAAGGGTCTTCACAAGGTTGAATTTTTCTGGCTGTTGTTGAATTACTTGCGCTACCTGCAATGGCACCATGGCTGCAAAATCAACCGTTTGGTTAAGCCCTTTCAAAGGATTGGCTTCCAGGCTGGTGGTTACCAGATCAAGTCCGAGTTCTATGGCCCTGACCACCATCATTTTGCCGGCAATAAATTCGGGCGAAAGGCAAAGGAGGGCTTTCATACCAGGCTTAAGGCCAAAAAAATCGCCGGTCATTCGGGCGCTTTGCAGCATCCTTTCCTTTTCGATACGCATGAATTTTGGAGGGCCGGTACTTCCGCTGGTTTTCAGTGTGATTTGCTCAGCATCATCAAGCCATTCGTCCAAAAAGGAAAACAGTTTTTCAAATAAAGGATCAATGGTTCCTGACTTACCGGCAATCAATCCCCTAAGCGCAGTTTCATCATACCGCACCCCATTCAGCGAAAGCGATTTAGGAAAGAAATCAGGCATTTTCTAACGCTTTTAAATCCCAAGCTATTTCAGGCTTGTAAAAAAGCTTTCCTTTTTCAATAACCAGCGGAGAAGAAATGTTGTTGGAAAAAAGTTGCCCTGTTCCGAGACCCTGATAAGAGCTGCCACCGTATTTGTAAGTCCATTGTGCTATGGCATTGAGGCCGATGTTGGATTCCAGGGCTGAAGTCACCCACCATTTAATGCCAAGAGTATCGGCCAGCATGGCCCAGGATGCCGTAGCATTCAGCCCACCCAGCAGGCTTGGCTTGAAAATAACATATTGTGGATCGATGGTATTCAGCAGTTTTCGTCGACTTACCGGATCATTAACTCCGATAAGTTCTTCGTCGAGAGCTATGGGTACCGGGCTCTTTTCGCAAAGGTCGGCCATGATCTCGGCTTGCCCTGGCATAATGGGTTGTTCAATGGAGTGCAGATTAAAGGAAGACAGCCTTTTGAGTTTCTCAAGGGCTTGCTCGGGCAAAAAGGCGCCGTTGGCGTCCACACGAATCTCAATGGTGTCGGGGCCGTATTCTCGGCGAATCATACCCAGCAACTCCAACTCCTGCTCAAAGTCAATGGCACCGATCTTGATCTTAATGCAATCGAAACCGGCTTCCAGCTTTTCACGGATCTGCTGTTTCATAAAATCCGGCGCGCCCATCCAAATCAGACCGTTAATGGCAATGCCATTGTTGCCGGCAGTGAACTGGTTTTCTTCAAATACGCGGCTGCCTCCGCTGTTCAAATCTTCAAGGGCAGTCTCCAGACCGAAACGAATAGCGGGGAACAAAGCTTCCCGCGTTTCAAACCAGCTTTCGTATGCGTTAATATTCTCACAAAGGCTTTGTAACTCCTTTTCAAAGATTTCTCGCGGATCTGGACTCAAGCCGGGTATGAGGCTGCATTCGCCAACACCCTTGAGGCTCAAATCGGCCTCCTGCTGCACGATAATGAACCATGACTCCTTGGTGTGCAGCACGCCCCTCGAAGTGCCTGCAAGGCGCCTGAAAACAAGCGGATATGGCAAAAAGGAAGCACGCAGCATATTCTTAGAGGTTAATCAGAAACCCAAAGACCAGGGTCAGCAGCAGGGTTTTCAGCGCCAGCTTGCGAAGAAAGGGATCGAGCATGGCGCCACCAAAAGAACTGTTGATTCTTATCAGATCAGCGACAAAAACAGGCAAAAGAATCAGAAACAGAAATACCCTTGGATTGGCACCCGAAAATAAAACATAAGCGCCCAGCAATGCAAAAGGAAGCATAACGATAATGCTGTGGTAAACAAAAGCGGCACGCAGCCCGATCTTCACCACCAGGGTGTTCTTTCCATTCTGTCGGTCGTTCACAAAATCGCGCATATTGTTAAGGTTCAGCACCCCAGCACTGAGCAGACCCATGCCTGTGGCCGGCAGCAAAATGAGCGGATCCCAGCTTTTTGTGGCCAAAAACCAAGTACCTCCCACCCCCAGCAGCCCAAAGAACAGAAACACGAAAAGGTCGCCAAGCCCGATATAGCCATATGGATTCTTTCCAACGGTATATTTTATAGCTGCAATAATAGCCGCCAAACCCAGTAAAACAAAAATGGCAGAGGTTTTAAACGAGAGGTTTGCCGCCCAAAAAATCAGCAACAAACCGCTTGTAAGTGACAGCACGGAAAAAAGGATTACCGCCTTTTTCATTGACTGGTCGCTGATCTCTCCGCTCTGCACCGTACGCTTGGGTCCTACCCTTTTCTCATTGTCGATGCCTGAGCGTGAATCTCCATAATCGTTGGCCAGGTTCGAGAGTATTTGCAGAAACAGCGTGGTAACGGCTGCCATAACCACTGCCTTAAGGTTAAAGCGCGGGTGTGTGGCAGCCACCATACCACCCATGGCCACACTGGCAAGAGCCAGCGGAAGGGTGCGCAGGCGCGCAGCTTTAATCCAGGAACGAATTTTTGCCATAATTGGCGCTTAGGGGAATTTTGGATATTTATGAAAATCGGGGTCGCGTTTTTCGAGGAAAGCGTGCTTGCCTTCCTGGGCTTCCTCGGTGAGATAATACAGCAAAGTGGCATTTCCGGCAAACTCCTGCAGACCAACTTGTCCATCGAGTTCGGCGTTTAGCCCCAGCTTAATCATTCGCAGGGCCATGGGGCTGCGTTTATGCATGATTTGGCACCATTCCACGGTGGTGTCTTCAAGTTGCTCAAACGGAACTACCTTATTTACCAGCCCCATTTCGAGGACTTCCTTGGCAGAATAAAACTGGTTCAGGAACCAAATCTCGCGGGCCTTTTTTTGCCCCACAATACTGGCAAGGTAGCTGCTTCCCAATCCGGCATCGAAGCTTCCCACCTTAGGGCCCACCTGTCCGAAACGAGCATTTTCTGAAGCCACCGTCAGGTCGCAGATTACATGCAGTACATGCCCCCCTCCAACGGCCCAGCCATTCACCATGGCCACCACGGGCTTTGGCATGGAGCGGATTCGGCGCTGCACATCGAGCACATTCAGGCGTGGAACGCCTTCTTCGTCAATATATCCGCCGGCGCCCTTCACCTGCTGGTCGCCACCGCTGCAAAAGGCCTTGTCGCCTTCGCCTGTCAGGATAATGGTGTAAATATCAGGCCGCTCACGGCAGATGTCGAGTGCATCGGCCATTTCAAAAGTAGTGGTGGGCCTGAAGGCATTGTGTACTTCGGGCCGGTTGATGGTGATCTTGGCAATATGATCAAACATTTCAAAACGAATGTCTTTGTACGTTTTGAGAGTGGCCCAGTTACGTTTTGATTCCATTATTTTTTCAGATTTTTTACAAAGATAAATGCAGGGAAGCACATTTTGTTTTCCAAAAGTAAAAATAAAACAAGGAAAAATGCAGGAATTATCAATAATTCCGGAGAAACCGGCTACTTGTCGGCCAGGGTCTTGAAGTAAGCCCGCAGTGTGGCGGCGCTCTCAGCGGCAGGGCTCTTGATTTCGAGTATGGCTGGCCTTTCGCTGTTGCGGAAAAAAACGCTGAGTTCACTTTGCAGGCCCTCCATGTCAGAAGCCAGCAAATAATCCAGGCCGAAGGCTTTTGCAATAAATTCGGCGGAAGTGTCGTGGCTGGCTTCAAAAAACTCTTCGAGCGCCCCGGTTTGGTCAGGGCCATCGATGTACCGGAAAATGCCCCCGCCCCCATTGTTGATCATGATAATCTTCAGGTTTTTTGGCAAATACTTGTTCCATAGTGCATTAGAATCGTAAAAAAACCCGAGATCGCCAGTTATCATTAGGGTGGGCTTACCGAAAATAAATGCCGCGCCGGCAGCCGTTGATATACTTCCATCAATGCCGCTGACCCCACGGTTTGAGTCAAACCGGAAAACATGCGGATATTCGAAAAGCTGGGCATAACGCACCGGGGTGCTATTGGCAAGCTGAATTTGGTAGCCGCCCGGGACGTTTTTAAGGATTTTCTCAAAAATTTTCAAATCAGAATACGGGCATGCAGAAAGAAATTTTTGATGATTTTCTCGTGCCCGGGCAGATAGCTCGCGCCACCTTTCTGAAAAAGAATCACCTGTATCAATAACTGCAGGCCTGAACTGACCGAAAAAGTTTTCGGCAAACATAGGAATACTTTGCGTAAGGTGCTGGTAAGTGTCCATGCTCATATCTGCCGGATCAATATGCCAGTGTTCTTTCACAGGGGCCTTCCTCAGCCACCCTTTTATGCGTTTTGAAACCACCGCACCTCCGAAAGTCACCAGAAGATCAGGCATGAAATCAACTTCATCGGTGCGAATGGCCGCCAGGCAGCGGTCAATCCAGGCAATAAATTCAGGGCCGTTCAGGTTAGATGTGGCTTCGGTAAGAATGACCACTGAAGGGTCAGCAGCCAGCTCCTTAAGCAACTTCTCCAGTGAGCTGTTTGGATGTAATT
Source organism: Bacteroidales bacterium (assembly GCA_041687035.1). Taxonomy (GTDB): domain Bacteria; phylum Bacteroidota; class Bacteroidia; order Bacteroidales; family UBA7960; genus UBA7960. Next base: position 23,701 of record JAWLCS010000019.1, read on the forward strand.
GACCGGCTATCAACAGTTTGCGCTTTGCGCTTTGCCATTTCTTTTCAAGGGCAGCCAAGGCTTGCGCGGAAAGCGAAGGCGTAGTTTCCACTATTCGGATATCCTTGGGTGCAGAAGTATAAGGAATCTGAACTCCGTATAAAGGCTCGGAAAACGGCAGGTTGATATGCACCGGGCCCGCCACGGGAAGAATTGCAGCATTGAGTGTTTCAGACACCAGGCGGTTGGCATACCAGAGGTCGTCGCCGGTTTTAATGCTTTGTGGTAATTGAACGGATTTCCTGATATAGTTTGCAAAAACGTTTTGCTGCCTTATGGTTTGTCCGTCGCCCTGATCGATAAACTCAACGGGACGATCGGCCGTTAGCACCAGCAAAGGGATGCGCTGGTAGTATGCTTCAGCAATGGCTGGGGCGAAGTTGAGCACGGCAGTGCCCGACGTGCATGCAATGGCAACGGGTTGCTGCAACTGCTGGGCCATGCCCAGTGCGAAAAATGCGGCGCTGCGCTCATCTACAATGGCCTTGCAATCAAAACCTCGGCGCTTGCAAAAGGCATCAATAATCGGGGCATTTCGTGATCCCGGCGAAATGACCAAATGCCTGATATTGCGCTGAAACATCAGTTCTGCCAGATATTCCAGTCCCATCCTGTCGTGCAGCATAACTTTTTCAGTTTAGTTTTCGGATGACCGAAAGCAAGGTTTCTGCCTTGGTTGCTGTTTCCTGCCACTCGCGTTCCACATCCGATTCGGCCAGCAATCCGCCTCCCACAAAAATAAATGCATTTTTCTCAATAATCTGCATGCACCTTAAATTCACAAACAATTGTGCGGTCCTGGTGTTCGAAACAGGCCCAAGAAATCCGGTATAATATCCTCGGCGATGTCCTTCGGTTGAAAGGATTTCTTTCAGGGCCATGTCGGCGGGCAGTCCGCACACTGCCGGAGTAGGATGCAGGTTTTTGGCCAGTTCAAGCACCGAAAGTGAGGCGGGCATTTTAAAAGAAAACCGCTTTAACAGGTGCACCACTGGTCCGGCTGGGCGGGTTTCAAGTGCCGCTTCAACAAAATCTGATATACTACTGGTAATCAGTTTTTCACGTATGAAGTTTGTCACCAGGCTTTGTTCCTCTTTTTCCTTCTTTTGCCATTCAAAATCGCCTGTTCCACCTTTTTTGGCCGGCAGTGTTCCTGCCAGCGACATGGTGCTTGCAAAACCATCTTCAGCTGCAAGGAGAACTTCAGGACTAGCCCCGGCCCAGCACTGACCCAGGCCGGTGTTGAGCAGGTATACAAATGCTGCCGGATACTGTTGGCAAAGAAGTTCAAAAAAGAGACCGGGGTCGAATGATGCTGACAATGGTTCGGCAATGATCCTCGAAAGCACCACCTTTTGAAGATGACCGGAACGCATTTTCTTAACCAGATGGTTGGCCTGTTTGGCATATTCCTGAAAATCAACACTCAGCGATTCGCTTTTCGAGATATGACTCCCTACGGTTGTTTCGTTCTTTACCACAACAGGATAATGATTTTGCCAGCCACGGTACGATTGTCCCCCTTGGTAGAAAAGTGCGGGCATTTCTGCGGAAGCATGAAAAGGTACCATCACAAAGCCTTCTTCACGCTGAACATCCAGCAAATCAACCGGGGCCACGAACTCCCCTCCAAACAAACAAACCGGCTCCCCTGCTCCCGGAAGGCGGTAACAAATAAAAGCCTGGTCATTGGCCAGCAATTGGTTGATAAAAGCGGGCAGTTCCATAGGCAGCCTATCTAGGCGATGTTTTTGGCAATAATGAAGTTGGTAAGCCTGCAGCTGGAGATCAGCTGGTTTTGTTCATCAAAAATGTCAATATTCCACAGGTGGGTATTTTTACCACGGTGAATGAGGGTGGCTTTTCCGAACACCCAGTCGCCGGTACCGGCCCTGAGGTGGTTGGCGCTGATGTGAGAGCCGCGCACATCGAAGCGCGTATTGTCGACCAGAATAACCGATCCCAGCCCGCCTATGGTTTCGGCCAGCGCCAGGCTGCTGCCACCATGCAAAATGCCTGCTGGCTGCAGGGTTCGGTGATCGACCGGCATGCGCGCATACACATAACCTTCGCTCACTTCCAGGTATTCCATCCCCAAATGGCCCATCAAGGTGTCACGGTTCAGGGCATTTATTTCTTCAAGGGTAGCATTTGGTTTAAGCATAACTAATTATTTTTCATTTTTTTAACTCACTGCTTGTCCAAAAAGTTCAAAGTCGGTGGCAGAGGTAATCATTACGTTTACAAATGCGCCGATTTTTATTTCAGGTGCCGTTTCAACCAGCACTTCATTGTCGACTTCGGGCGAATCGAACTCGGTGCGGCCAATAAAATATTCGCCCTCTTCCCTGTCGATCAGCACCGTAAATGTTTTTCCGATTTTTTCTTCATTCAGTGCGCCTGAAATTTCAGCCTGGACCTCCATAAGTTCCGCAGCTCTTCTTTCTTTTTCCTTTTCAGGGATGTTGTCCTCGAGCGGAAAGGCCGAAGTGCCTTCTTCGGGCGAATAGGTAAATACACCCAGTCGCTCAAAGCGGGCAAGTTTAACAAAATCGAGCAGTTCCTGAAATTCCTCGCGGGTCTCTCCCGGAAAGCCCACCAGCAAAGTAGTGCGCAGGGCCACTCCGGGTATTTGCCTGCGAAATTTCTCAAGCAATTGAAGGGTGGCTTTTTTGTCGTGCCCACGCCGCATTACCTTAAGAATTCGATCGTTGATATGCTGAACCGGAATGTCAAGATATCGGCAAATCTTCTTATTGGTGGCCATAAGCGGAATCACATCCTCAGGGAAGTTTTTGGGATAGGCATAATGCAGCCTGATCCATTCAATACCCTCCACTTTCGACAATTCTTCGAGAAGAGGTGCCAGCAGCGGCTTTTTTTGAAGATCGTAGCCATAGTAACTCAGGTCTTGTGCCACCAGCAGGAGTTCTTTTACACCTTTGGCAGCCAGTTCTTTTGCTTCTTCCACCAGGCTCTCGATGGAGCGCGAGCGGAAAGCGCCCCTTATCATGGGAATGGCGCAAAAAGAACAGGTGCGGTCGCAGCCCTCGGCTATCTTTAGGTAAGCGAAATGCGAAGGGGTGGTGAGGTATCTTTTTCCGCTGTCGCGGGAATATTTCTGTGAGAGGTAATCGAAAAGCTCGTCGGGTTCGCGGGCACCAAACCAGGCATCGGCTTCGGGAATTTCCTTCTGAAGCTCTTCCTTATAGCGCTGCGAAAGACAGCCTGTTACGATCACCTCCTCTACTAGGCCCTGCTTTTTGGCCTCCACATATTGCAAAATGGTATCGATGCTTTCTTCTTTGGCATCTTTAATGAAGCCGCAGGTGTTGATAATGACAATGTCGGCTGGACCAGGGGCGTCGTGCGAAAGCTTGAATTTGCCGGCTGGAAGCTGCCCCAGTATGCGTTCAGAGTCCACCAGGTTTTTAGAGCAACCCAAGGTGATGACATTCAATGACTTCTTTTTCACAAGGAAAGAAATTTTTACTGGAAGATAGATTCCACAAAGGCTTCGCGATCGAAAAGCTGAAGGTCTTCCACCTTTTCGCCCACACCTATATATTTAACGGGCACCTGAAACTGATCGCTCACGCCAATTACCACACCTCCCTTGGCAGTGCCATCGAGCTTGGTTATGGCCAGGGCGTTGACTTCGGTGGCTGCAGTGAACTGCTTGGCCTGTTCAAATGCATTCTGGCCGGTAGAACCGTCGAGAATCAGCAAAATTTCGTGGGGTGCATCGGCAATGACCTTCTGCATTACACGTTTAATTTTGGAGAGTTCGTTCATCAGGTTCACCTTATTATGCAAACGGCCAGCCGTGTCAATAATTACCACGTCCATATTATTTTTCACTGCATATTGCAGGCTTTCAAATGCAACACTGGCCGGATCGGCGCCCATACCCTGCGAAACGACAGGCACATCCACCCGTTTTGACCATATGGTCAACTGATCGACAGCCGCGGCCCGGAAGGTATCGCAGGCGCCAAGCACCACTTTGTGTCCGGCATTTTTGAACTTATGGGCCAGTTTGCCAATGGTGGTCGTTTTGCCAACCCCATTCACACCCACAACCATAATAACATAGGGTCTTTGTTGCTTATCGCTGATCAGATTCTCAAAATCAGTAGCATGGTTTTCGGCCAGCAGGGCCACCACTTCTTCTTTTAGAATGCGGTTTAACTCATCAGTGCCCAGGTATTTGTCGCGGGCCACCCTTTCTTCAATGCGTTCAATAATTCGAATAGTAGTATTTACGCCCACATCGGAGCTGATCAAGATTTCTTCCAGATTGTCGAGCACCTCGGCATCCACCGTCGATTTTCCGGCAACGGCTTTTGATAGCTTGCCAAAAAAGGATTCGCGCGTTTTGCTCAAACCCTGGTCGAGGTTTTCTTTTTTGTTTTTAGAAAAAATATCGAACAGACCCATATGCTTTTCAGATTGATTCGCGCAAAGTTAATGAATTAAAAGATAAGGCACTGCAGATTGCAGGGAACACATAGGCTGCAGCCATAAAAAAACCGGGACTACCCCGGATCAGCTTAACAGAAAAACAAAATCAGATCTGCCCTTTTTTTTCAAGGACAGATCTGACCGGAAATATCTTTGGAAACAGAAACTACTTCTTGCTGAAGTATTCTTTTACCTTATCGGAAGCAATAATATCTTCGCTGAAGGAGTAGGCGCCAGATTTATCGGACTTGTTCATTCTGATTACCTTAGCGAAACCTTTTCCGGTATCGGTCTTAAGGGTTGCAACAACTTTCTTTGCCATAATTCAAAGCTTATTTAATTTCTCTGTGAACGGTCATTTTTCTTAAAATGGGGTTGTATTTCTTGAGCTCAAGGCGCTCAGGGGTATTCTTCTTGTTTTTGGTAGTAATGTACCTTGAAGTACCCGGCAACCCGCTGTCTTTATGCTCGGTGCATTCCATGATAACCTGCACGCGTGCTTCTTTGGTTTTCTTTGCCATGATGAATAATTCCTATTTTTTGATTTTTCAGGAGCGCAAAATTACAAAATATTCTCAAACATTCCCAAATAAAATGCAAATAAAAATTGAATGTTTTTTGGGGGCTGGAAAAGCAATGCCTGCAACTTGCCATGGCATTGGCTTGCAAAATTAACAATAATTTGATTTGCTGAGAGTAACAAATTGATTATCTTCGCAAAACATTCAAATGCCGGGATGTATCGCCCGCCAGGGTGGTCATCCCGTTGATTTTTTAACCATAACAAATTTATTATGACCCAAGCAAAAGTCATTTCTTTAACTTACACATTGCGCGCTGGCAATGCACAGGGCGACATTATCGAAACCGCCGACAAAGCCAATCCGGCCCAGTTTTTATTTGGCACAGGCAACCTCATTCCCGATTTTGAAACCAATGTGGGTTCGCTCAATCAGGGCGATACTTTTGAATTTACTATCCAATCGGAAAATGCATATGGCCCTGTAAATCAGGAAGCCTTGGTTGATTTGCCCAAAAGCGTTTTTGTAATTGACGGCGAACTGGCAACTGACATGCTCGAAATTGGCAACATGGTGCCCATGCGCGACCAGGAAGGCAACCCTTTGAATGGAAAGGTTGTTGAAGTGGGAGAAGAAACAGTTAAAATGGACTTTAACCACCCCCTGGCAGGCATGGACCTGCATTTTAAGGGCGAGGTGCTGGAATCGCGCGAAGCCTCTGAAGAGGAAGTTGCTCACGGACACGTGCACACCGGACAGGACGGTCATTAAAACGTTTTTCGAAAAATAAACGGCCATATTTCCCCGAAAGGGAAAAAATAAAAGCCGCCGGATGCAATGAGTTCCGGCGGCTTTTTTCTGATACAAATCAATATTACTATTTACCTGGCCTAATCGTTTTCAGAGAACGGATATGAATAGTAACCCCAATGGCAATAACCAGCAGTAGCCCCCTATACCACCAATTGCTTACCGCCAGGGTTGATGACAAGGTAATGGTTATCCACAAAAGTGCTGTGGCCCAAATCTTCACATGTCGTGCCACGCCTCCCTTTTCGCGGTAGTTGCGAATGGTTTTTCCAAAATAGCGGTGGTTGATCAGCCAAAGGTAAAAACGCTCGGAGCTGCGGGCAAACAACCAGGCAGAGAGCAAAAGAAATGGCGTAGTGGGTAGCAACGGAAGGGGAATACCCAGCATACCCAAGGCCAGCGAAACAATGCCGCCAGCAATATATAAATGTCGCTGCCAGGGCTTAAGCTTTTTTCCGAAATGTGGCTTTTGGTTGCGTTCCAAATAAAGCTGTTTTTCTCCGAAAGGGATTAAATAACTACTAATTTTCAACGCTTTGCAATATTCTTATGGTTTGTAAGAAGTATGCAATAAGTTTGATAATTTTGAAAAAAATTTCCGGCAAAAGAAGTACAAACAACTGGCTTGCCGGGGCGCAAAAATACAACAATTCCCAAAAACCTTTACCCCGCCAGTGAAAGCCCAACAAAATATGGAAGCACAAATAATCAAGGAGCAGACTTTTTTTCTTAGCAGCAGTTCGCAGGAAAGATTTTTCGTAAAGAGCTACATGCCTGCCACTGGCAAACCCAAAGCTTTATTACAGATCATCCACGGCATGGCCGAGCACCATGGGCGTTATAACGAAATAGGGCAGTTTCTTGCTGAGAATGGTTATGGCGTCTTTATCAATGATCATCCCGGGCATGGGCAAACAGCCGGAAGCATCGACCGCCTTGGGTATATTTCGTGCAGCCGGGGTTGGGAAATCATGCTTGAAAATACCAGGGCCCTCTACACCTATATAAGAAAAAACCAGCCCGATATCCCGCTGTTTTTAATGGGGCATAGCATGGGATCTATCTTAGCCCGCCATTTTATTGCAGTTTATCCTGTTTATATACAGGGACTGATACTGTCAGGCACCTTTGAAACGCCCAACAATCTTCTAAAGTTTTCACATTCTTTTATCAGGTTGCAAAAACTCTTTTTAGGTTCTCAAAAAAAGAGCAGATGGTTTAATCGCTTCTTTTACCAAAACTTTAACAGGCATTTCAAGCCAAGACCCACGCTTTTCGAATGGATCTCATCAGACCGTGCGGAGGCTGACCAATATGTTGCTGATCCTTACTGTGGTTTCGACTGTTCCATTGCCTTTTACCACAACCTATTTAAAGGTATTAGCGAAATGAAAAAGGCCCATCACAACCTGAAATACAGGAAAACTTTGCCATTACTGATTTTTGGCGGACAAGACGACCCCGTTGGCAATTTCGGAAAGGATGCCATGAAAATTCACCGGGAATTTTACAAGCAACATTTTCAAAATTTGAAGGTAAAGATCTTTCACGGCCGGCACGAGATATTGCACGAAACCGAAAAGGAAAAGGTGTTTGCTTATTTGCTAAAATGGATGGAAGACCACCTCCACACACGATGATTTACCGTGTATTTTTAATTTACACAAAGAAATGCCCCGGATTTTTGTATTTTCGGGGCTTCAATTTTTTAAGTGCCTGAAAATTAATCTATCAAAAGAAAAACAATAATTCAAAACCAAAAAACACCAACACCACATGAAGCATCTTTTTTTATCAACAAAAGTTTTACTGATTCTTTTCGCCGTTATGAGTATTTCCGCATGCAACTCGCGGGTTGAAAAAAGCACCCCTCCTATTGAGCTTTCGAACATGGATCTTTCGGTAAATCCGGGCGATGATTTTTTCCGCTTTGCCAATGGGGGCTGGCTGCAGGCCAACCCTATTCCCGACGAATACAGCCGCTATGGTTCGTTTGAGCAGCTGCGCGAAGCCAACGACAAACAGCTGCAGGATCTGATTGCTCAAATCAGCGCCGACAAAAATGCCGCCGTCGGTAGCAACCGCCAAATGATCCGCGATTTTTACAATAGTGCAATGGACTCTGTGGCCGTCGAAGAAAACGGCATTAAACCCCTGCAACCCTATCTTGACCAGATCAATAGCCTGGCTTCGAAAGATGAACTGGCAGAGGCTTTTGCCTTCTTTCACCAGCGTGGCAGCCGGCCATTGTTCGGGCTCTCTGCTTCGCAAGACCGCATGAACACCGAAATGATGATCGCCAACCTGGGACAGGGCGGACTGGGTATGAGCGATCGCGATTATTATCTGAAAGACGATGCCCGCAGCCTGGAAATTCGCTCAGCTTATGAGAAACTGATCGAGATCATTTTTACCCTGGCTGGCTATGAGGAAGCGAAGGCCGCTGAAGTCCGGCAGACCATCATGGCCATGGAAACGCGCCTTGCACAAGCCTCCATGGACCGTATTGAGCGCCGTAACCCTTATGCCACCTACAACAAAAAAACTGTTGAAGAGCTCATAAGCATTGTGCCTTCTTTTGGTTGGCTCGATTATTTTGACGGCATTGGAATCTCAATTGACGAATTGAACGTTTCTCAACCCCTGTTTTTCGCTGAAGCAGAAAAACTTATCAATGATTTTGATCTGGACGCCTGGAAAACTTACCTCGAATGGAACCTTCTGCGTTCATCGGCCTCTTACCTTTCTTCCGATTTCGACAATGCCTCTTTCGAATTTTATGGCAGGGTAATGTCGGGGCAAACAGCCCAGCAGGAGCGCTGGCGCAGGGCAATAGGCACCCTTGGCCACACCATGGGCGAAGCCGTTGGCCAGGAATATGTGGCTGTGCACTTCCCACCGCAGGCAAAGGAGCGTATGGTCGACCTGGTGGACCACCTGCGCAAGGCTTTTGCACAGCGTATCGACCAGCTGGAATGGATGAGTGATGTGACCAAAGAACAGGCCCATGAAAAACTTGGCAAAATGAATGTGAAGATCGGATATCCCGACAAATGGATCGACTACAGCTCGCTCGAAATCTCTGCACAGCCTTATGTGCTCAACGCTATGGCAGGCAGCCTGTTTAACACCCGCCGCAACCTCGAAAAAATAGGTCAGCCCGTTGACCGCGACGAATGGTTTATGAGCCCGCAAACGGTGAATGCCTATTATAGTCCAACCATGAACGAGATCGTTTTCCCGGCCGGCATTTTGCAACCCCCATTTTTCTATCTCAATGGCGACGACGCCGTTAACTTCGGTGCCATTGGCGTGGTAATCGGCCATGAGATGACCCACGGATTCGACGACCAGGGCCGTCAGTATGCAGCCGATGGCAACCTGCGCGACTGGTGGACCGTCGAAGATGCCGAGCGCTTTTTAGAGCGGAGCCAGGTATTGGTGGACCAGTACAATAATTTTGTGATGCTCGACAGCCTCACTATCAATGGCAAACTCAGCCTTGGCGAAAACATTGCCGACCTGGGTGGTGTAACCATCTCCTATCAGGCCTTTCAGAACAAACTTAATGAGAGCGGACGGCCAGGACCCATCGACGGGTTTACACCCGAGCAGCGCTTCTTCATTTCGTATGCCCAGGTGTGGCGAAATAACATCCGCGACAAGGAAGTAATGCGACAGATAAATGAGGGGCCACACTCGCCGGGCGAAGCCAGGGTTAACGGTATTGTGTACAACCTCGAAGCCTTCTACCAGGCATTTGATATTCAGCCAGAAGCTGGCCGATTTATCCCCACGGAAAACCGCGCGGAAATCTGGTAATCACCATCATTTCAAAACAAAAAAGGAACGGCCAAATCAACGACCGTTCCTTTTTTTTTATTCTTTCTTTCCTACTCTCTCAACTTCTCAACTTCTATTTCTCATTTTCCTGGCTTCACGCCATCATTTTCGGAATCACGCTCTCAAAAAGCTTATCCAACTCCTGAATAGTTCCGAATGATTCACCATCAACGAGTGCTTCATTTCCATTTACCTCGCCCAACAAGGAAAACTCGATGCCTGTCTGGGCCAGGAAGGCGGCAAATTCACCTTCATTCTCTGGTTTCACGGTAATTACCACCCTGCTCTGGCTTTCGCCGAAAAGGAAAGCATCCCTGCGATAGTCGGGGTTGGTATCGATACTGAAGCCCAGGCCCTTAACCTTTGAAGATTCGAACAAGGTGACAAAAAGGCCGCCATCGGCCACATCATGTGCCGATTCAATAATACCTTCGCGAATAAGCCCCTTGATTGATTTTTGAAGTTCATATTCTTCCTCCAGATCGAAATACGGGGCCGGCGAAAGTTTCACCTTATGATAGCTGTAAAGATACTCAGAGCTGTTAATGTCGTTGCGCGGAGTGCCCACAAGGTAAATCAAATCGCCTTCATTTTCAAACCCAAGTCCTGTAATATGTTCCTTGTCTTCCACAACGCCCATCATGCCAATGGTTGGGGTTGGGAATACAGGATCGGTTTGACCATCCCTGGTAACTTGGTTATAGAAGCTCACATTGCCGCCAGTAACGGGGGTTTCGAACTTGAGGCATGATTTGCTCATGCCTTTAATTGCGCCAACGAACTGCCAGTATACTTCTGGGTTATAAGGGTTTCCGAAGTTCAGACAGTTGGTTATTGCCGATGGCACTCCGCCGCTGCAAACAATGTTGCGGGCCGCTTCGGCCACGGCAATGGCACAGCCCTGCTCCGGGTCGGCATGCACATAGCGGGCGTTACAATCAACCGTTAGGGCCAAAGCTTTATTGGTGCCTTTCAGGTTAACAATGCCGGCATCAGAAGGCTGGTTGGTGCTCATGTTTTTGGTGCCCACCATGGTGTCGTACTGGTCGATGACCCATTTCTTGGACGCAATGTTATGGTTGCCAAGCAGGTAATGTGCGACTTCTTTGAGGTTATTTGGTTCTTTAACCTGATCGATTTTGAACTTGTCTTTTTCCTTGAAGTAAGCCGGCTCACGGTATTCGCGATCATAAACGGGAGCCCCGCCACCCAGCACCAGCGAATCGGCCGGCACTTCGGCCACCAGTTCGCCGTGCATATAGTATTTCAGGATGTCGCCTTCAATCACCTCGCCAATCTGCACACAGTTCAGGTCCCACTTATCGAAAACGGCCTTTACCTCCTCTTCCCTGCCTTTGTGCACCACCACCAGCATTCGCTCCTGCGATTCGCTGAGCAAAATTTCGAAAGGGTGCATGTTTTTCTGACGCATGGGCACCTTATCCAAATGAATGATCATACCGTGCTTGCCTTTGGCCGACATTTCGCTGGTAGAGCAGGTAATGCCGGCAGCACCCATGTCCTGCATGCCCACCACGGCACCAGTTTTTATCACTTCGAGCGAAGCTTCGAGCAGCAACTTTTCCTGGAAGGGGTCGCCCACCTGCACGGCAGGGATCTTGTCGGCAGAAGCCTCGGTAATGTCTTCTGAAGCAAAGGTGGCGCCATGAATGCCATCCTTTCCTGTGGCAGAGCCCACAATAAACACGGGATTTCCAACGCCCTCTGAAATGGCCGAGATGGTGTTTCCGGTTTTTACGATGCCCACCGACATGGCGTTTACCAAAGGATTTGTGTTGTAGCAATCGTCGAAGAAAACCTCGCCGCCCACAACCGGCACGCCAAAGGCATTACCGTAGTCGCCAATTCCTTTCACCACGCCTTTGAGTAGCCACTTTGTCCGTTCCAGCTTCGGATTGCCAAAGCGCAGGGAATTGAGCTGTGCAATGGGGCGGGCACCCATAGTAAAAATATCGCGGTTGATGCCGCCCACCCCGGTTGCGGCTCCCTGGTATGGTTCGAGCGCCGAAGGGTGGTTGTGCGACTCAATCTTGAAGGCGCAAGCCAAGCCTTCGCCAAGATCAACAAGCCCGGCATTTTCGTCGCCGGCTTCCACCAACAGGTGTGGCCCTTTCCGCGGAAGCGTCTTTAACCATTTGATGGAATTCTTGTAAGAACAGTGCTCCGACCACATGACTGAATACACGCTGAGCTCGGTGAAATTGGGCTCGCGGCCAAGGAATTCACAAATTTTGTCGTACTCTTCGGGCAGAATACCCAGTTTTTTGGCGGCTTCTAATCCGGCAGGAAAATCGTGGCTTGTTTGCTCCATGAAAGGCAAGTTTTAATTTTGTGGCAAAATTAAACAACTATGGCAAGCCACGAAAACATTTCTTTGCCAATTAACAATTATCTTTGGAAGCCATGATCGAAGCCCTCTACTCGCTACTATGGATTTACGTGCTGTCAATGGCACTCAGGCACCTGCCTTTTTTCAAGGAGGTACCCGGGCTTTCTTACAAAACCATTCTGTTCATTTTCCTTTTGAAGGTGATGGCAGGGGCTGTTTTCATCCTTATCTACACCTATTATTACGAATCGCGCACGGCCGATGTGTATCGATATTTCAATGAAGGCAAGATAATGTTTGGGGCGTTGTGGCGCGACCCGCTCGACTACTTGCGCATGCTAACCGGCATTGGAGCCGATGCTCCCCACCTGCAGTCGTATTATGCCAAAATGCCCTACTGGTGGGATCCTGAATTGTATCCGGTTTACAACGACAACCGTATCATGATTCGCTACAATGCCATCCTTAACTTGTTTTCTTTTGGAAAGATTCATGTGAACTCGGTGATTGCCAACTTTTTTTCGCTGGCAGGATTTGTGGCCCTTTACAAATTTGCCATTAACCATATCGATAAAAACAAGATCGCCTGGCTTAAATATGGAATATTTCTTTTCCCATCGTTGATTTTCTGGGGCTCTGGTCTGATTAAAGAAATCCTTCTTTTCCCCTTGCTGGGCTTTTTTGTTTATTTCACCGACCGGATGGTTGCCGGGCAGCGTCTCAGGCCCTGGCAATACCTTGTGTTTGCTGCCATGGTAGCTTTGTTTATGTTGCTTAAGGTGTATGTGCTGCTGCTGCTCCTACCCTGCCTGCTGGCTTTTTACCTTTCGGGAAAAACAAAATTGAAGCCAGGACTGATCTTTTTTATGGTAATTGTTGGAGCAGGAATATTAGTAATCTTGACTGGATGGCTGTTTCCTCAGTTCGATCCATTTGCCATCCTGGCAAAAAGGCAGAACTTTTACATGCGTTTTTCTGTATTTGTGGGTGCTGGCAGCCTGATTCATGAGGTTTTACTGGAGCCCAGCCTGGCGGGCATTGTTTCTTACATTCCCCGGGCCCTTTTAAATGTGCTTTTCAGGCCTCACCTGCTCGACAGCTTTAATCCGGTAATTATGATGGCCGCCGTTGAAAACCTGATGATTCTTTTCATACTGGGCCTTATGGCTTATTGGGGTTTTTCAAACAAACGTCCGGACCGCCTTGTTTGGCTGGGCATATGGTTCACCCTGGTGTTGTTTGTTTTTATTGGCATCACCACCCAGGTGTATGGGACACTTGTAAGGTTCAAGATACCCGCATTGCCATTTTTATGGATGGCCTTTGTGGGCCTGCTTCCGCTTGCACGGATAAACACTTTGTTTTCCGAAAGGATAAAAAGACAATTAAATATAATGAAAGACTAACCAAAATTATTGAATACCATGTCGAAAATAACCATGATTACCGGCGCTACGAGCGGCATTGGAAAGGCCTGTGCCCAGCAGTTTGCTGCCATAGGACACAAGCTGATTATTACCGGTCGCCGCCTGGAGAGGCTTGAAGCCCTGAAAGACGAACTGGAAAAGGAATTTGACGTGCCCGTGCTAATCCTTCACTTTGATGTGCGGGAGCCCAAAGCAGTAGAGCAGGCTATCGGCAGCCTTTCAGATTATTGGTGCAACATTGACATTCTGGTTAACAATGCAGGCCTGGCCCTCGGCTTCGATACCATTGATGAAGGGAGCCTGGCCGACTGGGAGCAAATGATCGACACCAACGTTAAGGGACTGCTTTACGTAACCCATGCCGTGGCGCCGGGTATGAAAAAGCGCGGCCACGGACACATCATTAATATAGGCTCGATTGCCGGGCGAGAGGTTTACCCCAAGGGGAATGTATATTGCGCTACCAAGTATGCCGTCGATGCGCTTTCAAAAGGTATGCGCATTGACCTGTTGGAAGCAGGCATAAAAGTTACCCAGATTAGCCCGGGAGCGGTAGAAACCGAATTTTCGCAGGTACGATTTCATGGCGATCAGCAACGCGCTAGCAACGTTTACAAAGGCTTTCAACCCCTTTCGGGGAAAGACGTGGCCCATGTGGTGATATTTGCTGCAAGCCTTCCGGAGCATGTCAATATCAACGACTTGCTTCTGATGCCAACAGCGCAGGCCTCAGCCACTATTTTCAATAAAAAAGGAGTTTGAACCATAGATGTTTAACTCTTTAACCGCATTTTTAATATTTTTTTGTAATTTTCACAAACTTGTTGTTATTTTGTGTTGGCAAGAAACAAGGCGAAGTCTTATAGCTTTTACATGCCAAAACACGGGGAAAAACTAACATGGGAAAAATCAAAGTTGCTTTAGTCGACGACCACAAACTGGTTACCGACTGCATTGGGCTGTTTCTTGACAGTGCGGCCGATATTGAAATAACAGGCGTGGGTCACAGTGGCAAGGAGGCACTGGCACTGCTCGAAAAAGAGGTTCCCGACGTGATGTTGCTCGACATCAGCATGCCCGAAATGTCGGGCATTGAAACCACCGAGATTATCAAGAAAAAATATCCCGGTATCAAAGTGCTGATTCTTTCGATGCATGCCGATTACGATAACATTTCCGATGCCATCGATGCCGGAGCCGATGGATATGTGCCCAAAGACGTGGCTTCTGAAGAACTTGTTGAGGCCATTACCGCCCTGAATGGCGGTAAAAATTATTTCCACACCAAGATCTCCGACGAAATAGTCCGCAACTATTCAAACAAAAAGAAAAAAACGACCAGTCCGTTTCCAGAACTCACGCGTCGCGAGCTGGAAGTGCTGCAGCTTTTTGCCGAGGGCTACAACAACAGCGAAATTGCCGACAAGCTCTTTTTGAGTGTGCGTACCATTGAATCGCACAAAAACCATATTCTGCAGAAAACTAACATGAAGAACTCTGTTGAGCTGATCAAATTTGCCATTAAAAACAAGATCATTGAGCTATAAAGCCTATTCTCTTTTAATACCCGAAGAACGCCCAATTCCAACTAAAACGAATTGGGCGTTTTTCTTAGAAAAATTGCGTAAAAATACGGTGATGCAGCCCCTTCCTTTGATGTAATTTAGCACCACTAACGCTATGTTATAATGAAGGAGATCAGAATCATAATTGCTGAAAGCAGCGACATAATGCTGAACGGCATTACTGCCATGCTAAATGGCCGGCCTGAGATAAAGGTAACCGGAAAAGCCAATGGTTACAGCACCCTCAGCAAGCTGCTCGAAAATAACCCCGGAGACATTGTGCTACTGGGGCCCATACTTACCGGAAAATATCCGCACGAGCTCAGGGAGGAAATTAAAAGCGACTTCCCTTCAGCCCGGATCGTTGAAATAGAACTCAAGGACGAACAAGACTCAATTATTGATAAGGTAAAACTGGCAGCTTCTGCATAAAAAAAGCCGGGCGAAAAACCCGGCTTTTTTTATTCCATTATTTCCTGTGCTCCTTCAAGAACCTCTCTTACTATTCTTTTTTTCATTACTTCCAGAAATTTTTCACGCTCTTCGTCGAAGGGCCGGTGTGCCGAATGCTCAAACAAAATCAGCTGTTTCCCAGCCGGAGCCTCCAGCATTTCAAAATACTCTTTGGCCAAAAGGGCCGAAACAATAATGTCGTACCTGCCCACAAAGAAATACACCGGCACTTCGATGCGCGGCGCCTTTTCCTTCAGGTCCAGGGCTTTCAGGTCTGCCCAGAGCTCCTCGGCCGAGAAGTAAGGAAACAGGATCAGGTTGATGCGGTCGGTAATGCTGTATTCGGGGGCGCTGAGTATTTGTTCAATTTCAACCAGGTCGACATAGGGTCGGTCGCTGCCATCCTTGACTATGCCGCCGTAGCGATACACCCACCTCCTTACCGTAAGTGCGTTTTGCAGTGAATAACCTGCTTCGGTGGTATCGATGCGGGCCAGTTGCCGCAGGGCGCGGCTATTGCCTTCTTCCAAGGCTTTTTCCCTCACAAACTCGTAGGCCAGCCGCTCGTTCTCAAATGGGCTGACACTCTGTCCGGTTGAAATGTAGGCATATAGCAGTTCCGGATAACGAGCGGCAAACAGTGCACCGATGTTGCTGCCCCACGAATGCCCCCACAGAAATACTTTCTCAGCTCCGGTAGCTTGGCGGGCATACTCCACCACCTGACGGGTATCCTCAATAAACTGTTCGATATTCATCGACTGGCGGGGAATGCGCCGCGTGAACGACTTGCCGGTGCCGCGCTGCTCCCAGTAAACCATGGTAAACTGCTTTTCGAGCCTGAGCATCGACTCGCCCTGGGGCTCAAAAGGAAACAGAGGGAACCCGGGTCCTCCATGCAAATAAACCAAAACGGGGTTATCACTGAAGTCGCCACGAATTTTTATTGCCTGCCTAATGCCTCCAATCTTAACCATTTCGAACTGTTGGATATCCTTGCCGGGCCTTTCGCGCAAGCGATAGGTCGTACAACCCGAAAAAAGAGTTATAGTAAGTGAAAGAAGAAAGAAGCCAAACAAGGCGTTTTTGTGAAAATTCCTTTGGTAAATCATAGTATTGGGCATATTCCGGATCAAATTTACATAAAGTTTGATTCCTAATCCGGCAGAGCAATTAACAGGCCTGTTTGGCATTTTTTAAGAAAGCTGGCCACCTTCAGTTTTTGTATATTTGCAGAAATTCGCCACCTTTGGGGGACGCAATAATTTTTCGAATCCAACTCTCTAATGAAGAAACTTCATAAGCTGGTATTAAACTCTTACCTGGGGCCTTTTGTCATCACCTTCTTCATTGCCCTTTTCATCATTCTAATGCAGTTTCTTTGGAAATACATCGACGACCTGGTGGGCAAGGGTCTGGAGTGGTATATTATTGCCGAGCTGCTGTTTTATGCTTCGGCCACCTTTGTGCCTATGGCTTTGCCGCTGGCTGTATTGCTTTCTTCTATTATGACCATGGGGAGCATGGGAGAGCACTACGAGCTGGTGGGATTTAAATCGGCAGGCATCTCCCTGAGAAAAATCATGTGGCCAATGGTGGTCATCTCTTTATTTCTGGTCATCATTGCGTTTTACTTCAGCAATAATGTGTTGCCTGTTGCCAACCTCAAAATGTACTCCCTGCTTTACGATGTGCGCCAGCAGCGACCTGCTTTCAACATCATGGAGGGAGTTTACTACAAAGGCATTGAAGATTATGTAATTAAGGTGGAAGACAAAGACGCCGACGGACAAACCCTGCGCGACATAAAGATTTACGACCATACCGACCGCCGCGGTAATGTGAACATGACGGTTGCCGAATGGGGCACAATGATTGTTACGCCCGACAAGCGTAACATGATCTTTACGCTTTACAATGGCACTAACTATCAAGACGTGCGCCAGCAAAACCCGCGCGACCCTGCAAAGCCCTTCCAGCGCACCCACTTCGAAGAACAGGTTATGCGATTCGACCTGAGCGCCTTCGACCTGACCCGTACGGACGAAGAACTCTTCAAAAGCAATTATCAGATGCTGAGTCTGGATCAGCTCATATTTTTTGAAGACTCTATCTCGAAAAATATAAACGTGCGCAAGGAAAGTTATAAAAAAGACTACTATACCCGTATGGTTTATTATTCACTGACCGACCCGGAAAAACTGGATACCATTACTGAAAACCAGTTTAAGCAAGTTGACTTTATGAAATCGGGCAGCCCTAGCGCGGTGCAAATGCAAATTGACAGGGCCATGTCGATGGTGCGAAGCAATAAGGACCACGCTTATTTTTCGCACGATGAGCTGCGGCAGTACAACCGCCAACTGGCCCGCTACCAGATAGAGTTTCATCGCAAGTTCACTCTCTCGTTTGCCTGCGTGGTGCTTTTCCTTATCGGAGCCCCGCTGGGGGCCATTATCCGCAAGGGCGGGTTCGGCCTTCCGGTGGTAATCTCTGTATTGTTTTTTGTAGTCTTCCATGTCCTTTCCATTACGGGCGAGAAGTTTGCCCGGGAGGGGGTGCTGGCTGCCCACCAGGGCATGTGGATAGCTCCCCTGGTACTATTGCCCGTGGGCATTGTGCTTACCATAAAGGCTTCTACCGATTCTACCTTGTTTGATATTGACAGCTACCTGAAACGATTCGAAAAAATTATTGGGGTATTTCGAAAAAACGAAAAAACATAGGCTAACTCATCCTCTATATGCACGTATTACAGCTTTGCCACAAAATTCCCTATCCACCTGCCGACGGTGGCTCCATTGCCATGCATCAGATAACCGAAGGCTTGTGGAAGGCAGGCCACAAAGTGAAGGTGATTGCTCTTAACTTTAAAGGCTGCGAGGTTTGCCCCGACGATATCCCCGAGGACTACCGCAACAAGGCCAACTTCGAAGCCCAGACCATCGATACCCGCATTAAGCCAGGGCAAGCCTTTCTCAATCTCTTTTCCAGAAAATCATATAATGTGGCACGATTTTACAGCCAAGCCATGGAGCAACGCCTGGAGCTGGTGCTTCGCGAGGGAGATTTTGATATAATTCAGCTTGAAGGGCTTTACTTGACGCCCTACATTCCTGTAATAAGAAAATTCAGTCCTGCCAAGCTTCTCTACCGCTCGCATAACATAGAGCACTTCATCTGGGAGCGCATGGCAGGGGCAACACGCAACCCCTTTAAAAGGTGGTATCTCAGGCTGCTGGCCAAACGCCTTAAGAAATATGAATTGGAGGTTATACACCAGGTTGATGGCCTGGTAGCCATCTCGCCGCTCGACCTTGAGTTTTTCAGAAAAAACGGTTTCAGCCAGCCTGCCATTGTAGTGCCGGTTACCATGCCGCGACTGCTACAGCCCGAAGGAAACCCAGAGGTGATCACAGGAACGGTATTTCACCTGGGCTCAATGGACTGGCGCCCAAACCAGGAAGGCATCGAATGGTTTCTTGAAAAAGTTTGGCCACTGGTGATAAAACAGGCACCAGACATGAGGTTTTTTCTTGCTGGCAAGAGGCTGCCGCCCAGATACTTTCGGTATGCCTCCAACAATGTGGTGGTGGCTGGTGAGGTGCCAAGTGCTGTCGACTTCATGGCCGACAAGCAAATCTTGGTGGTGCCCCTGCTATCAGGCGGTGGTATGCGTGTAAAAATAATCGAAGGCATGGCTGCCGCAAAAACAATCATCTCTACCAACATTGGTGCCGAAGGTATCGGTTGTGAAGATGGGCGGCAAATTCTGCTGGCCGACCAGCCCGCTGACATGGCCCGCCTCATTGTTGAATGCCGAAACGACCCCGCCATGGCAGCAAATATCGGCAATGGCGCCCTTGAATTTGTGCAACAACAATACAGTCCCGAGGTCATAATGCCACGTCTAACCAAGTTTTACCAGGGTTTTTATACCGATTGAGTTTTTTAATAATTATCTTTGCCGCCAACCGCAGATCCCTGTTTTTGCTGGCAGGTGTGCATTTAGGAACCTTAATGTTGCAGGGTGAGAAAGCGAATCTTTATCTTATTATCAAGGGTGCCCTACCCCCTCGAAAAGGGAGATAAGTTGCGTGCTTTTTACCAGATTCGTGAGCTGGCCAAATACCACGACCTCTACCTTTGTGCTTTGAGCGACCAGCCCATTCACCCCGAAGCACATGCCAAACTGCAGCCTTTTTTAAAAGATTTTCAGGTTATCCCTTTCGGGAAAACCCAGATAGCCCTGCGGCTAATCAGGAATTTGTTCAGCCGGAGGCCTTTTCAGGTGGCTTACTTTTATAGTCATGCGGGCAAAAAGCGGGTCAAAAAGTATATTGAAGAAGTGAAGCCCGACCATATTTTCTGCCAGCTGATCAGAACAGCCGAATATGTAAAGGATTTGGAAATTGACAAAACCATCGACTACCAGGATGTGCTTTCAAAAGGTCTGCAGCGGCGGCTCGAAATCGCGCCATGGTACCTAAAACCGGTATTGGCCACCGAATATAAACGAGTTTGCAGATATGAGCGCGAAGTGTTTGATGTTTTCACAAAAAGAACCATCATTTCTTTTCCCGACCGCGATCTGATTCCGCATCAAGAAAACTCCTCCATTCATGTAATTCCCAATGGGGTAGATACGGATTTTTTCCATCCCTTGGCCATAGAAAAAGACCATGACCTGATCTTCAGCGGGAATATGGGATACCCGCCCAACATCAATGGAGCCGAATACCTGGTGCACGAAATTATGCCCCTGGTATGGGGCCGCCTGCCCCAATCAAAGGTAATCCTTGCCGGCGCCAACCCAACTCCGGCGGTTCGGGCACTGGCTTCAGACAAGGTAACGGTAACCGGCTGGGTTGACGATATGCGTCCTTGGTATGCACGTGCAAAGGTGTTTATTGCTCCAATGCAGATTGGTACCGGCCTGCAAAACAAGGTAATGGAAGCCATGGCCATGCAACTGCCCGTGATTACCTCACCCCTGGCCAACCAGGCCCTAAAGGCCAAGCCCGGAACCGAACTGCTTATCGGAAATAATCCTTCAGATTATGCACAACATATACTATCTTTGCTAAACGATCACGAACAATCTAACAAGCTGTCAATCAGCGGATTTAATTTTGTAATGGAGCATTTTCAGTGGAGTAGCGTCTGCCTGAGGCTCGAAAAAATAATTACCGCCTAAGGCGGAACCGGAAATAATATTACAATGCAGAGGAAACTTAATACTATAGAGGAGGCCATTGAGGACATTAAGGCCGGCAAGGTGGTGATTGTTGTCGACGACGAGAACCGCGAGAATGAGGGTGATTTTATTGCCGCTGCCGAAACCATAACGCCCGAGATCATCAACTTTATGGCTACCCACGGGCGCGGCCTTATCTGCGCTCCTTTAACCCGTCAGCGTTGCGAGCAGCTCGACCTGGAGTTGATGGTACCAAAAAATACTTCTATTCACGAGACCCCTTTTACCGTTTCTGTGGATTTACGCGGCCATGGCTGCACCACAGGCATTTCGGCCAGCGACCGCGCCAAGACAGTAAAGGCCCTGGCCGATCCTGCCGCACGCCCCGAAGAGCTTGCCCGACCCGGGCATATCTTCCCGCTGCGGGCCCGTGAAGGCGGCGTGCTGCAGCGCGCAGGGCACACCGAAGCTTCTATCGACCTGGCCCGCATGGCCGGACTGCAACCTGCAGGGGTGCTGGTAGAAATTATGAACGAAGATGGCAGTATGGCCCGCCTGCCCGAACTGTTTGAAATTGCCAAGCGCTTTCAACTCAAGATCATCTCCATTGAAGACATGATCGCCTACCGCATTAAGAATGAAAGCCTTATTGCCAGGGAAATATCTGTAGACCTGCCCACCGAATGGGGCAGCTTCAAACTTACCGCCTTCAGACAAACTACCAACGACAAGTTGCACCTGGCCCTCACCAAAGGCAGTTGGACGCCCGAAGAAGAGCTGCTGGTAAGGGTGCATTCATCATGTGTTACCGGCGATATTTTTGGTTCGTGCAAGTGCGATTGCGGCGGGCAGCTGCACCAGGCCATGCAAATGGTTGAAAAGGAAGGCAAAGGCATTGTCCTTTACATGAATCAGGAAGGTCGGGGAATTGGCTTGCTCAATAAACTCAAGGCCTACCACCTGCAGGAACAGGGACTTGACACCGTGGAAGCCAATATAGAGTTGGGTTTTAAGGCTGATGAAAGAGATTATGGTATCGGGGCCCAGATTTTGCGCGACCTTGGTGCCCGGCGCATCAAACTGATCACCAACAATCCAAGTAAAAAAACGGGACTAACAGGATACGGCATTGAAATTACCCAGACCATTCCGCTGATTATTCCATCTTCACCCTACCGGCAATTTTACATGGAAACCAAGCGGACCAAAATGGGCCATATTTTATAAGTCCTCCACGGGCAGTTCTTCTTCAAAGCCAGGCTCAGTCTCCTGGCGCCTGTTTCGGCGCCACAACTCGCTCAGGTTGTCAAATTCCTTGCGGTAAAATATACCTATTCCCTGGGTATATGGCGAGGTGGTATTTAAAATATCAAATGTATTCGACCTGTTAAAGGCTTTGATCCTGAACTTCCCTTCAGGCGTAATTTTCACCTCCACGTTCACGTCGCCAATAATGCTACTGGTACGCTGACTGCCGGCTGCAGGGTTTTGGCCTGCCACGCCCACGTTGCCATCGATTATTACCCGGTCGTTAAAAAGTTGTGTGCTAAGGGCCACCTCCAGCTCCTGGCTGCTGATCTCGTCGCCGGGCCGGTAGTTAATTCCAATATCGAAATCGCTGCTGATTTGAGAAAGCCAGTTGCTGAGCTGGTTCGAAAGCAACTCGGATGAAGTGCTGCCCACGCCATATCCCAATGCGGTATTGTATTGATCGAGATTGGTAGGCATAAAACGATTGAGTACCAGCAACGAAAAAACCTGACGGTTCATTTCTTGCTCGGTAGTGATCAGCCGCTCGAGCATATCACGGGTGCTCTCGTCGCCCCCCGGAATGGCAATATCGAAGGAAATGGTGGGGTTAAAAAGCTTGTCGCGGAGTATCAACACTGTTTCCACGGGAACCCTGCGCCGGTATGCATCGGAGGTGTCCACATCAATCACCAGGTCGAAAAGGGCAGTACGCAGGCGATATACTGCGCGCAAGTCAATGTCGGCATCGAGGGGATCGCCCGTCCAGCGGATGGTTCCCCCCTGCTCAATTCTGAAGCGCTTATTGATTACGTTCTGAAGGGTAAACAGATAGTCACCTTCTTCAATGGTATAATCGCCAAACATAGCAAAGTTGCCTGTGGCCGGAATTTCCATTTTAATGTTGCCCGACCCCCTGCCACGAATTATATCGCCGATCTGCGAATCAAAAATCAGCTGCATTTCGGCATCAGGCGTCACCTCCAGGTCGAAGTTGAGCGTTAGGTTTGAGGTTTCAGGAATCTGAACCGGGACCATTGCCTGGGTTGTGTCGCGCGTAACGAAAGTTATGAAGTTGCTTTCAGCCACAACGTCGGTATAGTCAAGCGGCAGAAAAATCTGGGTACCTCTGCTGGTGCGACCGGTTATGTCCATCACAATATTTTCAACCGGGCCGTGAATGCGAGCCTGCCCGCTGCCAAAGGCACGGCCGTAGAACATTACATCATTTTGACCGGCCGTGGTGTTGAGCAGGGCCATTCTATCCGGCCTGAGTATAATATCCAGGTTCCAGTTTTTAAAAGTTTCATGCCCAATGCGTCCGCTGGCCAGGCCGGTATTGCCCAGGGTGTCATTCAACACAATATTCTCAAACCGGAAATGATCTTTTTCAATCACCAGCTCATCAGCAAAAGTATAGGAGGTATTTAGGAAGTTGATACGGAACCCCGCCCTCGAAAGTCTTACCCTCCCCGATAGTTCAGGCTTGGAAAGTGGTCCTTCGAGCTTAAGCCGGCCGGTAGCGGTACCACGAAAGTTGCTTGCGAAACTTTCGAGGTAACGACCCCAAATAGACATTTTCAGGTTTTCGGCCATTATGTCGATATCAAAATTATTATTGCGGCGGTCGGGATAAAAATACCCCTGTGCTGCCAGCGGTTTGTTTCGTCCCACATTGCCGTAATAGATCACATCCATTTCTATCCTGAATGCCCTGCGCTCGTTGTCCCAGTGGCTAAGCAGGTGCAAATCGCCCAAATGGTCGAAGTTAAATGCAAAGTCTTTCACATAAAGGTCGGAGGCAATGCGGGGAGAGTTTTTCAAAGCCCCAAGATAAAGGTGGCCGCTGATAAAGCCATCGAAGTTTAGTTTTTGTACCCTGAGCAAATGCGACACATTGGCAATGTCGAAATCGTTAAACTCAATGCGCATTTCATCTTCGGGCGAGGCACTTAACATTCCATCGACCAACACATACTCTTCATTTTTTGTAATCAGCAAGCTCTTCACTTCAACCCTTGCCGAATCAATGTTAATTTGATTGCCGGGATCAATCCGCCAAAGCGAATCATTAACCATGGCATAGGAAGGCAGGAACCTGATGATGGAAGAGCGCCTATCATAAAATCTTGCCAGCCCTTCAATGTGGGCATAATTCTGAAGGCTGGTATCGAGGTTGCGCCATTCGAGCAGATAATGCAGGCTGTCATGGCGGAGTTCGCTGCTCAGGCTAAACCTGTCGATAAAAATGCTGTCAGAAATCAGCACGCGGCGGCTTTCAATCCCCAGTTTATATGCTTCCTGGTCTTTATTTCCCTTCAGGCTCCAATCGACAAAACGGTTGCCAGCCAATACCATTTGCTGCGACCAGCCATCCACTTCCAGCTGCCCGTATTCTTCGCCAAAGCTTCCCTTGAGCAGGCTTCCCGGGGCCAGCCTGATAAATGGAAAAAACAAATCGGAGAGCATGCCGGTTTCCTTGAAAAGCACTTCGAAGGCCGTGTTTTTTAAATAATTTTGGGTCGTGCCATTGGGTTCGAGGTGGGCATAAAAGGCCGGAATATATACTTCTAACAGGCTTCTTACGGATTGCCCGAAGCGATCGAAGCGAAAGGGTCCCGTAAGGTCGGCATCGGCAAAATCAGACCGCAGCCTCAGCTGCTTAATGCTGTCAGGGCCAAGGGTATTAACCAGCTGAATGAGGCCGGTAGTATAAAACAATGAGTCAGTTCCATCAAAAGGCCAATCCTCATAATGCAGATTCTCGAGAGTGATTTGCCCCACCAGGTCGTCGGGGCCAGAAGCCCTGGCATTGATGCTGAGAAGGCCCGAAACCACAGATTCATAAAGGCTGTCGCGCTGAAAGAAATTTAGCCGGGTAAGGTTGGCTTCTTCAAAGCGCACACTGAAATCGAAAACCGGCACCTCCTCCTCGAAATTGATTTCACCTTGGAAATTTAGAGAAACATTGGGGTCATCTACCAGCAATGAGCCATTAAATTTCTTGTTGCTTAGATTGCCTGAGATATCGAGGTTTTCATAGTTGTAGCTAACCAATTCAATCGATTCTACTTCGCCAGCAATGGTCATATCGATGGTTGCAAGGGTGATGCCTTTACCTTCCACCTGAGCGTTTAGGCTTACCATACCCAAACGGTCTTCTGCTCCAAAAAACTTACCCAGGTCGAAATCCCGGGTTTCAACCTGCCCCTTATAAGTTGCCAGGCCGGTGCGTTCGTTTATCCTTACCAGAATGTCTGACGAAATACTACCAATATCGGTTTGCAATTGCCCGAAAGCCACCAAATCGTTTATAAATCCGGTAAACCTTCCGCTAAAGGAGATCCTGCCAAGATTCGAAAGGTTGTCGGGCAATTGCAGGAAGTTACTGTTGCTATTCAGGGGCAAGCGGAAGTTCCTAAGGTCGGTCACCGAAGTACGCAGGCTCTCGAGCGAGAGGTTAAAGAATGTTTCCTGCAGGTCGGGCAGTCCCATGAGGTGGAAATTTCCGCGCAAAGCAGTATTAAAACCATAAAAGAAAGACAGATCGTTTCCACGAAGATTGGCCGGGGTACCTCTGAAATTCCCCCTGAGCCTAACCGGACCTTCAATACCGTAAGCCTGTGAAAAAAAGAAACCTACATCGGCCAGATTAAGCCTCGACTCCTCAAGGATAATCTCAAGGTTAATATCCTCAAAGAAATGCTCAAAGGCTTCGTAGCCTTCATAATCAAAATTTGCCTGAAGCTTCAGATCGCTGCCTGGTGTCCTTATTATCAGATTGTTAACATTGGCTTGTTGGGGGTTGACCACGAAACTTCCCGAAAGATATTGCAGTTCAAAGCCCTTGGCCTCTTTAAATGTAAGACGATCAAGTTCAAATGAAAGGGTATCTTTTAACAACAGGATATCGTTCATCACCAAGGCAAAATCACCAATAGCAAAGTGGCCCGGATCAAAGGCTAATTCTTGGGGAAGCCGATCGAAATCCCTGAAGTTAAAGGCCGAATTGCTGAATTCGAGCGAACGGCACACCACACTCCAGCGCTTTTTGTCGGGGTCGGGCTCATCCTCCATGAAATAGTCGATCAGAAACCTGAAGTTCAAATCCTCTTCTCCGCTGTAGCGGGAAAGTCCTAAAAAAGTTTGATCAAGGGAAAGCTTGCTGATGGACAGGAAACGCTTGCGGAAGGAAATTTTGTCAACATTGAGAACCATGCGCTTTGAGAAGACCATCTGCTCCTCTCGTTGATCTTCAATAAGCACATCCTCAAGCACGAAATTCAGGAAAAAGGTCACATCTACTCCTCCCACACTAACTTTTGTCTCGAGCTGTCGCGACAGGTGGGCAGCAATGCGCTGGCCCAGCCAGGTTTGCACGCGCGTACTGCGAAGCACCCCATAGCCCAGCACAGGCAGCAATACTATCACTGCCAGCACGATTAGCCCTATTTTTCTTCTTTTTTTGATACCTTTGTTCCCCCTTTATTTAACAGAACCTTTTGTCAGAAAATTTCATGAGTATATACATTCTGGGGATAGAATCTTCATGCGATGACACCTCCGCTGCGGTGATCAAAGATCGCAAAATTCTTGCCAACTTCATTGCCAATCAAACCGTTCATAAAGATTTCGGGGGAGTTGTGCCGGAACTGGCCTCGAGGGCTCACCAGCAGAACATCATTCCTGTGATTGATAAGGCCCTGCGTACTGCAAATATAAATAAAAATCAACTGAGTGCCGTGGCCTTTACCAATGGTCCGGGATTGCTCGGTTCTTTATTGGTAGGCGCCAGTTTTGCCAAGGCTTTTTCGCTTGCCCTTGGCATTCCGCTTATCGAGGTAAACCACATGCACGCGCATATTCTGGCCCTTTTTATTGAAGATGAGCAGCACCAGAAGCACCCCACTTTCCCATTTTTGTGCCTGACCGTTTCGGGCGGACATACCCAGATCATGCTTGTGCGCGATTATTTCGATATGGAGGTGATTGGCCAAACCATTGATGATGCTGCCGGCGAGGCTTTCGACAAGGCCGCCAAAATCATGGGGCTGCCCTACCCCGGCGGGCCGCTTATCGACAAATTTGCACGCGAAGGGAACCCAAAGGCTTATTCGTTTCCGCACCCCAATATTCCAAACCTCGACTTCAGTTTTAGCGGGCTCAAGACTTCTATCCTATATTTCCTGCGCGACGAGCTGGCCAAAGACCCAGACTTTATTGAGAAAAACAAGCTGGACCTTTGCGCTTCCATTCAGCATACTATCGTAGATATTTTAATGCGTAAGGTGAAGAAAGCGGTAAAGGAAACCGGCATTAAGCAGGTGGCCATTGCCGGCGGAGTGTCGGCCAACTCGGGCCTGCGCCATGCCATGCTGAGCCAGGAAGAAACCGCCGGCTGGCAGGTATACATCCCAAAATTTGAATATTGCACCGACAATGCTGCCATGATAGCTATAACAGGTTACTTTAAATACCAGCAGGAGCAGTTTGCCGGTCAGGAAGTTACACCTTTTACCCGATACAATTCATTGAAATAATCTTAACCAGAGGCAAAGGTTATTTCTTTTTATTGTCGAAAGTCGAAAAGATTATAGACTCCTGGGTGGGGCTTTGGAAATCTTGGTGGCCCTTTATAGAACTTATTTTATTACACAAAGATCCAAAGAGAAGTCGCAAAAGGCAAATAATAAATTATTCTGAATCTGGAATGGCAATGCTGGTAAAGCGGTCGTTGTAGGCCCGTCGAATGCTATGCCGTTCGCGGTCGTACTGGAGATAATCCAGAGGTTTTCTGGGTTTCTTAATGCGGTCGTCGACGTATTTGTTGAGCAGGAAGTCGAAAATAAACTGTGCATTTTTTTGGCCGGCAAAATTACTGAGCAGGTAAAGATCTTCGAAGCGCAGACGAAAAGGTTCAAACTCATAAAACATTTCTCCGGTAAGGATATTCTGCCTGAAACGGCCATCAAACACGTCGCTGGTCACTTGCATACTGTAAAGCACCTGCATGGGCCTTTCGGGATGATTCAGCTCGGTAAATTCGAACCACTGGCTGTGGTTAAGGTTAACTTTTGCAAAAGCTACTTCATACACAGTGGTATCGAGAACGGCGTATTTAACCTGTTCGTCCAGATACTCAAGTACCTCGAGTTGCGCCACAGAGAATACATAGGCTGAGCTATCCAGGCTGAGAAAGGTTTCAACATCGGCCGGCCCGTATACCTTGACATCAAAAGCTTCAAGATTCTCGCGCAGAGAAGCCATAAATAATTTTACCAATACCGAGTCTTGCGCGTCTTTTATGAATTTGCTGTCCTCAATTATGAATGGATCATCTTGCCCAGGTGGCAGGCTGTCGGGGTGCATGGGGTAATACTTTTTGAGCACCCCTGGCGGAGGCAGCAATAGCACATGAAGATCGGCCTCCCGGGTAATGAATTCGGTGGCCAATTTCCGCTGACTGCTGCACGAAGCCAGGATCAGAGCCAGAAACAAGAGAAAAATGCCCTTAGTAAATTTCAAAATTTAATTGCTTTTTAAATTTGCAGCAAGAATCTTCTCACCAATGAGTTTACCGTATTCGAAGCCGAGCTTAAATTCATCCTCATGGGGGGTAAATTTCACAAAGACGCCTTCACCCTGCACATTGAGTTTGAGGTTGGCCAGGTTACCATTGATAAGCTTTGCTGCCTCGCCACTCCAGCCGTATGATCCAAAAGAGCCGGCAATCTTGCCCTTGTCCCTGATGGGGCTGATAACGGCAAACAGCTTATAAATGGGCAACAGAATGTTCTGGTTAATGGTAGGACAACCCACCACAAGTCCGCTGCTGCGCGCCACCCGCTCGTCAACATCGCCCAAAGGCATTGTTTCAATATCGGCTACCTCCACGGTGAAATCGCCGGTGCTGTGAATACCTTCGGCAATGGATTGGGCCAGCTTGCCGGTGTTGTGATAGGCAGAAACGTACGGAATGAAAACATAATCTTCCTGTGGGGTTTGGATGGCCTCTTTTGCATACTGCTCAGAGATATCAACCCACTTCTTCCATTCTTTCATCAGCAAAGGACCATGGCCGGTAAGCACTGCGTTGATTTCGAGCGGACGGATCTTTTCAATGGCCTTAAGCATGAACTTGCTGAAGGGCTTCAAAATCACATCAAAATAATACTTGAAGGCATCTGCGAAGTCGCCTACCTGGTCATCATACATTTTATGATTTGCATAATGGCAGCCAAAAGAGTCGCATGTGAAAAGCAGCTTGTCTTCTTCAAGATAAGTGTACATGCTGTCGGGCCAGTGCAGGTTGGGCGCCGAAATGAACCGAAGGGTCTTATTGCCCAAGTCTAGGGTTTCGCCATCCTTGGCAATAATGTGTTTAAAGTCCTTACCCAAAAAGTCCTGCAAGTAGCTAATTGCAAGGCGGCTTGCCACCACGGTAGCCTTAGGCGCCAGAGCCAGCAGATTGGCTAGGTTGCCGCTATGGTCGGGCTCGGTATGATTCAATATAATGTACTCAATTTCAGCAGGATCGGTCACCTTTTTGATCTTCTCCAGATAAACATCCCAGAACTTTTCCTTTGAAGTTTCTACAATGGCTTTCTTATCGGCATTAATAAAATAGGAGTTGTAGGTGGTGCCAAATTCAGTTTCCATCACCACATCAAATGTTACGATATCATAATCGAGAATGCCGATCCACTTCACGTCACTGGTTATGTCCAGCACTTCCACATCGGGTCTTTTTGGGTCTTTCATACCTAATTCAAAGTTTAAAGTTTAAGGTTTCAGGTGTCAGGTGTCGGGTGTCAGGCCTTGCGCTATGCCACATGCCATTTAATCCGCTCATTTTCAAATTATCACATCATCACATTATTACATTATCTCATCTCTCATTTCTCTTCTTAAA
Source organism: Bacteroidales bacterium (assembly GCA_041687035.1). Taxonomy (GTDB): domain Bacteria; phylum Bacteroidota; class Bacteroidia; order Bacteroidales; family UBA7960; genus UBA7960. The sequence goes on from JAWLCS010000019.1 coordinate 53,530, forward strand.
GTGCTTCGAATCGCCCCACTCTCCGTAGCCCACTTCGCCGCCAGCCATGTGAATGCGTGCTTCGAGGCAACGGCTGCATTCGTCGGCGTCTTCGTCGGTACAGGGCTTATCTTCGTATAGCAAGTAATCTTCCCGGTATTTGGTGGGCGTAAGGTTGGGCATAATGATGTTGGCGCCTACCTTTACGGCCTTTTCCCGGCCCAGCGGATCGATGGCCTGCATGGCGGTGGTAGCCGCGATATTAATGTCTTTCATCATTATTCGCAGTAATGCCACCATTTTCAGCGAAAGGTAAAAACGATCCATCTTTGGCAGGAGCTGGTCCTTATATTTAAAAAGCGGGGTGTCTTCGTGCTCGATGTAGGGTCCCATGCCAACCATGTCGATGTCGTGCTCGCGCAAAAAAAGCAGGTCGTCGGCCAGGTCTTCCACGGTTTGAAATGGCAGCCCGATCATTACGCCCGAGCCAACCTGGTAACCCAACTTGCGCAACAGGTGCAGGCAATCCAGACGGGCCTTGTAGTCATGCTTTTTGTTGTGCGGGTGGTATTTGGGATATAATTCAGGATTAGAAACCTCAATGCGCAGCAAATAGCGGTGCGCACCAGCCTCAAACCAACGACGGTAAGTCTCTTCGCTCTGCTCGCCCAGCGAAAGGGTTATGCCCAATTCGCTATTGCTAAGTGTCTTAATCTCGTGTACAATCCGTTCAATGCGGTCCACAAATTTCTTGTCGGAGCGCTCACCTGCCTGTATCACCACGCTGCCAAACTTGTTCTCCCATGCATAGCGGGCCGCGTCTATTACCTCCTGTTCCTGCGCCTCGTAGCGGTGGGTGTTTTTATTGCCTGCGCGTATGCCGCAATACAGGCAGTTTTTCCCGCAAAGGTTAGAAAACTCAATCAGCCCCCGGTAATACACCTTTTTGCCCACATACTCTTCTTTTATGGCCGCAGCTTTTTCAAAAATAAATTTACGCTCTTCTTCGTTGGCCGATAATAAGGCCACCAAGTCAGGCTTTTCAAAGATTTCCTTTTCGAGGATATGTTGGATGGTATTTGGCATTTAAGGTTTCAGGTTTCAAGTTTGGGGTTCAAGGTTAAAGTTTAAGCCTGCCTGACGGTTTACCCGCCTGTGGAGGGCAGTCAGGGTTCAATTCTTACGTTCTAAAACTTTATCATCTTTTCATCTTCTCATTTTCGCATTTTCTAATCTTCTCAGCTCATTTCTCACAAATAACTCTCCCCTGCTTTTTCTACTTTCGCATAAGGCGCTATTGCTCGCTGGTAGATGCCGTGCATCCAGGCTATGGCCATTCCGTAGTTGGTTACGGGTATGCCAGCATCAACGGCGGCCTTGAGCCTGCCAACGACCTGTTTGCGTGTTATGACACAGCCGCCGCACTGCACCACCAGAGCGTAATCGGTCATGGGCCTTGGGGTATCGCCCAGCCCAGCCACCACATCATAGTTGAGATCTTTTCCTGTAAATTTATTCATCCATTTGGGTATTTTAAAGCGTCCAATGTCGTCGCACGAAACGTGGTGTGTACAAGACTCCAAGATCAGTACCCGATCGCCATCTTTTAGCTCGGCAATTTTCGGGGTACCTTTCAGGTAGTTCTCAAAATCGCCTTTGTGGTGTGCGAGCATAATGCTGAAGCTGGTGAGCATTATGTCTTCAGGAATGGCTGCATTGGCTTTTTCGAATACCTGGCTGTCGGTTACAACCAGTTTTGGTCGGGGATTTAGTTTGTCAATCAGCGCATCCAGGCCATTTTCCTTCACTAGGATTACAGGGCAGTCGTTGTCGAGCGCATCGCGAATGGCCTGCACTTGTGGCAGAATCATGCGCCCCTCGGGAGCTTCGCTGTCGATGGGCGTAATCAGCAGCACCAGGTCGCCGGGATTAAGGTGATCACCCAAAAGCCTATTGGAGTTGTATACTGTTTCAGGCATTACTTGACGCAAAGTATCGATTACCTGCTCTACATTAGAGGGTTGCAAGGCACAAAACTCGAGCACCAGAACCTGATATTCCTTCTCCAATTGATCTTTTAGTTCCGGCTTCAGGGGGAAAATGTCGGACTTGTTGTGTATCACCAGAAAGGGAACATCCTGCGCACGGAAAGCCTTTACCAGGTCTTGCTCATATTGACCGAAAGAATTTTCAGTGATAAGCAGAATGGCCATATCGACCGTGCGCAAGGCGGCCAGCGAACGGTTTACGCGCTTGGAGCCCAGATCGCCACTATCGTCAATACCGGCGGTATCAACCAGAATGGCAGGGCCAATGCCAGGAAGTTCCATTGACTTTCGCACAGGGTCGGCCGTGGTGCCCGGCACATCAGAAACAATGGCTATATCCTGTCCGGCCAACGCATTGATAAACGAACTCTTGCCGTTGTTGCGCCGCCCAAAAATGCCAATATGCGGTTTGGATTCTCTACCTTTTGCCATAGTTTTTTTATTTACGTGCAAAGATAATTGAAAAAATCGGCAGTGAAAGCACGAAGCGTCTCATGCATAAGCCAGGGTATGACCTGAAGTCAAGCAATGACTACCTAATCTTAAGCGCCACCATAACTGAAATATTGTTTGTTCAAAATCTCAATTTAGGCTTAAGCTTAGGTAGTGATAACCTGGATGCAGATTCTTTTCGTTAATCTAAAAAAAAATATTTACCATTAATTAATTGATTAACAATACTTTAATATTTTTTGTTTAATTTTTTTCATTTTTAGTTAAACAAAAAAGAAACACTTGCTGTTTACTGATCAAACAAACCCTAAAATTCAAACTTTAAAAACCCAATTAAAATGAAAAAACAAATTATGAATCTCGTGAACCGCTCCAGCGCCCTGCGCTTTGGTCTTGTTATCGCTCTTGGAATTTTCGCTTCTTCTTGTTCAAAGGATGACGTTACTCCACCAAACAACAATATGGAGGTTGAAATGGATCTTATTGAAGTGCTTGCTTCATTCGGACAAGAGGGCATTGATGGTTTCGCTGAATTGACCAGCGAAAATGCAGGGGGTGTTTTCAGCCCCGACAACAACAACGGTTCAAACATAGTAAGAAACGCAACTTTCAGCACCCTTAACGTAGCTCTTGCACGCACTGGTTTGGCCAGCGTTGTATCATCAAATCGACTGACTGTTTTCGGCCCTACAGATGCTGCTTTTGCTGAGTTGGGTCTTTTCCCCAACAATATTGCTTCCGTGCCTAACCTGCGCGAAATCCTTCTCTACCATGTAGTTTCTGGTGTTGTAACCAGCGACATGCTGAGTAATGGTTTTGTTCCTACCGCCAATGGTGCAGCTGTTGAAATAAATCTTGACAATGGCGTTTTTGTTAATGATGCTCAGGTAATCAGGGCCGACATTAGAGCTCGCAACGGTGTCATTCACGCGATTGACAAGGTAATGTTCCCTCCGACTATGAACCTGGTAGAACTTGCCCTGAGCTTCGACCCCGAATTCTCTATCCTGGTGCAGGCTGTTATTAAGGCCGACCTTGTAAGTGTGCTCGCAACCGGTGGTCCTTTCACAGTGTTTGCTCCGACTAACGATGCTTTTGTTGCCCTGCTGGAAGAGTTACCATACAACAGTCTTGATGAAATTCCAGTGGAAGTTTTGACCCAGGTATTGCTTTACCACGTTGTTGAAGGACGCGTATTTTCGAGCGACCTCGTAAGCGGACCGGTAGCCACCCTGAACGGAAACTTTACCGTGAACACCAGCGACTTCACCATTACCGATGCCAATTACCGTCAGGCAAGTATTATAACCTCACTAGTAAATGTGCAGGCAACCAATGGTGTGGTACACGTAATTGACCGCGTAATTCTTCCGGAGCTGTAATCAGCAATCCCCTCCATTCCATATATATCCCCAAAGGGCTGCCTTCATGGCGGCCCTTTTTTATTTTATTTGAACTGAATGCATTGGCCTTTTTATTAAATTGCATTAAATAACTGCCAGAACCTTTTGTTCATTTCTTTATTTTTCAGCCATGAAACTTGAAGGCATCGGACTTTTTAACGAGGGCTTCCTTCCGATACTGGATGGGGTTTCAATGACCGTAAAAAACTATGCTTTCTGGCTCAACCGAAAGGTTGCACCAACCTTTGTTGTAACGCCAAAATTTCCAGGTTATACTGACAGGGAAGAGTTCGAGGTCTACCGGTATTTTTCTGCGCCAATTCCGTTTCATAATCCTTACAGGGTTGGATTACCTATCTTTGATCAAAGCATCATGCCCAGAATTCTTCATCAAAAGCTCGCCATTGTTCACGCTCACTCACCTTTTTCGGCAGGTTCACTGGCATTAAAGGTGGCACGGAAGAAAAAAATTCCGATTGTTGCCACTTTTCACTCAAAATTCCGCGACGATTTCGAAACCCATATCTCAAGCAAAGTAATTGTTGATCAAATGGTAAAACAAATCATCCATTTTTTTGAATCGGTTGATGATGTATGGATTCCGCAAGCCAGGGTGGAAGAAACAATAAGGAGTTATGGTTATAAGGGAAATCTGGAAGTGGTAGAAAACGGCATCGACCTCGACACTGACATTGATATTGATCAATTCAGGAAAGAAAGCCGGCAATCCCTGGGTTTGGTTGAAGACGAGCTGGTCTTCATTTTCGTAGGGCAACATATTTGGGAGAAGAACCTGAAGTTTCTGCTGGAGGCCTTGGGACGATTCAGATCAGCACCATTTACCGCACTTTTTGCTGGCGAGGGTTACGCAAAGCCCATGCTAGAAAAAATGGCCAGGGAATCAGGACTCAAAGACAGGATCAGGTTTCTGGGGGTGGTTCGCGACCGGGAGATGCTGAAAAAAATTTATGCCAGCGCCAACCTTTTCCTGTTTCCTTCCCTTTACGACAATGCCCCGCTGGTATTGCGCGAAGCTGCGGCCATGCACACGCCTGCCCTCTTGCTGAAAGGATCGACCGCTGCCGAGGTGATCGAAGACGGCGTAAATGGTTTCCTGGCTGATAATAACGCAGATTCTTACGCAAGAAGAATGGCAGAAGTATGCGCCATTCCTTCACTGCAAAGAGAAGCAGGGCTGAGGGCATCGCAAACATTTTGCCGCTCCTGGGAAAATATTGTGGATGAGGTGAAAGATCGTTACCGGTTATTAATTAAACGAAACGAAAAGAGGGGTTAGAATGTTTGCAAAAATCATATTTACTCCATTAAGCTTGTTTTATTGAGAAATAATCTCTATTTTAGATATATAAAACCCCTTGGTTTTTCAGGAAAATTTTTCTAAAAAAAAGAATCGAATCATGAAAAAAGC
>JAWLCS010000019.1:58941-63628 GCA_041687035.1 Bacteroidales bacterium
CACCGGCTTGTTTTTCATATTTAAAATAGAGTTGGTAGCCAGCGACAGTTCCTTTGCGGGATATACGGGCACTGGAACCGAACCGTGCCCGAAGTTTGCTCCATTGGCCTCAAGTTTGAGCCAGAGCGCCCTTTTCTGTGCTATTTCCACCCCAAACATGATCAGCTCGGGCGCAGCGCTTACGATCCCTGTGCAACCGATTCCTCCTTCACCATAAACGGCAACAGGATTAAGTTCGTCAAGAAAAATTTCCGTAACCAGTCCGGCACCCAGAGATCCATCGGATTCTTCATTTGACACTGCTAAAAGGGTGAAATTATATTGGAATTCCCTCATTGCAGCCTCTTCCACAAAACTGGCAATGGCAAAAAGCTGCATTACTCCATGGCCTTTGTTATCGAAAGCGCCTCTGCCCCAAATATGGTCATCGGCAATGACCCCTGCAAATGGCGGGTGGGTCCACAGATCTGCATCACCTTCTGGCACTACATCAATATGAGTCAGGAAAACAATATTTGGTTTGCCCATTTCTAGAGGATAAAGCGATGCAGAAAAATTGTAGCTATCGATTTCCTCTGTAAAAAGTCGCACGTTCAAGCCCATTTCACGGCAAGCATTTGCGAGAAATTCACCGGCAGCTTTTTCATTGCCTGTAACCGATGGAATCTGAATGTAATGGCTTAAAAATTCGGCTGGAACGGGATGATCCGAAACGGATCGCTCCCAAACCTCCTGGCCAAACGACGGGCGTCCTGATAGAAACAGAAAAACCAGGAGAAGGTATCTTAACCTGAGAAAATCCATAAACCCTCCTCTTCGTTATGGATCAACAAATGCTAAAGCAATTTAAACAATTATTTCAAAATGCAAGTGTTTTTCTTAAATTATTTTAAACAAAACATTATAAAAAATCGATATATACCTCATTTTCTTTCGGTAGATTAAGGATATCATTTCTTCTCTTTGTCCATATATTCAAAAATGTTTTGCATTATTTTGACATATTTTCTTATTTTTGAAATCATTTCATGATAATATAATACATGAAAGTTCTACCCTTCAAAATTCCAAAGCCTGAAAATGAACTGGTAAGGCACCAGGTAGACCATGTCAGCCATTTTTACGACAAGCTACACCAGCATCCCGAGGTGCAGCTCACTGTGATACTTAAGGGCGAGGGCAGCCTTTTTGTAGGAGATTTCATTGGCCGGTTTACGCCTGGCGATATTTTTCTTATGGGTTCGAACGTTCCGCATGTATTTCGCAATGATGAGAGCTACTATGATGAAAAAGCCTTAAAACAAGCCCATAGCGAATCGCTGTTTTTCGATCTTGATCTGATGGAATCAAAGCTTTCTTCAATTGAAGAATTTTCAGGCCTTGCAGAGACACTGCGCTCACTCGACGGTTGCTACCGGTTTACCGGAAGTCAAAACTTTATAAAAAACCGCATTATTAAACTCCGAAATATTGATGGCCTGCAGAAGGTAATATTAAGCATTGAAGTCCTTGAAAAGATTCTGGAAAGCAGTGTCCTGGAAAGACTGAATTCAGTGGGCAGTGTGCGTAATTTCTCGGCCAGGGAAGGCAAGCGCATGGAGAATGTGATGCGTTTTTTGATGGAACAGAGCAACCGCCATATTTCGCTTGCCGAAGCCGCCAGTGTGGCCAGTATGAATAAGGAAGCTTTCTGCCGTTTTTTTAAGGAAAGGACCCGAAAAACCCTCACTGAATTCCTGAATGAGGTGCGTATTACCCGAGCCTGTCACCTGCTGGGCAACAATGACCTGACCATAATGCAGGTGGCTTCCGAATCGGGGTTTCCAAACCTCTCCTATTTCAACAGGGTGTTTAAAAAGATTAAAGGAAAAACCCCCAAGGAGTTTCGTTCAAACTACCTTTCAGAGACTCATTCTTCAAACAAGTAATTACCTCCAGGCCTGCTTTTTCTTGACAAGCCGAAATTCAAACGGCTTATTCTTCTTTCAGTATGGTTTTAAACCGGTAATTGTGAACTGGTTCTTCGCCAAGTAAATGCCTGATAAAATAGTTCCAGCGCACTTTCGTGAAATAGTCACCATCGGTTCGGCCAAAGCTGTGATTTCTGCCAGGCAAAATAAGCATGTCAAAGTCTTTCTGGGCCCTGATCAGGTATTCGGCGAGTTTGTATGTAGCTGAGGGGTTCACGTTCTCGTCGATGCCGCCATGTGCAATGAGCAGCCGCCCCTGCAGCTTGTGTGCATTGGTCACATTCGACTGCTCATGGTAAAAATCGCCCACCGGGTATCCCATATACATCTCGGGCCACCAGGCTTTCTCCATACGGTGGTCATGATCGGCAGCAGAAGCCACACCGACTTTGAACACTTCAGGGTACTGCAGCATAGCACGGCCGGCATCGTAGCCCCCGGCCGAGTGCCCGAAGATACCCACACGCGTGGTATCTATCCAGTTGTAAATACCACCGAGCTTATTGATGGCTGCCACGTGGCAATCCAGACTGTAACCCATATTGCGGTACGACACATCCCTGAAGGCTTTCGAACGCTGCGCAGTGCCCATACCATCAACCACCATCACCGCAAAACCAAATGCCCTGAAAGGGTTTATGATATTGAAAACGGCATCAGAAAAAGACTTGGGCGTAATGGAGGTATGAGGTCCGGTATAGGAGTAGTCAATCAACGGGTATGTTAGGCGCGGATTAAAATCGAGCGGCTGGTAAATCACCCCGTAAATATCGGTAACGCCATCACGGGCTTTGGCGGTGAATTGAAGGGGTGGCCTCCAGCCGGAAGCCAGTAAATCCGAAGCATCAGCTTCGCTAATTTTAAAAACTACCTCCCCATCGCTGAGCCTTCTCACAACAGAAACCGTGGGTAAATCGACCCTCGAATAATTGTCAACAATGAACTCTTTGCAAGGCGACAGACTTAACTGGTGATGGGCATTCTCAGGGGTAAGCAATATCAGTCCACTGCCATCAAAATTGACCCTGTAAAGGTGGTTGTAATAAGGATTTACTCCAAGCTCCCTGCCCCCTGCAACAAACCAGATGATTTCGTTCTCTTCATCAATATGCAGCACACTTTTCACCACGTATTCGCCATCGGTCACCTGACTTATCTGTGCACCCGTGTTCCAGTCAAAAAGATACAGGTGGTGCCAACCGCTTTTTTGTGAACTAAAAAGCACCTTTTCCTTGCCAATCCGCTGTAGGATAAGGCTGCTGTATTCCACGGAAGTGTCGCTGGTTTCCGAAAAAAGAACGCTTGCCTTACCTGTTGAAGCATCAATTTTTATAACATCAGCCTGTTTGAAACCGCGATGGGCATAGAGGGCGTGGAGGCTGTCAGCGTTTTCTGACCAGATAAAATTAACTCCGATAAAATGCGGTAAGGGCGCAACATCAATAGTTGTTTCGGCGCCTGTTTCAAGGTCAAAAATCACCGGGATGTTATAAACCACCGTGGTATCGCCCGGTGAGCCCCGGTAATAACTCAGCAGCCTTGGCCTGAAAAGAGAATCGACCGAAAAATCGAGCAGGTACATTTTTTCTGCTTTGCTCAGGTCGGTGATGTAGGTGAGTAGTTTACGGGAGTTGGGCGACCAGCTCACAAAGAAGTTTTCGGGTCGGTCACCGCCCTCGCCCACCATAATATCTGACCAGGCATAGGTATTGGCATATTCGTACTGGTGTTTGCCACCATAGCTGAGTTGCTGCTCCTCCCCTGTTTCCAGGTGGCGAACAAACAGGTTGTAATCTTTGGCAAATGCCTGGTAACGTCCATCGGGCGAAATACCCTGTAGCTTTTCTTCCCTTTTCTCAAGGCGCTTCAATTCTCCGGCATTGGGGTCAAATTGCCAGGGCGTATCGTCAAAGGTGAATTCAATGTTACGGTTTTCCTTGATGGTGATCCTGCTGAAAGGAAGATCGGCCGCATCCACCGGTTTCCCTGATTCGCCGGCAAGTAGGCTTGCAAGCTGCTGGTGATCAAAGGCCTCACGGGTGGTTTGTTCCTTCAGGCTGGTCAGGAAAAACCGCTTCCCTTCGCGGGTTTGGGTCAGATGCCAGAAGCCGGTGCTGTCAGCCAGCCAGTTGGGCTGAACATTCAGGTGGTAAACCAGTTTGCTGAGGTTGGGCTGCAAAAAGGTTTCGGCTCTTTCGTAATGCGCTTCCGTAATGAGTATTTTCTTTGAGCAGCCAGCAAAAAGCATTGCCAGAACTGCAAGCATATATAATTTCTTCATGACATCAAAAATAGGGTTTAGTTAAGATCAGCCCTTTGCCAGAATTAACCAAATTGCATACTATATTAGCAAGACAGTGGTAAATAAGCGAAGGTTTCAGGTCAATATGTTACCTTTGTTTTAATAAAAGCGACCAAATGATATGGTTTAAAAATTAAACCAATAGCCACAAAATCACGAAAGTTCAAAGGAACACAAAAAATTGAAAGTCAATATTTTACTTTTATAAAATTTCGTGTTCCTGCCTGCCGGTTTACCCGCCTGTGGAGGGCAGGCAGGTTTGTGTTTTCGTGGCTAATGCAAAACTGAACAGAAATACGAAGAAAAAAATGTCCAGCGGAATCCTATTCGACATACGAAGATACTCGGTTCACGATGGACCCGGCATTCGCAGCACGGTCTTCTTCAAGGGCTGCCCCTTGAACTGCCTGTGGTG
>JAWLCS010000020.1:0-16236 GCA_041687035.1 Bacteroidales bacterium
GTGGCTATTGCTCACGATTGCCGTAACAACAGCGCCTACTTTGCTGAGATTTCTGCCGAGATTCTTTCGGCCAACGGCATGAAGGTATATCTTTTCGAGGGGCTTCGACCTACACCTGAGCTGAGCTTCGCCGTGAGGGAGAAAAATTGCCAGAGCGGCATTGTGATTACCGCCTCGCACAACCCCAAAGAATATAACGGCTACAAGGTTTACTGGGACGATGGCGGGCAGTTGGTGGCTCCGCATGATGTAAACGTGATCAAGGAGGTGCAGAAAATCACTTCTGTGGACCAGGTAGGCTTTGGCCGTGTTGAAAATAACATTGAGATGCTGGGCGAAGAAATGGATCGCCTTTACCTGGATCGCATGGTAGCTTACTCGCTTGCGCCCGAAAACAACCAAAAGCATAGTGACCTTAAGATCGTTTTCACGCCAATACATGGCACGGCCGTAAAGCTGGCCCCGGCTGCCCTCAAAGCTTTTGGCTTCGAAAAAGTATATAACGTGCCCGAACAGGATGTTACCAGTGGCGACTTCCCTACGGTGCATTCGCCCAATCCTGAAGAACCCGCCGCCCTGAAAATGGCCCTCGACAAGGCCCGCGAAGTGGATGCCGAGCTGGTAATGGCCACCGATCCCGATGCCGACAGGGTTGGGATAGCCGTGAAAGACCTCTGGGGCGATTATGTGCTGCTCAACGGTAACCAAACCGCCTCACTGATGATCAGCTATATTCTGCAGCAGTGGAAAGAAAAGAACAAGCTTACTGGTCAGGAATATATTGTGAAGACCATTGTTACCAGCGAACTGCTTAAAAGGATTGCTGAGAAGCAGGGCGTGGAATGCTTCGATGTGCTTACTGGCTTTAAATTTATTGCTGAGATTATACGTGAGCTGGAAGGTAAAAAGACCTTTATTGCGGGTGGCGAAGAAAGCTATGGCTACCTGGTGGGCGACTACGTGCGCGACAAGGACGCCATCATTTCGTGTTGCTTTGTGGCTGAAACCGCAGCCTGGGCACGTGAGCAGGGTAAGAGCCTTTACGAAATGCTGATCGATATTTATGTTGAGTATGGTTTCTTTCTCGAAAAACTGATCTATATTACCAAAAAGGGAAAAGCCGGACTGGAAGAGATTCAGGCCATGATGGAAGGCTTCCGCAGGAATCCGCCCAGGGAAATGAACGGAATCAGGGTGGTGGAACTGAAAGACTATGGCACCTCCATCAGCCATGACTTCCTTACCAAGACCGAAAAACCGATTGACCTGCCCAAATCCAATGTCCTTCAGTTTTTCCTTGAAGATGGCAGCAAAATTACCATGCGGCCTTCAGGCACCGAGCCTAAGATCAAGTTTTATTTTGGGGCAAAAGGAAAGCTCATCAAAGCCGCAGATTTTGAAAAGGTGAATGACCAGCTCGAAAAAAAGATCGAAGGCATCATTAAAGCCTTAAAATTGAAGTAGTTGTTACAACGTAAATCAAATTTTATTGGCGTTTTTTTGACCCGACCCGTCCGCTAGCCAGCGGAGAGGGTATGGGAGTGTCCTCTTTATTGACACTGAACTTGCAGGAGGATAGTTTAAATCACCAATGAAATAATGCAGTAGTCGGGCCTACCTGAATAGGCTCCTGGCAGTCTTAAGGCGTTCTTCGGCCTGCGGGTCGTCGGGGTTGTTACGGTAATTCTTGAAAGCTTCAATGAAGTCGGGATGCTTGCGAAAGAGCAGTTGCAGGCGGGCGTCGACGGGTGTGATCCACATAAACAGACAAAACAGTCCCAGTATGGCCGAACGGCGGTAAAACTGCCTCAGGTAGGGTGCATTCTGCCTGTTAAGGCGATGGTACACCAGGGTGAAACTGGTGGCAAAAACCACGAAGAAGAAGCCGGTTGCCAGCATGAAATTCATGCCCTGGTAAAAATAAATGCCATAAATAATGGCAATGGTGCAAAACGAATAGATGAGCCCCATAAGAATGCCCGAAGCTAACATGAAAGGGGTGAACTTGCTGCGTGATTTTGGAGTAGCCAAGTCGCGCAGGGAAACCTGGTTGAAGATAAAGAACCCGAACCACATGTAATAGATGGCCATAAGTGCCAGGGCGGTGATCAGCAGGCCGTTGAGGGCCGTGCCAAATAAAAAGCGAAAAGCCAGCAGGGCCAAGGTGACCAGCCCACCATAATATTCGATCTTTTTAAATATAGACTTGTTATTATCCATTGTTTTATGATTCAGCTCTGAATGCACGCCAATTTACGAAAAATTATGTGCAAATATTGTCTGAATAAACATTTTCTTTCCTTTTTCTGTCAGATAATGTTCACTTCTGTTTCCAGCTCCAAACCAAACAATTCTTTTACTGAGGCCTTTATTTTTTCTGAAAGTGCTGCCAACTCCATCCCTTTTGCTTTTCCATGGTTAACCAGCACCAGTGCCTGCAAGGGATGCACGCCGGCATCGCCTTCGCGGTAGCCCTTCCAACCGGCTTGTTCAATGAGCCATCCGGCCGCTATTTTCATGCCGCTCTTGTCGGGGAAGGCCACCAGGCCAGGAAATGCAGCTTTGAGGCGCTCGAAGGTTGGTAGGTCTACTAACGGGTTTTTGAAAAAGCTGCCGGCATTGCCCGTAACGGCTGGGTCGGGCAACTTGCTGCGGCGTATGGCGCAAACCACCTCGCGCACATCGGCAATGGTGGGTTGCAAAACACCACGCTGCTGCAACTCGGCTTGAATGGCTCCGTAACCAAGCTTAAGCACATGATCTTTTTTGCGAAGACGGAAATTTACCGAAAGGATCACATATTTACCCTTGGCTTCCCGCTTAAAAATGCTGTCGCGGTAGCCAAAATGGCAGGCTTCCGTGGAGAATATCAGAAGCTTTCCGTTGCTTTTATCATAAGCCTCAAGGCTTTCAAAGCAATCTTTTACTTCCACACCATAAGCGCCAATGTTTTGTATGGGGCTGCTGCCCACCTGCCCCGGGATAAGCGAAAGATTTTCAAGTCCGCCATAGCCATGCACCACGCAGAAATTTACAAAATGGTCCCAATCTTCGCCTGCGGCGGCTTTAACCACCACTTCGCCTTCGTTTTCTTCAACTACTTCAATGCCCTTTAAATTGATTTTGACCACCAGCCCCTCATAATCGGCGGTGAAAAGCAGGTTGCTTCCTCCTCCCAGCAGCAGATGGGGGGTGGTTTCGGCTGGAAAGCGTTGGAACACCAAACGAAGTTCTTCCGGGGTTTCCACTTCGACAAAATACCTGGCCGAAACATCAATGCCAAAGGTGTTGAAGTGTTTTAAGGAATGGTTTTCTTTAATGAGCATGGGTGGTTTGAAAAAAGGCAGGGTGCAAAGGTAAGGTTAACAGACAAAAAAACCGGGAAAATTCCCGGTTTTAGCAAATAGAAATAACATTTACTTATCGTGTAAGGATAATCTCTTTTTCATTCACCATTTTCCTGAGGTTGATCAGGGCATAGCGCATGCGTCCAAGGGCGGTATTGATGCTAACATTAGTTTGCTCGGCAATGTCCTTAAAACTCATGTCCTTGTAATGCCGCATTTTCAACACCTCTTTCTGTTCTTCGGGCAGGTATTCCACCAGCCTTTGCACATCATTATGAATCTGCGCAATAATCATTTTGTCTTCAATGGTTTCTTCATATACCTTTAGGGTCTCGAACAGGTCGTATTCCTCGCTGTTTTCGATAAAAGGCATGCGTTTCGACTTGCGGAAGAAGTCGATAATCAGGTTGTGCGCTATGCGCATTACCCAAGGTAGAAACTTGCCTTCTTCGTTGTAGGCACCTGCACGCAAGGTGTTTATCACCTTAATGAAGGTGTCCTGAAAAATATCTTCGGCCAGATGTTTGTCTTTTACAATAAGAAGAATGTAAGAAAAGACTTTTCGCTGATGCCGTTTTACTAATTCTTCGAGCGAAGTGTGATCACCGTTAATGAACTGACGTATTAACTCCTGATCGCTGATTATGCGGTCATTCATAATAAATGCCTCCTGATATTTAAGAACAAGAGTAAACGTCTATGCGATAATCAATCCTCCATTTTTAGTTAGACATCAAGCGTTTTTTGAAGAGCAGAACAAATATAGGGTAATTTTTTTCAGCATTCAAGAAAAAAATGTTTTTTTGTATTTTTAACATAAAAAATTTCTGTCGATAAAGGTATGTTAATCTTCAACCAGAAAACCAATTGTAATTACGAGATTTATACAGGTGTTTTCCCCTAAAGAAATGAGGCTAACACTGAAAAAATCAATGCAAGCCTCATTTCAAAATTTAATGACTTTCCGCCAGTTTACTCTTCAACCGTGTAAAGGAAGCGTTTGATGCTTCTTTTGGGCGTTTTCTCAAACTCTTCGGGAACAATCTTAATACGACTCACGCTCATGAAGTTGGGCAACTCGTGGTTAAGGTGCTTGCGGTGCCCCTCCATAATTTCGTTTACCTGGGCCTCGCCCAGTCCGTCCTTGTTGGCAGCTTCCATGTCAGGGTATATCAGGGCAACCAGTTGTCCGTTCTTTTCCACTACCAAAGCTTCCTGCACATAAGGCATGTTGTTGTATTTATTTTCAATCTCTTCAGGGTAGATGTTTTGCCCCGAAGCACCCAGTATCATGCTCTTGCTGCGGCCCTTAATGTAAATGAAGTTATCCTTGTCGATCACGCCCAGATCGCCGGTATGCAACCATCCATCCTTGTCGAGGGCCGCTTTTGTGGCTTCTGAATTTTTAAAGTAGCCCAACATCACATTTTCGCCCCGTACCATGATCTCGCCCACTTCGTTGTAGGGGTCGGTACTATCGATCTTCACCTCCATGTTGTCCACCAGTTTTCCGGCCGAGCCCAAGCGGGTCTTGTCCCAGTTGGCGTAGCTTATCAGTGGCCCGCATTCGGTCATGCCATAGCCAATGCTAAACGGAAACTTGATCTTGTTAAAGAAAATCTCTACGTCCTTGTTCAGCGCCGCACCGCCAATCACCACTTCGTGGAAGTTGTTGCCAAAGGCCGTGCTTAGTTTTTCGCGGATTTTTTTCTTGATCACATTGTTAATAACAGGTGTGTTGAGCAACACCTTCATGCTGGGCTTGCTGATAACGGGCAGCAACTGCTTTTTGTATATCTTTTCGATAACCAGGGGCACCGACAGAACCAGCCGCGGCCTGACTTCTTTGAAAGCCTGTAGAATAATTGCCGGGCTGGGGGTTTTGGTAAGAAAGGTGACGTGGCAGCCCAGGGTAAATGGCCATAGGAATTCGAAAGCACAGCCGTAGGTGTGGGCCAAGGGTAAAAACGAAACAATTTTGTCGCCTGGCTCCAGGGGCATATTATTGTTGGCATACACCACGTTGGCTGTAAGGCTGTTATGATGAATCATTACGCCCTTGGTAAATCCGGTGGTTCCCGAGGTGTAACTGATCTCGGCCAACTCCGAATTAGGGATAGGTTCGTAATTGGCATCTTCGGGTTTGAGGCCATTCGGGTATTTTTCCTGGAAGGCCTTTTGCGCTTTCGCGGAAATCTTTTCACAGTCTTTGTTCTTACCGCAGGCAAGCAAAGAGAAGTCTTGCAAAGAGAAAGCGCCTTGCAGGTCTTTCATCTCTTCAAGCTCCAGGCTATCAAAAATGGAATCGGCGGCAAACATGAGCACCGAATCGGAGTGGTTGGTGATATGGTGCACATCGTTGGGCTTAAAGTCGGGCAATATTGGAACAATGACCGCACCGTAAGTGATGGTACCCAAGAAGGTTACGCCCCAGTTGGCCGAGTTCTTCCCGATAAGGGCCACCTTGTCGCCCCTTTGCAGGCCAAAAGTCTCGAACAGGACGTGCAGGCGTGCAATGCGAGTGGCAACCTCCTTAAAGGTAAGGCTCTCTCCCTTATAATCCGTCATCGATTTCAGCTCCCAGTTCTTGCGAATACTGCCGCTGATAAATTCTGTCAAATTCTCCTTCATCATAGCTTTTCGGTTTTTCTGGTTTGTTTGGCTTTGCCTTTTTTTGCAGGAAAAGCATTGCAAGGTACAAAGAAATATTTATACAAAATATCAATTCCGTTGGCCAGGAAATGAGCCGGTTAAAAAAATGATGACTATTGATGGCTTGGGGCAGAAGGATTAAAAGCTTAACTTTGCAAGTTATTTTTTTCTGAAATGAGTGCAAGCCCTCCTGTAAGTTCGTTCGATCCGAAGCATTATGTAATAATAAAAGGTGCGCGGGTTCACAACCTCAAGAATGTGGATGTGGCCCTTGAGCGCAACAGCCTGGTGGTGATAACCGGTCTTTCGGGCTCGGGCAAGTCGTCGCTGGCTTTCGATACCCTTTACGCCGAGGGGCAGCGCCGCTATGTGGAGAGCCTGAGCTCTTACGCCAGGCAGTTTTTGGGGCGCATGCACAAGCCAGAGGTCGATTATATCAAAGGTATTTCGCCGGCCATCGCCATCGAGCAAAAGGTTAACACGCGCAATCCCCGCTCTACCGTAGGCACTTCCACCGAGGTTTACGAATACCTGAAGCTGCTTTTTGCCAGAATCGGTAAGACTTATTCGCCGGTGTCTGGCAACCAGGTGATGCGGCATTCGGTTACCGATGTGGTAGACCATATTCTTGCTCTGCCTGAAGACACCATGGTGGTAGTGCTTGCACCTATTAACCTGAAGCCAGGACGCTCGCTCGACCAGCAGCTTGGCATTTTGATGCAGCAGGGGTTTTCGCGTATTATGCTCAACGACGAGGTGAAACGTATTGAGGAGGTGTTGCCCGGCCTGCACGATATTCCCGTAATGAAAAAACCTTGCGTGGTAGTCGACCGCTTTAGCGCGCGCGCCGAAGACAGCGACTTACCCTCACGGGCAGCCGATTCGGTGCAAACTGCATTTTTTGAAGGCGAGGGTGAATGCCTGCTCGAATACGATCTTTCGGAACAGAAACGGCAAATGTACTTTTCGAACCGCTTTGAGCTGGACGGGATAACTTTCGAAGAGCCTTCGGCCAACCTTTTTACCTTCAACAATCCCTTCGGAGCCTGTAAGGTATGCGAAGGCTTTGGCAGCGTTATTGGCATCGACCCCGACCTTGTTATTCCCAACAAAAGCCTGAGCATTTACGAAGGTGCCATTGTCTGCTGGAAAGGTGAGAAAATGGGGCAATGGAACGAAGCGCTGTTGAAAAATGCGTATAAATTCGACTTCCCGATACATAAACCTTTTTACCAGCTGAGCCAGGAGCAGAAAGAGCTGCTGTGGACCGGCAACCTCCACTTCGATGGCCTCAATGAGTTTTTTAAAATGGTGGAGGCCAATACTTATAAAATTCAATACCGTGTAATGCTTTCGCGTTACCGCGGGAAAACGGTCTGTTCCGAATGTCAGGGCACGCGTCTGCGCAAGGATGCCAATTATGTGAAAGTTGCCGGAAAGTCCATTACCGACCTGGTGCTGATGCCCATTGACCGCCTTGCCAGGTTCTTTCAGACCATTACCCTCGATCCGCATGAGCGCGAGGTGTCGAGGCGCCTCCTGGTCGAGATCAACGGCCGCCTCTCTTTCCTTACTGATGTGGGCCTGGGTTACCTCACCCTGAACCGCCTGTCGAACTCACTGTCGGGTGGCGAGTCGCAGCGCATTAACCTGGCCACCTCGCTGGGCAGCAGCCTGGTAGGCTCCATGTACATTCTCGACGAACCAAGCATTGGCTTGCACCAGCGCGACACCCACCGCCTGATTGAAGTGTTGAAAAAACTGCGCGATGTGGGCAACACCGTTATTGTGGTGGAGCACGACGAAGACATAATGCGGGCCGCCGATCAAATGGTCGATATAGGTCCCTTGGCGGGAAGCCATGGCGGAGAGATTGTGTTTCAGGGGCCGTTCGAAGACCTTTTAAAGCACAAAACCAGCCTCACTGCAAAATACCTTACCGGTAAACTGGAGATTTCGCTCCCCAAGAGCCGCCGCCGGTGGAAAGAGTTTATTGAATTGAAAGGGGTGAGGCAACACAACCTGAAGGGCTTTGATGTAAAAGTTCCCTTGAAGGTCATGACGGTAGTAACCGGGGTGAGTGGCTCGGGAAAAACCTCGCTGGTGAAAACCATTCTGTTCCCCGCCCTGAAAAAGCTATACGGCGGCTATGGCGAACGTACTGGACAGTTCGATGCCCTTGAAGGCGACCTGAAAAGCATTGCCGAAGTGGAATACATCGACCAGAACCCCATTGGCAAGTCGTCGCGCTCCAACCCTGTTACCTATCTCAAGGCTTACGACGACATCCGCAGCCTTTACGCCGACCAGCCCCTGGCCAAAACAAGAGGGTATACGCCCGGCTTTTTCTCCTTCAACATTGAAGGCGGGCGCTGCCCCGAATGCGAAGGCGATGGCCATGTGAAGATAGAAATGCAGTTTATGGCCGACATTAGCCTGGTATGCGAAAGCTGCAAAGGAAAGCGCTTTCGCGAAGAGATCCTGGATGTGGCATTCGAAGGAAAGACCATTACCGATATTCTGGAACTTACCGTTGATGATGGCATAGAATTTTTTAATGCCGCAAAAAAACACTGCAACGTCTGCAAACGTATTGCTGCCAGGCTGCAGCCTTTGGCCGATGTGGGTCTGGGTTATGTGCGCCTGGGGCAGCCCAGCAGCACCCTTAGCGGGGGCGAGGCGCAGCGCATTAAACTTGCATCATTCCTCACCAAAGGCATCACCACCGAAAAAACACTCTTTATTTTCGACGAACCCACCACCGGCTTGCATTTTCACGACATAAACAAACTGCTGTTGGCTTTCAACGCTTTGATTGAGAACGGCCACTCACTCGTGATTATTGAGCACAACCCCGAAGTGATCAAAAGCGCCGACTGGATCATCGACCTGGGCCCCGAAGGTGGCGAGGGAGGCGGAAACCTGGTGTTTGAAGGCACACCAGAGGAATTGGTGAAGTGCGAAAGCTCTTATACCGGGAAATTTCTGAAAGGGAAAGTAGGTAAGTAAGTGGGGACAGGTCGTGACCTGTCCCCACTTGTTTTGAGTTGCGACCTGTCCCCACTTGTTCTGAGTTGCAACCTGTCCCTGCTTGAGAAATTAACTTAGATTGTGCGTCCGGGGTAAACCTTCAGGGCTTCTTCGAGCACTTTAATTGATGTTTTCAGGTCTTCCACGTTTAGCACGTAGCTGATACGTACTTCCTTCATGCCGGCGCCGGGGGTTGAATAGAAACCTGTGGCGGGGGCCAGCATAACGGTTTGCTTTTCAAATTCAAACGACTCGAGCAGCCACTGGCAAAACTTGTCGCTGTTGTCGATGGGCAGGCGTGCCGTTACATAAAAAGCGCCTTTAGGATTGGGACACATCACGCCGGGTATCTTGTTCATGCCTTCTACAACTGTGTCGCGGCGCGATTTGTACTCCTCGATCACCTCCACAAAGTAGCTGTCGGGGGTGGCCATGGCGGCTTCGGCAGCGATCTGTCCCAGCGAGGGCGGGCTCAGTCGTGCCTGGGCAAATTTCATAGCAGTACTCATTACTTCTTTGTTGCGCGAAATCATGGCGCCGATACGCACGCCGCAGGCACTGTAGCGCTTCGACACCGAGTCGAAAAGCACCACATGATTCTCCAAACCTTCCAGATTAAGCACCGAGAAATGGGTAGTACCATCATAGCAAAATTCGCGGTACACCTCGTCGGCAAAAAGGAAAAGGTCATGCTTCAGCACGATCTCACGCAGGGTTTCAAGCTCTTCGCGCGAATAAAGGTAACCGGTGGGGTTGTTGGGGTTGCACACCATAATGGCTTTGGTGGCAGGAGTGATGGCTTTTTCAAATTCAGAAATGGGAGGAAGGGCAAACCCACTTTCGATGCTCGAGATAATGGGCTTCACCTTCACGCCGGCGCTGGTGGCAAAACCGTTGTAGTTGGCATAGAATGGCTCAGGAATGATGATCTCATCGCCGGGGTTGAGGCAGGTCTGCACCGCAAAAAGAATTGCTTCGGAAGCGCCTGCGCCTACTATGATCTGATCGGGCGTTACATGAATGCCATGCTTTTCGTAATATTTGCACATGCTTTCGCGGTAAGAGAGAATACCTGCCGAGTGGCTGTATTCAATCACTTTAATGTCGAGATGGTGCATGGCATCAATCATGCTCTGGGGGGTGGGAATATCAGGCTGGCCTATGTTGAGGTGAAACACCTTGGTGCCGCGCTTTTTTGCCTGGTCGGCATATGGTACCAGCTTGCGGATAGGGCTTTCGGGCATCAGACGTCCCTTTTCAGAAATGTTGGGCATAAAAGATTGTATTTATTTGGTTGATAACTAGATTTTAACCTTGGTTTTGCAGGGCAAAGTTCCCAAATATTTTACTGATTTCCTAAAAATATTCAAAAGACTTTAATCTGTCTTTTCTCTAGTTTAGTCGGAGGGTTTTGTGTTTGCAGGCAATACCTCTCCCTTTATGGGAATGATGATATTTTTCTGCCAGGCGTTGGTATGTATGACAATATTGCGTGTAAAGCTACCCGGGCGAGTGGTGTCGTAACGAAAGGAGATGGTGCCCTGCTCACCGGGTTTAAGCGGCTGTGCAGGCCAGGTGGTGATCAGCAGTCCGCAAGAGCTGCGCACCCTCGAAATAACCAAATCGTAACGCCCGGCATTGGTGATGGTCAGTGTGCCCTGGGCCTGGCTTCCTGGTTGAAGGTATCCCATGTCGAGGCTGTCGGCAGAAAGCAACGCATAAGGAAACTGGCTGCGGGCCTCGGGAGGATCGGCAGCTGCAACAGGACAGGAAATGCCTGATACGATAAACAGAAACAGCAGATAAACAGAAAATTTTCGCACGGCAACAGATTCAGAATTATTGCCGGCTAAATTAGGAAAGTTTTGCCAAATGGGCCGCGAAATTTGCTATCGTTGGCCAAAAGGTATGGCAATACTTAGCCAGGGTACTGCCACAAAATCATCCAGGCCTTCAATCATGGGGATTAGCAGCCCGTAGTCGAGGCTCAGTGCTCTGAAATCAAACCGGCCGCCAAGAAAGGAAAGCAGGTTAAAAGCGTCCACGTCAGTTACAAAGTAGTTTTCGGTTAAAAGGTAATGACGTTGTCCTGTACGCAGCATACCGCTAATGGAAATCAGCGGGCTTTGAGCCCAGTTATCATCAATAAAACCGTAGCCAAGTCCCAGGTTGAGGTTGTTATTGCGATTACCCAGGGTTGCGGTAAAGGTCAGAAAACCAGCAGCTCCATCTGCATCTGCTCCAACAATGGTGGCAATAATAGCGTTGGCACCAAGTGAAAAATTATCCCTGGAAACAGGGATGCTAACGGATGGTACTACCCAAATGGGTGAGGCTGTGCCCGCAAAAAGGAACAGCGGGATAATACCGGCACCAATGGAAATGTTGTTGGTTATTCCGTAATGAGCCTGGTTAAAGAAAATCCAGGAATTCTGGTAGTATCCGCTCCCTTTTGGAATGCCCAGACTGTTGGAAAGCACAAAATAGCGATTGCCATGAAGGTTTTCGCTTTTGCCACCGCCGGAAACCAGGGTTTGCCGTACAATATTTCTTTTCAGGATAGTAATGTCACCTAAGTTCTCGGTCCGCAGCACAATGGCTTCGTCGGTTTCAGATACAATCGTTCCAGTAAAAACATTACGGTCGGCAGTTTCAATTCGGTAAACGGGGGACTTTTCTTCTGTTTGCTGGGCAAAAAGGGTTTGTCCGGCAAATAAAAAAAGCAGAAAACTTAAAACAAAGAATTGAGTTTTCATGGGTTTTGAGTTTTAAGATTATGAAAAATCAGTTGCTATGGTTTTATAGTGCAGATATTCAGTGTAATCGGTAAATATATTAAAATTTCCGTTATTATTATTAAGTGAATAACTGATAATTGCCAGGTCATATTGCTGAATGATAAACTGCTGGATAAACCAAAAAACCGTATTTTTGCCTTCTTAATCAAAATGCCGGGGATATGAAAACTCGTCTGTTTGTTATTTTATTTATTACTGCAATGACTTTTGTAAGCTGCAAGCCCCAAGCCGGGCAGGAGACCCATCCAATTTACACTGGCCATGATCTGGGCGTCACCTGGACTGCCGAACAAACTACTTTCAAGATCTGGGCCCCTGCGGCCAACGAAGTGGTTTTGCGCATATATGACCAAGGCCATGAGGGCCAGTTGCTGGAAACCTTCAATATGGAGAAAGACCGCGATGGCACTTGGCTGATGGTGCTGGAAGGCGACTGGAAGAACCGCTATTACACCTTCCAGGCCCGCTTTGACGACGCCTGGAACAGGGAAGTACCTGACCCCTGGGCCTGGGCTGTGGGAGTGAACGGCAACCGCGGTATGATTGTCGACTTCAGCGAAACCAACCCCGAAGGCTGGGACAACGACGTGCGCCCGCACCTGGCAAGCCATGCCGATATCGTAATATGGGAAATTCATGTGCGCGACTTTAGCATACACCCCAGCTCGGGCTCTGAGTATCCCGGCAAATTTTTGGCTTTCACCGAAAGGGGAACCAAAAGCCCCCAAGGCCTGCCCACCATGGTCGATCACCTGGTTGAACTGGGGATTACTCACGTGCATTTGCTTCCGGTGTATGATTTCTTTACCGTTGACGAAACCCGCCTTGATGAACCTCAATTTAACTGGGGTTACGACCCGAAAAACTATAACGCCCCGGAAGGATCTTATTCAACTGATCCCTTTGATGGCCGCGTGCGAATAAAAGAGTTTAAGCAAATGGTACAAGCCTTGCACAATGCGGGTATTCGGGTAATTATGGACGTGGTTTACAATCATATGTTTGATGCCGTTGGGTCGCCCTTTGAGCAGCTGGTGCCCGGATATTTTTTCCGCCGCTGGGAAGATGGCAGTTTTTCGGATGGAGCCTCCTGCGGCAACGAAACGGCCTCAGAAAAGCCCATGATGCGGAAATTTATGATAGAATCGCTGCGCCACTGGGCAAACGAATATCGCATTGATGGTTTCCGTTTCGACCTAATGGGGCTGCACGACATTGAAACCTTGAACCTGATTCGAGAGGAAATGGACAAGATCGATCCCAACATTTTCCTTTATGGCGAAGGCTGGACTGCCGGCGACACGCCCTTGCCGCTCGAAGATCGCGCCATAAAAGCCCATGCTGCCCGGCTCGATGGCGTAGCCGTGTTTAGCGACGACATTCGCGACGGCATTCGCGGTCATTGGTACGACGAAAAGGATCAGGGATTTATGGTAGGCCGGGTAGGGGTTAAAGAAACCATAAAGTTCGGTGTGGTGGCTTCGACCAAGCACCCGCAGATCGACTACGCCGCTGTGAACTATTCCGATGCACCTTATGCCGACCATCCGCTGAAAACCATTACCTACGTGACATGCCACGACAATCCGGTGCTGTGGGACAAGACCGTATTTACCTGCCACGATTGCAGCAAGCAGGATATGCTCGACATACAGAAGTTTGCCAACGGCATTGTACTAACCGCTCAGGGCGTGGCTTTCCTGCATGCAGGCGAAGAGATTGTGCGCACCAAGTTTGGCGAACATAACAGCTACAACCTGCCCGACAGCATCAACCAGCTGGTGTGGACCAACAAAGCCGAATACTATGATGTTTTTGAGTTCTACCGCGACATGGTGGCCCTGCGCAAAAACCACCCGGCTTTCAGGATGCCAACCACCGAAATGGTTCAGAAACACCTCAGTTTCTTTGATTTGGAGCACCCCCTGTTAGTTGGTTTTCATATTGGCAACAATGCCAATGGCGACGCATGGAAAAACATTGTGGTGTTTTACAATGCCGATGGCAGCAGGGTCGAAGCCGATCTGCCCGAGGGCGACTGGCGTGTGGTGGCTACAAAATATGAAGTAAACGAGAAGGGGGTAAGCACGCCCGGATTTAATGCAACCCTTTCGGGGAAGGTGAATGTCCCATCGCGGTCAATCATGATACTGGTAGATTCTGCCAGTATTTGAGTGATTTAAATTCCGAACTCAGGCTCCATATCGCTGGGTAACACAATCCTTAGGTTTTCTTCCAGCTCGACAAGGTCGGGTTCATCGGAGGGCGAGGCGTAAGTTGTGCCACCCGGAGGTTCTTTTTTCAGTGTTTCCAGCCAGGCTGTGTATTCTTTCAAGGACGCATAACCGTGCTCCCAGGCTTCTTTTAAAAGGGATTTCATATGGAGAGGTTTTTTTATTTGTCGAAAACTAAAGTAAGAACGTCTTTTAAACCCCTAATATTACAAATAAAAATTCAGAAATCAAAATTTATAGACAAAAAGATTTTCTCCGTCAGGTTCTTTTTTTCAACAATCTTATGATTTTAAAAAGCTGGGTGCATCCGTCAGGGTGGTTTTGCCCTGCCGGGTCAGGGCATAGTCAAAACCAGGATGCAGGCAATAGGCTCCAATATTTCCACCTTTATCAATGGCAATGTAGCCAATCTGGTATTCATCGTAATCGGGTATTTTTTTTACAATGCGCATGACGGCCTCCTCGCAGGCTTCCTGAGGACTGGCACCGTTACGCATTAATTCAACAATGAGGAAACTCCCCAAGGTTTTCATAACCATTTCGCCTTGACCTGTGGCTGCAGCTCCGCCTACTTCATTGTCGCAAAACAGCCCGGCGCCAATGATAGGCGAGTCGCCAATGCGACCGTGCATTTTGTAGGCCATTCCGCTGGTGGTGCATGCGCCAGAAATGTCGCCGGCGCCATCAATGGCAATCATGCTTATGGTGTCGTGGTTCTCGATGTTGATCACCGGTTTGTACTTCGCATCAACAAGCCATTCTTCCCACAGGGCCTTTGCCTTGTCAGTAAGCAAATTTTCCTTTGCAAACCCGTTGGCCAGGGCAAAGTCGAGTGCGCCTTGTCCTGAAAGCATCACGTGGGGAGTCTTCTCCATCACCAAACGGGCCACTGATATGGGATGCATGATGTGTTCCAGGAACCCCACTGCGCCGGCATTGCCTTTCTCGTCCATGATGCAGGCATCGAGGGTAACGCGCCCTTCGCGGTCGGGATGACCGCCATATCCCACGCTCATTACCTCCGGGTCGACTTCCGAAACCCGCACCCCGGCTTCCACTGCATCCAGGGCGCGGCCGCCTTTTGTCAGTATTTTCCAGGCTGCCTCGTTGGCGGCAAGGCCATGCTTCCATGTGGAAATAACAACAGGTTGGTCTTTGATGGTTCTTGCCGGCCCCTTTGAACGGGCGCATGAGGTAAGACCCAGTAAGCTAACACCAGCACCGAAGCTGAGCGACTGAAAAATGAAACGCCGCCGATTGATCATAGTACTAAGTTTATGATTATTGAATTACTTTTGGAATGCCGTTCCGAAAGTATAAAAAAATGAAAAACCAACCAAGAGTTATTCTGGAAGCTTGCGTAGAAACCTATGAGCAGGCCGTGGCTGCCGAAAAAAACGGTGCTCATCGCATTGAGCTTTGCGATCATCTTGACCTAGGCGGAATCACACCGCCTGTAGCGCTTACGGAAGCAGTTTTAGACACCCTGAATATCCCCATCATGGCCATGGTGCGTCCCCGCGGCGGCAACTTCGTGTATTCTGATGCCGAATTTAAGTTGATGCAAATGGACATTGAACTGCTCAAAGAAATGGGCTGCCACGGGGTGGTATTTGGACTCCTTACCTCTGAAGGGGAAGTTGATGTGGAACGAACAAAGAAACTGGTGGAATTAGCAAGTCCAATGCAGGTTACTTTTCATAAGGCATTCGACAATTGCCCCGACCTTTTCAGGGCATTGGAAGATTTGAAAAAAACCGGTGTAAACCGACTGTTGACATCCGGCGGCAAAGCAACCGCACTGGAAGCTTCTGAACTGCTAACCCAACTTATTGAAAGGTCGGAAGGGAAACCCAAGGTGATTGTGGCCGGCAAGGTAACCCACAAAAATATTAATGAGCTTAAGGACTTGATTCCCAATGCCCGGGAGTTTCATGGGCGTAAGATAGTTTCCGGTATTTGACGAAGCAATCAATTGTTTTCTTAATTTTCGGACTTATTTCCCCCCAATTCTTTCCACATGGCCATAGAAGTACGCGAACTCAACGGCAAAAAGGACCTCATTACCTTTATTTACCTTCCGGAAAAGATTCATAAGGGCCATGAAAGATGGGTTCCTCCCATCTATATGGATGAATGGAATTTCTTCAGCCCGAAAAAGAACAAATCCTTTTC
>JAWLCS010000020.1:16336-44770 GCA_041687035.1 Bacteroidales bacterium
GGAGTTGCGTCCCTGGATCGTACCTGTTTTCAGGCTTGTAAATGTAACCTTTACCCATATTTACGGCTTTATTCCCCTTGAAGAAAAAGAAATGCAGGAATTGGCCGATCGCTATTTGCCAATACTCGACCCACGCTTTGTTAAAGTAATTTCCAAGGAGGATGGTGAACCCCTTGGTTTTGTCGTGAGTATGCCCGAACTCAGCCAGGGGATTAAACGTGCGCAAGGACGGTTGTTTCCCTTCGGATGGTCTTATATCCTGAGTGAAAGCCGACGTACCAAAATGCTGACCTTGCTGCTTGGCGCCGTAAAGGAAGAGTATCGTGGCAAGGGACTTGACTCCCTTATGAGCATGAGGCTATTGGAGTCGGCTATAAAAGCCGGGATGAAAACCATCGACAGCCACCTCATACTGGAGCACAACTCCCGCATGCGTGCAATGTGCGACCGAATTGATGGGAAGGTTTACAAGCGCTTCCGCATATTTTTCAAGGAAATTTAAAGGTTCTGGTGTTTCTGGTTTCTTCCCTTTTTTACCCTTTCGGGGAAATTTTTTGCTGCTTCATTGTGTGATTGATAAAAATCAATTAGGTTTGTTACATAAACCATCACACTCCAAACCCAAAGCCATGCCATCACGATCTTTCACCGCCATAGCGCTGCTATTGGTCGCAATTTCAGTCACTTTCTGGCAATGTGGAAGCCGCGAAAAAACTGGAAAAATTGTTGAACCAGTCTTCAATCCGCATATTTCGGCCTTTACCTCGGGGATTATTTCAAGCGCATCAACCATTACCGTGGTGCTCAGCGAAGATTACCTGGGCGAAATCACGCTGCATGAACCCCTGGGTGAAAAGCTGTTCGAAATTTCTCCAGCCATAAAGGGAACAACATACTGGACCAATAGCCGAACCATTGAATTCAGGCCAGAAGAGCGCCTTCCAAACGGAAAGACTTTCTCCGTTAAGTTTTTTTTAGGCAAGCTGAAGAATGTGCCAAAAGACTTGGCTACCTTCGGTTTTTCCTTTCAAATCATCCCCCAGTCTTTTAGCGTTGATGCCAATGTGTTTGAGCCTCTCGATCCGACCGATGGCGAGTGGAACCGTCTGGGTGGTGTGCTGGTGGCCGCTGATATTTTGGACCACGATCAGCTGAAAAAACTGCTGAAAGCAAGCCAGGGCAACAAGCAACTTAATATTTCATGGGAACAGCAGGCTGCAGGAACTTCTCATCCCTTTCGCATCGACAGCATTCAGCGCAAGGAGGGAAAAAGCCAGGTGGTGATCAGTTGGGATGGAAAGCCGGCTGGCATCGAGACCAAGGGTGAAATGACCATCGATATACCTGCCATTGGGGATTTTTCGGTGATGGACGTGAGGGTGGTTCAGCAGCCCGATCAGTATGTGTCCGTTCGTTTTTCCGATCCCCTGCAAAGGGATCAGGACCTTAGCGGCCTATTGCGCATTCAGGATGCCGAACGCCTGCGACTGCTCATTGATGGCAACGAAGTGCGCGTATACCCCGAAGCTCGCCTCTCTGGCAGCCGAACGCTCACGGTCGAGGAAGGCCTTCGCAGCCAGCGCGGATATCGTCTGGGTGAATCCAGAACTTTCAATATTGCCTTTGAAGACATTAACCCGGCTGTGCGTCTTACCGGGAAAGGGGTGATTATTCCCAACAGCGACGGCCTTATTTTTCCTTTCGAAGCCGTGAACCTCCGGGCTGTTGAAGTCAGGATCATCAAGATCTTCGAAAACAATGTGGGGCAGTTTCTGCAGGTGAATCAGCTGGATGGGGGCGATCAGCTAAAACGGGCAGGGCGTCTGATCTTTCAGCGAACAATACCCCTGACATCCGACAGGCCCGTTGACTATGGCCGTTGGAACACTTTTTCATTTGATCTTTCAAAACTTATCAGTGCCGAGCCCGGTGCCATTTACCGCGTGGAGATCGGTTTCCGCAAAGAACACTCCACCTATCCTTGCCCCGGCGCTGACAAGGATCAGGGCCTGACACAAATGGGCAATGCAGACCAGGAAGCATTCGAAAACGAGCAAAATTTCTGGGATACGCCCGATGGTTACTGGGATTCTTATTCTCATTTCGATTATTACTATGATGACTTCGACTGGGAGGAGCGCGACAACCCCTGCAGCGATTCTTACTTTGGTCGCCGGCAATCGGTTAGCCGCAACGTGCTGGCATCCGACCTAGGTATTGTGGCCAAAGGCGGCACCGACCAGGGGATGCTCTTTGCCGTTACCGATCTGCGCACTGCAAAACCGCTTTCGAACGTTGCTCTAGAACTCTTCAACTACCAGAACCAGCTAATAACTACCGTTACTACCGACCGTGACGGCATGGCACGTGTAAGTCCTGAAAGCCGGCCATTCCTGCTGATTGCAAAGCAAGGGCAGCAGCGGGGCTATCTCCGGCTCGACGACGGTTCATCGCTCTCTCTGAGCCGCTTCGACGTGTCGGGCAATGTGGTGCAACGGGGCATCAAAGGATTTATTTATGGTGATAGGGGTGTGTGGCGCCCGGGCGACTCCTTGTTCGTTATGTTTGTGCTCGAAGACAAGCAAAAAATATTGCCGGCCAACCACCCTGCGGTATTTGAGTTTTATAATCCCCTGGGGCAGTTGGTTCAGCGAATGACCCGCACCAGCAGTCAGAACGGATTCTACAATTTCAGCACGGCTACCAGCCCCGACGCACCCACCGGCAACTGGTCGGGGAAGGTCACGGTAGGGGGTACGAGCTTTTCAAGGGTGTTTAAGATTGAAACGGTGAAGCCCAACCGCCTGAAGATTAATCTCGATTTTGGTGCCGATCGCCTTTCGGTCGATCAGCCCGATGTGTCGGGCCGCCTGAAGGTGAACTGGCTGCACGGAGCCCCGGCCCGTAACCTGCGCGCCACCGTGGCTGTGACCCTTAACCAGGGCACCACCCGCTTTGACCGTTTTCGCGACTTTGTGTTCGACTTCCCCGGATCGGATTTCAGGACGGAGGAAGTCACTATTTTCGATGCCAGGGTGAGCCAGGAAGGCGAAGCCACAGTGAAGCCTGGTCTTTCAGTTAAAGGCAAGGCACCCGGCATGCTTAACGCTGGCTTTGTGGTGCGGGTGTTCGAAGAGGGTGGCGACTTCAGCATCGACCGCTTCACCATGCCGTATTCGCCCTATCGCAGCTATGTGGGCATCAAGGTGCCTCCCGGAGAACGCTACAGCGGTATGCTGGTAAACAATATCGATCATAAAATTGAAGTGGCAACGGTTGATTCGAAAGGCAATCCCATTTCACGCAACAACCTTGAAATTAACATCTATAAGGTTGAATGGCGCTGGTGGTGGGACGCATCAGAAGAAAATCAGGCCTCTTATATGGGTAATACCCACCAGCGCCCGGTGCAAAGCTTTAAGGTAAACACCAGCAATGGCAGCGGCAGTTTTAACTTCCGCATTGCGCATCCTGAATGGGGACGCTATCTTATCCGCGTCTTCGACCCGGTGAGCGGCCATACCACCGGGAAGTTCGTATATGTTGACTGGCCGGGCTGGTCGTCGCGCGCCGCAGCAAGCGATCCGCAGGCAGCCGCCATGCTCACTTTTGCAACCGACAAGCAGAAATACCAGGTAGGCGAGCAGGTGCAGGTAACGCTGCCCACCATGCAACAGGGAAGGGCCCTTGTGAGCATTGAGTCCGGATCAAGAATTATCGATGCCTGGTGGGTGGAAGCAAAGGGCGAGGAGACCCGCTTTTCTTTCCCCGCCACCCCCCAGATGGCACCCAATGTTTACATTAATGTCACCCTGGTGCAGCCCCATGCACAGGCTGTAAACGACTTGCCCATACGGATGTATGGGGTCATCCCTGTGGCTGTAGAAGACCCGGCCACCAAGCTGAGCCCTCAGATTGAGATGGCAGAGACATTAAAACCGGAAGAGAATGCTACCATAAAGGTGAAAGAGGCCAACGGCAAACGCATGACCTACACCCTGGCCATCGTGGATGAAGGCCTGCTTGACCTGACCCGCTTTGCCACGCCCAACCCCTGGGCGGCTTTTTATGCCCGCGAAGCCCTGGGCGTTAAGACCTGGGATTTGTATGACTATGTGCTGGGTGCCTACGGCGGTCGCATTGAAAGGATTTTCAGCCTGGGCGGCGATGAGGAAATTGTTGGCAAAGCCGAATCGCAAGCCAACCGCTTCAAACCCATGGTGAAATTTCTGGGGCCCTTCACCCTTGACCGCAATCGCAACAACACCCACACTTTTATGATGCCGCAGTATGTTGGTTCAGTAAGGGTGATGGTTATTGCCGGCGATCAGGGTGCCTATGGGCACGCCGAAAAGACCGTGCCCGTGAAAAAGCCCCTGATGGTGCTGGCCACTTTACCCCGTGTGCTTACTCCCGGTGAGAGCGTGAAGTTGCCTGTTACCGTTTTTGCCATGGAAAACAACGTGCGAAATGTTAAGGTAGAGGTTCAAACCAACGAATTTCTTCCTGTTAAAGGCCCGAAAACCAAAGATTTAAGCTTTACACAGGTGGGCGATCAGGTGGTGAATTTCGACCTTGATGTGGCAAAAGCCATCGGTGTTGGCAGGGTAAAAGTGATAGTGAGCAGCGGCCGTGAGCGTGCCGAGTACGATATTGAGATCGCTGTGCGCAACCCCAACCAGCGGATCAGCCAGTTTTTAGAGGCTGTGATTGATCCCGGCAAGGAGTGGAGTTCGCCGTTTACTCCCCCGGGAATGGCCGGCACCAACACCGGGGTGCTGGAAATTTCATCCATTCCGCCGGTTGATTTCGGCCGTCGACTGAAATATCTTATCGGTTACCCACATGGCTGTGTGGAACAGGTGACTTCGGCCGCCTTCCCGCAACTTTTCCTGGGAACCGTGATGGAAATGGATGCCGCCATGCGCAATCATACCGAAAACAACATCAGGGAAGCCATCAGGCTTCTGGGACGCTACCAGCTGCCGGATGGCGGACTGGCATATTGGCCCGGCGTTTCCGGGGCCAGCGACTGGGGCACCTCCTATGCCGGACATTTCATGCTCGAGGCCGAAGCCAAAGGTTTTACTATGCCGGTGGGCTTCAGGGACAATTGGATTCGCTATCAGCGCAACCAGGCCCGCAACTTTAATGTTACCCAAACCCATCCGCGTTTTAGTGCCTGGACTCAGGCTGACCTTTTGCAGGCCTACCGGCTTTACACCCTGGCCCTCGCCAAAGCCCCTGAGATGGGCGCCATGAACCGTCTGCGAGAATACAGCCGCATCTCGCCCCAGGCACGCTGGCGCCTGGCTGCAGCATATGCTTTGGCCGGACAGCCCGAAGCCGCACAAAAGCTGATTGATGGGGCCACCACCGCCATTGGCGAGTATACCGCGTTCAACATGACCTACGGCTCGCGCGAACGCGACCAGGCCATGATCATTGAAACCCTGGTACTCATGAATCGCCGCGATGAAGCAGTTCCAATAATTAAGCAACTGTCGGAGGTGCTTACCAGCCAGCGCTGGCTCAGCACCCAGGCCACAGCCTACTCGCTTATGGCCATTTCAAAGTTTGCCGGAGGACAGACCGCCGGGCAGGAGATCCGGTACAGCTACCAGATCAACAATGCCAGGGAGCAAAGCCTTACTTCGCGTCTGCCCGTTAACCAAGCCGAAATACCTGTTCCTGGTGCAAACTCGGGTAACGTCAGGGTAAAAAACGATGGCAATACCATCCTCTTTGCCCGTGTGTTGCTGAGTGGTATACCCGAAGTGGGCGAAATGACTGCTCAGCAAAACGACCTGCAGATCAGGGTGGCATACCGCGACATTTCAGGCAATCCAATTGACGTGTCAAAGCTGATGCAGGGCACCGATTTCATTGCCGAAGTAACCGTTACGAACCCCGGCCGCTTAGGAAATATTACCGACCTGGCGCTGACCCAGGTGTTCCCTTCTGGCTGGGAAATCCATAATACCCGCATGGATGGCTTCGAGTCGGCCCACCAGGCCAGCATGCCCACCTATCAGGATATTAGGGATGACCGCGTGCATACCTTTTTCGATCTTCCTCCTTACCAAAGCAAGAAGTTCGTGGTGGTACTCAATGCCGCTTACCGCGGGAAGTTCTTCCTGCCAGGCGTATTTGCTGAAGCCATGTACAACGACCGTGTAAACGCCCGCCTGCCCGGACAATGGGTTGAAGTGGTGATGCCGGGAGAGTAATTTTTAGTGATAAAGGATTAGAGATAAAATAAGCAGTAGGTAGTAGGTAGCGGTAGTTGGTAGTCAAAAAATTACTACTACTACTACTACTACCTACTACCTCCTACTGCTACCTACTTTTAACAAGCAATGGAATTCAAGCATATCATTATTTCCTTGAGAAAATGCCGATACTATTGGGCAGCGCTCCTGCTGCTTTTCGTGATTTGGTTTTTCTCGCTTCCGCGAAATTTGTTCCCTGACCCCACCAGTACGGTGATCGAGGACCGGAGCGGTGACTTGTTGGGTGCTCGGATTGCAGCGGACGGGCAGTGGCGCTTCCCGCCACTTGAAGTGGTACCGGAGCGTTTTGAGGAGGCACTTATTGCTTTTGAAGACCGTTACTTTTATTGGCACCCCGGGGTGAATCCCCTTGCTGTGGGCCGCGCCCTGGTTCAGAATATCCGTGCCGGCCGCCGGGTGAGTGGCGGCAGCAGCATCAGCATGCAGGTGATACGCCTTTCCCGAAAGGGGAAACCAAGAACCATTAAGGAGAAAATGCTTGAAATGCTGCAAGCCACCCGCCTCGAAGCGCGTTATCCCAAAAGATCCATCCTTTCTCTTTATGCTTCTCATGCCCCTTTCGGGGGAAATGTGGTAGGGCTGGATGCGGCCGCCTGGCGCTATTTCGGACGCGCAGCCGAGGAGCTCAGCTGGGCCGAAGCCGCCACCCTGGCTGTGCTGCCCAATGCACCATCCCTGATCTTCCCCGGAAAGAACCATGAAGTGTTGCTGGTAAAGCGCAACAACCTGCTTGATAAATTGCTGCAACGTGGTAAATTGGATTCGCTCACCTATGAATTGTCAAAACTGGAGCCATTGCCCGGACGGCCATACCCTTTGCCGCAATACGCAAGCCATCTGCTCGACAGGGTTTATAACAGTAATCGCGGAGCGCGGGTGCAGACTACCATCGATACGCATTTGCAGCAAAGGGCAGTCAATATTGTTCAGGAAAATTACCATATGCTGAAAGCCAACCATGTACATAATGCCGCAGCTATAATTATCGAAGTGAAAACCGGAAATGTACTGGCTTATGTTGGCAACACGCTGAATCCCGGCAACCAGGAACAGGGACATATGGTGGATGTGATCACGGCGCCCCGCAGCACCGGCAGCATCCTGAAACCTTTTCTGTTTGCCGCCATGATGCAGGAGGGTGATCTGCTTCCCAATACCCTGGTGCCCGACATCCCCACTCAGATTGCCGGCTATTCGCCCAAAAACTATTCTCTGACCTATGATGGGGCTGTGCCTGCCAAACGTTCGCTGGCGCGCTCGCTCAACGTGCCTTCCGTGCGCATGCTGCGCGAATACGGGGTAGAGAAGTACCATTTCATTATGAAGCGCCTGGGGATGAGTACCCTCGTATTTCCGCCCGGGCATTACGGATTGTCTCTCATTCTTGGCGGGGCCGAAGGCAGCCTGTGGGAGATCAGCGGCATGTTTGCCAGCCTGTCGCGGGTGCTGCGCCACCATGCCGAATATTATGGAAAGTACGACCCTGCTGATATTCACCCGCCTAATTTTGTTTTTCAGCCCCTTCCGGGTGAAAAGCCGCCTCTGCACGAGCGGCGCGATCTGCGCGATCATGGACCGGTGAGCGCCGCGGCCGTCTGGCTCACCTGGGAAGCCCTGGTGGAAGTGAACCGCCCTGATGCCGAGTCGGGTTGGCAGCTGATGTCATCACAAGGCAGGGTGGCCTGGAAGACCGGCACCAGCTTTGGCGGACGCGATGCCTGGGCTGTGGGCACCACCCGCGACTTTGTGGTGGGCGTGTGGGTAGGCAATGCCACCGGCGAAGGACGCCCCGAGCTCACCGGCATTGGCGCCGCAGCCCCAATCATGTTTCAGCTGTTCGACCTGTTGCCGGCTTCACCCTGGTTCGATCAGCCTTACGGGGAAATGGAGCACGTGGCTGTATGTCGTGAAAGCGGTCACCGTGCCGGCATACATTGCCATACCACTGACACCATGTGGGTTCACGCCCGCGGATTGCAAACACCGCCTTGTCCATACCACGAGCTGATCCATCTTGACCCGAGCGGTCAGTATCGCGTTAGCAGCGACTGCGAGCCAGTTTCCAATATGATCACCGCCTCCTGGTTTGTTTTGCCACCTACTATGGAGTGGTTTTACCGCTCGCGCCATCCGGCCTACCGGCCCTTGCCGCCCTGGCGCAGCGACTGCAGCGGCCAAAGGGGACCTGCCGTTATGGAGATGATCTATCCGCGCGAAGGTATGGCCATTTTTGTGCCGCGCGAACTGGATGGGGCACCCGGCAGGGCGGTATTCGAGGTGGCCCACAGAAATGACCAGGTAGGTATTTTCTGGCACCTCGATGGCGACTACCTGGGCGAAACCCGCCACAGCCACCAAATGGCCCTGGCACCAGAGCAAGGCTTTCACACCCTCACCTTGGTTGATGATGAAGGCAATACCCTGACCAGGGTGTTTGAAATAGTTGGTAAGAGGTAGTTTTACATTTCCAGGATGGCCTTTAAGCCTGCTTCGGGCAGATCGAGCAATCCGGAGGCTGGCAAACGCCGAGTCAACTCCCGCCAGTTCTCATCAGCCTGAAAAATTTCACGGAAAACCGGCAAAGCTTCGTTAAGCCTTCCGCTGTTGGCCAGGCCAATGGCTTTCCAGTATTTCATTTCCAGGTTGTCAGGAAACATTTGCTCGGCGGCGCCATATTCCTGCATGGCCAGCCCCATGTCGCCCGCTTCCATAGCAAGGTCACCCCGGTTCATGTGGTCGTAGGCACGGTGCACTTTTAGCAGCCGCTCCAGCTCCACAAGGGGCTCGGAATGATCATCCACCCGCAGGTCAACCAGTTTGTCCATCCAGGATTGGGGGGCTGGGTTGCCGCTGACCACCAGCAATGCCGCTGATTGCTTGCCGCGAATGTCGCCCCCTGCAGCTTCAGCAGCCTTCATGGCCTCAAGCACCCGCTCGGCCAGCGGCAGGTGTGCATGGGCCTCAAAAGCATTACGCATGGCCGGAACCACATGGTCGTTGAGCATCATGTTGGCCTGCACAGAGAAGTTCTCACCCACATAATGTCCGGCCGAGGCAATGCATTTAGCACCGGTAAAGGCATGGACATTTCCATGGATGTCAAGAAAAGCCACCTGCCGGAAGTCACGGCCCTCATCGGCCTCCACCAGTTGCTCCAGGGCAGAACTCGCATCCATTCCTGCCTCCATGAGCTTTAACCCGTCAGGACCAAAGGCCGGATTCACAAATGACTGGGTGGCTACCACCCCAACACCAGATTTTCCCCAGCTGACAATGCTTCCCACCGAAAACCAGTGGCTCTGCACCGCTACAGCCATTTCGCCGGTTACCGCATCGCGCGCTACTATGGAATAAGTGTGAGCCAAGGGTTCAGATTGCTTATATACCTGTCCGAAAGCCAAACTGCCGGTCATAATCAAAAGAATTAAAACGGATATAATTTTCTTCATGTTGATGTATTTGTTGTTTTCAAAGCTATGGAATTTTTTCATAGAATGCTGTTCATCGAATTATTACTTTTGACTTTCAAAATGCAGTTTATGCGAAAAGTCATTTTCATTCTGTCGTTTTTGTTACTGGGTGTTTTACAGGTTAGAGCCCAGCAAGAGATCGTAAATGCCATTTTTTCTGAAGCCCTGTCATCAGATGTGGCTCATGAAAACCTTCGCCTTCTTTGCGAAACCACTGAAGGTCGTATTGCAGGTTCATCTGCTTCCGTCAGAGCTGTTGAGTTAACCCACAGAATCATGAAAGAGATGGGACTTGACTCAGTGTATTTACAGGAAATTATGGTTCCCAAATGGGTCAGGGGCGAGCGCGAGATAGCCAGGATGAATTCTTTGCTCCTGGGCGATATGAACCTTAACGTATCTGCCCTGGGCTTATCAGTTGGTACCGGACAAGATGGTCTCAGTGCCAGGGTTATTGAAGTGCAGGGCATAGATGAACTGGAAGAAATGGGAAGAGAACAGGTAGAGGGAAAGATCGTTTTCTTTAACCGCCCCTTCGATCAAACCCACTACCACACTTTTCGGGGTTATGGATCTGCGGTAGACCAGCGTTATTCGGGCCCTCATGCTGCAGCCAAACTGGGTGCTGTGGCCGCTGTGGTGCGCTCGGTAACGAGCGCAGCGCATGACTTTCCACATACCGGTGTGACTTTTTTTAGTGAGGAAGGTCCCAATGTTCCGGCCGTGGCGGTGAGTACCTTAGGCGCCGACCTGCTCAGCCAGTGGCTGAAGGAAGATCCTTCACTGAGCCTTTTTCTGCGCACCACCTGTGAGCAATTTCCCGATACCATTTCCTGGAACGTGGTGGGCGAAATCAGGGGCAGCAAGTATCCCAATGAGATCATCACTGTTGGAGGGCACCTCGACGCATGGGACAACAGCCCTGGAGCTCACGATGACGGGGCGGGTTGCATGCAGTCCATTGAGGTATTACGCCTCTTCCGCGAACTGAGCATCCAGCCCAAACGTACCATCCGGGCGGTAATGTTTATGGACGAAGAGATTGCTCAGCGGGGTGGCCAGGCTTATGCCGAATATGCCCGATTGAAGGAGGAATCGCATTATTTTGCCATAGAATCCGACAGGGGAGCTTACACCCCAAGGGGATTTTCTATTGATGCCACCCCCGAAAACTTGGCGGTCATTCAAAGCTTGCAGCCCTTTTTTGCACCCTATGGTATGCATGAATTTTTTGCTGGTGGAAGCGGAGTGGATATTGAACCGCTCAAAAACCATTTCAACATGACATTGGCCGGACTGGTAACCGACTCACAGCGTTATTTCGACGTTCACCATTCTGGAAACGATACTTTCGACCAGGTGAACCGCCGCGAAATGCAACTGGGCAGCGCCGCCATGGCCGCCATTATTTACCTTATCGATGCCTTGGACTTACTGAAATAGCAGGCAGCTTTTTT
Source organism: Bacteroidales bacterium (assembly GCA_041687035.1). Taxonomy (GTDB): domain Bacteria; phylum Bacteroidota; class Bacteroidia; order Bacteroidales; family UBA7960; genus UBA7960. The sequence continues at coordinate 27,557 of JAWLCS010000020.1, forward strand.
AAGGTCCGGTTGTTCTGCGCCCTGCGCTCTGCGCCCTTTGCTGTTTTTAAGGAATTCTGAAATCCATTGCCAGGCGATTCAGGTGGTCGCTAATGGCGGCGCTGACGCGCTTTAGCATGATGACATCCATCTCTGACAAGTGTTTGGGATTGATTTTATTGCTGAAGGTTTCGCCGGTTTCAGATTGCCGTAACTGGTTTTTGATACGCAGCAGGGTAAGGTAGCGGAAGGCCTGGTCAAATTCTTCCCTGAGGCTGGCCGATATGGCCCCTGCCGACTCCAATGCAAACAGTCGCTCGCTTGTATTTCGCAGGCTTACGCCATATTTCAGCGCCCACAGACGTGCAATGCCGGTAATGGCCATTATGGGCAGTTTCACATCGAAGCTGTCCTGTTTCATGATAGAACTATCCATGGCCGGGGGCTTAAACCCGATAATGCTTTTGGCCAGGTTGAAAAAGAATACGTCCTTGTTTTTCAGTTCTTTCAGCACCAGATGCTGCAGTTCCTCCGAGAGTTCCGTCTGTCCGTAAACGGGCCTGAAGTCGAAGAAGATGGAAGTCTTGAGCAACTCCTGGGGGTTGGGGGTGGCAACCCAGGCGCTAATGGCCTGTTGCCATTCCTTAATGTCCATGCACCATTCCTTGTTCATGGCCATGACGCCACCCTTGCAAAGCGGGTAGCCCGACTTGCTGAGTGCATGACAAACCCTGCTGCCCAGTTCAAGGAAATAAGCCCTGGATTCAGCTTGTTCATCCGCTTTGACCGACCCGTAAACTATTGCGTTATCCTGGTCGGTGGCCAGTGTTTGCTCACGCCGACCCTCGCTGCCCAGTGCCAGGAATACGAAGGGCGCGGGTGGCGCTCCCAGCCCTGCAATGGCCTCTTCTATCAGCTTTTGAGTGGTGGCATCGCTGACTTTGCTGATGAGCTTGCCGCTGGTGGCGGCGCCGGTGCCGGTTTCAACCAGTCTTTGAATAAGTCTTGGCAGGCGGTTCAGCTGGTCGGAGATCTCGTAAACCGATTCGGCCTTACGAATGGCATTGATCAGGAACTCGGGCGTGTCGCGCCGCAGCTCCGACATACTCAGTAAGCTGATATACGAAGGCTTTTCGCCCTCTTTGGGCCGGACTACGATATACGAAACCTGGTGCTGCAGCATCATGGAGAAGGCATCCATAACCATATCGTCTTCGGAGATGGAAATAACCGGCGAACTCATAACTGCCGAGACGGGTGTGGAGGGGTCGCTGCCGGTGGCCACCACACGCCGGCTGATGTCGCTGTGGGTGATCAGCCCGGCCACCGAACCTTCCTTGTCCATCACCAGAATAATGTCGGCCTTAGCCCGCCCCATCAGCCTGGCCGCTGCGCTGACCGAGGTGTCCATGTCGCAGCGTGGTGCCGCCAGCAAATGATCGGAAAGGGGCTGCAGCAGCAGGTTGGCCGACAGCTGCAGGTTGTCGATGGAGCGGAACTTCTCAATCTTCTGCTCCAGCTCTTTGACCACATCTTTTTGCTGCGAAATGTCCTTTACTGAAAAGATGAAGCCATGCTTGCCTTCCAGCTCGAATTTCGAGCGGTTTACCACCACATTGACCACCTGCCCGTTCCTGCCGCTGACCCTTTGCTCAGAGGTAATCTGCTCGTGCATCTCAGCGCTTTCGTGGTCGTGCCCCTGGCCGGTTTCTGAAATGAAGCTAGCAAGCATCTCGAAAAAGCCCGGGTCGTGCCTGTCGAAATCTTCTTCCGTATAGCCGAAAAGCTGCAAGAGGTATGGGTTAATGTAAACGATCTCGTTTTCTATCATCATCAGCACCCCGTCGGTCGACGACTCCACCAGCTTCTTGTAGCGCTCCATGGAGTCGCGCAGCCGTTCCTGCGCCTTCTGTCGCTCCAGTTCTGCGATATAGCTTCGGCGCGCAAGATATGCTATCAGCGCGCCCAGCATCAGGGTGGCCAGCACCGAGATCCATATTACCTTGCGGGAAAGGCTGGCAATCTCGCGGTTCACGTCATCGATGTAAATGCCCGTGCCCACGATCCAGCCCCAGGGCTCATAAGCCTTCACATACGAAAGTTTGGAAACCACCGTCAGGCTGTCGTCCTTCCATTGCCATTTATAATCGATATAGCCATCGCCATCCTCCTTGACAATGTTCACAATATCCACGAAGAAATTCTTCCCCTGGTTGTCGCGGTAGTCCGACAGGTCCATGCCGATCATGGTGGGTCGGTAAGGATGCATGACCATCATCGGAATGGTGTCGGTAATCCAGAAGTAGTCCTTTTGCTCGGGGCCGTAGCGCATGTCACCGATGATCAGGGCGGCTTCACGCTGGGCCTCACTCAAGGCGAAACCTGTATCTACCATCAGGTCGAGCTTCTGCATCACGCTCCAGGCCGTGTTGGTGAGCTCACGTATGGTCTCGCGCTTACCTTCCATGAGGCTTTCGCGATAGGTGGGAATCACCAGCAGGAAGGTAGCTGCCAGGAAGAGCAGTACGGCCACCATGGTTGGCAACAGGATGCGGCTAAAAAATCGGTGACCTCTTTGCATGGCAGGTTTAGCTTAAAGGATATGGTGTGATAAGGCCTGTTTCTGAATCAAAAATAGTGAATCCGCTGGAATTGCGGCCATTGACCACTGCCGGGCATAAAACAATTTTTGCACGCCGGTTTATTTGTGCGCTGCTGAAGCCAGGCTCGGCCCAAATGAGCTTTCCCACCACGTTGAGGCCTTCGGGGTGGCAGTGTCCGGCAAAGGCCAGGCGGCAGTCGTTCTCTTCCATAAACCGGAAATGCGGCCTCAGCTCCATGGTGCCCCTGGGAAACCAGCGGCTGACCCCGGCCAGGTCGGGCTTCAGGAAGTGCGAAAAAAGTACTTGTTGCCGTCCGGCGTCGTACACCCGGTACTCGGGCAAACTTTTTAGATAAGCCAGGTTTTCTTCCGTAAGGGCAGGCAAAATCTCCTCTTCATAGAGCCACAACTTATTCCCCGTCAGGTAAAACTGTTCCTGTAAGCTCAGTTCATACCAGTTTTCGGGCATTCCTTTGTGTATGCGGTAGGAGGGAAGCCTGTGGGCGGTGAACAGGTCGTGGTTGCCTGCCAGGGCAAAGTGGGCGTGCGCCCGCAGCAGATCGAGACAGGCATTGGCATCGGGCGGATGATCGTAAAATTGATGGGCAAAGCCAGTTACGTCGCCCAGGCAAACCAGCAGGTCGTAGCCCAACGAACGGATCTGTGCGAAAGCTTTTTCAAGCATTTCGAAATCCTCGTGAATATCGGTAATAATGGCTATCCTCATGACAATGGCGCCTGAGAACCAAATTTACAAAGAAATACGCCCCGCTGGCCTTAGCTCGTCGGAGTCTTTTTCTGCGTAAGCAGCGAAACCACAATGAGCACGATAAATGATAGGGGTATGGAAATAATGCCCGGGTTGTCGAAGGGTATCAGCGCGCTGTCTTTTGGTAGGCCATAGCGTTCGAACATGCTTGGCGACAGCAGGATAATGACCACGGCCGATACGATGCCCACCACAATGGAGCTGGCAATGCCCCGCGAGGTGGTTTTTTTCCAGAAAATTACCCCAAGGATGGAAGGCAGGTTGGCCGAGGCCGCAATGGCAAAAGCCAGTCCCACCAGGAACGATACGTTCATGCCCTTAAAAAGTATGCCCAGTATTATGGCAAATATACCCACCCCGAAGGCGGCTAGCTTTCCGGCCCTGACCTTCTGCTTGTCGGTCATCTCTACCTTCAGGTATTTATCCACAAAGTCGTGGGCAATGGCACCCGAGGAGGCCACGATCAGCCCGCTCACCGTGCCGAGCACCGTGGCAAAGGCAATGGCCGAAATGATGGAGAAGATACCCACTCCAAAGGATTTGGCCAGCAGGGGCCCCGACATATTGCTGCTCTCCAGGTCGTTTACGCCGTTGACCATGGCACCCAAACCCATGTACATGGTGAGGATGTAAAAAAAGCCAATGGCTGCGATGGCCACCACTGTCGATTTGCGGGCGGCACGCTGGCTGGGAACCGTATAATACCTGATGAGGATGTGGGGCAGGGCCGAGGTGCCGAAAAACAGCGCCAGCATTAGCGAAAAGAAGTTGATCTTGTCCCAAAGCTTGGCATTTTTCCCCACCTTCAGCATCAGCCCGGGCTTCAGCACATCGGCACCGGCTGTGGGCGACTGGTAAAACAGCGTTACCCGGTCATCACCATCAAGGAAAAAAGCTTTCTGGAAAAGCACCACTTCGCTGGCTTCCAAGGTGCTGAGGAATTCAAATGGGCCCAGGGGGCCGGTCTGTTCTACCTCCACCCCTTTGTGTACCACCCGGTTCATATGCCCCACCTGGTAAAACTTCTCTTCTGAGCGGGGCGCCCCGTTGTAAAGCGTCAGGCCTGCCCCGGTAACGGTAATGCTTGGGGCTTCGGCCAGGTAATACGAGCCGTCTTCGCGCTGCTCAAGCTTAAACCAGTTCAAGTAGCCGTCCTTCTCCAGCTTGGCGAAGGTATGCTCACCATATTGCTGCTGTCCTTCCAGCACATAATCGGCATGGTCGATGCCCAATACCGTTTCTCCATCGAACTCGGCTTCAATGGAAACAAAATCATGGTAGTCGGCCGAGGGGCGCAGGTTGATGCCATTGCGCATAATGTAAACGGTCAGAATGATCGAAAAGGTAATGAGCAGACCCCCTTTAATAAACTGCACATAGGTGGTAGAGGTCATGCCCGCAGTGGCCACAATGTAAATAACGATGGCGCCCACGATCATAACACCAGCCCAGTGCGGCAGTCCCAGCAGGGGCACCACCAGGTCACCGGCACCCACCATTTGGGGGATGAGGTAAAAAATGGAAACGATCAGGGTACTTATCGAGGCGGTGAGCTTAATGCCGCGCGAATTGAACTTAGAGTCGAGCGCATCGGTGAAGGTGTATTTGCCCAGCCTTTTGAGGGGCTCGGCCACCACGAAAAGCGCCACCACCCAGCCCGCCAGGTAGCCAATGGAATACAGGAAACCATCATAACCAGCATAAGCGATCATCCCACAGATACCCAGGAAGGAGGCGGCCGAGAGGTAGTCGCCGGCAAAGGCAATGCCATTCACGCCCCAGTGTATTGTTCCTCCTGCTGCGTAATAGCTGGCTGCAGACTTGGTGCGCGAACCAAAATAAAAGGATAAGCCCAAAACCAGGGCAACAAAAAAAATAAAGATCAGAATGGCCCAAATGGAAACTTCGTAGATCATACCTCACGCCCTCCATTCATTTGTTCTTCCATGCGGGTGCAAACAAGGCTGTAAATAAAGCCCATGACTATGGCCAGAAGTATCAGTCCGAAACCGTAAACTATGGCCAGGTTTAGCCCGCCGATCACGATCATGCCCAGGGCATCGGTAAAGAACAGGCCCAGAAGCACAAACACGACATAGATGAAAGCGTAAACTAAAAACAGGATCAGACCCAGACGGGTCTTTCTTTTGGAGGAATGGTCGGCGCCAAGCTCCACGGCAGGTTCATGTAACATCTTTCAGAGTTTTGGTGGTTATTGAGTGATGGATTCAAAGAGCGTTTATCGGGAAAGAATGGTTGCCTGTGACAAAAATCTGTGGCTAAAATAACTTATTTTATTACTTATACGCCAGTTTAAACTAATTTTTTTGAATCCCGGGCTGAGTTTGCCGGGTTTTTTGTTTTACAGTAAGGGATTGCTTAACATTGCAGTTGATTAAAAATATGAATAGATGATCCTGTTTCCCCGTGTTGTTAGGTGTGTCTTGCGACTGCCATTTCTGCGAAAGCATTATTATGGCATTTACATAAAGGTCCTTAGCCCGCTGGGCTTGTTCAGAAACACCTCGCTGATTCATTCTTATGATGAGGGTCTGAAAATTAAGCTGGATATCGGCGACTGGCTGCAGCAGCAGATTTATTTTTTTGATGCATTCGATGAACGGGGATTGCTTTTCCTGAAAAAGAATCTAAAAGAAGGAGATGTGTTTGTGGATGTGGGTGCCAACATTGGCGGTTACACGCTGGTGGCATCCCGGCTGGTGGGAGAGGCCGGAAAAGTGATTGCCTTTGAGCCTGTGAAGGACGTTTATGATCGCCTGTGTTTCAACATTGACTTAAATAAACTGGGCAATGTTTCGGCTGAAAGACTGGCGGTTTACAAAGAGTCAGGCAACCTGACCATGCACGTTTCTGACCGGGAAAACATGGGCATGTCGAGTATCTTTCACCACGACACTGAGAGCGGCCGAACCGAACGGGTGGAGGCCATTGCCCTGGATAATTACGTGAAAGTTGCTGGCATACAAAAGATTAAGTTGATAAAAATTGATATTGAAGGTGCCGAGCTGGAAGCTTTACAAGGTATGCAGCATATTCTGCGAAACCTCAGGCCCCTGCTTATTGTTGAGATCAGTGATGAAGTGCTTAATAACGACCCTGCCCGAAAACAAGAAACCCTCGATTGGCTGAAGGGGATGGGTTATGTTAGAAAATGGTTGGGCACCAATGGCCATACCATGGCCGAAGCAGACCAGCATGCAAAACACTATTTTAACTTTGTCTTTATTCCCGGCGAAAGCCTTTGATTTAGCAGCCAGGGTTTTGCACTGTCGAGCAGGCGGTTAAAAGCTAATAAAGTAGCCCGCAAGTATTTGAAACACGTGTCCCCAGTCTGGGCGATTAAATTTTTCTAAACGGTGCTGAACCTGAAACTGGATTTTGTTTTTCCGGGGAAGCAACCAACCGATACCGGCATCAGCCCGGTTGTCGAACGAAAAAAATTGTTTCGCAGGGGTGGTCAATAATTCATTTTGCAGCAACAGGTAAGGTTCACCTTCGTCGAGCCGGTAACCTTGCAAGGGGATTTCGGTACCAAGCCGTACCCTGTACCTTTGCTGAAAGCCACTGTCGCGAAAGCGCTGCTCCGCCCTGATCCTTACCGCCAACCGCAGTCCGCCGGAGTTGGCCACAAAGGAAAACTGCTGGGTAAGGCGATGCTCGTAACCGGGGTCTTCAAGCAATGGATCGTCAATACCGCCAATGTAACCCAATGACAACCGCCTGGAGCCAAAGAGCGAATAATTTACAAAGGCCTGAAACTCCAGTCGCTCGGTATAAGAAGATTGAAAGCTGGATTGGCTGTTACCCCAAATCAATTGATTGGCTTTCACCTGGCTGTTTATACTCCAACGATCATTTAAGCCGAGAGAAAGGTTGATGCCAGGCTCAACCTTTATCTCCAAAGGTTTTTGTCCCCGTGCCTGAAACCCGGCTGTGAAGAGAACGAGCGTTAGAAGCAAAAGTCCTCTGCTAGAATAACAGGTTGCCATCAGGGTCCTGAATTATTTGACGTTTATTGATTAAGCGAAATTCCTTGTCAAACTGATATTCAAAAAAGCCAAACTTACGGCTATCCGTATTTCTGACCTCGGCTTCCACTTCATATCCATCAGGGGCGTGTCTTTCACCCGAAAAAATGGAGGAAAGAAAGGATTGCGGATCCACTCCCGTGTCAGAAAAAAACTGCATTTGAAAACGCTTGATGCGAAAACGCGAATAATTTTCGCTGAAATGTTCATTTATTGGTCCTTTAACGCTGTCCTCCAGTCTCCTCCAGCGAATCAGCTCCTCCACATCTTTTAGCTGAAAATCTTCAAAAAACTCAATGCTGAACTTCCGGCCATTGTAAACCATTTTGACCTCCCAGGTTACCTGGTCAATGCCGGTTTCACGGAAAAAGCGAATCCTTCGCGCTTGCTCAAGAAAAGGCGAGAGGACTTCAAGTATTTCAGATGGTGCGTGTTGCCTGCGAATAGATTGCTCCACTTCCAGTTTTACGGGAGGCTGGGCATTGCCAAGCATAACCCAAAACAGGAGCACTGGAAAAAGAATGTTTGATTTTGACTTCATTCACATTTGCTTTTCTAAATAAACTCTTTGAGGCTTGATTTGTTGAGTGCTGGCCGAATATTTTTTTGGCATGGAAAAATGAAAAAAAATCCCTAAATTTGCAACAAGGTTGCAAATATTCTTGCATTTATGAATGAGATTTTTTCCCTGCTGGAGAAAAACAAGTTATCGCGCACGCCCTGCCGCGTTGAAGTACTGAAGACCCTGAAGCATTCGGGTTCGGCGCTTTCAGAGGCAGAGATCCGCGAAAAGATCGGCGATCACTACGATCGGACCACAGTGTACCGCACCCTTCGCAACTTTCTGAAACAGGATGTAATCCACAGTATTTCGCTCGATGGGGGAGAAGTGCGCTACGCGCTAACGCCCCAGAAAGACAAGGCTCACAGTAGCCATCATGTGCACTTTTTTTGCAACGATTGCAACGGGGTGTTCTGTATCTCGCACCAAGCCTTCGATACGCCACGGCTGCCCGCTGGTTTTAAACCCGAGAGCTTCGACTTGCTGATACAGGGTCGCTGCGGGAAGTGTGAGAAGATGATAAGTGAGAGGTGAGAGATGAGAGGGTTTGAAAATTAAGAAAATTGAAAATTTAAAAATATGAGAAAGAGAGATTTTATGAGATTGATGGCTGTTTTAGTCATAATGCTTGGAGTTATGGCAGGCTGCGGACAAAGGGAAAGAAAAGAAGCGGTGGTTTCGGTGAGCATTTTGCCGGTGCAGTATTTTATCGACCGGCTTACCAACCATGAACTGGAAGTGAACGTAATGGTTCCGCAAGGGGCCAGCCATGGCACTTATTCGCCTTCGGCGCGACAGATGCAGCGGCTTTCCGATTCGGGCATTTACTTTCGCATTGGCTCCCTGGGCTATGAGCAGGCTTTTATCCGCCGCCTAAATGAGTTGAACCCGGAAATGAAGGAAGTGAACCTTTCGAATCACGTGGAACTGATTCGTGGTATGCCCATCGTTCATGGCGACCATGTGCACGAAGGCGGCGTGGATCCGCACATTTGGATCTCGCCGGCAGTGATGCTCAGCCTGTTGCCTGTTATTAAAGATGCATTGGTTGAGGTATATCCTGAGTATCAGGAAACGGTAGAGGCCAATTACCCCGCCCTCTATGCCGATGTGGAACGGTCTCACCTTCAGATGCAAGAGATTACCCAAAGTATTTCCCAAAAACGGTTTATGATCTTTCATCCTGCACTGACTTATCTGGCCCGCGACTATGGCATGGAGCAGGTTTCCATTGAGCATGAAGGCAAAGAGCCCTCGCCCGGTCAGCTCAGCCAGCTCATCCGCGAAGCCCGTGCCGAATCTATTCCCGTGATTTTTATACAGGAAGAATACGACAAGCGCAATGCCGAGCTGGTGGCTGACGAAACCGGTGCCCAAATCATACAGATCAACCCACTGTCGTACGACTGGATAAAGGAAATGAACGACCTGATGGAGGTTTTTAAACAATACCTGCAATGAGCAAACCCCTTGTAAAGTTAAGCGGTGTCAGTACCGGTTATTTCTCGGAAACGGTGCTGCGCAACGTGGACCTTGAGATTCATGCCATGGACTTTATCGGAATCATCGGTCCCAACGGAGGCGGCAAAACCACCCTGGTAAAGGCCATCCTGGGCATACTGCCGCTGTTCAAAGGCAAGATCACTTTCCCGCAAGGGAAGGTCAGGATGGGCTACCTGCCGCAGATCTCGGCCATCGACAAGAGTTTTCCCATCACCGTAAAGGAACTGGTGGGCTCGGGACTCAAGGCGAAGAACCCTTGGTTTCCCCAACTTACCCGGGAGCAGAAAAAACAAGTCAGTAACCTGATTTCCGAAGCAGGTTTGTCGGGTCATGCCAATAAACCCATTGGCGAGCTGTCGGGCGGGCAGATTCAGAAAGCCTTCCTGAGCCGCGCCCTGATCAACCAGCCCCAGCTGCTTATCCTTGATGAGCCAAACACTTTCGTGGATAAGGGTTTTGAAAAGGAATTGTATCAGTGGCTCCGGGTGCTCAACGAGAAAATGGCTATATTGCTGGTGTCGCATGATATTGGAACCATTACGCCCCTGGTAAAGACCATTGCCTGTGTGAACGTGGATTTGCACTATCACCCATCCAACCAGCTTACCGAAGATCTGCTGAAAGTTTATAACTGTCCGGTTGATATCATTGCCCATGGGCCAGTGCCGCACCGGGTGCTAAAGGAACATGACCTATGAGCGAGTTCTTTACCATAATGGAATACGCCTTTTTTCGTAATGCCATGGCGGCGGCAGTGCTCACCAGCATACTTGCTGCCTTGGTAGGCACCTATATCGTTTCGCGCAAAATCGTGTTTATCAGCGGTGGCATCACCCATGCCTCCTTTGGGGGCATCGGCATGGCCTATTTCTTCGGCCTGAACCCTCTGCTGGGGGCGGCAGTCTTTGCCGTGCTCTCCGCCACGGGTATTGAATGGGTGTCGCAAAAGGGTAAGGTGCGCGAAGACAGCGCCATCGCCATACTGTGGTCGCTGGGCATGGCCCTGGGTATCATCTTTGTATTCATGACCCCCGGCTATACACCCAACCTCATGAGTTTCCTTTTTGGAAGCATACTCTCTGTTGGCCAAGTGGAATTGTACATGCTTCTGGCCTTCTGTCTGCTGGTGGGCATTTTCTTCTGGCTTTACCTGCGGCCAGTGGTGCATACCGCCTTCGACCCGGAGTTCTCGAAGATTATGGGGCTGAACGTGGGCTTTTTCCGCTACACCATGTCCATCATCATTGCTATGGCTATTGTTATCAGCATCCGCTCGGTGGGTATCATTTTGGTGCTGAGCCTGTTTACCATACCACAGATTACGGCTATGCTCTTCACCCGCAACTTTGCAAAGATTATTCCACTGGCAGCCCTCTTTGGCATTATCGGCTCCCTGGCAGGGCTGTTCTCGTCCTACTTTTTCGACATCCCTTCAGGGGCCGCTATCATCTTTTTCCTTACTCTGCAGTTTTTGCTCATAAAGCTGCTGGTGGTGGTGCGCGATTATCTTAACAGAAACAAAAACTGATATTGCCAACACGCCCAATAAGGCTATGATTTTTGGAACCGAAAGCTTTTCCATAAGTCTCTTCCTGATTACCAACCGCGACCGGGTGCGGAAGACGATCAGTTTACCCTATTCTTAATAATAGGCTGCCATTGGCGGTAAGTGAGTCCACGCCAAACATATTCCATTGGGCCGGATTTGAAATAGTTTAGCCATAGCATGCTCAAGGGAATCTGTACAGCGAAAATTGCAAATGCGATAAGGATTCCGTGGAATGAGTTGATTTGGTTGAATAGTCCGAACCCATATGAGAAAAACAAGGTGGTGCAAATGATGGTTTGCAAAAGATAGTTTGTGAGCGCCATTCTGCCTACAGGTGCCAGCAGCCTGCCAAGGTTTTTTAGTTGCCCGTTGATAAAAAGAAGGGACAAGGCAGAGATGTAGAACAGACACATAAAGAAACCGCCAATGTTGTGCGCCAGAAGCGAAAGGAAAGTGTAGCCGTTGGGGATGTAAGCAGGTGCCTTAGAATTGGCATAAATATAAATTATGGTGGTGGGTATGCCGATAATGGCTCCCCAAATCAGCCCCTTTCTAAAGAAAGCCTTATAAAGCCCTATCCGTTTGAAAATCTGCTTTCGTGCTGCCCAGTAACCTGCCAGGAACATGCCCAGCACCACTGGATAAAAGGATAAGATACCAATGAGCATTACCTGGTATTCCTTCAGACGAACCTCCACCATTTCTGAAAATTCGCCATAAGAATAGGCTGCACTGGCTTCTTCAATCAGGTCCATAGTCATTACAGTGCTTTCTTCCAGTCCTTCCTGAATTTCCACAGCCATTTCAGGTACCTTCAGAGCCACATTTGCAAACAGAGCCAACAGACCAATCAGGATTGGTGGGGTTAGTATTAGGCCTGCTGCCCATCGCAACAGCCCTTTGTCTGATACATTCCTGAACAAAAGCAAGGCAAGACCAAACAAGGCGTAAATCAAAAGGATATCGCCAGCCCAGAAAAAAATCACATGCAAAGCCCCGAAAAAGAAAAGGATCATAAGGCGTCGGCTAAACAGGCGTGTTATCGGCTGCCCAATTTTACCGGGTTTGTTAATGAAAATATAAAATCCATATCCGAAAAGAATGGAAAAAAGCATGAAGAATTTTCCATCAAAGAAGAATTTTATAAAGATATTGGAGAAATGATCTGCCGTCGTAATTGGTTCGGCATAGCCAAGTTGAACCAGAATGATGGGTTGATAAAAAATCTGCATATTCACCATTAATATGCCGAATATGGCAAACCCCCGCAAAATATCAAGCAAAACAATGCGGTCTTTCAATCCAATCGGTGCAACGGAAGTATTCAAATGTAATGTGGGATTAAGGCAACAAAATTAGCTATTTAAATTTCTTGAAATCAGAGAGTAGCGTTAATTTTTATTAATTCTGGCTAACATGTCTGAGTTTTTTCATTACAGCTAACGGAAGCCATTGTTTTTAGGACAGAGGGTCCCAAAAATCGGCGACCGCAAAATGTTTCAGACTTCCCTTTAGATAAGGTTCGGTCTCAGCAGCTTTTCCGCTTCTTCCAGGCTGATGCCCTTTCTTTTTGAATAGAGGGATGCCTGTTCGCCGGTGATCTTGCCCAGGTTGAAATAGCGTGCCCCGGGGTGTGCGAAGTACCAGCCCGACACGGAGGCTCCGGGCACCATGCTGAAGCCTTCGGTGAGGCGGGCGCCGGTGTTTTTTTCTGCCTGCAGCAGCTCAAAAATCTTCAGCTTCTCGCTGTGCTCGGGACAGGCGGGGTAGCCGGCTGCGGGTCGTATGCCTGCGTAGCGCTCCTTGAGCAGCTCGGGCAGGCTAAGGTGTTCGCTGGTATCATAGGCCCAAAGCTCTTTTCTTACTTTTTCGTGAAGCAGCTCGGCAAAGGCTTCGGCCAGGCGGTCGGCCAGCATCTTGGTCATGATGCTGTTGTAGTCGTCGCGGTTTTGCCTGTATGCTTCGGCCAGTTCGTCGGCTCCGTGTATGCTCACCACAAAGGCGCCAAGGTAATCAGCAATACCTGAATCCAAAGGGGCAACATAGTCGGCCAGCGAGAGATTCACCTTGCCGGGCTCTTCCTTGATCTCTTGGACGCGCAAGAAGTTGAAGCGCATTTGCTCCTTGCTGCGGGCCGCATCCTCAAAAATGATCACGTCTTCCTCCTGGCTGTTGGCAGGGAATATTCCGGCCACGCCACGGGCGGTCAGTGACCCATCGGCCACAATTTCCCCCAGTAGCTGTTTGGCATCTTCAAAAAGTTTTCTTACTTCCTCTCCTTTCAGTGGGTCGTTAAGGACTTCGGGGTACTTGCCCTTGATCTCCCAGCCGTAAAAGAAGAAGGTCCAGTCGATATACTTTGCCAGGATACTAATGGGGAAGTCCTCGAACACATGTATGCCCGGGCTTTTCGGATGGGTGATATTCGCTTTGCTGGCATCGTATGGAAAAGGATTCTTGCGTGCCTGCTCCATGTTGAGGTATTTTTTCAGGGCGCTGCGCTTGTTGTAGTCCTCCACCTGGTCGCGGTATTCGGCGTAGGTGGCGGCAATGAAATCCTTCTTTTGCGAAGTAATGAGCTGGCTGCAAACCTTGGCGGCGCGCGAGGCATCCTTCACATGGATCACCCCGTTTTGGTAAGCCGGGGCTATTTTTACGGCCGTATGCAGTGAGCTGGTGGTGGCCCCACCGATCAGCAGCGGCAGTTCAAGACCTTGCCTTTTCATTTCTGAGGCCACGTGCACCATCTCATCCAGCGAAGGGGTGATCAGTCCGCTCAGGCCGATGATGTCCACCTTCTCCGTTTTAGCCACTTCCAGGATCTTTTCGCAGGGCACCATCACGCCCAGGTCGATGATCTCGAAGCCGTTGCAGGCAAGCACCACGCCCACAATGTTTTTTCCAATGTCGTGCACATCACCTTTCACGGTGGCCATAAGCACCTTTCCGGCACTGCTCACATCGCCGTGCTGGCTTTTCTCTTCTTCAATGAAAGGGGTGAGGTAAGCCACGGCCTTTTTCATCACACGGGCGCTTTTCACCACCTGTGGCAGGAACATTTTGCCCGACCCGAAAAGATCACCCACGTAGTTCATGCCATCCATCAGCGGACCCTCGATCACCTCCAGCGCCTTGTCCATTTGCCGGCGCATCTCTTCCACATCAGGCTCAATAAATTCGTCCCGGCCTTTCACCAGTGCGTGCGACAATCGCTCCCTTACGGGAAGGCTGCGCCAGGCGTCACGGTCGCCATCGCTGCGGCGGCTTTCCTGTTGGTCTTTTACCCGTTCGGCATATAAGAGCAGGCGCTCGGTAGCATCTTGGCGGCGGTTCAGAATGGCATCCTCTACCAGGCGCAGCAGCTCTTTGGGTATCTCATCATATACAACCAGCAGGGCAGGGTTCACTATGCCCATGTCCATGCCTGCCTGTATGGCGTGATATAAAAAGGCCGAGTGCAGGGCCTCGCGAATGAGGTTGTTTCCCCGGAAGGAGAATGAGAGGTTGCTCACCCCACCGCTGATGTGCACATGGGGCAGGTTTTCCTTTATCCAGTGGCAGGCCCTGATATAATCGAGGGCGTATGTGTTGTGCTCGGCCATGCCGGTGGCAATGGCCAGCACGTTGGGGTCGAAGATAATGTCCTGTGGAGGAAAATTTGCCTTTTCGGTGAGCAGATGGTAGGCCCTGTGGGCAATCTCCACTTTGCGCTCAAAGGTGTCGGCCTGCCCTTTCTCATCGAAGAGCATCACCACCACGGCAGCGCCATAGCGCCTGACGAGGCGGGCATGATGCAGAAATGTCTCTTCGCCCTCCTTCAGGCTGATGGAGTTGACGATGCTTTTTCCCTGCACGCATTTCAGCCCGGCTTCAATCACCTCCCATTTAGAGGAGTCGATCATCATTGGTACTTTCGATATTTCGGGTTCTGCGGCAATGTGGTTCAGGAAACTTGTCATGGCCGATTTGGCTTCTATCATGGCATCGTCCATACAGATGTCGATCACCTGTGCGCCGTTTTCCACCTGGTCGAGGGCAATGCTTAATGCCTC
Organism: Bacteroidales bacterium; assembly: GCA_041687035.1. Lineage (GTDB taxonomy): Bacteria > Bacteroidota > Bacteroidia > Bacteroidales > UBA7960 > UBA7960. Next base: position 42,622 of record JAWLCS010000020.1, read on the forward strand.
CTCGTATTTTTCGTCCTTTATCAGACGTGCAAATTTAATGGATCCGGACACATTGGTTCGTTCCCCTATGTTTATGAAGTTTGAATCGGGCCTGATCTCCAGATGCTCCAGCCCACTGAGGCGGGTGAGGTGCGAAGGTTCGGGGATCTGGCGCGGCGGGTATTTTTGGGCCAGCTGTGCGATCAGCCTGATGTGTTCGGGAGTGGATCCGCAACACCCACCAACAATGTTAATCAGCCCATCATCCATAAACCCTTCTATGATGGCCGCCATTTGCGGGGCGGTCTGCTCGTACTGCCCGAACTGGTTGGGCAGGCCAGCATTGGGGTGGGCGCTCACGGCAAAAGCAGCGTGTTGGCTCAGTATTTCCATGTATGGCCTTAGCTGTTCTGCCCCCAGGGCGCAGTTCAGGCCTATGCTCAGCAGCTTGCCATGCGAAACGGACGTAAGGAAGGCCTCGGTGGTCTGCCCCGAGAGGGTGCGCCCGCTGGCATCGGTTATGGTGCCCGACACCATGATGGGCAGCTCAAGGCCATGCGCCTCCTCGTATTGCGAAATGGCCATCAGGGCCGCCTTGGCGTTGAGGGTGTCGAAAACGGTTTCCACCAGCAGGATGTGGGCGCCCCCATCCATAAGTCCGCGCACCTGCTCGTAATAGGCCTCGCGCAGCTGGTCAAAGGTAATGGCTCGGTAGGCCGGGCTGCTCACGTTGGGCGAAAGGGAAGCGGTTTTGTTGGTAGGGCCCAGCGAGCCGGCCACGAAACGCGGCTTCAAAGGGTTGCGCTGCGTAAAGGCATCGCAGGCTGCACGTGCCAGGCGGGCGGATGCCAGGTTCAGCTCATACACCAGCTCTTCCATGTGGTAATCGGCCATGGAGATGGAGGTGGAATTGAAAGTGTTGGTTTCAATAATATCGGCCCCGGCCTCCAGGTAAGCTTCATGAATTTCCCTGATAATGTGCGGTTGGGTAATGGAAAGCAGGTCGTTGTTGCCCTTCACCTTCTGGGAGATATTGGCAAACCGCTTTCCGCGGAAATCCTCTTCCTCCAGCTTGTATCTTTGTATCATGGTGCCCATGGCCCCGTCGAGCACAAGGATGCGCTCTTTCAACAGGGCCTTTAGCGTGGTTTGCGTATTCATCTTATTCCGGCTTATTAGTGAAGGTTAAAGCACATTCTCCGAGATTTTTACAATATGATCCACAATGCCCATGGTGTAGATGTGGATGAAGGGGTAGCCATTGGCCATCAGTTCTTTGATCTGGGCGGTGGCCCACTCTGCACCCACCTGCTTCACCTGCTTGTTGTCGGTGCATTGGCTCACGGCTTTCACCAGGTCGTGCGGCATGGTAAGGCTGAAGGTGCGCGGCAGCATTTGCAGGTGATCCTTAATGCTGATGGGTTTCAGACCGGGGATGATCGGCACATGGATGCCGGCTTCCCTGCAGCGTTTCACGAAGTTAAAGAAAACCTGGTTGTCGAAAAACATCTGGGTTACAATATAGTCAGCGCCCTTGTCAACTTTCAACTTAAGGTAAAAAAGGTCTTCCTCCATGTTGGGCGCCTCGGGGTGTTTTTCCGGGTAACCGGCCACCCCCACCGAGAAATTGGTGCGGGTAGGGTTTTCAATGTATTGTTCGTGATAAATGCCCTTGTTCATGGCCATGATCTGTTCGATGAGGTCGGAGGCATGGCGGTGCCCCAGGGGATTTGGCGTGAAACGCCCGGTGATCTTGTCGCCATCGCCGCGCACCACCAGCAAGTTGTTTATGCCAAGGAAGTCGAGGTCGATCAGGGCATCTTCGGTCTCTTGGCGCGAGAAACCACCACAGATCATATGCGGCACCACGTCGACCTTGTACTTGGCCTGTATGGCGGAGGCAATGCCCACCGTGCCGGGTCGCTTGCGCACCACGCTGGGCTTAAGGCTGCCATCGGGCTGCCGCACATACGACAACTCCTCGCGGTGATAGGTGATGTTGATAAAGGGCGGATTAAATGGGGTCAGCTTATCGAGTGTCGAAAAAATGGTGTCGATGCTGCTGCCTTTCACCGGGGGCAATAGCTCATAACTGATACGTGGACTAGTGCTTTTGGAGATATGTTCGGGAATGGTCATAAAGGTTCAAGGTTTGGGGTTCAAGGTTTAA
>JAWLCS010000020.1:44870-62223 GCA_041687035.1 Bacteroidales bacterium
TGCCTGGATATTGCTGACAGGAAAATCAGCAGCCAGGCCGGCGCATGGCCATATGCACCTTGTGGAGGAAGAAATTGATCCGGGTTGTTTCCATTTTAAGCACTTCGTTTATAATTCCTTTTTTTAGGCAGGTTTTGGCACCTTGCCCCTTGGAGCGGGTTGCCAGAGCTTCGCGGAGCCTGTTCTCTCAGCTCTTCTTTATAAACCAGTCTTTGTAAGACCTGATAAGAAAATAAAGTTAACGGTTTTTTTTGAAAGACCGGAAAGAAATTGCATTTGGATGTTGAAAAAATAATGGTTAACTTAGTATGTTTAAGCATGTTATTTATATTTGATTGTAAATTATTGATAATCATATGCTTAAATAGACATCAAATTCCTTCCATCTAAATTCCTTCGCTTATGAAACCGCAAAAGTTCACCCTGGGAGCCCTGGCGATTATCGTCATCATGGTATTTTCAACCTGTGCCCGCAACCCTGTAACCGGCAAACGACAGTTTGTGCTAATGTCGGAGCGGCAGGAAATTGCCATGGGGGCGGAGTACGATCCTCAGATCGTTGCTTCTTTCGGCTTGTATGAGAATGCGGCGGTACAAGCCTTTGTTGATCAACGGGGTCGTGAGATGGGCATTGTCTCGCACAGGCCCGGGCTCGAATACCACATACGTTTATTGGATTCCCCGGTAATCAATGCCTTTGCCGTTCCCGGCGGATATATTTATTTAACGCGTGGCATCCTGACCCACTTTAACAACGAGGCTGAGCTGATCGGGGTGTTGGCGCATGAAATGGGTCATATTACGGCACGCCATACGGTGAGCCGGCAGGCCAAACAAACCCTTGGGCAAATTGCTGTTATTGGCGGTATGATTGCTTCGGAGGAGTTTCGTAAATACGGGGAGGCAGCCATGGCCGGGATGCAACTTATTTTTCTGAAATTCAGTCGTGACGACGAGCGGGAGGCCGATCGCCTGGGCGTGGAATATACGGCAAAGATTGGCTACGATGCGTCCAGGTTTGCCGACTTCTTTAAACTCCTTGTCAGGATGAACCTCGACAGCGAGCATGCCGGAATACCCACCTTTATGTCTACCCACCCCGACCCGGGCGACCGCTACAATACTGTAAAGCATGATGCCGACCAATGGAAAGACAGCCTGAATCTTGCATCCTGGAAAGTGAACGAGAACTCCTACCTGCAAATGATCGATGGCATGGTGTATGGCGAAGACCCCCGGCAGGGCTATGTGGAGGGCAACACTTTTTACCACCCGGAATTAAAATTCCGCTTTTCATTCCCTGCAGGGTGGAAACTGGAGAATACGCCCACGCAGGTCCGTATGGCGCCAGAAGAAGGCATGGCGTTGATCATTTTTACCTTTGCACCCGGAAACACCTTGCAGGAAGCCGCCCAAAACAGTTTAGCCCAGCTTGAACTGAATGTGCTCGAAAGCAACAGCATAACGGTAAACGGAATGCCCGCCCTGGCTGTTCTGTCAGAACAAAGCCAGCAGAACCCCAATACTGGTGAGACCCAGACCTTACGGGTCAGGTCGTATTATATTGATGATAATAATACCTACTATGTTTTTCACGGCGTTTCGCCCCAGGAAACTTTTGGCAATTTCCTTTCACAATTTAACAGCACCATGCAGGGATTTGCCCGTTTGACCGATCCTTCAAAGATCAACGTCAAACCCAAGCGAATTCAGGTAAAACGTGTGCAGCAGACTGGGACCCTTGCCGATGCCTTTCGCTACTATGGCGTGCCTCAGTCTGATATGGAAGAGTTCTCCTTTCTCAACAACATGGAACTTACCGACAGGGTGACCGTGGGAAGAATGATCAAGATTGTGGGGGAATAAACCGGAAGTCTAAATGGTAACTGTTTCCTAATCTCTACTCTGTTGTGGAGTTTTATCCGCAATTGACTCCAATTCATGTTTTGCAAACTGATGGCTCTGCACCGGCTAGCCAATCCCTGCGGTAGCAGTGATGGAAACAGAGGGTGGTGAAGAAATTTTATGGCATAATATTTTCATTTATCTGTCATGAAAATCTTTTTGAAATTTTTACTAATTAATTAAAAACCGATATTATGGACAAATTTGAAATTAAGGGAAACTGGAATGAACTAAAGGGAAAATTGAAACAGAAATATGCCAGCTTAACCGACGACGATCTTTCCTATAGCGAAGGCAAAGCAGAGGAAATGCTGGGGAAAGTTCAGAAAAAAGTTGGAAAGACGCGCGAAGAACTTATCAAAGAAATTAAATCCTTGTAATTCAAAAAGCCAGCAAAGAGAACTTTTAGCATCACCAATGATTAAGCGGTGAGTTTGAGTTTTCCTCAAGCAAAGTTTAGAAAAAAGCTCCATATAAATATTTTATGGAGCTTTTTATTATGTTTTTTACGCTTCGGTTCAACTGATCTTGCTTACAAAAACAGGTTTATCCGTTTCATTAATTATATCTTCAATGCCACTGCCAAAGATGAGTTTTTTTATCCTGCTTTTTCCCTGGGAGAGAACTGCGATCATGTCAGGGTTATTTTTTCTGACGAAACTCCGCAAACCACTCTCAAGGCTGTCGTTATTGACAATATTGATATCATAATTTTCAAATTTGTTTTTTTGTGCCAGTTTACGGAGCTTTTCAATGGCTTCTTCAGGGGAAATCTTTTCATGGGTAATTACATGGAGGAGTTGCAACCGGGCCCTTAATAAAGCACCAAAGTCTTGAATTTCCTTCAGGCCCTCCTGGGTCTCTTCGTTTACATCAATGGCCACAGCAATTATTCTGATGTCACTGATTTCTGTTTCCTTTTTTAGAATGATGGAAGGATAATCAACTTTTCGGACAATTTTTTCGGTGTCAGAACCAAACAGTCTTTCCAAAAAGCTATGCTCATCCCGGCTGCCGCATACCAGCAGTCCTGCATCAAATTTTTTCATGAGGGCATTTAAATCGGTTATGCTGCTGCCAAATGTTACCACGGGGGTGATCTTTACCTTTTCTGTTGAAAAACTCTTCGCCTCTTTTTGTGCAAGTTCCTGATGTTTTTCCAGTATCACGTTGTTAAGTTGTCCGGCCATTAAACTTTCAGTGGCGAGCATATCTCCGGCGGTAGTGTGGGTATGAGCTGGGGTGATAATATTCAATGAAACGATTTCGGAAATCTTGAGTGGCTCAGCAAGATTTAAGGCAAACGATAACGTCTTTTTTGATAAGTCGTCAAAATCAGTTAGGACCAATAATCTTTTAATTTTCATTTTTATTTAGTTTAATGGTAGTTACTTTTTGTTATCAAAAAACTCCAATTCTATACCAATCGTGGCTTTGATTGTTTTTATTATCTAACTGCTTGTTTAAGTGTTGCTTAAGCGATTAAACACATGTTGATTATTGCTGTATTTGTAGAACAATTTCAACAGTTCTGAATTTTTTCGTAAATTATGCAGTGATTGTCCAGTATAATATTTGTTTTAGTAAAGGAATAGTCGTCATGAAGGACATGTTTCTGGAAACAATGCCCAACCCAGTAATCGTTTACAATTCGAATTGGGAAATTATTAAAATCAATCAGCCTGCATTGCGATTATTGGGTTATTCAAAAGCGGAAGAGCTTTTTGGAAAATCCATAAATGCTATTTTGCCTCAGGGTAAGCATTCATTGATAGCTGAGTTAAAAAGTCTGTTGCAAAATGAGCAAAGCATTCATTCGGGAAAGGAAATCCAGCATTTGCGAAAGGATGGGGGTGAGGTTAAAATATTTTGCCAGTTTAGAACTGGGGCGGTTGATGGTGACTCCCAAAAATTCAATTACGTTGAGTCAGGCTTTTTTATGGGAGAAAACCTGCAAAGGTATTTTCAAGAGTTTAAGGAACAAAAATACTGGAAGGTTCTTGCAGAAAATGTTCCGGGCCTTATTATGTTGCTGGTCGATGAAAATCTTGAGGTTCATTGCAGCATAGGGAGCGAGAAAAGGAAACAAATGAACCTGGGACTGGACTACGGTGCTGGAGGTTCAATGAATCAGCTCCCCCAGAAGTTTGTAAAGGTTTTAACACCCTTACTGAAAATTGCCTTTGAAGGGACGTCTGTCAGCAGGGAGTTGGTCCATGATAAGGAGCACTATGCCGTTCGTCTGACTCCTCTTACCCATCCGGAAGACGGTAATTTGTGTGTGATCGTATTGCAAAACATTACTGAAACCAAACTGGTTGAGCGAAGGCTGATGATTTCAAAAAAAGAAGCCGAAGAGGCCAATGAGGCAAAAAGCAATTTTATAGCCAAGATGTCGCATGAGATCCGCACCCCGCTTAATGCCATCATTGGGTTTACTGAGCAACTAAGTAAAACCCGGTTGACAAAAAAACAATCTTCTTTCCTGGAAGTGGTAAATAATTCATCGCATCACCTTTTATCGACCATTGATGATGTTTTGGTGCTTTCAAAGATTGAATCTGGACAGATTGAAGCGGTTGAAGAACCCTTTAGGATGGCCGATGTGATAAAAGCCGTTAATGATGTTCTGGAACTTCGGTACAAAAGTAAAAACCTGGATTTTCAGGTTCAATGCGATCATAATCAACAAGAAGTATTGCTGGGCGATCCGGCCAAGCTACGTCAGGTGCTTATCAACCTGGTAAATAATGGCATTAAGTTTACTCAAAAAGGTGGGATAACCCTGGTTTGTTCGACCCAAAAGCAAACCTCTGATACAATTACCTTACGTTTCGCAGTATCAGATACGGGAATAGGCATCGCACCTGAAGAGCTGCAAGCCATATTCAAACCTTTTCATCAGGCAGATAACTCTATCAGCCGCAGTTATTTCGGTTCAGGATTAGGCCTTACCATTAGTAAGGACCTTGTCGAATCAATGGGCGGAAAGATCATCGTCAAAAGTATTCCCGGAAAAGGATCAGCATTTTTCTTCAGCTTGACTTTTAAAAAAGCAACCAAGCCCTTTCCCGAACTTGATCATTCTCCCTCTCTTGCCGAGGTTCCAGTAAATCATTTGAGGGTGCTTTTTGTTGATGATGACCCCGTTAATCGCTTGCTGGTTAAAGTAATCCTTGATCAGTATAAAGTGAAGAGTGTTGTTGCCAGCTCAGGGGAAGAGGCCATAAAAAGATTCAGCCCGGGTCGTTTTAATATAGTACTTCTTGATGTCAATATGCCGGGAATGAGCGGAATTGATGTGGCTCGCCAGATAAGGAAAATGGAGAATAAGGCAAAATCGAAGCCAAGAACGAAAATCATTGCCATGACAGCCAATATTTTAAGAAAGCATATCGAGAGATACTTTAAGGCAGGCATGGATGATGTCCTTCTTAAGCCCTTTAAGGAAGAAAACCTCTTCGATAAATTAGTAATTCATACCCTCGACAGGTTGGATGAGAGACCTGATATTGCCCAATCAGCACCGTTCGATAACACAGATCCAGAAAATAACCTAAACGAATTGCTGAAAATAACAAAAGGAAATAAAGAGTTTACCCTGCTGTTGCTGGATGCTTTTTTAAATAGCGGCATAACCATGAAAAAGAAAATCAAAGAATCATTGGAGGAAAAGGATTATTCTGCCATTGCTGAATCAGCTCATCGGCTGCTGGCTTCGGTCGAACAACTGGGGTTCAAAAAAGCAGCAAACCTGCTCAGGCTTATCGAAGGTCGGTATCTGAAAAAGAAAAACAGTAAAGAGGATCCTCAGCTTATTGAGCAAGCCATCCAGGAGATAGATGCTTGCATTGCCTCCATTAAAAAAGCCAGGGTCGAATTCTTATAATGCCCGTGGAAAGCTCTGATTATTAATTATCTTTACATTAAGTTTATTCAAACGACCCATATATGCAAGCCTCCATCCTGATCATAGATGATGATCCTTATATTATCACCTTGCTGGATAATTACTTTAAACGGGAAGGCTATCTGACCTATACTTCTTCTAAGGGGAAGGCGGCCCTTCAATTGATCCGCAGTAACCGAATTGATGTTGTAATGTGTGATATCCGCCTGCCGGACATCAATGGAACGGAGCTGTTACAGCAAATACGGCTGTTGTCCCCTGATTCGGCAGTGATCATGATGACCGCCTATGCTGAGATCAGGGCCGCGGTTGAGAGTATACAATCGGGGGCTTTTGATTATGTAACCAAACCGATCTATCCCGAAGAAATCAGCGAAATTGTTAAGCGTGCTATTCAGAAAAAACAAAGTAGCATTGCTGAAAACGAGGCAGAGTACATTACTGGTAGCAGTGCGAAGATGCTGAATGTTATTGATCAGGCAAACCTGGTGGCTCCTACCCACATGGCTGTGCTAATACAGGGTGAAACAGGTTCGGGCAAAGAATATATTGCCAGGCTGATCCATAGTCACAGCGTGCGTAAAAACAAAAAATTCGTTGCCATTGATTGCGGTGCAATACCTCGTGAGCTGGCTGCCAGTGAGCTTTTCGGTCATGTGAAGGGGGCTTTTACCGGAGCCATTGCCAATAAAGCGGGCTATTTCGAACAAGCGAATAGCGGGACCATCTTCCTGGACGAAATTGGAAACCTGCCTTACGAAACACAGGTGAAGTTGCTAAGGGTGATTCAGCAAAAAGTTATCACCCGTGTGGGTGACAGCAAATCCATTGAGGTTGATGTTCGCATCATTTCTGCTTCCAATTGCGACCTGCTTAAAGCCGTAAACGATGGACATTTCAGGGAAGATTTGTATCACCGGATCAATGAATTCAAGATTGAGTTGCCTCCATTACGTGAACGCGGTGAAGATATTTTAATATTCGCACGACATTTCCTTAAAGAAGCCAACCGGGATCTCAAGAAAAAGGTGAAGGATTTTGAAAGCGACGTTGTGCAGGCCTTTAAGAATTATTCGTGGTATGGAAATTTGAGAGAAATGCGGAATGTGGTAAAGCGCAGTGTGCTTATTGCGCGTGGCGATTTTATTTCTTTGGATTGCTTACCCGAAGAATTGAGGACGGGAAATGCACAAAATGCAAGCCTTGAATGGTCAGAAGGAAACGCACTCGATTTGAAAATTGCTTCAGAAGTGGCCGAGAAACTTGTGGTGGAAAAGGCCCTGAAAGAGGCCAATAACAACAAATCGCTGGCTGCAAGAATTCTGAAAATTGACAGAAAAACCTTATATAACAAACTCAACCGGTTTGGAATTAAATAGTAAAAAGGCTGCTTTAATATTTTTATCGCAGCAGCCTCGCTTTTTCTCCCTTAATACGACCGCTTATTTCTCGATCTCAAATGAGATTTTTGCATTTACAGCATAAGAAACAATTTCGTTATTTTCTACATTGGCGTTCATGTGCTTAATGTAGATTGACTTAATGTTCTTTACTGTTTTAGCAGCTTCCATTATCGCATTTTGGGCAGCTTCGGTAAAACCCTTATCTGATGAAGCAATAACTTCAATTACTTTAATCATTCCCATAATTTCTCTCCTTTTTTTAAAAATTAATAATGCACTTTTTACAGTGGGAAAACCATGCCATAAATACTTGGCATGGTATTGATTTAATTCTGGTAAGGAACTTGTTTAACTTCCCAGGACATCAGCCTGGCTTCTACTCAAAATATTTTTTTGCCGGTTTAATATTCCCAGGAGGCAATGAAATCCTCCACCTCACTTTGGAGTTCATTGAGATTATTTATTATTTCTTTCTTTACCTCTGTTCCGTAATGTACCTTTTGGGGTTCTTCATCCAGCACAGGCTCAATAGGATCGGCAGGAACAGGCTGTGTATAAGGATAAACTGTGGGCCTTATTCTCCTTCTAATGGTTTCATTTTGATCTAATAAAGCTAACCTGAAGTCGATTTCTACCACTTTCTGTTTAATGCTGATAATTTTGTTGCGGTTTTCCTTTTCAATTTTTTGCAGTGCCCTGTCCATCTCATTATGGTATTCATCAATTTGATCGTCCAGCCTGTTGAGGAGACCATCGGTTTTGCTGATAAAAACGGACATGTCTGCCTCTTCCTTGACTTCTTCAATTTCTTCAATCAAATCTTGCATTTCCAGCTTAATTTCAGCCATATTTTCCTCAAAATCAGATTTTAAGGATTGCTGTTGACAGGAAACAAAGGCAATCAGGATAAATGCAATCAATAATTCATAAGTAATAATTGGCTTTTTCATGTCTTTTCCTTTCTTGGGTTTTTAATTTCTGAACTGATAATGAATCGATAAACAATTACTATTGTTTACAATTAATTATGGCCAATTATTATACCGAAAACTAATAAATAAAAGTCTGGCAGAAGCTAAGCATTACCTGGGAAAAGGCTCAATTAATTGTTATTAAAAGATTACATGATTTGTTTTGCTTGATGCAGCGCGCTTCAAATGCCATGGAGCGGTTCATTTAAAAATGTCCCATGGGGAAAGAAACGCCTAAGATGGGGAAATAATTCCACAGGTTGGCGCAGGATTTTTTTATTAGAAATGTGGTTTTTACAAGATCACGCAGTCATATTGTCGAACAAGACGGTCGAAGAGTTTTAATGTTTCTTAAGTAAAATGATTGATCTCGTGTTATTGGAGTTTCTTTCGCAAGAACTGTGCATTTATTGCCACTGCCACCGTACTTAAACTCATCAAAATGGCGCCAACGGCTGGATTGATCATGATTCCAGCCCAGAAAAGGATGCCAGCACCCAAAGGTATAGCCACCACATTGTAGCCGGTGGCGTAAATCAGGTTTTGAATCATCTTTTTGTGGGTTGCTTTTCCGAAATGGATCAATTTGACCACGTCTGCCGGATTACTTTCCACCAAAATAATATCAGCAGTTTCTGCTGCTACATCAGTACCCGAACCTATTGCTATACCTATATCGGCCTGCGCCAGGGCAGGTGCATCATTAACACCATCGCCAACCATTGCCACAAAATGTCCTTCCTCCTGTAATTGTTTGATTTTGTCTTGTTTCTTGTCCGGCATAACATCAGCAAAATACCCATTAAGTTGAAGCTCCCTGGCAATACTTTTTGTCACGATTTTATTGTCGCCGGTGAGAATATAACAGTCAATTTCCATTTTCCTCAACTTTTCAATCGTTTCTTTGGCCGTTTCGCGAAGCTTATCGCTTAGTGCAATGAACCCTTCAGCTTTATCATCAACCACAACATAAACTAATGTTTCCGTCTCCTTAGGCGTTTCCTTATTGTCAACTTTTATGTTTTTTTTATCAAGATAGGCAGGACTAACCACCTTAATATTCTTACCATTCACTTGACCTTTGATTCCTTCGCCGGTTAGGTTCTCTACTTTTTCTGGATCCGGTATGTCTATCTCCTCTTCTTCTGCTTTTTTGACAATCCCTTCTGCTATCGGGTGTTCCGATTCTTTTTCTAAGGCTGCTGCCAGGGTGAGAATTTCCTTCTTGTCATAATCGCTATTATTCAGTGCCTCATAGCGCGACACACCATATTTGCCATAGGTTAGGGTTCCAGTTTTATCAAACACCACTGCACTGATTTTGCGTGCATTCTCAAAACTTGTTCGATTACGAATAAGCAATCCGTGGTTGGCCGATACAGAGGTAGAAATGGCAACAACCAGGGGGATGGCCAGACCAAGGGCATGCGGACAAGCAATTACCATAACCGTTACCATACGGGTTAGGGCAAAATTAAAATCTCTTCCTACCAACAACCATACTGCCAGGGTTGTAAAACCAACGGTGATGGCCACAATGGTAAGCCAAAATGCAGCTTTGTCGCCTAAATGCTGTGTTTTTGATTTCTCTTCGCCGGCTCTTTTCACCATGTCAACTACTTTAGACAGGTAAGAATCACTGCTGGCATTTTTTACTTCGATCTTTAAGGAACCCCTTCCGTTTACAGAGCCACCCACCACTTCATCCTCTTCCTTTTTCTCAACAGGTTTTGACTCGCCTGTGATTACCGATTCATCTATTGCTGAACTTCCTTCGTAAATGATTCCATCGGCCGGAATTTTTTCTCCTGGTTTTATGAGCAATTTATCACCTTCCTGAATCTCCTCGGTTTTTATTTCTTCTGTCCCTGAGTCTGTAATGCGGTGTGCTTTATCTGGCATGAGCTCCATTAACTTATCGAGTGCACCCGAGGCCCTCATTACCGATTTCATTTCCAGCCAATGTCCGCCAAGCATAACAACGATCAGGGTGGCAAGTTCCCAGAAAAAGGGCTGGCCTGAAAGTCCAAAAACCGTTGCTGAGCTATAAATATAGGCTACTGTAATGGCCAGGGAAATGAGTGTCATCATGCCTGGCTGCTTTTCTTTCAGTTCTTTCACAAGGCCCTTTAGAAAAGGCCACCCACCATAAAAGAACAATACGGATGAAAGTCCAAAAACCACAAAGTTGCTGCCTTCAAAAACCAATTCATAGCCAAACCAATCCTGTATGGTGCTGCTAAGCAGCAATACGGGGATGCTTAAAAAGATTGATATAAAAAACCGTTGCTTGAAATCCTCAGCCATGTGCTTGTGGTGGTCGCCATGGGAATGGTGCTCCTGGTCATGATTTTCTTTCTTATGACCCCCATGTTTATGGTGTGATTTTTTTTTCGAATGCTCCTGGCTCTTCTCCTGATTTTTTTTACTCATCGGAAATGTAGTTTGGATTATTTAAAAAACGCTTTCTGGCTTTATGTCTATTTTTGTTTCATGGCATGGGTTGCCTGCCCGTAGAACATTTCGGCGGCTTCCATGATGGTTTCGGAAAGGGTGGGGTGGGGGTGCACAGTCAGTTCCAGGTCCTTGGCCACGGCCCCCATTTCAATGGCCAGTGTGGCTTCTGCAACCAGGGTGTCGGCTCCGCTTCCTGCAAATCCGGCACCCAGCAGGCGTTCGGTTTCGGGGTCGAAAAGCAGTTTGGTGAGGCCGTGTTTCTTACCCTGCGAAACCGCCCGTCCGGATGCGGCCCATGGGAAGCGGGTCACCTTAACCTCACGTCCCTGTTCTTTAGCCTGGGTTTCGGTCAGGCCCGTCCAGGCCAGGCCTACATAAACAATGGATGGAATGGTTTGGGGTTCGAAGGCTGTTTTTTCTCCGGCGATATGCTCGGCGGCAACCCGGCCCTCATGCGAAGCCTTATGGGCAAGCAGGGGTTCACCGGTAATGTCGCCAATGGCATAGATGTGTTTTTTGCTGGTCTGGCGAACTGTATTTACATCAATAAAGCCCTTGTCGTTGGGTTCAACCCCAATCTTATCCAAGCCCAGGTCCCCGGTGTTGGGTAACTGGCCGATGGCCACCAGCATGGCATCGAATGTGGCCTCTTCCTGCTTCCCATCCTTGTTTTCCATGCTTACCTTCACCTTGCTGTCTTCCACCTTAGCTTCCGTTACCTTGGCATTAAAGCGAATGTCCTTCAGCAGTTCTTTGCGCTCCTTGCGGAACACATCGGCCAGGTCGCGGTCCATGCCGGGCATGATATCGTCGGTGGCTTCCACAATGGTGACCTTCGATCCCAGTGTATGGTATATGAGCCCCATTTCAAGTCCGATGTAACCCGCGCCTACCACCAGGAGTTTTTCTGGCAGTGCTTTCAGCTCCAGGGAATGGCTGGAACTCATGATCTTTTCGCCATCGAAATCCACTCCGGGCAGGGGGCGCGACCGGGCGCCCGTGGCGATGATGGCTTTTTCGAACTTCAGCAGGCTATTGTTTCCATCGTTGTGGGTCAGCTCCAGGGTATCTTCATCCCTGAAACGAGCGGTTGCCCGAATGTACTCGACCTTCCGGCTTTTTGACAGGCTCCCCAGGCCCCGGGTGAGCTTGCTTACAACGCGCTCTTTGAATTTACGCAACTTTTCCAGGTCAACGGAAAGTTTATCGAATTGCAGCCCCCATTCTTTGGCCTGGTGGGTGTGGTCCATTACATCAGTAAAATGCAGCAACGTTTTGGTGGGTATGCAGCCCTGGTAGAGGCAAACACCGCCGGGATTTTCCCGTGGATCAATCAGGGTGACCTCCAGGCCCAGGTCGGCGGCGCGGAAGGCGGCAGCATAGCCGCCGGGTCCTGCACCCATTATGGCTACTTGTATTTTTTTAGTTTCTTCTGCCATTATGCGTCTCCTTTAAACATGGTTAATAATGGGTTTTCCAGGGCTTCGCACAGCCAGCGCATGAAGCGTGCGGCTTCGGCCCCATCTATCAGGCGGTGGTCGTACGACAGGGAGAGGGGCAGTATCATGCGGGGTTTGAACTCTCCGTCGATATAAACTGCTTCGGTTGCGGTACGCGATACACCCAGTATGGCCACATTGGGGCGGTATACAATGGGGGTGAAGTTGGTGCCGCCGATGCCGCCCAGGTTCGACAGGGCCATGTTGCCACCCCCCAACTCTTCGGGCTTGATCTTTTTATTCCGCGCCTTTTCGGCCATCTCGCCCAACTCTTTCGACAAGGTAAGGATCGACTTCTTGTCCACGTCGCGGATTACCGGTACCAGCAGGCCGCGGTCGGTATCTACCGCCACCCCGATATGGTAATATTTTTTATAAACGATTTCCCCGTTTTTCATATCCAGGCTGGCATTAAACCTGGGGAAGATTTCAAGGGCCTTGGCCAGTATCTTTAGCAATATGGCCGTAACGGTGAGTTTGGCACCTTGCTTTTCGGCTTCCCTCTCATATTTTTTGCGGAAGGCTTCCAGTTCGGTCACATCGGCTTTGTCGAAATGGAATACATGGGGAATGGTTTGCCAGGATGCCGTCATGTTTTTGGCGATGCGCTGCCGAATGCTTTCCATGGGCTTGCGTTCTACGGGGCCAAACTTACTCTGGTCGGGCAACTCGTAATCTTCGCTGACGGCAGCGGCTTCATGGCCCGACTGCTGCACGATGGATTTGGCGTAAGCCTTCACGTCGTCGGAAGTGATGCGATCGTAGGGCCCGGTGCCTTCCACCTTTTGGATGTCAACGCCCAACTCACGCGCCAGCCGGCGAATGGATGGGGCTGCCGCTATTTCGGGCTTTTCACCTGCCGCGGGTTTCTCCTCTGCTTCCTTTTTCTTTTCCTCCTTACCCCCGGCTTCTCTGTCCTCTTCCTCCTCTTCTTCATCCTCTGCCTTTTCTTCTTCCTCTTCTCTCTTTTCTTCTTTTTCCTTCTTCTCATCAGCTTCTCCCTTCTCTTCCTTCTCCTTCTCTTCCTTCTCCTTCTCTTTTTTCTCTTTCTCTCCTTTCTCTTCTTCTCCCTCTTCTTTCTCCTCTTCTTTCTCCTCTGCTCCCTTCTCCTCTTCCCCCTTCCCCTTCTCTTCTTTTTTCTCTTCTTCGCCTTCCTCATCGGTTTCCACGGTCATCACCACCTGACCGATCTTAACTTCATCTCCTTCTTTTACTTTGATCTCCTTCACCTTTCCGGCGAAATCGGAAGGCATCTCAAAGGTGGCTTTGTCGCTTTCCATTTCCAGGATGTCCTGGTCTTTTTCAATCTGATCGCCTTCTGAAACCAGGATGGTCAGTACAATGGCAGAATCAATATTATCGGCAATTTCGGGTAGTTTTATTTCTTTTATCATGATGCAAGGTTTTAAGCGTCCGTTGGATTTTCTTTTTCATTGTTGATTTCCAAGTCCTTAAAGGCTTTTTTAAGGGTTTCCTTTTCCAGTTTACCATTAAGCATTAGGCTATAGAGGGTGGCATAGGCAATATGCCTGTGATTCACTTCGAAAAGTTCGCGCAGAGCTTCGCGGTTGTCGCTGCGTCCAAAGCCATCGGTGCCCAGCACGGTAAGTATTCCCGGGAACCAGCGACACACTGTCATGGGTATGGCTTTCACATAATCATGTGCGGCAATGCAAATGCCTTCATTTCCTTCAAAACATTGTTCAATATATGTTTTTTTGGGATCCTTCGCCGGGTTCAGGCGGTTGCGACGCTCGGTTTCCCGGGCATCATCATACAGGGCCTTGTAACTGGTAACGCTCCACACATCGGCCTGTACGTCATAGTTTTCTTCCAGTATTTTTGCGGCTTTCAGCGTTTCGTTGAGTATGGCCCCGCTGCCCATCAGGTGTACCTTTTCACCCTTTTCTTTTGAAGATGCCTTGAACTTGTACATGCCGCGCAGAATGCCCTCTTCCACGCCTTTGGGCATTTCGGGCATGGGATATTTCTCATTGAGCACGGTGATGTAATACATAATGTCCTCCTGCTCAACAAACATGCGACGAATGCCTTCTTTCACGATCACGGCCACTTCGTAGGCATAGGCCGGGTCGTAGGCCATCAGGCTGGTGATCGACATGGCTGTCAGGTGGCTGTGGCCGTCCTGGTGCTGCAAGCCTTCGCCGGCCAGTGTGGTGCGTCCGGAAGTGCCGCCGATAAGAAAACCGCGCGCCCGGGCATCGGCAGCTGCCCAGATAAAATCACCTACCCGCTGGAAGCCAAACATGGAATAGTAGATGTACATGGGGATCATGTTGATGCCGTGTGTGGCATAGGTGGTGCCGGCAGCAATGAATGAACCCATGCATCCGGCCTCGGTAATACCCTCTTCAAGGATGGCGCCGTCTGTTGCTTCTTTGTAATAAAGCAGGCTGTCGCGGTCAACCGGTTCATAATTCTGTCCGATGTGCGAATAGATGCCTGCCTGCCGGAACAGGGCATCCATGCCAAAGGTGCGCGACTCGTCGGGAACGATGGGTACGATGCGTTTGCCGATGTTCTTATCGCGCAGCATTTTGCCCATCAGCTGAACCACGGCCATGGTGGTGGCAAACTCACGCTTGCCTGAGCCTTCCAGCAGTTCATCATAAATCTTGTCGTCGGGGGCTTTGACCGGCTCTGCCTTGTCACGGCGTTCCGGCTGAAAGCCGCCAAGTTCTTCGCGGCGCTTTTTCAGGTATTTCATCTCCTCGCTGTCGTCGGAGGGTTTGTAGAAGGGCGCTTTTTTTGCCTCTTCATCCGAAAGGGGGATGCCGAAGCGGCTGCGGAACTCCAGTAACTCTTCCTCATTGAGCTTTTTCTGCTGGTGGGTAATATTGCGTCCTTCGCCTGCCTCGCCAAGACCATAGCCTTTTATGGTTTGTGCCAGGATCACAGTGGGCTGTCCTTTGGTGTTGATGGCTGCTTTGTAAGCGTTATAAACTTTCACGGGGTCGTGACCGCCACGGCGCAGCTTGTACAATTGCTCATCCGAGTATTTTTCCACCAGTTTGAGCAAACTTTCATGCTTGCCGAAGAAATCCTTGCGGAAATAAGCCCCGGATTCCACCACATATTTCTGGAACTGTCCATCCGGGGTTTGTTCCATCACCTTCACCAGTTGGCCCTGCTCGTCTTTGGCCAGCAGGGGGTCCCAATCTTCGCCCCAGATCACTTTAATGACACGCCATCGTGCGCCGATAAATGCGGCTTCTAACTCCTGTATTATTTTGCCGTTTCCTCTTACGGGGCCATCCAGGCGCTGCAGGTTGCAGTTCACCACAAAGATGAGGTTGTCGAGTTCTTCGCGGCTGGCCACGGTGATGGCGCCCATGGATTCGGGCTCATCCATCTCGCCGTCGCCCATAAAGGCCCAAATCTTCTGGTCGGTTTTTTTGATCAGCCCCCGGTCTTCCAGGTACTTGTTAAAGCGGGCCTGGTATATGGCCATCAGGGGCCCCAGACCCATTGATACGGTGGGTACCTGCCAGTATTTGGGCATCAGGCGGGGGTGTGGGTAAGAAGTGAGTCCGCCCTTGGGGTTAAGTTCGCGGCGAAAGCGGTGCAGGTCTTCGTCGGTGAGGCGCCCCTCCAGGAAAGAGCGGGCGTAGACGCCCGGGGAAGCATGCCCCTGGAAAAAGATCAGGTCGGCAATCTGATCGTCTTTGTGGCCGCGGAAGAAATGGTTGAAGCCCACTTCCAGCAGGGTGGCTGCAGAAGCATAAGTGGAGATGTGCCCGCCAATACCTTCTGATTCAAGGTTGGCGCGAACCACCATGGCCATGGCATTCCAGCGTACCAGGCTCTTGATGCGGCGCTCAATCTCACGGCTTCCCGGATACGGGGATTGCTTTTCAGGTGCAATGGTGTTAATATATGGGGTGTTGCCCGGACAAGCCGAACTGATGCCATGCTTCTGGGCCTTGGCCTGCAATAGCAATAGTAGCTCCCGCACGCGACCACGGTCAGCATTTTGTATCACATATTCCAGGGAATCCAGCCATTCCTGGTTTTCAATATCACGCAGTTGTTTTTTTTCCATGCCTTTATTATTGAAGTTTTCATAATAAAGAAGTAAAAATGTGCCAATAATTGCCAGCAGTATTAGGGATGCGGTGATTTGGCTGTAAGTCAGTCAGATAGTATTTTTATTCAAGGCATGCTCATATAAAATCATTCGCGAAACGTGTAAATAATTCTACAACCCCGATCTTTATGCTCTGTTTAAGATGGCAGGCCGGTTTTTTAGTTATTGTATAGCAAACCATTACCCATCTGACCTGTTATTCTTTTAAGGTAAAACCTAAAACTACTAATGCCATGCACGAGGATGTAAGAAAATATTACAATGATCACGTTGATGCGGAAGACCGGCGGCTTGACGCCCATCCTTTTGAGATACCTGTTTTACTTCATTTTGTAAACCGGTATCTCAGCCCAGGCGATCATATCTTTGATGTGGCTTGCGGCACGGGCCGCATAGCCCGTGAATTGCTCATCAAGGGCTATTTCATGGGGCTGAACGATCTTTCGGATCGAAATGTGGCGCTGGTCAAGGAGCGTATGGGCAGCCATCGCAATATCTTGTTTATTGAATGCTCCGATGCTCTGAAGAGCGAAGGTTGGCATCGTAAGAACCGGAAGTGGAATGCCATTTTTATCCTGGGGCCATTGTATCACATGATTAGCAGGGAGCGGCGTCTGGAAGTGCTGCGTTTGGCATATGAGCATGTAAGGCCGGGGGGTTATGTGTTTTCGGCGTTCATGACCCGCATGGGCGCCCTGGTTTACGGCCTCAAGCACAATCCCAAAGGCATATTGTATCCGGATGGCGCTAAAAAGTTATGGGAAACCGGCACCGACGACCGTTTTGTGGAAGCCACCGAATGGTTTACCCATGCTTATTTTGCCCATCCCGAGGAAGTGAAGCCCCTTATTGAGCAGGCGGGGCTGGAACCCCTGCACCTGGCCGGAGTAGAAGGTATTTTTGGAGAGCGCTTCGAGTTGTATCATCAGCTGGAAGATCACCTCAAAAGACCCTGGTTGGACTTTATAATAAAGCATTGCGAAGATACTCATATGATACATCAGGCAAAACACTTATTGAGTGTTGCCAGAAAACCCGGTTATTAAATTCAAAAGGCGGGTTTGATTTACCGGTCGTTTTTAGGGATACCCTTTGGCCTT
>JAWLCS010000021.1:0-4080 GCA_041687035.1 Bacteroidales bacterium
TTAATGAATATCAGCGAGCAGCGTGCATTTCTTGAAAACATTACCAATCAAATTAGTGAACTGATCGGCTCTCCCGACATTAAAATGCGCGATGCCCGGCTCAAGGAGCTTTCCGTGCTGCTCAAGCAGAAAATGTCGTTTTCAAAAGAAATTGATGAGTTTTACGGGCAGATCGAGCAAGTTCACAAAGACTTTCAGATCAAGCTTTCCGTTCGGTTTCCCGACCTTACCGAGAATGAGAAACGCCTGGCCACATTGCTTCGGCTGAATTTCTCTACCAAGGAGATTGCCACGTTTATGAATATTTCGCCCAAGAGCGTGGAGATTGCCCGCTACAGGCTTCGCAAAAAACTTGATTTAAAGGCTGGCGAAAACATGACCCAGTTTTTGTTAGACCTTTAAGAACAAGATTTTAAAAAATCATTTTGGAAAAATGGCATCTTGCTTTGTTTGCAATCAAATAGATGATCGATCTAGAAAAACTAGTTGAAAAAAATTTTGAAAACATGTCACAAGAAATAGAACGCAAATTTTTGATAAAAGGTGATTTTAAACCCTTTGCATCCAAGCAAACCCGTATTGTGCAAGGTTATCTTTCCTCTGTTCCTGAACGGACCGTTAGAGTTCGCGTAAAGGGCGAAAAGGGCTTTCTGACGGTAAAAGGCATTGGCAGCGAATCAGGTGCCAGCCGTTTTGAATGGGAAAAGGAAATCCCGGAGGAGGAAGCCAATGAACTCATGAAGATTTGTGAACCCGGGGTAATTGACAAGATCCGTTACCTCGTGAAGGTGGGAAATCACACCTTTGAGGTGGATGAGTTTTTTGGTGACAACCGGGGCCTGATTTTGGCAGAAGTTGAGCTGCAATCGGAGGATGAAGAATTTGAAAAACCAGACTGGCTTGGGCAGGAGGTTACCGGCAACCTGAAATACCACAATGCCATGCTGATCAAAAATCCTTACAAGAATTGGAAATCCATTGAATGACGATGATCCGTGATTCTAAATCGTTGCTTGAAAGCCACAAGCAGGATGCTTTCCATTTAGGGGCAGACTCCTTTCAAAACCTTTTCTAAAAAATTTCCTTGGTTTATGCAGCACTTGCGCCCTTGTTTCCGTATGGGGAATTGTGGCCTTTTCCCATTTTCTGGAAAATCAACTAACCAAAAAAATCTTTCAACATGAACAAGCCGGTTGTTTTTAGAGGACTTTTCCTCCTTATGCTGAGTGTTGTAATGTGGAGCTGTGTCGATCGCGACGAATACACCTTCGAGGTGTATAAGCCTGTATACAAAAGTTTTGACGATTTCAGGGGTTCTTTTAAATCGGGGCCGGGCCGCGAAATTCAGCAGGCCGGAAAGATTTACTTCAAGGACAATTTTATTTTTGTGAACGAGGTAAACAAAGGCATTCATGTGATAAACAATGCCGACCCCTCAAACCCGCAGCGGGTGGCTTTTTACGAGATCGAAGGAAACGTGGATATAGCCATTCGCGGCAATATTTTGTTTGCCGACAGCTATATCGACCTGGTTTCCATCGATATTTCTGACATTGAGAACCCGGTGGAGGTAAGCCGCCTCGAAAATGCCTTCCCGGAGGTGCTGCCGCCCAACGAGCTGGGTCTTCCCATATATGAACTCGACCGAAGCAAAGGTGTAGTAGTTGGCTGGAAAGTTGAATCCGTTACCCAGGAATATGGTGGCTGGGGCGGCTGGTGGGGCGGCTGGTGGGGCGGTCAGTTTTTGGCCTCTGATGCCAGCGGTGGGGGAGAGAACAGTGCAGGAGTAGCCGGCAGCATGGCCCGCTTTATGCTGAACCAGCATTACCTCTACAGCGTCACCACGCCCTGGGTGATTAAGACCCTCGACATCTCTGATGCTTCAAACATGACCCCGGTCGACAGCATTTCGACCTGGCGCGAGATGGAAACCCTGTTTCGCCTCGATGAAAACTTGTTTGTGGGAACCACTTCGGGCATGATCATTTACGACATTTCCGATCCGGCACACCCGCAGTTTGTCAGCGACATAAACCATATCAATGCCTGCGACCCCGTGGTGGTGGCCAACGATATTGCTTATGTCACCCTTCGTTCGGGCACCATGTGCAACAACTTCACCAACCAGCTCGATGTAATCGACATTTCCAATATTGAGCAACCGCGCCTTCTGAAATCTTTCCCCATGTTTAACCCCCACGGATTGGGCATAGATCACCCCCTGCTTTTTATATGCGATGGTGCCGCCGGCCTCAAGATATATGATGCCACCAACCCGCTGGCCATTTCGTCAAATATGATAGCCCATTTTCCCGACATTGATACCTTCGATGTTATTCCGCTGGGTGGGATTCTGATACTGATCGGCCACGATGGACTGTTTCAATACGATTATTCCAATCCGCAAAATATTGTACTGCTGAGCCATATTCCCATTAGAAGAAAATAACACCCGATCATGAAAACAAGCAACCTACTTCTTTTTATTTTGGTTCTTACTGCTTTTGTGTCGTGCAGCAAGGAGTTCGACTGGTGGAACAAGGGCCCCAAGGAAGCCTTTATCGCTCCCATTTATGAGCTGCAGGGCCCGGAAGAGATCTTTGCAAACCAGCAGGCGACATTTACGGTAAGCTACAGCAAGCCGCAGCCATGCTATACCCGCACGGGTATTCACACAAAAATTCAGGGCTTTGAAATGAGTGTGGAGGTGCATATTGTGCGCGACCATGTATACGCCTGCTCCGATGTGCTGGTGGGCGAAACGGCTGAGTTTTCGGTGGTCTTTCCCCTTGCCGGAACTTATAATTTGCAATTCAGAGGCCCCGAAGGCCCCGAAACAATGGAAGTTGTTGTTAAGTGACAGAGAAATAACGCGAGTATGAAAACGATTCCGGTTTCCGGTTTTTCTTTTTTATCTGTTTTGGTTTCTTCCGCAACGCACCTTAGCCGGCAGGGCTCCCTCCCGGGCCTCGCCGGCCGCAAGGTGTCTGTGCGACAAAAAACCGGAAGTCCGTATGTGCAAAAACCGCTCTTTGTTTTAATGGCTTTCCCTTTGCCAGGAAGAAAACGCATAATTCCGGCCAAAAGAAAAGACGTGCCTGTTTTGTGCGAAAATGGGTTTAATTTTGGAAAAAGAAAACCATAACAGGTTTGGCAAAAGGGGATTATACAGATCAGGAGCTTATCGATGGTTGCCTCAGGGGCAAGCGCAAGTTCCAGGAACTGCTTTACCGGCAGTTTTATGCCTTTGCCATGTCGGTGAGCCTGCGTTATGCCCCCTCGCGCGAAGACGCCCTGGAGGTTATCAACGACGGCTTCTTTAAGGTGTTCAGCAACCTTGGAAGCTACCAACACGATAAGCCCTTCAAAACCTGGTTCAGGCGCATCCTGGTCAATACCGCCCTCGATCATTACCGGAGCAATAAAAAGTTGCTCCTTTTCAGGGAGGCCGAACCAGAAGAGGTGGAAACTATGATAGGGCCGGCCTTTGAACATGAAATGGGTGCCGAAGAGATTTTAAGGCTGTTTGAAGGGCTGCCCGATCTGTACCGAATAATTTTTAACCTCTATGAGGTGGAGGGTTTTAACCATGAGGAAATTGCCGGCCTGCTCGATGTTTCGCCCGGCACCTCGCGCTCGCACCTGAGCCGGGCCAAGAAAATGCTCAGGGAGTTGTATGTTGAAAAGATTTTAAACAAGCGCCATGAAGCCGTTTGACGATCAGTTTGCCGATAATGTACGCAAGGCTTTCGATGCCTGGCAGGAGGAGATGCCTCCCCAGGCCTGGGATGCCATGAAAGCCCGCCTCGATGGCCAAGGCAAGGCCCGCGTGGTAGCTCTGTGGCCTTTTCTGGCGAAGGCCGCCGGAGTGGCTTTGCTGGTGGGCATGTCGGTGTTTGGTTATGTGCATATCAGTCAGACTTCGCAAATGCCTGTTCTGGCTGAACAACCCATAGCGCAAGGCAGCCCTGCTGAGGCTCCAGCGGACTCCGGAGTGAAAGCAACCGTTGCTGAATCCTTCCTGCTTTTCCCCGAAAGGGAAACAATGACCGAAGCAAGGCCAGCCACCCCTGAAGCTGC
>JAWLCS010000021.1:4180-57522 GCA_041687035.1 Bacteroidales bacterium
CACCAGTTTGAGCTGGTCAATTTTGCCAATGCTGATTTTGCCTATGATTACCTGCCGGCATTTGACGATATGTCTTCAGTTAACCTTACCGGTAATAACCAATACGAAATGCTGGCCTTCGAAATTCCGCTCAATGCGCAGTTTAATGTGATGGAAACCGGCAAGCGGCGCCTCTATGTGGGGGCGGGCCTGTCGTCGCTGGTTTACCTGCAGCAGCGCTTCACGGGCGTAAACAGGGCTTTTTACCAGGAATCCTTTTTTAACGATGCCACGGGCATGGTAGAGGTGCAATATGCCGCCTCCACTTTTACCGTCGACGAGGAGTACGGACCGCTGAGCCGCTTCGATTTCGGCCGCTTGCTTAACCTTTCGCTGGGCTATGTGATCAGGCGCGAAAAAAGCGCCGTGGTGATAGAACCTTTTGTTAAACTTCCCATTGGCACCCTTACCAGCCGCGACATCAACCTTGGCATGGGCGGGGTGTCGCTCAAATATCGTTTTTCGGGTAATTAGACTTTATGGCTGAAAATTCCGATATTTGCATGAATACTCCTTTTCATGGCAAATAACCGGAAAAAAAGGTCGCGCAAATCAGGATTGCCACCCGGCACCCTGGTGCACATTGGCGATCAGAAACTTGAAAATTCTAAAATCTCCCTTATCCAGTATAGCGAAGCTGCCATTTCTGAAACAATAGCTGATAGTATTGAGCAGTGTGCTGAGTTAGTAAAAGGGCATAAAGGTGTTACCTGGATCAATATTGATGGGGTGCACGATGTGGCGTTGATGGAGAAAACCGGTGACCTTTTTGGTATTCATTCGCTCGTTCTTGAAGATATCATGAACACCGAGCAGCGACCAAAAATGGAGGAGCACGAAAACTTTCTTTTCTTTTCCTTAAAAATGTTATCCCTTTCGGGGAAAAACCGCAGCCTTGCCCTTGAGCAAATTAGTATGTTGCTTGGCAATGGGCTGGTAATAACCTTTCAGGAAAGCCCCGGTGATGTTTTTGAACCCTTGCGAGAGCGAATCAGGCAGGGTAAAGGCCGCCTCAGAAAACAAAAAGCTGATTACCTTTCCTATGCTTTGCTTGATGCAATAGTTGATAATTATTTTATCATACTTGAAAATTTTGGAGACGAAATAGAAGAGCTCGAAGAATCGGTGTTGAAAAGTTCGGGAGGTGAGACAGTGAGCCGCATTCATGCCATAAAAAGGAAAATGCTGGTTTTAAGGCGTGCCGCATGGCCCCTGCGCGAACTGGTCAATAACTTTGAGAAATGCGAATCGCCATTGCTTGAAAAATCAACAAGGATATTTTTGCGCGATGTGTACGACCATACTATTCAGATCATTGACAGTGTGGAGGTTTCGCGCGAGATCATCGCCGGCCTGCTCGACATGCACCTTAGCAGCATCAGCAATAAAACCAATGAAGTGATGAAGGTGCTTACCATTATGGCAACCATCTTTATTCCACTTACCTTTATTGCCGGGGTTTACGGCATGAACTTCGAATATATGCCCGAACTGGGCTGGAAATGGGGCTACCTGGCAGTAATGGTATTTATGCTGTTGGCTGCCCTGGGTATGCTTTGGTACTTCCGCCGAAAAAAATGGCTCTGATTTTTGTAAAACTCCTGTTACCCATATGAAACTCCTTTCCCGATTATCAGCTTTTCTAATTGTTTTCCTTAGCCTGGTTCCTGTTTTTGCGCAAACGAGCAACAAAGAACAAAGCTATGATTTGCGCAATCTTTCCATAAGTGCAAAGCCCGTTTTTTCTCATTCGGCCGGTTTTTATACTTCAAACTTTGGGCTTGGTATTAGCACCCCGCAAACGGGCGTATATTCCTACAGTGTAAGCGCTCCGGGATATGAAAGCGTTTCCGGCAGCGTAAGCATTACCGATAGTGACCTGGAGGTTATTGTTACCCTTGGCGGGAAATCATACTCAAACCAAGCTGAGAAAAGTTATTTTTCAAAAGAAGTATATAATGTCACCTTCAGGGTGAATACTTCAGGCTCGAACGTGGAGCCGGGCGACCTGGTATACATAAGCGGCAACATGGTTCAGCCCAACTGGCCGGAACCCGGCACCAACCCCGATTTGCTTATGACGCCCGAAGCGGCTGGCTCTCCCTATTATGTGCTCAGTTTTGAGTTGGAGGCCGGAGAATACCAGTACAAATATTTCCGTAATCAGGGCTGGGAAGATGGAGAGTGGGGAGGTGATCCTAACCGCGTGGTTAATGTTGGCGGCGACTTGATTGTCAACGATGTATATGGCGACATAGACCCTCCCTTACCGCTTTTCAAAGTGACTTTCTTTGTGCAAGACGAACAGGGAAGCTCTGTTTCTGATGCCACAATTACCTTCGATGGGGTGGAATTTGAGCCCGGCCATTATGTTTTCGAAGATCTTTTGCCTGCTGCCGTGGTTCGTTATACCACCGATGGAAGCATACCCACCGAGAACAGCCCTCTTTTTGAGGAGAGCCTTTTAATAAGCAGCCGTGCAGGCGATCCCAACGTAATTTCTCTCATTCCTACCAACAATTTGGGTAGTGGTTCTGAGGCATGGCAGCCGCCGGCCGGCGAAATTTTCAAAATCAACACCATTCGTGCCCGGGCTTTTGCACCGCGCATGGAACCCAGCCAAACCAGTTCGGCCTCCTATATTGTTGATGCCGCTGGTGCCTCGCGGTTTTCCATGCCAGTAGTTTCTGTGCTAGCCAATAATGGCGCATTTTTCGATCCCGACACAGGCATTTACGTGTATGGCAACAACAACAATTATTTTCAGGAAGGCGATGAATGGGAACGCTTGGTGCATATGGAATTTTTTGAAGAGGACGGCAACCTGGCATTTGGGCAAAATCTGGGTGTGCGCACCCATGGCGGCACCACCCGCAACCGTCCACGTAAAACACTGCGCTTTTATGCCCGCGACGAATATGGCGAGTCGTGGGTAAATTACCAGCTTTTCAATGACAAGCCCATTTATCAGTTTAAACGTTTTTTGCTGCGCAACAGCGGCAACGACTGGGATCAGGCCATCTTTCGCGATGCCTTTATGCAATCGCTCATTAAGAATGTGACCCGTCTTGATCTTCAGTATTCGCGTCCAGTAGTTGTTTTTCTCAATGGCGAATACTGGGGCGTGCACAATGTGCGCGACCGCTTCGACAGCCGTTTTATTGAAACCCATTATGGCTTGAGTGAGTTGGAATACGCCATGCTCGAAAACAATGCGGTGTTCGATAACGGAAACCCCGATGGTGTGGTGCACTACCAGGAGATGATTTCCTTCTTGCAAAACAACAGCATGAATGTGGCCGCCAACTATGCCGCCCTGCAAACCCGCATGGATGTTGAAAGTTTCGTTGATCATCAGGTGGCCGAAATCTACTTTATGAACACCGACTGGCCTGGCAATAATTTGCAGTACTGGCGAAAAATGACCCCTTCATATCAGCCTGATGCACCTTATGGGCACGATGGCCGATGGCGTTGGATGATTAAGGACACCGATTTTGGATTTGGCCTCAACTTCAGCTATGTGCCTGGCGTAAATGAAGGGCCTGCCCACAACACCCTGGCATTTGCCTTGGCAACCAATGGACCGAGTTGGCCCAATCCGGCCTGGTCTACTTTTATTTTTCGCCGCTTGCTCGAAAACCAGCAGTTTAGATACCACTTGATCAATCGCTTTTGCGACTTGTTCAACACCGTTTTTAAAGAAGATTATGTGCTTGCTAGTCTGGAAGAGTACCGCCAGATGTACCTTCCTGAAATGGAGGAGCACATTCATCGTTGGCGGATTCCTTTTTCGGTTAACAACTGGCATGAGCAGGTTAACCGAATGGCCAACTTTGCAGAGCAGCGGCCAGGCTACCTTAAGGATCATATCAGGAACCAGTTTGGACTGGGTGAAATGGCCAGTATTACCGTCAGCGCTTCCAACATATCTCAGGGCGGGGTGCGCGTAAACCGCCTGGAACCTGACCAGATTTCTAATCCCTGGACTGGCAAGTATTTTAAAACGGTTCCGGTGGAAGTGGAGGCGTTGCCCAGACCCGGCTTCCGTTTCAGCCACTGGGAAGGCCTGCCTGCTGGGACGCCTGCCCTGGCTACCGTTAACCTTACCAAAGACACCAGCATTGTGGCCTGGTTTTCGAGCTCACTGATTCATTACTGGCACTTCAATAACCTACCCGACGAAGTTTTTGTTACGCTGGCTTCCGATTTCTCGCTCACCGATGGCGCCTTGATTACCTACCCCGGAACAGGCGATGGTTACCTGGACCGTACCGACGGCACCCTGCTAAATGCCAATATGAGCGCGCCGGCAGGCTATGGCTTGCGTGTAAGGAATCCATCCAATACACGTGAACTAATCATTGAAGCGCCTTCCACTGGATATCGTGAGCTGCAGCTTTCATTTGCCGTTCATCGCACCAACAACGGCGCCCAGACCCAGGAGTTGTATTATTCGGCCGATGGCGGTCAGAGCTGGACCCAGATTGGCCAAGCCTACGATATTTTTGTGGATTACACGGTAAAAAACTTTGACCTGAGCAGTATTGAAGCCATCAACAACAATCCCCTGCTTCAGTTCAAGATTCTTTTTACCGGCGAAGCCGCCGCTGGCGCTTCAGGTAACAACCGCTTCGACAATATTGCGCTTACGGGGGTTGCTGCCACCCTTACCCTAAACACCCAGAATCCTCCGCCGGCGGTGCTCAATGAGTACTACCCGGGATATGGCTTCAGTGTTTCTGGTGGTGCGCCGCCTTTTACGTATACCGTGGTGGCAGGCAACCTGCCCCAGGGCATGACACTGGGCACTAACGGGCTGCTTGCGGGTACACCCTCTGAAGCAGGCAGCTTTGCATTTACCGTGGGCGTTACTGACAATACAGGCGCTTCCGACAACCACGATTACGTGCTTGTTGTAACCGATAAGGCACTGATTCATTTCTGGCACTTCAACAACCTGCCCGACCAGGTTTTTACCAATGTGGCATCTGATCTTTCCCTTACGGGGAATGCAAGCATCACTTATCCCGGAACAGGAGATGGCTATATGGACCGCACCGATGGCAGCTTGCTCAATGCCCGCAACAACGAACCCGCCGGGTTTGGCCTGCGCGTGCGAAACCCCTCCAACACCCGTGAAATGATTATCAGTGCCCCCACTTCGGGTTACACCGACTTGCAGCTGTCGTTTGCGGTACACCGCACCAACAATGGTGCTCAGCAACAGGAACTGTATTATTCGGCCGATGCAGGAAACAACTGGACGCAAATTGGATCAGCCTACGCTATTAATGAAGAATACGAATTGAAAAGTTTCGACCTGGGCGCTTTGCCTGGAATGAACAACAACTCCCAGCTCCGGTTCAGGATAATGTTTACCGGTGAGGCCGCCGCAGGTAGCTCAGGCAACAACCGCTTCGACAATATTGCCCTTGAGGGAGTCTCCTCCTCGGTGGATATAACTGAACCCGAAGAATTTCTGCGTAGCTTCCAGAATTTCCCAAACCCTTTCGGGGAAAGGACAACCATACCCCTTGAAATTTTTCATGTGGGTCAGGTTAAGGTGGCAGTATTTGATGCACACGGAAGGCAGGTGCGCCTGCTACTTGATAAGAAAATGGAACCCGGCCGCCACGAATTGCATTTTGATGCTGCCGGATTACCCCAAGGTGTATATTTTTACAAAATTATTACTGGACGTGGAGTGATCTCGCGCCCCATGCTCAAAATGTAAAAACCAGCGTTTAAAAAACCATTTATGAGTGAAAACATTATTGTTAAAAAATATTCAGGAGAGGAAGTTACCTTCTCCCGTGAAAAACTAGAGCGCTCACTTGAACGATCAGGTGCCAGCGAAGAAATTATTGAAGAAGTTTACAATGAGCTAAAAGAGGGGCTTTTCGACGGAATAACCACCGCCCAGATTTACCGCAAAGCCTTTCAGATTTTGCGCAAGCTCAGGCGCAGCACCGCTGCCCGTTATAGCCTGCGAAAAGGGATTATGGAAATGGGTCCTTCGGGCTATCCTTTCGAACAGATTGTGGGTGCGGTAATTGAGCGCATGGGTTATGAAACCAAGGTAAGTCAGATTGTGCAGGGGCATTGTGTTTCGCACGAGCTTGATGTGGTGGCCCGCAACGGCAACGAACTCTTTATGGTCGAATGCAAGTTTTACAATAGCCAGGGCAAGAACTGCAACGTGCAGGTGCCGCTATACATCCATTCGCGATTTAACGATGTGAAAAAAACATGGGAGAAAGACCCTGCAAATAAGGGTCTTAAGCTCTCAGGCTGGGTAGTTACCAATACCCGTTTTACCAGCGATGCCATTGATTATGGGAAATGCGCTGGCTTGACCATGATCAGCTGGGACTATCCCCGGGGAAAAAGCCTCAAGGAAATGGTCGAAGAATCAGGTCTTTTCCCAATTACAGTTCTTACTTCGCTTACGCGGAAACAAAAGGACATTCTTTTGCAGCACGATGTGGTGCTTTGCCTGCAGTTGCTGGAAAAACCCGAAGCCTTTGGCAGGCTTGGCCTGAGCCAGAATATGCAGCAGAAAGTGCTTGGCGAGGCAAAAGATCTTTGCAGAGGTCTGGGCTGATTTCGAAAAAATGATTTTTCGTTTGTTGTAACTTAGAAGAAAATTTTAATACTTCATTCCAATGAGAAATTCAAAGCCATTACCGCTGGCGGCCATGCTTATGTTGCTGGCCTTGATGCTACCTGTTTTTTCCTTTGCACAACCGGCGCCCGAAAGGGTAGAGCCGCCCTTTTGGTGGGCAGGCATGTATCATTCAGAACTGCAGGTTATGGTTTACGGCAAGGATATAGGTCTGACCAGGCTTGAACTTGATCACCCGGGTGTGGTGGTTAAGGAAGTGGTGTCTGTTGAAAGCCCCAATTATCTCTTTGTATATCTCGACCTCTCGGAGGCCCGGCCCGGAACCATAAGGATGAACTTCCGCTCTGGCCGCCGCGTGCTTTTCAGCTACGATTTTGAGCTGCGCCAGCGCGAGCAGGGCTCGAGATACCGGCAGGGCTTCGATGCTTCGGATGCCATGTACCTGCTCATGCCCGATCGCTTTGCCAACGGCGATCTCACCAACGACGACATGCCCGGCATGCTCGAAAAGGCCGATCGAAGCAATCCTGATGGCCGCCATGGAGGTGACATACAAGGCATTATCAATCATCTTGATTATATCAGCGATCTGGGCTTTACTGCACTGTGGATCAACCCCCTGCTCGAAAACAACCAGCCGCGCTATTCCTACCATGGTTATGCCACCACCGACTATTACAAAATTGATCCGCGGTTTGGCACCAACGAAGACTTCCGCCGATTGGTTCAGGAGGCAGAGGGGAAAGGCCTGAAAATCATTAAGGACATGATCTTTAACCACAGCGGGCATTACCACTGGTGGATGAGAGACCTGCCTTCTTCCGACTGGCTCAACCAGTGGCCGGAGTTTACCCGTACCTCATACAGAATGACCACCCTGGTTGATCCCTATGCTGCCTATTCTGATTCCAGGAGAATGGTGAATGGCTGGTTCGACACCAATATGCCCGACCTGAACCAACGCAACCGACTGCTGGCAACCTACCTGATTCAGAACAGCGTATGGTGGATAGAGTATGCCGGACTAAAAGGCATCCGAAAGGATACTCAGCCTTATTCTGACAAATATTTCATGAGCGACTGGGGTGCTTATGTAATGAATGAATATCCTAACTTCAACATTGTGGGCGAGGCTTGGATGGGCATTCCGGCAATGATAAGTTATTTCCAGGGTGGAAAAATGAATCATGATGGCTATGATTCAAATATTCCGAGCGTGTTCGATTTTTCGCTATACGATGAAATTGGACGTGCTTTTCAAGAGGACCATGGCTGGGCCAGCGGTATGATGCGGCTGTATAACTCACTGGCAATGGACTTTCTGTACCCCAACCCCTACAACCTGGTGATCTTTGGCGACAACCACGATACCGACCGCTTTTTTACCCGCGTTGGCCAAGATTTTAACAACCAGAAAATGGCCTTAACCTTTTTGCTGACTACCCGGGGGATTCCTCAGATTTACACTGGCACAGAATTGTTGAAGGCAGCCTATGAGCATGATGGCCATGGCCCCATGCGTTCCAACTTCCCCGGAGGCTGGCCCGGTGATCCGGTAAATGCCTTTACATCAGAAGGACGCTCCCCACAGCAAAACGAAATCTTCGATCACATCCGCACCCTGCTTCATTACCGAAAAAACAACTCAGTGCTGCATTATGGCTGGCTGAAGCATTTTGTTCCTGAAAACAATGTGTACGTTTATTTCCGCTATAATGACAAACAGCGCATAATGGTAGTGTTGAACAACAACCAGGAACCTGTTCAACTCGATCTCGTTAAATACACCGAAGGCTGGGAGGGTGCCCGGGAAGCAGTGGAAGTGCTCACCGGAAAACGCCACACAGCCTTCGATCAGTGGACCATACCCGCAAAAACCGCGGAGGTGTTTGAGCTGAAGTAACTATTTCTTTTGGGCTACTCCAGGTCAGATGCAGGTTCGTGAGAAAAGGTCATAAACCAGTTGTACTGGAAGTACAGTGAGTCTTCTGAATGCATGTTTTCAAGCATGAGGGGGGTTGGATAAGGGATCATTACCGGTTCTCCGGGTACCCAGTTTGCCGGCGTTGCAACGTTAAAATCATCATCGGCTTTTTGAAGGGCCAAAAGGGTTCTTTTTATCTCCTCGGTGCTACGGCCGACCTCAGAAGGGTAAAAATAAATGGCCCTGACTTTGTTGTCGCGGTCAATAAAGAATACACCCCTAATGTTTTTGCCGCGCTCTGCCTCAGGGTGCGTCATGCCATAAAGGTCAGAAACGGTGTAAGATTCGTCTTCTACCAGCGGAAAGGTTATTTCTACAGGCTTCCGGTTTCTGAATGGTACTTCCTCCAGTGCAGCCTTCCACATAACATGTGATTCCATATTGTCGGTTGACACAATAACCAGATTGGCTCCTAATTGGTTGAATTCACGAACGGCATAGGCAAGTTCCAGGATTTCTGAAGAGCAAACCGGGGTAAAATCGCGTGGATGCGCAAAGAGAATCTTCCAGTTTCTGCCGTAGTCTTCGGGGAAATGAAGGGTTCCCTGCGTGGATTCAGCAACAAAGGATGGAGCCGGATCTCCAATTAGTGGTATTGAGCTTCTGGAGGGATTCGTGCTAAAAGCAAAATTTATGGTAAACAAAAAAACAGTAATTGTTGAAATTAAGCTAATCTTTTTCATAGTGGTTTGGGTTTATGTTAAAACAATTGTTTGATCTATGGCAAACTTACAACTCTTGCTTTGGGGATGGGTAGGAATTTTTTGGTAAAATCATGGAAGATTTTTTTTGACGAATTATTCCGGTTTTTTGCAAAAAAAATCCCATACCTTGTGGTACGGGATGAAAGTAAATGCAGCTGTTTACTTGTCTTTTACTTCTGAAGGGAGTATTCCGAAAAAGGCTTTGAATGATTTTGTAAAATAACCAGGATCGTCGTATCCAACCATATAAGCCACTTCTGCAATGGTGCCGGCATCTCTTTCGAGCAATTCTTTAGCCCGGTGCATTTTTATGGAACGGACAAAGTGATTGGTAGTCTGGTTTACCAATGCTTTAAGTTTTCGGTGCAACTGCGATTGACTCATGCCCACATCGCGGCTCAGATCTTCAATGGAGTATTTCTCATTTGAAATATTTTCTTCAACCACTTTAATCAGTTTTTTCATAAATGCCTGGTCGCGCGATGTTACAGATATTTCACCAGGTTTAATAATGGCATTGGTGCTGAATTTTTCTCTGAGTTTTCGGCGGCTTTCAACCAGGTTGTTAACCCTCACATACAGCTCTCGTGGGTTAAAGGGCTTGGCGAGGTAATCGTCGGCGCCGGTTTCCAGGCCATGAAGCCGGTTCTTGTCTTCGGCAAGGGCAGTCAGAAGGATGACCGGAATATGGCTGGTTTTTATATCCGCTTTTAAAATGGAGCAAAATTCAAAGCCGTCCATTCCGGGCATCATAATGTCAGAAATAATCAGATCGGGAATCAGTTGCTCGGCCAGTTTAAGTCCCTCCTTTGCGTTGGGAGCTTCTTCTACCCGGTAGTTTTCTTGCAAGCTTTGGCTAATGTAATGCCGCACATCTTCATGGTCCTCTACAATCAATACCAGGGGCTGTGCAGGGTCGGTATGATTGTTTTGATCCCAAAGGTCTACCAAGGGTTCCTGCACAGGGGGTTTAGCCAGACCATTTTCTTTGCCGGTGTTAATTTCCGGTTGGCTTATGATCTGGTCAGTCAGGAAATGGTCTTTGCCCATCGGCAAGCGTAATACGAAGATCGTACCTTTCCCGGGCTGGCTTTTTGCAAAAATTTGACCCTGGTGTACTTTAACCAATTCCTTTACAAAGGCCAGTCCAATACCCGAACCCTCATAATCGCGTTTGGAAGAAGAATCGGCCTGGTAGAAGCGATCGAAAATAAAGGGAAGTTTCTCTTCAGGTATCCCAACCCCACTGTCTCTCAAAGAGATTTCCAACATATTCCCTTCGCCACTAACCGTTTTGATGCATACCCTTAGGTCGATTCTTCCATTTTCAGGGGTAAATTTGAAAGCATTGGAAAGCAAGTTGTTTATTATTTTTTCCAGGATGTCGCGGTCGAAATAGAAAAGTTCTTTGAATGGCTTTCCTTCAATGAGGGGGTCGAACTCGAAATCAAGTTTTATGTTTTTCTGCTCGGCCTTTGATGCGAACGACATGAATAAGCCCTTGAGAAATCCCTTCAGATCGCCGGTTGATGCCCTGACCTGGTAATTGCCACCTTCAAGCTTCGACAGTTCAAGTAATTGATTTACCAGGTTAAGCAGTTTCTCGGCATTGTGGTGCATTACCATCAGGGTTTTTTGCTTTTTCGGGTTAGGGCTCTCCTCAAGCATTTGCTCCACAGGCCCTAATATAAGGGTAAGTGGTGTTCGGAACTCATGCGAAATGTTCGCAAAAAACTGAGATTTCAAATGGTCGAGCTCCTTCAGCTTTTCCGTTTCGAGTTCCACCATCCGCATCCGGTTTCTGAGTTTAAAGCGGCTCATTTCATATTCTCTTAGCCCGGCAATAACCGCAATGCCCAGCAAAAAATAAACAACGATCATCCAGTTTCTTGTCCACCAGGGTGGCAGAATGGTTATCTGCAAGGAGGCTTCGTGTTCACTCCACACCCCATCATTATTTGTGCCTCTTACCCTGAAATAATAAGTGCCGGGTTTCATGTCGGTAAAAGTCACTACATGGTTTTTGCCCAGGTCAATCCATGTGTCAGACAGCCGGTCCATGTTGTATGCAAACTGATTGTTGTGCGGTGAAGAAAAGTCGAGGCTGGCAAATTCTATTGAGAAGTGGTTTTCTTTTCTGGTCAATACTATTTTGTTTGCTCCTTCAAGTTGGTTGACCAATTGCCTGTTCTTCTCTTCGGATCCTTCGCTGAGCATTTTTATCCGTGTAATTACAATCGGAGCCTGGTAGGTTTTTGTTTTGATCCTTTCGGGGAAGAAATTGTTGTATCCGTGAATACCCCCGAAAAACATTTCCCCGGAAGGGCTTTGGTAAAAGGCACCGCTATTGAACTCGTTGCTTTGTAGGCCATCTTTTACCGTGAAGTTGGTGAATCGCCTTTCTCGTATAGAGAACCTTGACAAGCCCTGGTTTGTACTCATCCACAAATTACCCTGCTGGTCGGCAAGTATGCCATAAATCAGGTTGTTTGGTAATCCTTCCCTTTCAGTGAAGACTTCAAAAATCCCTTTCTGGATGTCGAAACGATTCAGGCCGCCCCCCGCGGTTCCGATCCAGAGAACATTGCCGGGCTCATCGACATCAGGCACAATTGCCCTGACATCATCAAAGCTCAGGCTGGCAGGGTTTTGCGGATCATTGGTGTAAGTTGTCTGGCTATTGGTTTTTACATTGAAAAACTTTAGGCCATTGCGGGTCCCCATCCAAAGGTTGCCTTCGGGGTCTTCGTATATATAGGGAAACACAGTATCGCTGAATCGGTCTAAAGGTTCAGCATTGTAGAAGTAATGTCTGAAAGTTTCTGTCGCTGGGTCAAAACGTGAAAATGTATTGGCTGTCATGACCCATATTCCGTTTTGGCTTACATGCACCCTGTTTATTCTCGGGTCATCCTGATCTGTGCCTCTGCTTAGGTTGGTAAGAAATACACGGGTAGATAAATCACTGGAGTTTAACCTGACCAGGCCGTAACTGCTACCCACCCAAAGATAGCCGTCCTGACTTCCGGCAATGGAGTAAACCACTGTTTCAATTCCAGGATAAGTTGGTAACCTGATCTCCTGCATTTTTCCGGTTTTCCGGTTTACCCGGTATAAATCAACTACGGCAATCCACAAATAATTATCCTTGTCGAACGTTTCCCAAAAACCACGAATGCTCAGGTCTCTGCTGTCCCTGATCTGGTTGTTGGGATTAATGAGCGGGTTGATGGGGTAGTTGAATTTAATACTGAACGGATCAATAATGGAGAGCCCATACCCGCCGCTTCCAACCCAGATGCTTCCGCTGTGGTCGGCCAACAACCGGATTATGGCACCTGCCTGGATCCCTTGTGGGTTGTTGCGATCATGTTTGAGCCACTGAAAATAACCACTTTCCGGATCAAGCACGATCAATCCATCATTGTTTCCAATCCAGATTTCTTGTTTTCCTTCTCTGGTAACCGACATGGCCACAAAAATATCCACCTGAGGAAATTCCGGATGGCTTGCCCTGAAGGAATGAAAACGCTGCCGGTTTTCGTCAAACCACAACAGACCATTGCCTCCTCCAATCCAAACCAATCCATTATCATCCTCAAAAAAGACTCTTGCACCCGTGGTTATTTCCAGTGTCCTTCCATTGTCATCCATTATCAGTTGGGTTACCTGCCTGAACCCTCGTTCTGATTGATTCAGGTCCATGACAAAAATGTGCTGTCCGGAGGAATGCAACCAAAGCCGATTCTTGCTGTCAATAAACGGATTTCCCCAGATGTTGCCAGTTGTTACAGCCCCTGCGTTTTCAATGGGGAAGTTTCTAATGATTGACAAATTATCAGGGCCGGGCAGGCGCTGCTTGTCAGGAAAACTGAGCTTCTCCAGGCCGCTGTTTGTGTTGACCCAAAGATTGCCTTTCTTGTCGCCGGTAATGGAACGGATGTAATCATTTCCAATGCTGTTTCCAATGGCGGGTTCGTGAGTAAAACGGATAAAGGCTCCCGAGTTGCGGTCAAGTAAATGCAAGCCCCCATTCATGGTTCCTATCCAGAGCCTTTGCTGATCATCTTCGTAAATGGTTGTAATGTAATTGTCGGCCAGGGAGGTAGGCAGAAAAGGGTCGTGCTTGTAAATGGTGAAGTTGTAGCCGTCGTATTTGTTCAGGCCATCCTTGGTGCCGATCCAGATAAACCCTTTATGGTCTTGAAGGAGGGCAGTGATCAGATTTTGTGACAGGCCTTCATTGATGGTAAGATGTCTGAGTCGGGAATGGACATACTGGTCAATGGCAGAATGGTTGTCCTGTGCAAAAAGAGAAAAGAATCCAAACAATAACGGGAATAATAGAAATGCCCTGGAAGGAATTTTTCTTTCCCGGCAAAAAACCCCAAGCAATTTCCAGAAGGAAATTAAATGCTTCATTTTTATCGGTTTTACCTGACTTCCCGGGGAGGAGAATTACGGTCTTGCCGGATAGTGATAAACACTATCATAAATGTAATAAAAATTCTTGAGAAAATAAAAAAATGTAGACGAAGGAACATATGTTCTCGATTATTGATTAATTAGTCTGGTTGTCCTGGTTTTCTGCTACTCAGGACTTTTTCTTACCTCAGAAGGCAACTGTCCGAAGAAGGCTTTGTATGATTTGGTAAAATATCCCGGGTCTTCATATCCTACCATATAAGCCACTTCAGCAATGGTGCCGGCATCTCTTTCGAGCAATTCTTTAGCCCGGTGCATTTTTATGGATCGGACAAAGTGGTTGGTGGTTTGATTAACCAATGCCTTGAGTTTGCGGTGCAGTTGCGACTGGCTCATGCCCACGTCGCGGCTCAGGTCTTCAATAGAGTATTTCTCATTAGAAATATTGTCTTCAACTACCTTAACCAGTTTTTCCATAAAGACCCGGTCGCGGGGTGTCACCGAAATTTCGCCGGGTTTAATAATGGCATTTGTGCTGAACTTTTCCCTTAATTTTTGCCGGTTTTCAATCAAGTTATTTACCCTGACGAGCAATTCCCGTGGGTTGAAAGGTTTGGTAAGATAGTCGTCGGCACCCGTTTCCAGGCCTTGTATTCTTTCGCTTTCCTCGGCTCGGGCAGTAAGAAGTATTATTGGAATATGGCTGGTTTTTACGTCGTTTTTCAGTGCTTCACAATACTCAAGCCCGTCCATTCCCGGCATCATAATGTCGCAAACAATCAGATCCGGCATCACTTCCTCGGCAAGTTTAAGTCCAACCTTTGCGTTTGGAGCCTCTTCTACCCGGTAGTTTTCTTGCAAACTCTGGCAAATGTAATCCCGCACATCTTCATGGTCTTCCACCACCAGAACCAGCGGTTTGTCAGGGTTGTAAACTGCCGAAAACCCCTTTTCTGCTTGCTTCGGATGTGGCTCAGGCAAGACATTGGCTCCGTTATTTGCCGGCGAAGGCTTTGGCGGTGCTTCAATAATTTGGTGGTCAGAAAATTTTTCTCTGCCTAACGGCAATATCAGCAAAAAGGTGGTTCCTTTGCCAGGTTCGCTTCTGGCAAGAATTTGCCCATAATGCACCTTTACCAGCTCTTTAACATAAGCCAGTCCAATGCCGGAGCCTTCGTAGTCGCGTTTGGACGATGCATCGGCTTGGTAGAAGCGGTCGAATATAAAAGGGAGCTTCTCTTTCTGAATTCCAATGCCTGAGTCTTTCAGACAAATTTCGAGCTTACTATCCTTGCCCTTTCTTGATTTAATAAAGACCTTCAGGCTTACTGATCCGCCATCGGGTGTAAACTTGAATGCATTGGAAAGCAGGTTATTCATTATTTTCCCTAAAATGTCGCGATCGAAGAAGAGCCTCTCCCGGAAGGCTTCGTTATCGATTTTGGTATCGTAATCAAATTCAAGTTTAATGTTTTTTTGCTCGGCTTTTGAAGCAAACGACATAAGCAATCCCTTAAGAAAGCCAATCAGATCGCCGCGAGAGGCTTTTACCTCGTAATAGCCACTTTCAAGTTTTGAAAGTTCGAGCAGTTGATTTACCAGTGTAAGAAGTTTCGCCGCGTTGGTATGCATTACCCTGAGGGTTTTTTGCATTTTGGGGTCTCCGTTTTTTTCCAGCATCTCTTCAACCGGCCCCATAATCAGCGTTAGGGGTGTACGAAACTCGTGCGAAATGTTGGTAAAAAACTGAGATTTCAAATGATCTAAATTCCGGAGCGAATCTGTGGTTACCTTTTCAAGTTTCAGTTCGTTTAGAAGCATAATTCTTTTTAACTCATAGCGTCTGGCCGCAAAAAGCACCAGGAAAAACAAAAGCAGGTAAAGAACAATTGCCCACCAAGTAAACCACCAGGGTGGCAGCACCTGGAATTTATAACTGGTCGGTTCGCTCCAAACGCCGTCTGGACTTTTTGCCCGAAGTTTAAAGGTATATGTTCCCTGCCTGAGGTTGGTATACTCAGCGGTAGTTCTTGTGGTCGGTGGACTCCAATATTTATCGCTTCCTTCGAGCATAAACTGGTATTGAACCAGAAACGGTTTTGCTGTTTCAATGCCCACAAAGTCAAAACTGATAACGTTATGGGTGTAGGGCAATATGAGATTTTCGGGAATTGCATTGAATGGGCTTATATGGTCGAAGTGGACTTTTCTGAATTTATGGATCAGAGAATCGCGTTCGTTTTCACTTAATAGTTTTCCAAAAACGCTTAATTCATTGTGTACATAAGAAGGAGTGCTTTTGGGCGATTCGAAAATTTCGCCTTCCCTGGCTCTTGCTCTATGCAGGCTGTGCCAACTTATGCTTTCATGATTTATGTCTACGCGCTGGATAATCGCTTGCGGAGGCAGTGTATTTCTTCGAATCGCTTTATAATCGAAGCGCACCAGCTTATCCCCGGTTCCGGCCCAAACAAATCCATGGCTGTCAACAATCATACTGTAATTGTTACTCACATCTTTTATCGGGTAGCCTGTTTGCTGGTTAAAGTGTTCCACGCCTTCTTTGGCGATATTTTCGTAATCCTCATGTAATCCGCCCTTGAGAACCGTTAACCCTTTACTCGTGCCAATGATAATATTGCCATCTTCATCTTCAAGAATCTCATAAATTACATCATTGGGAAGGCCATGCGATGTATTGTAGTTTTCGAAAATGTTTTGTTCAATTTCTGAAATATCTTTCTGTTGCAACGAATCCAACCAATTTTTTCTGATTATGGATACTCCTCCACCCCAGCTTCCAATAAGCAGGTTGCCATTTTTATCTGCTGTGACGATGGATAACTTATTGTCGGGAAGTCCCTGGTCGGTTGTAAAGTTGATAAAATTTTCCCCGTCGAACCTGCTTAATCCACCTCTTGTTGCGAACCAGAGAGCACCCATGCTATCTTCATGAATTTTCCAAACGGTATTGTGCACAAGCCCCTGCGCGGTTGTATAATTTAAAAACGAATTGCCATCGAACCTGCTCAACCCGCCTTCGTAAGTGCCAAACCAGATGTTCCCTTTGCTGTCCTCTTTTAGGCTTATCACACTGTTGGTAATCAGGCCATGCGGTGTGCTATAGGTTGTAACTGATTTACCGTCGTATTTACTTAATCCATAGCCTGAACCGAACCACAGGTTACCGGATTTATCAACCATCATATTCATGATATTGCCAGCCCTTAGCCCTTGTATAGTTGAAAAGTTGGTAAAGTATCCCTTGTTTTGGTTCTGCAGGTCTTGCGTGAATTTTGTGAGTCCGCCATTTTCCGCACCTATCCAGATTTCACCTTTTTTATCCTCGATTACCGAGAAAACGGCTTTGCCCGGAAGTCCCTGCCTGGCCGTATATTCCATCGTACTCTTGCCATCAAATCGGCTTAAGCCATTGCCTTTTGTTCCAAACCAAAGGCTGCCTGCTTGGTCTTCGACCATACACACAATAACGTTGCTGGCCAACCCCTGTTGGGATTTATAGTTAATAAATGAGGAATCTGCTTTTATAAATTCAGAAACACCTTCTTCTGACCCAAACCAGAGGTTGCCTGCCCTGTCCTCCAAAATGCTTTCGATCGAATTACTTATAAGCCCGTCAGCTTTTGTATAAGTTGTAACTGAAGATTTCCCCCCTTTCTCGTTGGCAGGATTAAACCTGACTGCGCCTTTGCTGGTTCCAAACCAGAGTATACCTTCGCGGTCTTCAGCCATACAATAGACTACTTCATTTTCAAGGCCAGTAATTGCCGAATAATCATTAAATGGGTTTTCTCCAGGGGCGTCTGCAGCAGGGTTAAATTTAAATACTCCCCTAAGTCCCGAAATCCAGAGATTACCATTACGGTCTTCGATAATGTATCTGGCGTAATCTAAGTTGAAGCCAAATTTTTCATCATAATTGATGAATTGACTCATCCCGGTTTCATTTTTTCCCGGATCGTACCTGCTCAATCCACTGCGGGTTGCAACCCATATATTTCCACTTGTATCTATAAGGATTCTGTTGATATGGTTGTCAGGAAGCCCATGCTCGGTGGTGAAATTTTCAAAAAAAACGCCGTTGTATTTGCTTACCCCTCCATAGGTGCTGAACCAGATATTTCCTTCCTTGTCTTCGGTTATTGCCTCGATGAGATTGTGGATCAGGCCGTGGGATGAATTATAATTGGTAAATGATTTCCCATCATACTTGCTTACTCCATTCCCGAAAGTGCCAAACCAAAGATTACCGGCTTTATCTTTAAACCCACTTAAGATGCTACTCAATGCCAAACCATGTTCGGTATTAAAGTTTTGCATGGTGATAAAAAAGTCGGCTGGTGTTTTAGCAGGCGCTGGGTTTGATGTCAAATCAATAATTTGGGGAGGCGGGTAGTCGCTTAATGGGTGAAAAACAGGATTACCTGCTTTTATTACCATAGGAGGCTTTATGGTGTCAGCAGAAGAGAAAACATTATGGTGTAAAGGCTTAGGGCCCGTATTGCAGGCAGCAAAGTTGATGAGCAAAAAAACAGCCCATATTAATAAGTAAATCGTTTTATGATTTCTCATTTTTTCTCGGTTTTCCAGACTTCCCGGGGAGGAGAATACGGTTATGCCGGATAGTGATATGCACTATCTTAAATGTAACAAAAAATCACGAGAAAAATAAATAAATATAGACGAAAAGAATTTTGCCTTCGATTATTGTTTGATCAGCCTGGCTGTTCTTATTGTGTTTTCTGCCATGTACCGCACAAAATATATGCCCTGGTTCAGGGAAGAAATATCCAGTTCCAGTTCTCCGCCAGTGCTTTCAAATTCACGCGAGAGGATAACCCGCCCCTGAACATTTAAAATGTGAAGGCTGATTGACCCATGGGTTGGTGGAGCTTTGATGAAAAGCCTGTCAGTGGCCGGGTTGGGGAAGATGCTGAGTTGCTGCTCCGAGAGGGAAGGGCTGGAGGTATCGTCCACCTCGAAAATTGCTGTAAGCCCCAGGTTTTGTGCACTGCTTACATAAAGCGGGTTTTCAAAAAACTCCTCCTCATGACTGTTCACCCATTTTTGCAGGCGGAAGCCCTGCTTGGGAATGGCAGTGACAGGAATTGGCACTCCGCCGAAATACTCGCCCGTCCAGGGGTAGCCCGAAAAATCGGGTAATAAGGGATTGGAGGCCTCCAGATGAAGGCGGTTTACCATGATGGTTCCATGGCTCACATTGCTTACATCAAGGGTCAGGTAAAACGTACCAGGCAAGTTGAAATAATTAATAATATGGGATTTCTGGAAAGCAGGACGATTGGATGCAAAATCCACCAGGCGCGTAAGGTTGCCGTACCATTGACTTAGGGTGGCTGCCGGGTAACCCCAGCGGCCGATATGTTTCCCGATTTCTGGCTCAATACCTGCTTTTGTTTCATCAAGAAATGCAAGCATGTGATCCGTTCGGAAAACAGTATTGAGCAGGTCGGCAAAACGGTTTATGAATCCATGCTGAAATGATTCATTTTCGAGCAAACTCCGGATCAGGAATGTAGACCAGGGATAGTTGGGCGGCCACTCGCCACCCACCGGATCAGTAACATAGGCGATCATGTCGAATTGATAGCCGTATAGCCCGCTCCAGAAAAAGCCAAAATCAAGGTCATTAAGGGCCCAGTGCCAGCGCCCGTCATTTCCAAATGGTGCTTCGGGATTAAACTCAGTTCGCCGCCTGAAATACTTGAGGTTGTGCGCTGGCCAGTCGATGTTGCCCGAAAAAATATTAATGAGGTTATAGTCGGTAAAATTTTCCATGTTCATCTGCGTCTGCACATAGGCATAGGCTGCCGGGTCGGAGAGGGGGTTTTCAGCAATAAAGTTGATCATTGCCAGGTAATGCTCACTGTCTCCTTCTTCAACCACCAGATTGTCTTCCAGCAGGTCGAGTTGGCCTTCGGGTATGCCGAATTTGCGCTCGAAATAATGCCGGTCATAGCGTTCGCGCAGGTTTTGTATGCCCCAGTATTCGCCGTTCAGGTAAAGAATGGCCGGGCGGTAATCCTGAATGGGCACGCCGATAGGCTCGGCCAGCTTTTCAATAAATCCATCGCGTAGATGCACCCCTGCGCCAAAGAAATCCTGCCCGGCATTTCGCAGCAATATGCGCTTATATTGCGTATGGCTTTGGCCGGAGAAAAACGGGTGGCTCAGGTAATCGCTGCCATAACCGCCCCGGGCATAAATGCGCAGCGACTTTTGCGGCAAGGCGCGGGTGCCGCCCCCGTGTATGCGAACCCCCACGTTTTCGGCCAGCACCTGGCTGCCCGATTCAAAAAAGCTGAAATGCGAAGGCACTTCCCAGAGTTCGCCACGGCGAAAATAGTTGGCGTTGGGGGTTCCGTAAAAGCCATCCCCATAGCCAAAAGTTTCGTAATCGATGCCGGGAATGTAAATGCCCTCATTATGATTGAAAAGGTTAAAGGTGTCGATGGCCAGGCTGACCACGGGCAGGGCCGGCGGTTCCATACCTATGAAATAGGTTGCTGTGGCGGGGGCAGGGGTAAAGTAGTTTTCGCGAAAGGCAGCTGCCCTTACCACGGTGGCCTTTTCAGGATATATGCCGGGAATCTTCCAGCCAAAGCCCAGGGGGTCGGCTTCGGGCGGATTGGTGCGAATCATGTTAATGCCCGTATCGTCGCTGAACTGGGCTGTAAGGGAAATGGCCCCCTCGTAGGGGATTGACCCGGTGGTGGGAATGTTTCCGTCAAGGGTATAATAAATGCTTGCCAGGGGATCAGGATGGCTGATCATCAGCGTTTGCTCCTGGGCATAAAAACCGGAGGCCAAACTAAGGGTGGGTGCGGCAAGGATATCTTCAAACCCTTGCTGGTTGTTTGAAGCACTCGGCGTGGGATTGTTGAAAAACA
The DNA here is from genome assembly GCA_041687035.1 of Bacteroidales bacterium. GTDB lineage: Bacteria > Bacteroidota > Bacteroidia > Bacteroidales > UBA7960 > UBA7960. The sequence goes on from JAWLCS010000021.1 coordinate 24,893, forward strand.
CCAAGTTGCCCGAAGCATCGGGCTGATGCCCGAACGAGATATCGGCTCCCATGGGTGTGGGAGGAATCTCAGAGATTCGGGTGCCGTTGGGATGCGTAAGAATGACTTCCTCGCCGCCAGCACTGATAGCATAGCTGGTGTGAAGGGGTGCATCCGGGTTGGTGCGGTCTTTATTCGAAGCCCACACCAGCAGAAACTGACCCGGTGCAATTACTAATTCAGGGAAAACCCATTTAAAGGGATTGTTGTAATTGTCGGACAGTCCATATCCCAGCAAGTTTACCGGAAATAGGCCTGCATTGTAAATCTCTATCCAGTCAGAAAAGTCCCCGTCATCGTCGGCAATGGTGGTCTGGTTCGATGCCATAATCTCATTGACAATCAGGGTTTGTGCCTGCATCGGGGCTGCGGCCAACCCCAAAAGAGTCATAAGCAGGAGGGCTTTAAAAATATTAAGTTTCATCCATTCGGATACCTGTGGCATGGTAATTTGCTTTTTTGTTAACAATCAATCCTCCAAAGTAAGGTATTTTTGGGGCTGGTTACAATCGCGTTTCACTTAAATTTTTATTCATACTTTTACCCATTATTTCTGACTTACCTGAATAATGAAGAAACTATCCATTATTATCCCGGCTTACAACGAAGGCAGAACCATCACCGCCATACTTGACCGGGTACTGGCCGTTGAGCTCGAAGGCATTGAAAAAGAGCTGGTGATTGTAAACGACTGCAGCAAGGACAATACTGCCGAAGTAGTCGAAAGCTTCATAAAAAGCCACCCCGGGGCCAATATTCAGTTTTATCACCAGCCGGTTAATATGGGCAAAGGCGCCGCCCTGCACCGCGGAATTAAAGAAGCCAAAGGCGATTTTATTCTCATTCAGGATGCCGACCTGGAGTACGACCCCCGCGAATACACGGACCTGCTCAAACCCATACTCGAAGGCAATGCCGATGTGGTTTATGGTTCGCGCTTCATGGGTTCCAATCCGCATCGAATCTTGTTTTTCTGGCATACCATCGGTAACAAGTTCCTTACATTCCTGTCGAACATGTTCACCAACCTGAACCTGACCGATATGGAGACCTGCTACAAACTTTTCAGGGCCGATATCATAAAAAGCCTGCACCTGAAAGAACGGCGCTTTGGTTTTGAGCCCGAGGTTACTGCCAAGGTTTCGCGTTTTCCCAAGGTAAGAATTTATGAGGTGGGTATTTCCTATTACGGGCGCACCTACGAAGAAGGGAAAAAAATTGACTGGAAAGATGGCTTCCGCGCCATTTGGTGTATCCTGAAATACAATATCTGGAGCCGCTAAAATAAGTGCTTTTTAACCAGGCATTACCCATGCAAAAAAAAATTCAAAGATTCTTTCCGGAAGAGAAGCTGGCCCTGGGGGTCATTCTTTCGGGTCTTTTCTTGTTCTTTTTGTGGATATTATTCCGGTCGGAGGGTTTTATAGGCGATGCCGACAGTGTGACCCATTACCGTTTTTCGCGCTATTCGTGGCAGTTTCCGGCTTTCTTACTCGATCATTGGGCAAAGCCGGTGTTTACCCTGCTTTCCAGTCCTTTTGCACAGTTCGGCCATGCTGGGGTTTCCATTTTCAACCTTCTGGGTGGCATTGGTAGTGCCTGGCTGGTGTGGCTGTCAGCAAAAAAACTGGGCTATTCTAATCGCTTGCTGCTACCCTTTCTGATATTTTTCACTCCCATCTACACTATTTTTGTCATCTCGGGGCAGGTGGAAGTGCTGTTCGGTCTTTTTATAATTTCCACCGTATGGCTTTGCCTCGACAAAAAATACCTCTGGGCGGCCATTGTCATTTCTTTTTCGCACCTGGTACGCACCGAAGGGATCATAATCATTCCCATTATTGGATTATTTTTCCTGGTTAAAAAGCAGTACCGCCATATTCCCTGGTTGCTCACCGGAACCATTTTATACAGCATCATTGGCTATTTCCATTTTGGCGATTTCTTCTGGCTTATCACACAGATGCCCTATACAGGCAAAGCCGAGATGTATGGCACCGGCAGTTTCTGGTATTTTTTCAAGGTCTGGCCCAAAATTTTTGGAGTGGTGAACTACTTTCTGATCCCGCTGGGTATGTTGGCCATTTTATACGACATGCTCCGGAAAAGGGAAAGCCGCCATTTGGATGAAGCCATCCTGATCATACTGCCTTTTGCATTGTATTTCATGGCCCACGTGGTGATGTGGTACACCGGCGTTGGCAGGTCATTGGGAATGTACCGTTATATGGTTTCCATCATTCCCGTAGGTGCTTTGCTTTCACTTAGGGGGCTGAACGCCATCCTGTTGATGCTCGAAAAATTGACAAAATCAAAAATTACGGGCTATGTAGCCGGGTTACTTATTATGGTTTTGTTTGTCATAACGCCTTTTAAGGTGTGGCGCATCCCACAGAAGCTCGACGGCATGAACATAGTTATGAACCAGGCTGCCAATTACATCCTGCAGGAAGGCCTGAACCAGCATAAGGTCTATTATTCCGATCCGGCTTTTGAAATGTTTCTCGACCTGAATCCTTTTGATGAAACCAAATCCCGCTTCAGGCTTCCCGATTCAGCAAAGCCTCACCACGAGGTTAATCCCGGCGAGATTGTGGTGTGGGAAGGGCATTTTATGGCCCTGGAAGGGGTGAAGCTAGAAGACCTGCAAATCAGCCCGTATTATGAAATGCTGGCCCTTTTCGAACCGATACATCCTTTCACCATTTTCGAAACGGATTATAAAGTGGCGGTTTTCCGTAGGCTGGATGTGCCTGAAGAGTCGGCAAAGCCTTATGTTCCTGAAACACGCGTGGAATAATAATTTGATACCGAATGGGCAATTTTCAGAATAATTCCCTCCAAGAGTCAAAAAGCAGAAAAAATTGGTATTCGCTTTTTGTCATTCTTTTAATTGCACTTGTGGTTTCCGGCGTTTTCAGCAATATGAAGCGCTGGCGGCAGCCTATGAAGGTGATTCAATGGGATATTAAAAATTACTATGCCTACCTGCCGGCTGTTTTTATTTATGGCGATCACAGCCTTGAATTCACCAAAGAAGATCCGGCGTTTTTCGGCGATAAATTCTGGCCCATTCCAACTCCCACAGGCGGCCTGGTGGTCGTAACCAGCATGGGTCTTGCCATGCTTTACCTGCCATTTTTCCTTTTGGGGCATTTGGCAGCCTGGCTCACCGGTGCCGAAATGAATGGCTTTTCGCCGCCATATGCCATGTTCCTGGTATTCAGTTCATTGTTTTATGTTGTCTTGGGATTGCTGGCATTGAGGAAGGTGTTGCTGCGCTTTTTCAGCGATGGCATAACTGCCATTACCCTGCTGGCCATGTTTTTTGCCACCAACCTGTTTTTCTACACCGCACACGAAGGGCCCATGTCGCATGCCTACAACTTTGCCCTTTTTGCATTGTTTATCCTGATGACCATTAAATGGTATGAAAAACCAGTTCTGAAAAATAGCATTTTTATCGGTTTTCTCGCCGGGCTTATTTCCCTGGTCCGCCCCACCAACATTATCATCCTGCTGTTTTTTGTGCTTTACGATGTGAAATCCTTTGCGGAGCTTAAGCAAAGGGCTGTTTTCCTTGGCGGGAAATATAAACTTGTTTTGCTTATGGCGGTTGCAGCCCTTCTGGTGTGGCTTCCGCAAATGCTATACTGGAAATCGGTTTCCGGGCAATGGCTTTATTACAGCTACAAGGAAGAAGAAGGATTTTTCTTTGGCAATCCCCAGATCATCCGTGGGCTTTTCAGTTACCGTAAGGGCTGGCTCCTTTACACACCCATAATGGTTCTTGCCCTTTCGGGGATCGCCCTGCTTTGGAAACACCGCCGTGAGTTTTTCTGGCCAATTCTGGTTTTTACTGTGATCAACATTTACGTGGTGCTATCGTGGTGGTCGTGGTGGTATGGTGGAGGCTTTGGACAGCGTGCCTTTATTGAATCCTATGCCCTGCTTGCAATTCCGTTTGCCACACTCTTACATGCTGCCGGAAAGGGGAAGAAAATTGTCCAATGGTCTTTTGTTGCGCTCACATTTTTGTTTATTATTCACGGCATTTTCCAAACCGCACAGTATCATTACGGGGCCATTCACTGGGATTCAATGAACAGAACCACCTACTGGGCTTCTTTTGGACGATTAAAACCACTTCCCGGCTTTTATGAAGCCATTAATCCGCCCGATATTGAACTTGCGACCAAGGGTATTCAAGCCGTTGTCAAACGTGAAAAACCCCAATATCAGGTGTTGGCGTCCATCGTCTTCGATATGGAAAGCTTGGATGATTCCGGCCAGTTTATCCTTTCATCTGATGGTCAGCATTTCTTAAATACAGGTTCGGCTGTGGCGGCTGGCATAGCATATTTTGGGGAGCACAGCCTGAGATTGGGCCGAAAAACAGAACAAAACATTTCGGCATTGATTCCGGTTCAGCCAGGTGAGCAATGGGTGGTGTCAGTAAAAAGAAAATCCCCCTGGTTTAACGGGGCACTGGTTTTGACCGGCGATGAGGGCGCCCATTTTTACAAAGACATCAGGGTTGGTTTGCCTTCCGCTCAGCAAGGCTGGGACTCCTTATCACTTCAAGTCACTATTCCTGATACTGACATAGGGAATCTGCAAGTAATACTCAGAAATGGGGGACGATTGAATGCCTGGTTTGACCACTTGGTTATTGAAAAAGTGGATTAGCCCTGCGCTTTTAATGCAGCACGCTCTCCAGCACGTGGTGCGATTTAATTTCCTTTAAGCCTTCCAAATGAAAGCGGTAGTAATCGATGGTTTTGTGAAGCAAGGCTTTGCGCTGTTCGGGCTTTAGGTGAATCCCTTCCAGGTCACCAAAGCCACTTTTGCTCAGTGTACTAAACTGCCTGCTTAACTCCTTGTCGAGGCATATTTCGGGGCCATAAAATACGGTTTGAAACAAGCCTTCGGCAAGGTTGAAAAAGCAATGATGTTCGTCGAAATTGCTTCTTGGAAAAAAACCCAGATGGCTGCTCAATTGCATTAAAAATACCAGGTGAAAATCGGCAATACGGCCATCGGACTGATCCAGGAACACCAGGCTTTCCTTCACAAAATCGAACATGTCTGGGCTGGGGTCCGACTCTTTCACCACGCCTGAAAGCATTTCGGCCAGAAAAATGGCAATGGAGGTTTTGGTAATATCATAAGGAAGGCTTTGCCAGGGCTCGGGGCAGGTGATCTCGCGGATATGCTGCAAGCCGCTGCGCTCTTTATGGTAAATAACCATATCGACAATAGTCAGGGGCTGGAAAATATTCTGTTTGATGCGCGCTTTTGCCTTTCTTACCCCCGGCACAATAAACGACTGCAGCCCTGCCTCACGTGTAAATATTTTTGCAATGACGCTGGTTTCGCCATAGCTGAAGTGATGCAAAACAATGCCGCTGGTTTTTTCGATCATGGCGGGCAAAAGCTATAGCAGGTATTGGTTGCTGTTTTAGTTAACAAAAAGAATCTTGGTCACCATGGTTTCGCTGCCATCATCGTTGGTCGAGAACACCAGGTAAACGCCTGTTGCTGGCCTGCGCCCCCAGAGGTCCTGCCCGTTCCATACGGCCTGCCCACCCTCGGCAATGGTTTCATACACCAGGTTTCCGTTTATGTCGGTAATTTTCACCAAGGCATTTTTTACCAGGCCTTTCACTGCAATGTAGCCTGAATATCCCGGCCGCACCGGGTTGGGATAGGCATACACATCGGTATGCACCGGGGGGGCATCAGTGGCAAGCCCCCTGAAAGAGGCAATGCCCTTGTCGGTGGCAAAGAATATTTCGCCGTTCTGTCCGTTTATGGCGATGTCGAGCACATTATTGGAAGGCAGCGGGCTGTTCTCGGCAGTAAAATGAAACACGGTTTCCCGCCCATCCGACGAAAGTAGAAAAGCACCTGAACGCCCTGTCCCAAACCATTTTTTGTTGGAGCCATCCACGGCAATGGCATTTATGGTTTCGGTTTCGAACAGAATACCAGCAAATCCGTCCTGCACTACAATAATCTGTTGTGCGTTAATAGGGTCACCCGAAAAAGCCCTTTGCGGGGCGTAAAATACAGCCACACCCTTGTCGGTGCCCACCCAGATATAGCCATCGTGATCAACGGCGAGGGTGGTTACGTTGTTGGTGGGAAGTCCGCCACTGCCATCGCTGGTCGTCAGTCGCCGGGCCTGGAAGTCGTTGTCGCTGTTCAGGTTGTTTTCCTTAAACACATAAATGCCTCCACCATTGGGCAGGGCAGCCCATTTCTGGCCGTTGCGGTCAATAACCAGCCTGCCAACCAGCTGTCCGGTACTAACCACACCCTGACTGCTGAAGCTCAGCCATTCGTTGTTTTCTTTTTTTACGGCAATGGGGCGCAGGGTGTTGGAGTTGGTCATCCACACATTTCCGTTGTTGTCTACAGCCACGCCGCCGATCCTGATATGGTCTTCAATGTCGGTGCGGCGCCTGAGGGTGCTGTTGCTGTCGTCCCAGAGGGTTACCGGGCCCTCGGGCGTGAACTCCAGCAAGCCCTCGGTCCATGAAGCAGCGTAAACTTTTTGCGGATTGCCCGGATCGACGGCAATGCGGATAATATCCCACACATTATTCATAATGGGGTAGCTGGCAACAAAGAACCATTTCCATTTGCCCTCAGAGAACAAAAAAACGCCGTTGGAGTTCCAGCTGTTTCCGCCGCCGGAGGAAATGGCACCCGGTGCAACCCAAAGATTTCCGCCACCTGCAGCCAACCCGAAAGAATTGGAGGTGGCCGGGCCGGGCAAAACAATACGGAAAAAGGCCGTGGGTGCATTGCGGCGAATAAGCCCATCATTCACATCGCCAAGCCAGAGCTGGTTATCCTCATCAAACATTACATCCCAAGCCCTTACCTGCCCTTCGTAGTAATTGTCAATTCGCTCTGTGAGGTTCAGGTTTTGATCAAAAATATCCACAAAAGATTCATTTGAGACGAGTAACTTGCCGCCGCTTACCTTGAGTTTGCGCCTGGCCCCGGTATATGCCTGCCCGTTTGGGCTGAAGAGGCCCCATGTTGTCCCGTCGAAGCTATAAAGAAAGTCGCCTGCAGGCCTTGCCACATTGGCAAATAAACGTCCTTCGTACCAAACCACCATGTTTATCGTTTCGTTGGCCTGTCCTGAAACATTGATTCTTTGCCAGTTCTGGAAATCTGCCAGGTTCACGCCTTGTGCCGGAGCGCTGAGCAATCCTGCATTGGTGGCTGCAAAAAAATGGGTGCCCGAATGGGTCAGATCAAAAACCTCCACCTGGCTTCCCAATGGCCCGATAAAGTAGGTGTCGCGAATCAGGTATGTGGCCAGGTCGAATTCCACAATGCCAAAGCCGCACGAAAGGTAAGCCCGGTTGCCGCGCACCATAATATTGTTGATGCTTTTACTGCCCATGATCGACGAGCGGCGTATGTCGGGCACGTTAATGTATTGCCTGTCTTTAATCAGGTCGATGTTGCCGTTGGCGTATCCCACCAGCACCAGGTCGTGTGCTTCGGAATAGGCCAGGCTGGTAATGCCAAAGTCGGTTAGCCCCTGCACCTTATCAATCTTTTCCACACTGTTGTCGGTCTTGTTGAACACCACCAGCCCATACTCGGTGGCGCCAATGATTTTTTCAGGGGTTTCGGCCAGGGCAATTACCTGGTTGTTGGGCAAGTGATGCCTCCAGTGCCCCAAAGGAATGTTTTGACCCAGTGCAGCCGGAGCGCAAAACAAAAAGACCGCAAGGGTTGAAAAAACTATTGCAGGGAGATGCGAAAATTTGATTTTTATCATGCAAGATATTTTTCTGAAAAACTGCCCACAAAGAGCAGCTCATGCAAAATTAACCAAAAACACCGGCAAAGGTTGCATTATTGATTGCATAAAAACAACGACCGTGCTGGTTCCGTAATTGTGGAAAGCAGGCGCTTTTGTTTCTGCCCCGGCTTGCATTTTTTTACCGGGCTTTTATATGGGGGTTTTTTATAATTTTGCAGTTCCCGGAAGGCAGCCTTGTTGTTTTTTGGAGAACGCCCGTAAATCCTGAAAAAACATCACCTATGGAGAAAAAACCCGCTTCGATGATGTGTTCCTTTTTGCAGCGCATTGACAAGGAACGCCTGCTGGGTCAAAAAGCCCTGGTGGTATGGCTTACGGGCCTTTCGGGTTCAGGCAAAACCACCATCGCCATCGATCTTGAAAAAAGGCTGCACGAGATGGGCTTCAAGACACAGGTTTTCGATGCAGACTTTATCCGCACCAGCATAAACCGCGACCTCGATTTTTCCATGGAGGGCCGCATTGAGAACATCCGCCGCATGGCTGCCATTTCCAGACTGTTTCTGGAGGCCGGACTGGTGGTGATCAGTTGTTTTATAAGCCCCACGCGCCGCATTAGGCAGATGGCACGTACCATAATTGGGGCTGATGACTATTGCGAAGTTTATGTAAATGCGCCCTTCGAGGTATGTGAAGCCCGCGACCCTAAAGGCCTTTATCAAAAAGCACGGCTGGGCGAATTAAAAGATTTTACCGGCATCGACTCGCCCTATGAACCGCCCGAACACCCCGATCTGGAGATACGCACCGATCAGTGCAGCGTTTCGGATGCTGTAAATGAGCTGATTGACTTTATTTTACCGAAAATCGTTTTTAAAGAATAACCCCTATGCAATCTTACAACCTGAGCCACCTGCGCGAGCTGGAAGCTGAGTCCATGTTTGTGATCCGAGAGGTGGCAGCCCAGTTTGAAAAACCAGCCCTGCTTTTTTCGGGAGGCAAGGACTCTATTGTGATGCTGCATATCGCCAATAAGGCCTTTTACCCGGCGCGGATTCCCTTTCCGCTGTTACATATCGATACCGGGCACAACTTTCCCGAAACACTCGAATATCGCGACAATCTTGTTAGGAAACTGGGCGCACGCCTGGTAGTAGGTCATGTTCAGGATAGCATTGATAAAGGCCGCGCGGTGGAGGAAACCGGACCCCAGGCCAGTCGCAACATGCTGCAAACCGTTACGCTGCTCGACACCATCGAGGAGCATGGCTTTGATGCCCTTATGGGCGGCGGCCGTCGCGACGAGGAAAAGGCCCGGGCCAAGGAGCGCTTTTTCTCCCACAGAGATGAGTTCGGGCAGTGGGACCCCAAAAACCAGCGCCCCGAGCTTTGGAACCTTTTTAACAGCCGAAAAAAAATGGGTGAGCACTTCAGAGTGTTTCCTCTCAGCAACTGGACCGAGATGGACGTCTGGCAGTATGTTTTGCTCGAGAATATTGAAATGCCTTCGCTCTATTTTTCGCACGACCGCGAATGTGTGGACCGCAAGGGTACCCTGCTCGCCCGCAGCGACTATGTGAAGCTTATGGACGGCGAAAAATGGGAAATGATGCATATTCGTTTCCGCACCATTGGCGATATGAGCTGCACCGGCGCCACGGTTTCCCAGGCCAACTCCCTCGAAGAGATCATCCAGGAAGTTGCCGCTGCAAGGGTTACCGAGCGTGGATCGCGGGCCGACGATAAGCGGAGCGAAACGGCCATGGAAGACCGAAAAAAAGAAGGTTATTTTTAATAATTGCTGTGATGGAATACTTTTCAGGAAACGGATACCTTGATATGGAGCTGCTGCGCTTTACCACCGCCGGCAGTGTGGACGATGGCAAAAGCACCCTCATCGGGCGATTGCTTTACGACAGCAAATCTATTTTCGAAGACCAGTACGAAGCCATAAGGCTTAGCAGCGAGCGCCGCGGAGAGCCCGAGGTGAACCTTGCTCTGCTAACCGATGGATTGCGCGCTGAACGTGAACAGGGTATCACCATTGATGTAGCCTACCGATATTTTGCTACCCCCAAGCGCAAGTTCATTATTGCCGATACCCCGGGTCACATTCAGTACACCCGCAACATGGTTACCGGCGCTTCCACGGCCAACCTGGCCATTATTTTGGTGGATGCCCGCAAAGGGGTGGTGGAGCAAACCAAGCGCCATGCCTTTATTGCCTCTCTGCTGGGCATTCCACACCTGGTCATCTGCATAAACAAAATGGACCTGATGGATTACGACCAGCAGGTGTTTGAGCGCATCAAAAAGGAATTCCAGGGCTTTGCTTCAAAGTTTAAGGTGCAGGATATCCAGTTCATCCCTATCAGTGCGCTCAAGGGCGATAATGTGGTCGAAAAGTCGCAAAACATGCCATGGTATGGGGGCTCCACCCTGATGTACCTGCTCGAAACCATTCATATTGGCAGCGACCTGAACCTGGTCGACTGCCGCTTCCCGGTGCAATATGTAGTCCGTCCACAGACTGACGAGCATCATGATTACCGCGGCTATGCCGGAAGGGTGGACGGTGGCATTTTTAAACCCGGCGACAAGGTAATGGCACTTCCCTCAGGCTTTTCCACAAGAATTAAGGCTATCGACGGTCCTGAAGGGCCTGTTCAGGAGGCTTTTGCACCCATGTCGGTTACCATCAGGCTCGAGGACGAGCTGGATGTGAGCCGCGGAGATATGATCGTTAGGGTTAATAATGTGCCTGAGGTTTCACAGGATATCGATATGATGGTTTGCTGGATGAACCCCGCAAAACTGCAACTTAACGGAAAGTATGGTATCAGGCACACCACACGCGAGGCCCGTTGTGTGGTAAAAAACATCCTTTACAAGGTGGATGTAAACACCCTGCACCGCATGCAGGACGATAAGGAAGTGGGAATGAACGATATTGCACGCATCTCGGTGCGCACTACCAAACCCTTCTTTTTCGACAAATACCAGATCAACCGCTTTACCGGCAGTGTGATATTGATTGACGAGGGTACCAACGAAACTGTTGGCGCCGGCATGATCATTTAAACGCTTCGGAAATTCTCAGAAGATATCGCGTCTGAAGACATCGCGCGCACTGTTTTGCTGACGGTACCTGCTGCAGTCGGTTTCCACCGAAAGCGGGCGGGCTGGTCTTTCAAAATCTTCCTTGGTAAGGTTTATGCTTTCGTCGGCATATACCCTTTGCATAAACAAGGCCCAAATGGGTAGTGACATGTTTGCACCCTGTCCAAGGGAAATGCTCCGAAACCGGATGCCGCGATCTTCAGCACCCACCCAGACCCCGGCCACAAGGTTAGGCGTAACACCCATAAACCAGCCATCCGACTGATTTTGTGTTGTTCCGGTCTTTCCGCCAATGGGATGGGTAAAGCCATAGCGAAAACGCAACCGCATACCAGTGCCGCTTTCTACTACCCCCTTCATAAGCTCCAGCATGAGGTAAGCGTTCTCCTCGCTGATAGCCTCTTCCTGCCTTGGCATAAAGGCCTCAATGAGGTTTCCGCTCTTGTCTTCAATGTGGGTGATAAAGGTGGGTTCAATAAAAACCCCTTTGTTGGCATAGGTGGCAAATGCCCCCACCATCTCTTTCACAGAGATGTCGGGTGTACCCAGGGCAAGGGCTGGCACCGGGTCGATGGTGCTGGTGATGCCCATACGGCGAACCAGGTTAATTACCGCAAGGGGCGAATATTTCTTCATTAAGAAGGCCGAAACATAATTTACGGAGTTGGCCAGGGCCCATTTAAGGGTAACCATTTCACCTTCGCGGTCATCGGAGCTGTTTTTTGGGGTCCAGGGTCCCTGGGGGGTGTCGAAGGTCACCGGAGTGTTGGGTACCTCGGTGCAGGGGCTGAACTCGCCCTCGCGCATGGCCAGCGTGTAAAGAAAAGGTTTGAAGGTGGATCCAACCTGGCGCCTGCTGGAGGTCACATGGTCGAACTTGAAGTGCCTGAAGTTAATGCCGCCCACGTATGCTTTTACATGGCCAGTCTGGGGCTCGATGGCCATTAGGCCGGTATTCAGAAAATGCTTGTAGTACCATATCGAGTCCAACGGCGTCATGAGGGTGTCCACTTCTCCATCCCAGGTAAATATGGTCATAGGCACCGGCACATTGAACGACATTCTTATAGAATCCTCGGGAACTCCCTGGCGGCGCATGTTTATAAAGCGGTCGCTGCGCCGCATGCTGTTTTCAATGTTGGTATTGATCTGGGCCTGGGTAAGGTCGCGGCCAAAAGGCGCATTGTTATAACCTTTCCAGTGTCTGAAAAAGTCGGGTTGAAGGGTCTTGCCCATATGTTCCTCCACGGCTTCCTCTGCATATTTTTGCATGCGAGAGTCTATAGTAGTATAAATTCTCAGCCCGTCCTTATAAATGTTGTAACTGCTTCCATCGGGCTTTGTGCGGGTCTTGCTCCACTCGTTCAGCTCAAGTCGAAGATACTCGCGGAAGTATGTGGCCAGGCCGGTGTTTTGATCCTGCACCTGGTATTGCGACATGTCGAGTGGAATAGCGCGTATGGAATCGTACTCAAACGGGCTGATATAGCTGTAGCGCGCCATCTGGCTCAACACCACCTGCCTTCTCTGGAAAGCCCTTTCGGGATTCCTGACTGGGTGAAACCAGGATGGAGCCTTGAGCATACCAACCAGCACAGCCGCTTGTTCCACCTTAAGCGAGTCGGTCGTGGTATTAAAATAGGTTTTTGCGGCCGATTTAATACCAAAGGCATGGCTGCCAAAATCTACCGTGTTCAGGTACATGGCAATGATCTCTTCCTTGGTGTAATTGCGCTCCAGCTTGGCGGCAGTAACCCACTCCTTTAGCTTGATAATGGCCAGCGAAAATACCGAGGGGTTTTCCTGGCGGGGAAACAGGTTCTTGGCCAACTGCTGGCTTAGGGTACTGCCCCCGCCCGCACTTCGCTGACCCCCAATAATATTGCGAACAATTACCCTGAAAATACTGCGTACATCGACCCCTGAATGATAATGAAAGCGAATGTCTTCGGTAGACAATAGGGCATGCACCATGTTGGGCGAAATTTCTTCGTAATTTACATTGGAACGGTTATGAATGTAGAAGGTGCCAAGCAGCACTCCGTCGGCCGAATAGATCTCACTGGCCAAGTTGCTGCGGGGATTTTCGAGTTCCTCGAAGGTGGGCATAAACCCCCATATCCCAAGAGAAATCGTGGTAATGAGCAGCAGAAGAAGGAGTACGGGCGAAAGAATAATGAGCCAGAAATTACGGATGTATTTCTCTTCGCCGGGAACTGATTTTTTGCTCATCGTAAAAATTTGTTTGTAATGTGAACGGGCAAAAAAAAGGATTATTTTCTTTCGATGCGAAGGCCCACATCGGCAATGCCTTCAAGCACCTGGGTGCGCATGGCTTGCTCCATGCTAAAAATATAAATTCCCTGCTGGGGAAACCATACATCGGTACGAAACAGAAAACTGTTAGAGCGGATCTTCCCGAACCCCTTCCCGGTCCATTGTCCGCTGCGTTCGGCAAGCATACACTCAATGGTGTCGCGAAGGGTGGTGCCATCAGGAAATTCAATATCCAGAAACAGGTAGAAATTGCTGTAACCGTAGTCAGTGGTGTTTCTTATATTGATATAAAGGTTGTGCAGGCTGGTAGTGTCGGTTACTTCGGCTTCAAACTTTATTTTGTCTTCGAAGTGCCAGCCCTCGGCCGGAACAGCCTGATTTTTTTCAAACACCAGCTGGCTATCGCATGCAGATAGCAGCAACATGGCCATCAGGGCAGTAAGGAACAACTTTTTGTCGGACCAAAACATAGGGATGTAAGGATTGGAACCTGGATAGTCCAGGTCAGGGTTTGTTAAAGTTTTTTCCCGGTTTTTTCTTTTTCTTTTTGCGTGACTTCTTGCTGGGCTGGTCAAAGCGGGTAAGACTGTCTTCCAGGTTATTCTCCATTTCAAAAGGCCGCTTATCGCGCGAAGCAGAGTTCTGGTCGCCAGCGTGCTGCTCATCGATCAGGTCGTCGGGGCGAATATTGCGAATATTGGCTTCTTTTATTTCCTTTACTCTTTCGGCCGTAAGCATTATAATGCTGCCGGGGCTATCGGTATAGGAATATCCCAGCAGGCCTCTGAGCACATCGGTTTTTTGCAGAAACGCCCGTCCTTTCTTGGTGAAAAGTTCGTTGGCATTATCGGGCAGGGCTTTCTGGTAGTCGAGATAGCAGTCATTTTCGTAATTGATGCAGCATTTTAGCTTGCTGCACTGCCCGGCCAGTTTCTGGGGGTTTAGCGAGAGTTGCTGGGTGCGTGCGGCATTGGTCGATACTGATCGGAAGCTGGTGAGCCATGTGGCGCAGCAAAGCTCGCGCCCGCATGAGCCAATACCTCCAAGACGGCTGGCTTCCTGGCGCATGCCTATCTGGCGCATTTCTATACGCACGCTGAAGGCCTCGGCCAGCACCTTGATGAGCTCGCGGAAGTCGACCCGCTCGTCGGCAGTATAATAAAAAATGGCTTTGGTGCGGTCGCCCTGGTACTCCACATCGCTGATCTTCATATCGAGTCTCAGGCGCGAAGCCATTTCGCGTGAGCGATACATGGTTTCATCCTCCTGCTTCACGGCAGCTACCCATTTTTCAACGTCAGAAACCTTGGCCTTGCGGTAAACCTTACGCAGATCATTGCTGTCGGGGTTTACCTTCTTGCTTTTCATTTGCAGTTTTACCACCTGGCCGGTAAGCGACACAATGCCAATGTCGTGGCCTGGGGAAGCCTCCACAGCTATAATATCGCCGGCTTCAAGGTCCATATCGGGTGTACAGCGGAAGAAGTCCTTTCGACCATTTTTGAAGCGAACCTCCACCATGTCGAAAGGGGGATATATATCGGGGGACTTAATGTCCTTGAGCCAGTCGAGGGTATCCAGCTTGTTGCAGGCATGGGATGCCACCCGGGTTTGCCTGGTATGGGGCTGGGGTGCACAACGGCAGCCACGCGTCAAAAAGTCCTGATGGTCTAAAGTATCCAATGTTTTTCAGGATTAAAATCTCACAAAGTTAGCAAATTATCTTATTTGCCCTGCCTGAACAGCCGTGCCAAATTAAAGGATAGATCGGTAAACAGGATTTTAGGGTTGGCATTTCGCTCTACATGGTAAATGGCCTGGTTGAAGGCTTCGATGATTTCGAGCGCATTGGCATGGTTTACAAAGGGAGAGAATTTTTCAATGAACTCTCGCTGCGCGCCTTCTAGTCGCAGGGCCTGCCCAGCATGATAGTTTTGCAGCAGGCACTGCCTGAAGATGGTAAGCCCGTATTGCAGCATGGCTTTCTGGCGCTCACGTCCCGTGCGCGAAAATTTGTCGACCCATGCCAGCAGTTCCTTCACCTTTTTCTGAAAGCAAAGGCGCATCCATTCGCGGAAAATGCCAAAATCTTCCTGCGGCTCATTATTGCTGCCCATTATGCGCAGGGCTTCGGCAAAGTTTCCTCCGGCCAGAAAAGCTATCTGCCTGGCTTGCGCCAACGGACGGTCGAAATTTTTTACCAGGTGCTGCTCCATGTCCTCATCGGCTATCAGGGGAACCTTAACCAACTGGGCACGCGACAATATGGTTTTGAGTATGTCGTCCTTACTTTCCGAAATCAAAAGAAAGACGGTTCCTTCAGGTGGTTCTTCCAATGTTTTCAGTAGTTTGGGGGCAGCCTGGTGCTGCAACTTTTCTATCATCCATATGATTACAATCTTGTAGGGGCTTTCAAAGGCTTTTAAACCAAGATCTTTGATAATGTCGTTGCAATCTTCTGAATAAATGATGGTTTGCTGGTTTTGCACACCCAGTTTGTCGAGCCAGTCGGCATAGTGGAAATAGGGCGACCCAAGCAATATTTCGCGCCATTGTGCGTAAAACAGCTTGCTGCGGGGCTTTTTTTCACCGCTATCGTCGCTTCCCATGTTTTTTAAGTTGGCCGTGGGAAAATAAAAGTGCAGGTCGGGATGTTCGAGTTTGTTGAACTTGATACATGAAGGGCAACTTCCGCAAGCATCTTCAGGACCACGGTTTCGGCAATGAATATAGCGTGCATAAGCCAGTGCCAGTGCCAGTTTTCCAGACCCTTCTGGCCCCAGAAACAACTGGGCATGACTGATCCGGTTTTTCGAAACATTAACAATCAACTGTTTCTTCAGGGCTTCATGGCCCACAACATCCTTAAAAAACATTATCCTTCCTTTCTGATTTCGCCAACCCAAACCTACGTGAATTTTTTCAAATGCCCAACCTGACATGAAAAAATTATGGCCCGGTATTTGTTAATTGCCATCGCTCAAAGGTTTTTATCAACAAAAAATTTTGAATCAGAAAGATAAAACGGTTGTTTTTAGTGGGCGTTGGTTGTTTATGAACAAAACTCCTGAAGCAACTGTTCATAAAATGGTAATGGAAAACGAAGTTTTTAACGGATTTAAACTTAACTTTATCTATTGTATTTGAACCAAATACATTTAATAGTGATGGTATTGGTTTTTTTTGTACCTTTGTCGGCTTTTTAGTAGCAACGAAATTTTTTTAAATGCTTAAACAACGAAAACAGATTCTCTTCTTCGTTGCCTTTTTCCTCCTGATCTTTTCAGTATTTTTTACTATACGCGGACTGAAGTCCGAAGATCAGTTGTCGGCAACAGAAAAGGATCACTCCGTAGACCTTCCTCAGATCCTCGAAAGGGGCGTGCTGAGGGCTACCACGAATTACAATTCTACCAATTACTTTGTATATCGTGGCGAACCTATGGGCTTTCACCTTGAACTACTCAGGCTTTTTGCCGCACACATAGGGGTTGAACTGGAGGTTTATGCCACCAACGACCTGGAAGAAAACCTCAACTGCCTTTTGGCAGAAAACGAATGCGATGTGATTGCCCTTGACCTTACAGTTACCAAATCGAGAAGCCGTATAGTCAGTTTTACTGCGCCCCATGGCCAATCGCGCCAGGTGTTGGTGCAGCGCAAGCCGGCCAACTGGATTGCCATGCGTTCTTCCGATATTGAAGACCGCTTGGTGCGCAATCAGCTCGATCTGGCCGGGAAAACCGTGCATGTGCAGCGAAACTCAGCCTTTGTGGAACGCCTGAGAAACCTTATGGAAGAAATTGGGCACTCTATTAATATTGTTGAAGTTGACTTTGAAGTGGAGCAGCTAATTGAAATGGTGGCCAATGGCGAGATTGAATATACGGTAAGCGATGAACAGCTTGGCCGCATCAATCAGAATTATTATGCCGGCATCGACGTGCGCACCCCGCTGAGCTTCCCTCAGAACCTCTCGTGGGCCGTTAGGAAGGATATGCCCCTGCTGCTCGAGGCCATTAATGAATGGATGCAGGAGTTTACTGCCACCAGCCAGTTTGCAGGCATTTACAGGAAATATTACAATAATCCGCGTAGCTTGTATATTGCCAAAAGCTCCTACAACTCCCTGGGTGGAGGCAATATTTCTGTTTTCGACACTTACTTTAAACAGTATGCCGGGGTTATTGGCTGGGACTGGCGCCTGATAGCCTCTTTGGCATACCAGGAGTCGCGGTTTAATCACGACGCAGTTTCCTGGGCCGGAGCCATGGGTATTATGCAGTTAATGCCTACTACGGCCGAAACCCTAAATGTGGATTCGACCTCCAGCGTGCCCGAACATATACTGGCTGGAATACGTTACCTGCGCTGGCTCGACAATATTCTTAAGGAACACGTGATCGACGACGACGAAAGGATTAAGTTTGTGCTGGCGGCCTACAATGTGGGTATTGGGCACGTG
Organism: Bacteroidales bacterium; assembly: GCA_041687035.1. Classification (GTDB taxonomy): domain Bacteria; phylum Bacteroidota; class Bacteroidia; order Bacteroidales; family UBA7960; genus UBA7960. The sequence goes on from JAWLCS010000021.1 coordinate 42,589, forward strand.
CTCGACGCCCGCCGACTGGCCGAGAAGTACGAGAAAGATCCCAACATTTGGAGAGATAACGTGGACTACTTTATCCTTAATAAATCAAAGCCTAAGTATTACCAGGATGAAGTGGTTAGGTTTGGATTTGCCCGGGGGGAAGAGCCTTACCATTATGTGTACGAAATTCTTGAACGATACGAGCATTATAAAAATGCCGTTGGCGGATAAAAAAAAAGAGGCTGTTTTTGCAGCCTCTTTTTTTTTAATGTGCTTCCAACCAGTTGCTTCCGGTATTCATTTCTACCAATACCGGCACTTCCAGTTTCATGGCGGTTTTCATTTTTTCTTCCACCAGGGATTTCATTTCCGTGATTTCACTCTGGTGAACCTCAAATACAAGTTCATCATGCACCTGCATAATCATCCTTGAATTCATTTTCTCTTTCTGCATTTCCTTGTCAATGGCAATCATGGCCAGTTTAATCATGTCCGCGGCCGATCCCTGCACTGGGGCATTGATGGCGTTTCGTTCGGCATAGCCGCGCAGCATGCCATTGGCGCTGTTAATGTCTTTTATGTAGCGGCGGCGTCCCATAATAGTTGAAACAAACTCGTGCTCGCGGGCAAAGGCAATGGTGTCCTCCATATACTTTTTAATGCCCGGGTATTTCTCAAAATACTGATCAATGATTTGTGCGGCTTCCTGTTTGGGAATGTTGAGCCTTTCGGCAAGCCCAAATGCTGAAATGCCGTAAACTATACCAAAGTTTACCATCTTGGCGTTGCGGCGCATCTCTTTGGTTACATCGGTCAGCTCCACTTCGTAAACCTTGGCAGCAGTGGCGGTATGGATGTCGAGATTTTGCCGGAAGGCTTCCATCATGGCTTCGTCCTTGCTCATGGAGGCAATAATGCGCAACTCGATCTGGCTGTAGTCGGCAGCCAGCAGGGTAAAATCTTTATCGCCGGGAACGAACGCCTGCCTTATCAGCCGGCCTTCTTCGGTGCGTATTGGGATGTTTTGCAGGTTGGGGTTGTTTGAAGAGAGCCTGCCGGTGGCTGCCACCGCCTGGTTGTAGGAGGTGTGTATGCGGCCTGTTCTTTCATTCACCAGCTTGGGCAAGGAATCTACGTAAGTGGACTTGAGCTTTGTAAGCGAGCGGTAATCGAGAATTTTATTGATAATGGGGTGCTTGTCGGCCAGCTTCGAAAGCACATCTTCGCTGGTGCTGAACTGCTTGGTCTTGGTTTTTTTGGCACTTTCCGACACCTTTAGCCGAACGAACAGGATCTCGCCAAGTTGCTTGGGCGAACCAATGTTGAACCTCACCCCGGCAAGTTCGTAAATTTCTTGTTCAATGGTAGCAATGCTCTTCTCCAGCACTTTTGAGTACTCATCCAGGGCTTTTTCGTCAATGCTGACGCCATGGCGTTCCATTTCGGCCAACACCGGAACCAATGGCGTTTCAACCGTGTGGAAAAGGTCCAGAAGCTTTTGCTCTTTTAACATGGGTTCAAAAACCTCTCGCAGTTGCAAAGTAATGTCGGCATCTTCGCAGGCATAGGCTGTAACCTTTTCCAGTGGCACCGAACGCATGGTTTGCTGATTTTTTCCCTTGGGGCCTATCAGGGCCTCTATGCTTACCGGGGTGTAATTCAAATAGGTTTGGGCCAGCACATCCATGTTGTGCCGCATGTCGGGCTGCAACAGGTAATGCGCCAGCATGGTGTCGAAAAGTTTTCCTTCGGTGCGTATGTTGTAGTTGCGAAGCACCCCGATATCGAACTTCAGGTTTTGTCCGGTTTTCTCAATAGTTGTATCTTCAAAAACCTCCTTGAGCTTACCGGCCAGCTCCAGCGCTTTTTTCTGGTCTTCTGGAAACGGAAGATACCTGGCCTGTCCCGGTTTGAGGCAAAAGGCAATGCCCACCAGCTGGGTGTCGATGTTAACGAGGCTGGTGGTTTCGGTGTCGAAACAGAAGTGTTTTTCTTTTTTTATCTGCGAAAGCAAATCATCTAACTCCTTGCCCTCGTTCAGGGTCTGGTAATTCTTTTCAGCAAGGAGTTTTTCCAGCTTTTCTTCGGCCGAAACTTCGTCGTCGAACATGCCACTACCCCCAAAAAGGTCCATCTGCCCGCTTTGCAATACCGCTTTTTTGGCTTTTTCTTCGGGTATGATCTCGGTGTCAGTGAAAACCCTTTTTGCAAAAGTGCGGAACTCCAGTTCTTCGAACAGGGGCAGCAAGGCTTTGGCATCGGGATCTTTAAGCCTGAGGGCTTCCACGTTAAATTCAACAGGCACATCAAGAATGATTGTAGCCAGCTTTTTCGACATTATGGCCTGATCTGCAAATTCGCGAAGGCTTTGCTGGCTCCTTTTTTCCTTTACGTCATCAAGATTTTGAAGCAGATTTTCTATGGAATTGAACTTACGGATAAGGTCTTTTGCTTTTTTCTCGCCAATGCCGGGCACCCCTGGGATATTGTCGGAGGAGTCGCCCCACAAGCCAAGCAGGTCGATCATCTGTTCGGGGCGTTCAATGCCATACCTCTCGCATACTTCCCTAACACCCCAAATTTCGGCTCCGTTGCCCATGCGGGCGGGCTTGTACATGAAAATATTCTCAGAAACCAGCTGTCCGAAATCCTTGTCGGGTGTCATCATGTATACCAGGAAGCCTTCCTTCTCAGCCTTTTTTGCCAGGGTGCCAATGATATCGTCGGCCTCGAAGCCATCCATGGCTATAACCGGGATATTGAAGCCTTCAATAAGTTTTCGGATGTAGGGGAGCGAGGCAATAATGTCTTCGGGCACTTCGAGGCGCTGGGCCTTGTATGCGGCAAAATCGGTATGCCTTACCGTGGGAGCCTTCGAGTCGAAAGCTACGGCAATATGACTTGGATTCTCTTTTTTAAGTACCTCGGTAAGGGTGTTGGCAAAGCCCAGTATGGCACTAGTGTTCATCCCCTTTGAATTGATTCTGGGGTTTTTACTAAAGGCATAATAAGCCCTGTATATCAATGCCATAGCATCGAGCAGGAAGAGTTTCTTTTGGGGTTCTGACATTGTTTGTGTTTTGTGCAAAGATAAGGAACAAACCCAAGGCTATGCCAAAAAATACAAAAGCCCGGAATTACCGGGCTTTGCAAACAAACCAAAACAACATGAAGAGAAAATATATAGGGGGTAATCGTGTCTGATCTATAATTAACAAATGCCGTGCCAAAGTTTAAAAAAACCAGCGATAGGCCAGGCTTATGTTTCTTCCCGGCATAAGGAAGTTGCGGTCTTCCATTCGGGAGAGGTGGTCGCGGTAGCTGGTATTCAGCAGGTTGTCGGCGCGGAGTATGATAACGTGGCGGCCCGCTTTGTTCAGGCGGTATCCGGCCGAAGCACCCAGCAGCGTATATCCCGGGGTAGTGTCTTCTTCGGGGGCCACACGGTTTTGTGCAGCCGTTGTCTGCATTTTGGCGCCCAGCCAGCCCCAGCCGAAGTCGTATTCAATATCGGACCGGAAACGCAGAGGGGGCATGAATGGCAGGTCCTCTTTGCCATTGCCAAAGCGGCGGCCGCTTACATAATCGAGCCCGAGGCCAAGGGTAATCCTTTCGGTGGGCATCCAGCCAAGCGAAATCTCGCCGCCTAGGAGCTGGGCTTCGTCGCCCTCGTAGCGGAATATAAGGAAACCGGTGGCTTCGTCTTCCTCGCCCGTGGGCTGAAAAATGATGAAGTTGTAGAAATGGTTGACAAAGGCGGCCAGCTCAAATTCCAGCTTGTCGGAGCCATAGCGTATGAAAAAGTCGCCACCGTTTCCAATCTCGTCCTTGAGCGTTGGCTCTCCGATCTCATATACGCCAGCACCAAGGTGCACTCCATCGGCAAAAAGTTCCTGAATGTTTGGGTTGCGATGCGAGCGGGCAAATTGTCCGCCTATCTCCCAGCCAGGCAAAGGACGGTGGTTTACACCAATGGATCCGGAGTAGTTAAAGGCATTTCTTGAATTGTTGGCTTGCGGGAAAATTTCGTTTGGCAATGCGCCGGTATGCTGAAAATCAAAGCGGATGCCTGCCTGCAACCTAAAGATGTTACTCAGGGGGATTTCCTGGAAGGTAAATACGCCCAGTGCCATTCGGCGCTCGCCAGGAGTAAATGCCTCACCGCCACTCACATCAAGGGTGTGCCCATAAAGGTTCAGCCCAAAGGCGCCACGGGCAAAAATGCTGTAAGGCTTGTGCTGTAATGTGGCTGTGCTGCTTAGGGTGTACTTTTCAAAAGACAGTTCAATATTCTCCTCCATAAAGTCGCCTTCATCTTCAATTTCCAGTTCATCCTGAAGCATTCTGGAAGCATTGAAGCGCAGCTGCCCCCGGTCGAAAAATCCACTGCGCCGGTAGTTCCATCGCCCCTGCAGTGACTGTCGCTGCATGGCAATTTCCACCCTTTCGTCGGGGTGATGGCTGTGACCCGGCAGCCCGTAATTCTGGCCGGTGAGCGAAAGGCTGAGGCCACCCGCGTTCTGGCCTTTCTTCAGGCCAAATCCAATAGAACCGTCGTAGTTGTTCATGCCGGTATCAGGAATAACTCCCTCGGGGGTTTGCGTATCGCCAGATTGCCTGTAAGAAAACCTCGCTGAAGCTGCCCAGTTGTCCATGCCTTGGGTTATGCGGCCAAAACCGGCGCCCATGCTGTTAACAGTGGCCCCCTGCAAAGAAAATACTCCACTGGTACCCATGTCGGCATCGTCGGGAATGTCGGTGGTCATCAGGTTAATAACTCCGCCAAGGGCACTCGATCCATACAGCAGGCTGGCTGGCCCGCGCACTACCTCCACGCGGCTGGCTGCAAGGGGATCGAGCGAAATGGAATGATCGGCCGAGGTCTCAGAAATATCGCCCATACGCTCGCCATTTTGCAGCACCAGGATGCGGTCGCCATCCAGGCCACGGATTACCGGTCGGGCAGGTGCTGAGCCCATGCTGCGCATGGCTACGCCGGGCTCGCCGTTGAGCATCTCGCCAAAAGAGGCCTCGCTGCGGCGCTGAAGGTCTTCGCCAATAAAACTCTTGTCGGGCTGATACCGGAATCCGCTGGCAGTAGGAGAAGCCGTAATAATGATTTCGCTCAGGTTAATTTGCGTTGAGTTTACTTCCACATCTACTTCAATGGTTTGCCTTGCCACTGCTGTAAAAGCTACCCGGGCTGTTTCGTAACCCATACCCTGCACAATCAGCACATGATCGCCAACAGGTAAATTGGTTAAAATATAATGACCGGTGGCATCAGTGATGGTTCCAATACGGGTGCCTTCAATGAGCAGGTTAATAAATGGAATGTGTTCACCGGTTTCGGCATCTATTACATGACCGAATACATTGGCATCGGTCACGGGACGCTGTTCTAGGTTTTCGGCTTTAAGCACGAAAAAATTGAAAAGAAGAAGCGTAATGAATACGATCTTGATATGCTTCATAAAAATTGGAATGGTTAATTTGATGTATGTAATTGACTTACCCGGCGGATGTATGCATCCGCAAATTATGCAATGATTAATAAGCTTCAGTAATGGATGCCTTAAATCATTGGAGTCAATACAGGAGGACCTCGGAGAAGGAGATGCAGGTATCCGGGGTCGTTTTTGAAAAATACCGGCCGGGCTTCAATTTTTCTTCGTGGACCGGTTTGAATAAGAAGAGAAAGCACATAAAAAACCGTCAGCAGGGTAAAAACCACCCAAAGTTGGGCGAGCACCAGCATTTCGAAATCGCTGTGCTGATGGTTTTGGAATGGGGTACCGGGCGTTTTTGGACTTTTATAAGGGTGGGCGTGTTCCATTACCATTCCATTCTGTAATACGTGATAGTGCCGGTTTACCGCCTGATTGTAAAAGAGCGCGAGTACCAGTGGAATGGCAAGAACCAAAATAAACTTATATGATCTTTTGCGGAAATCCATTAACCCTTCATTTAAGCATGCAAAATTAACAATATTTTATGTTTAATGTTTTCATGTAAAACGGATTAAGAAATTTTAAGAACTACAGCCTAGCTGCCTTGAATTTCTGCAATTATTTTAGCTATATCAATGCGTTTTGGATGATAAACCCTTGAACTTTTTTTGGTTATATTTGCCAACTCCGAAAAATTATCAATCAATTTTATAACAATGAAGAAATCCATTCGAGTTTTATTCACAGCATTTTTCAGTCTTATTGCAGGCGTTTCCCTGGCGTGTACCAGCTACCTGGTTACTCCCGGTGCCTCTGTTGACGGATCATCGATGATCAGCTATGCTGCCGATTCGCACATTCGCTACGGCGAATTGTACTACCTTCCAGGCGGCCCCCAGCCCGAAGGTTCTTACTTTCAGGCTTATTACAGGGGAAGTCACAAACCCCTGGCCAAAATTCCCAATCCGCCGCATCTTTATACGGTTATTGGCTTTATGAACGAGAAGCAGGTTGCTATTGGCGAAACCACCTTTGGGGGCCGTCCGCAGTTAAATGACACTACCGGCGGAATCGACTATGGTAGCCTTATGTTCATGGCCATGCAGCGCTCGGCAACTGCCCGCGAAGCCATTAAGGTAATCGCCGAACTGGTGGAGGAATACGGATATTACGGTGGGGGCGAATCTTTTTCCATTGCCGACCCCAATGAGGTGTGGATCATGGAGATTGTGGGCAAGGGAACCGACTGGCAGTACAACCGCCGCACCCGTGAATATTTCAATGCCGACAAGGGCGCTGTATGGGTGGCCATTCGCATTCCCGATGGGTATATTTCGGCCCATGCCAACCATGCACGTATTATGAACTTCGATCGCGAAGACCTTAAAACCTCCATTAGCAGCAAGAACCTGCATCTGATCAATGAACCCGGCATTGCAACTGTTTATGCCCACGATGTGGTCAGCTTCGCCCGCCGCAAGGAGTATTTCACTGGTCCTGATTCAGAATTCAGTTTCTCCGATGCATATGCTCCCCTCGATTTTGGCTCGGCCCGTTTTTGCGAAGCCAGGGTATGGAGTATGTTTAAGGAGGTAAACAGCGACATGCAGCCTTATATGGATTATGCCATGGGGTACGATATGGAAAACCGAATGCCGCTTTATATTAAGCCCGAACGCAAACTTTCGATTCAGGATCTGATCAGCTTTAAGCGCGATTACCTTGCAGGTACTGATTACGATATGAGTGGTGATATTGGCGCAGGCCCCTGGGGTTTGCCCTATCGCTGGCGTCCGCTTACCTGGGAGGTTGATGGCAAGGAATATTTCCACGAACGCACCACCGCCACACAGCAAACTGCTTTCTCATACATTGCCCAACTGCGCAAGGATTATCCCGATCCGGTGGGCGGCATCCTTTGGTTTGGTGTGGACGATGCCAACTCTACTGTATATGTGCCCATGTATGCCGGAATGCAGCGCGTGCCCCATACTTTTGCCGTGGGCAATGGCAGCATCCTTGAATATTCTGAAGATGCCGCTTTCTGGGTGTTTAACAAGGTGGCCCACTTCGCCTACCTGCGTTACAGTATGATAATGCCTGATGTTCAAAAAGTTCAGAGCGAACTCGAAAACCGTTTCTTTGCCATGGTTCCGGCTATTGACAAAACCGCAACGGAGCTTTTCAAAACCAACCCGGAACTGGCACTCGAATTTGTAACAGAGTTTTCAGTAAACTCGGGCAATTACACCGTGGAGCGCTGGGAGCAACTTTTTCGCTTTTTGATGGTGAAACATCTTGACGGCAACCGAAAGAAAGAAGAAAACGGCGAGTTTCTAACGAATCGTTACGGGCGTTATCCAATTGTTGAGCATCCGCAATATCCGGAATGGTGGCTGCGTCTGATCATACAAGTTACCGGCGATAAATTCCTGGTGCCCGGACAGGATTAATATTTCGCTTTCGCGGAAAAACAAAAGAGGCTGCCTTTCACATGAAGGGCAGCCTCTTTTGTTTATTTCATTTTGTTTTAACGCGAAAGGATCCAGGCATCTGGGGCAACGCTTTGCCTTACGTTTGCCAGTTCCCTTGTGGCCTGGGTTGGTTGCTCATAGCGGTTGTAATAAACCCGGTAAAGCCCTTCTGCGTTACGATCGAGAATGCCGGCTGTACTTACACCCATTCCGACCAGCTCCTTAAGCATTTCTTCTGCACCCCGCATATTCCTGAAGCTGCCGGCAATAATATAATTTTCGGGCCCCCTGATCTCCTCCATATGCAGTGAAGCTCCTTCACTATTGATAATCCAGGCATCGGGCTCGACACTTCTTCTTACATATTCCAGGTCTTTTAATGCCGGTTCAAGTTGCTGGCTGCGGCTGTAATAAACCCTGTAAAAGCCATTTGGGGTCGGATCAAGAATACCCGGCGCATTGGCTCCGCGCCTTCTGAGGCTGGCTGCCATGGTTTCGGCACCCCTGCGGCTTTTAAAACTTCCGGCAATAATGTAATATTCTGTGCTTTCCTTGTGAAGTTCGGTAATCGGTAAGGGTCTTCCATCCTCATCCCTTTTCCAGAAAAGGGCAACCCTTCTTTCCCTTGATGCTTCAACGCTGTAAACTGAACGCTCACGCTGGGTGCGACTTGCAGAAACCTGTGGCGAGGCCTGGGTATCGCCCAATGCTTTTTCTGAGAACTGAAGATGGCCATTCCTGATAAAGGGAGTAATAACGCCACCACGCCAGTTTTCGAGGTAATTTTTTACCGAGGCATTTCTTCTTTCCGAAAGGCGGGCATTGTAATCGCTGGTAGCAATTGGGCTGGCGAATGCCGAAAGGTCAATTAAAAACCGCTTGCCCTCCCTGAGTTGGTCAAAAAGAAATTCAGAAAAAGCCTCAAGGTTTTTCATGCCATCATCCACTTCCGTGAAAAATATATCAAGTTCTTCACGGCTGCTTACGCTTTTCTGGTAATATTCATTTCGGGCATTGTAATACAACTCGTAAACCACCTGGTACTGCGCAATGTTGCGGTTTCCGCCAGCGACGCGGGCCGGAAGGTCATTTTCGAAATAAAGAATAATGCTACCCGTGGTTGCTTCTGAAGTAATATGCTGAGCCATTGCGATCTCAGGCACTGTAACCGCTGGTTCGTCGCGTATTTGCTCTGCAAAAACCGGCTCCTCAGTTACCGCAATTCGCTCAATGGAGAAAATAATATAATTGAGCGAGTCGGCTTTGATTGGATCATCCTTGCCAATAATAAGTGTTTGATACCCTGGTTTGCTTACCTCAAAACTCAAGGCCTCGGGTTCCGCTTCAGAGGTGAAAAGCAACTCCTTTCCTTCTTCGTTGGTAGTTACTGTTCCTGAAATTTTTTCATCGTAAGAAGAAAAAATTATGCTGACACCTTCCACCGGCAGCCCGGTTTTTATGTCAACTACCTTGGCAATAAACTCTTGCTCAATAATTGGCTCAACGTGTATCGTGAATGAATAGATATTGTCGGCAAAAGCCCGGCCTGTGCGATTTGAAGACAGGTAACCGTTGTTTTCGTCCACAAAGAAAATGGCATAATCATCAAACGGGGTATTTACAGGCGAAGGGAACAGCGTTTGAACGCCATCCTTGTACAAAACGATATCGAGGCCACCTGAGGTTTCAATATGGTTGGTTGAATAGACCAAATCGCCTGCCGGCGTGAAACTTGGGAAAACCTCATCGTAGGGTGAGTTGACTTCCGGGCCAAGATTTACCGGAGCATCCCAACTGTTGCCATTCCACCTTGATTTGTAAATGTCGAAGCCGCCCTGCCCGCCGGGCATGTTGGAAGAAAAATACAGCGTTTTTTCCTTGTCGTGATAGGATGGGTGCTGTATGGAAAAGAAATCGCTGGCGAAGGGGAACGCCTGGGGACGGCTCCAGCGGCCGTTATTCCTGACAAAATACTCAAGGAAAATGTTTACAACACCCCTTTCGTTTGGGCGTCCAAAGTTGCGCGAAATAATAACCAGGTTGGTGTCGGCCGAAATGGTTATTGGCCCATCGTGCCAGCGGGTATTTATCCTTCGCGGCAGAAAATCAGGGAGCTTGACCGGCTGGCAGTTGTTTTGCTGGAAAGCATATATGTCGAGAAACGGCCGCTTGGTGAAGTCATATTTGCGGCGGCTGGAGCCCCGGGAGGATGCAATGAAGAGCCAATTGTTCCATTTGTAGGGAGCAAGGTCTTCATTCCCTGAATTGCCGCAATAAGGCTGCACATCAATGTCGAAAAACCATTCCTTGTTGAAATAGCCCGTTTCCCTGTCGTATGGCGAGCGGGTATTAATAAGCCTGGCGGAATGGGAAAAATTTCTTCGCTGGCGAAGCGATGAGAAGAGACGGAGGGAGTCGGCGCGGCGATACATTTTAAAGGCTTGTTCATAATCGCCGCTGTAGAAAAGTACTTCTGCAAGATCGATGGTAAGGCTGTCGTTGCCTTGTTTTATGGCCTCGGTGAGAGACATGCGGGCTTTTCGTAGGTCAGCGCCAAAAAGTGTTTCAGGGTCAGGAACTCCTTGTCCGTAAGAAAACGGCCCGAGCCAGACTTGAAGTGCAAATACGACAAGAATGTTTTTGTAAAATTTTTTCAACTCCGCCGAATTAAATACCACTTATTTCAGCTAAGATAATATTCATTTTGCTTCGTACCTTATTCGAAGACTACGTTTTGCAATTTTATGCAAAATTTTGCGTATGATCGCTTTTTTTTCTGGATTTGTTTAAAGAAAATACCTTGGGGAACGAATTTTTAGTCGTTGTTTTGCGCCCCAGAGGTATCGAAGCGATATTTCATGCGTTTGTTTAGTTGCAAGATTCATATCGTTGGTGGGGTACTCGTACATATACCCGAAATACCAGCTTGGGGTAACTTTCATTCCCACCAAAAAGCCTACCGCATCAAGCCAGCTATTCGAAAAGTTCGACCTGAGCATCGGACCAAAATCAAATACCTCATTAAATCCAAAAACAAGGTTCAGGTCAAGTTGCGCCGGGGCTCTCTCACTGTCCTTAAAAAGGAAGCTTGGTGTTACCACAAAATTGTCAACCAGGTCGAAGGTGGCTCCGCCATAAAAGAATAAGTGACGAGAAACAATGCTTTGCATCTGGTTGGCATCGCCAAATCCTTTTCTTTGTGCTTTGGGCAGAGAGACACCTAAAAAGACTTTTTCGGAAAAGGCAAGCAGCCCGGCTCCCACATTAAAATGCAAACCGGAAGATAGATTCTGGTTAAAATACGGATCGCCCGGGTCAAGGTTTTCGAGTTCGAGAAGATTTAATTTTATGATGGAAGCAACAACCCGCAATCCACCTGAGAGGTACCAATTCTCCGACAGCCTTGCATGGTAGGCAAAGTCTGTCTGAAGGGTGTGATCGCGAACCGGGCCGATATTGTCCTGGTAAATGCCAATGGTAAAACCCATGTTTCCCGGAAGCCTGCTGTTGAAAAAAGCGGTATGGGTTACCGGAGCCCCTTCTACGCCACGCCATTGGTACCTTCCGAGCACGCCCCACTGGCTGTGATCATTAACCCCCGCCTGGGCCGGGTTAATTACAGAGTTGTTGAAAATGTACTGACCGTACATCGGAACCTGCTGAGAATAAGCCATCCCGCAAAGGAATAAACCAAAAAACAATATTAATGGAATTGACTTTTTCATTTTTTAATAGTTCCCCAAAAAGGTTTTTTACTTCGTTAGGTAAATAAACCCAGAAACTGCTTTCTTGCCAGGTTCAAATTCAATTACATAAAAGTAGGTTCCTGAAGGCAGTCTTCCGGTCATATCGGTCGACATTCTGCCGCGGTTTGGTCTTCCCTCCCAATCGTTTTGGTATGGGCCGGCCTCGAATACAAGCGTTCCCCAACGGTTATAAATTCTTACCACGTTTTGCGGGAACCTGATCAGTCCATTTATTACCCAAAAATCATTTAATCCATCCCCGTTTGGACTAATACCCTGGGGTATTCTGAGTTCACAATCTTCATCCTCATAAGGAATGAGGAAATCATAGGTGAGCTCGCAGCCGTTGGTATCAGTAATAATCACCTGGTATTCGCCACCGGGCACATTGACCAGACTTTGGGTGGTTGCTCCATTGTTCCAAAGGTAGGTGTATGGTGCAACCCCTCCATTCACACTAAAATGAATCGAGCCATCTTCGTCTTCTTTGCAAAGTACACCCACAATTTCAATGCTGCTAATAAATAAAGCGTCCGGTTCATCAATGGTCACATCCAATTCAAGAACACAGCCATGGGCATCTTCAATGGTCAGCAAATAAAGCCCTGCAGAAAGCTCGCTGATGCTTTGAGTAGTGGCCCCTGTGTTCCAGGTGAATGTGTAAGGTTCTGTGCCTCCAAACACTTCCACATCAATAGCGCCAGAGTTGTCGCCATTACACAGGACATGGGTTACCTGGTAAGTTATGTTTATAGGAGCATCTGGCTGGCTAATCACTACCGTAAATTGGGTGCTGTTTCCAAGCGCGTCAGTAACGATAACCACATAAGTTCCCGCCGGAAGGTTTGTGGCAATCAGGCCGGTTTGTTCAGGATCGGTGTACCATGTAATGGTGTATGGGTAGAGTCCGCCTAAGATTTGAATTTCAGCCGAACCCGTTTCATCCCCAAAGCAGAGCACATCGATTTGATTTAACAGGATAATCTCCAGGTCGTCCAGAACCACATAAATAATTTCGGTGTCATTGTCGGTTATTTCATTTCCTTCCGGATCAAATCCAATCACTATGGCAGTGTTTTCTACACTACCTCGAAATAAGTCGTAATAGGTTATGATGTAAGTCTCGGTAAAGGTCAGTGTTTCACCCGGCAGCAGTGTTTCTATGGTGAAGTTGAGTCCTGTGAGCGGGTCGGTAACAACAACATCGGTAAGGGTTGCATTTCCGTTGTTAATTACTGTAATGGTATAGGTAATCTCCTGTCCCTCAAAACTGTATGTTTGAGGCTCGGCAGATTTGGTAATGGTAACAGAAGGAGCGTAAACCGTTACGATAAAGCTGCACTCCGAAACATTTCCACAATCATCAACCGCAGTCCAGATCACTTCAGTATCCCCAAGTGGAAACTCGTAACCATCCAAGGTCGTTTGACTTGTATGGGGCAAGTTATGGGTAGCTGAAACATCGCTGCAGGTATCTTCGCTGCTGATCAGGTCAAATTCGCCATCCTGCGCCAAATAGCCAGTTTCCCCAGCAGGGATTATTACTGTTATTGGCGTTTCAGGACAAACAATAACCGGTGGGGTGGTGTCCACAATTGTGAAAGTAGCTGATGTGACAGCAGCGTTGCCGCATATATCAATTGCGGTCCAGGTAACAGTAGCGGTTCCGGTTGCGCCACAATCATCAGTTAGGTCCACAAAGTCATTGGTAATTGTAACTTCACTGCAATTATCTGTTGCTGCTACATTTTCAAGCCATTCTTCCAGTTCAGAAATGTTTCCGGCTCCATCACACTCAACCGTCAAATCTTCGGGGATAACAGCAAATACGGGTGCAGTGGTATCTTCCACGGTGATCACCTGAACATGGATCGTTTGATTGCCACAGATATCGGTTGCGGTCCAGGTCCTTGTTAGGGTGTAAGAGTCTTCGCATTCACCTTCGGTTCTTATCTCTGTGAATTGGATCGTTACGTTGTCATCGCAGTTGTCGGAGGCTGTTACCTCGGCTGGCGGCTCGGGAACCTCGTCACATTCCACGTTGATATCTGCCGGCATTGCCTGATCCCATGTCGGTGCTGTGGTATCTTCCACGGTGATTAACTGAACGTGGATTGTTTCGTTGCCACAGTTGTCTGTTGCGGTCCAGGTGCGGGTTAAAGTGTAAGTATCAATGCAGACTCCGTCAGTCCTAACTTCTGTGAAAACCAACAGGACATCGCTATCGCAGTTATCCGAAGCGGTTACCACCTCGGGCACGGCGGGCACATCGTCACATTCCACGGTAATATCTTCTGGCATAGCCTGGTCCCAGGTGGGTGCGGTGGTATCTTCAACAGTAATTACCTGGACATGGATCGTTTCATTTCCGCAGTTGTCGGTGGCGGTCCATATGCGGGTTAGGGTGTAAGTATCGATGCAGACTCCGTCAGTCCTAACCTCTGTGAAAACCAACGTTACGTCGCTGTCGCAGTTATCAGTAGCGGTTACCAGCTCGGGAACGGCAGGCACGTCGTCACATTCCACGGTAATATCCGTCGGCATTTCCTGATCCCAGGAAGGCGCTGTGGTGTCTTCCACAGTTATTATCTGGATATGAATCGTTTCGTTGCCACAGTTGTCTGTCGCGGTCCAGGTGCGGGTTAAAGTGTAATAATCCAGGCAAGTACCGTCAGTCCTAACTTCTGTGAAAACCAACAGCACATCGCTATCGCAGTTATCCGAAGCGGTTACCACTTCTGGTGGTTCTGGCACATCGTCACATTCCACGGTGACATCAGCAGGCATTTCCTGATTCCAAGTGGGCGCTGTGGTATCTTCGACAGTAATTACCTGAACATGGATCGTTTCATTTCCGCAGTTGTCGGTGGCGGTCCATGTGCGGGTTAGGGTGTAGGAGTCAATGCATACACCATCCGTCCTAACTTCGGTGAACTGAATGGCCACTTCAGCGTCGCAGTTATCGGAAGCGGTTACTATAGCCGGAGCGACGGGCACTTCGTTGCACTCCACGGTGACATCAGCAGGCATTAACTGATCCCAGGTAGGCGCGGTGGTATCTTCAACAGTAATGACCTGAACGTGGATTGTTTCGTTGCCGCAGTTGTCTGTTGCATTCCAGTTACGGGTTAAAGTGTAGCTGTCTGGACAGGAACCGTCAGTCCTTGCTTCGGTGTATACAATCTCGACATCAGCGTCGCAATTATCGGAGGCGGTAACCACGGCCGGCGGAACGGGCACGTTGTCGCACTCAACAGTGATGTCGACGGGCATGATCTGATCCCA
>JAWLCS010000022.1:0-54477 GCA_041687035.1 Bacteroidales bacterium
ACTTTCTACTTTCTACTTTCTACTTTCTACTTTCTACTTTCTACTTTCTACTTTCTACTTTCTACTTTCTACTTTCTACTTTCTACTTTCTACTTTCTATCCCGATTCGTCCCGAAGGGTCGGAACTCTCGGGACTTCGGCTTCGCCTCAGCTTTCTACTGCTTCTAAAATTCTCTCCACCACTTCCCTTTGCGACAGCCCGGCCCGGGTGGCTGCTGCAACAAAGCCTGAATCAGCCGAAATACAGGGGTTGGCATTTATTTCAAGCACAAAAATATTCCCGGCTTCATCAACACGGAAATCGACCCTGGCATAACCGCTAAGACCAAAAACTTCCCAGCATTGATAACAGATATGTTTCAGTTTTTCAAGCATTGGCCGGTCATATTCCGTAAAATCAAAACTTCGGTTGGTATTTATGTATTCGAATGATGCTTCGTCCCATTTAGCCTTATAACCCACAATGCGGGGCTTTCCATCAGGGTAGGTGAAGCGTATTTCTGCCGGCGGCAAAACTTCAGGGTCGGTCTTCCCTCCTACTATCGACAGGTTAAACTCCCTGCCATGGATATAGCGTTCGGCAAAAAAATGATCCGGGTTCTTTTCCTTCTCAAAGCGTTTCAGGAGCTCCTCCCTGTTTTCGAAAAGGAGCTTTTCATTTTCATCCAAGCCAAATGAGGCATGCTCCCACACCGATTTCACGATCCATGGTCCGGGGCTTATCTCGGTTCTTTTTTTAAGGGAATCGTAAGTCAGAAATTCGGCTGTAGGGATACCGGCATCATTCATGAGTTTCTTGGCCAGTATCTTGTCGGAAGTCGTATAAATCGCTCCGGACTGACACCCGGTATACGGCACCTGGAAATGCTCAAACAAAGCCGGGGCTATATGCACCAGGCGGCCGCTGCCAAGAATCGTTTCAACCAGGTTTACAACAATAGCAGGTTTTACTTGCTGCAGCTGCTTTTGCAGCGTCTTCATGTCGAAAGGAAAAGGCCAAACCAGCACCTCAAACCCCAGTGCTTCAAGACCGGCACGAAAATAGGCCGCCTCATCGAGCACATCCAATTCATCGGCAGGGGCATCTTCGGCCAGGGGGCTGTGGTAAATAATCACTTGGTTGTTTGCTTCCATTTTCATGGGAAAGATTTTCCGGGTGTTTTATTTGGGGTTATTATTTCTTTTCAGGGCCGAGTCGAGAATCAGACCGATCATTTCATTAAAGGAAACGCCTGCTTTTGCGGCCAGGATGGGCAAGTCACTGTGTATGGGGTTTAATCCCGGGAGGGGATTTACTTCCATGAAATTGGGAATGCCATGTGTATCGAGCCTGAGATCAACCCTGCCGCCATCAAGGCAGCCAAGGCCGCGCCACGATGCCAGGGCCACCTCAGCACATTGCTCAAAAAGTTCCCTTTCGGGAACCACATATTCGA
This sequence comes from Bacteroidales bacterium, assembly GCA_041687035.1. Classification (GTDB taxonomy): domain Bacteria; phylum Bacteroidota; class Bacteroidia; order Bacteroidales; family UBA7960; genus UBA7960. Next base: position 1,437 of record JAWLCS010000022.1, read on the forward strand.
TGTAATCTTCGTAATGGGCCTTGTTATGGTAAGAATAGATACCGCTTTGCTCCTTTTGGTTATAGATTACCTCCATCATGCCAATCACCCTGGCTTCGGGACCGGTGCCAACTATGCCAACGGTTATTTCCCTTCCGGGAAGAAATGTTTCCACCAGCACGGGCTGTCCGAATTGCTCCAGGCGGTCGAGGCAGGCCTTTTTCAGTTCCTGGAAGTTGCGCACCTTTGAATCGGGGCCGATGCCTTTTCCGGTGCCTTCAGCAACCGGTTTAACAAACAAGGGATACGGAAGATCAACTCGTGCAATATCTTCGGGCTGCTCCACCAGGGCAAAAGGTGCCGTGGGGATGCCCAGATCGCGAATGATACGCTTGGTCATGCCTTTATGCAAGGTCAATGAAAGCACCAGGGCATCAGAAAATACGAATGGTATATCGAACACATCCAGAATTGCGGGCACCTGTGCTTCGCGGCCAATGCCTTTCACCCCCTCGCAAATATTAAAAACCAAATCCCAGCGCTCGCCCTGATGAAGCCGTTTAAGCAAAGCCCTGACATTTCCGATACGCACCACCTCATGTCCAAGACTCTCCAAAGCAGAAGATATCCCTTCAATCGTTTCAGGAGCATCAAATTCAGCAGCCTCTTCCTCGCTGAATCCCTCGGCAAGGTAGTCGCTCTTCAAATCGTATGTAAAACCTATTATCACAAGTTAAAAATGAAAAGTGAAGAATGAAAAATGAGAGCAACACGCAGAGAACATGGGCACTGGGGCATAGAGTTCAGAATTATGATTTTGGAATTATGATTGATGATTATTCTGTGCTTACCATTGGAAAAAAACTGAAATTGAAACTTTTGACCTGGCAACAGACAACCTTGAAAACAATGACAATCCCGAAGGTGGGTGAACAAGTTATATTCACTAATTGATCCCTAAACCTTGAACCTTAAACTTTAAACCTCGAACCAAGAACCCCAAACCCCGAACCTATTTCCAAACCGTATCATGCAACCCTTTAATAAAGTGCTGGGCATTGGTTCCGAGGGTGCGGTTAAGGTAGCCCCCTTCCTGCACCACCAGTGTGGATAAGTGAAGGCTTCCGATCATTCGGCCGTTTTTTTCAAAATCCTTGGAGGTGAAGTTCAGCGTTCCGGTCGGATCGTCTTTTGCGGTATCGACGCCAAATGCCACCACCAGGTATGCGGGATCAAATTTTTCGACAAGGCGCAGGGCATCCGAAAGCATCATGCGGTACTCCTTGGCGCTTGCCCCCTCACTCAAAGGCAAGTTATGATTAAACCCAAGGCCCTCACCTTCGCCTTTTTCTTTGCGATAGCCGGCAAAATAGGGGTAGGTAGTGGAGGGATGCCCGTGAAGGCTTACGGTAAGCACATCGCTGCGTTTGTAAAAAATCTCTTGCTGCCCGTTTCCATGATGGTAATCAATATCCAGGATAGCGACCTTCCCAAACTGGCTAAGGTAATGGGCCGCAATGGCGGCAGTGTTGAGATAACAAAACCCGCCATAGACATTGGTTTCCGCATGATGACCCGGCGGGCGCACCAAAGCGTAGGCCACCGGCTCGCCCTGCAAAATCTCTCCTGCACAAGTCAGGGCACAATCAACGGCTCCCCGGGCTGCTTCCCATACATTACGGTGAATCGGCGTAAAGGTATCGATACAGTAATAACCTGTTTGTAATGCCAGCTCCCTTGGTTTGCGGTCGGGGTTTCTAATGGGGAAAATATACGGATAAACCGAACGGCCCTCGGGTGTGGCGGCACTGATTTCCTTAAGAAAATCAACCAGATCCGGATTGTGAACCTGCCGAATATGCTTCTCCGGGAAAAACTGGGCCGGCAGGGTCCTTATCAGATCAGTGCCTTCAAAAGCCTTCAATACCGCACTGATTCGCACCGGGGCTTCCACGTATCCCCTTTCCTTTACGTGATGGATCGCGTGGTGTTCGTTATAAACCAAAGGCACCGGTTTCCTCCTATTGATCTTGATTTCACCCAAATGCTGGCTCGATTCCCGAATGTATTGAAATGGCCTTAACTGAGCGGTTTCGTTAATGGAGTCGAGCACCTTAGTAATATATTCCTGGGGACAATAATCAGCATACTTTCTTTGCAAAATAGCCTCCACCACCAGCTGAAGCTGCCGGGGCGCGGGAAAGTTTTTTTGATCCAGCATATCAAGCACCAGGTACGGAGCACAGCTATCGCCTTCCTTTACAGGGCTTTCATACAATGTATTGATGATGGGCCGTGCGCCGAATCGTTCATAAAATTTCAGCCGTGATGCGTTCTGGTCCAGCAAACTTTCTTCCGGGCAAAGTTCGGGATCATCGGGAAGGCATTCCATAAAGATGCCACTGGCTTTTAACAGTATGGCTTCTTCGCGGCAACGCTCATAGAGCGCACTGCCAATGCCCCCGGGAGTATCCTCCTTGCGGGTGGCAATATAATCGAGAAAACAAAAGCCGCGGTCGGGCGCATACATCAGCAGGGCAAAGCCTTTCAACTTACCGCTGTTATTTTCGGCAACAAAAAGAATGGACCGAAAACGGTATTTTAACGGGTCATGCAGTTGCTCTGAAATGGTCTCGATTTTTTCTTCCTTCACCGCCGAAAACTGACTTCGCATTATCTCTTTGACCTGCTCCACCGCATAACGGTTCATGGGATAGAGGTCATCGGCAACCCGGCGAATCCTGAACATAACAGCTGATTTGATGAATACTAATGAAATATGTGGTTAAAACTAAGGAAAATCAGTTAAAAAAATCGCTTTTCCACTAAAATTCTGTTGTTTAAATCAGGTCAGGATAGAAAAATCTTTTCCCTTCGTAGTTTCTGAGGATCACCTGCCCGTTTTCCCTGCCCTGCAAATAATCGGGCAAAAGAGGGATCTTTCCTCCCCCGCCGGGGGCATCAATCACGTAATGGGGCACAGCATAGCCCGAGGTATGGCCGCGTAAGCCATCAATAATTTCAAGCCCCTTTTCAACGGTCGTTCTGAAATGAGCCGATCCAAGAATGGGGTCGCATTGGTAGAGATAATAGGGCCGAACCCTGATTTTAAGCAAACCCTGCATTAGCTTGCGCATCACCATTACATCATCGTTAATTCCTTTTAACAGCACGGTTTGGCTTCCCAGCGGAATGCCCGCATCGGCCAGCCTGTTGCATGCCTGAGCCACCTCAGGGGTAAGCTCCTCAGGATGTGTAAAGTGAATGCTCAAATATAGCGGGTGATACTTTTTAAGCATCCCCGTAAGGGTTTTGGTAATACGCTGAGGCAATACGGCCGGCACCTTTGTGCCAATGCGAATGATTTCCACATGTGGAATGTTCCTTATGGTTGACAAAAGGTATTCGATTTGGTGGTCAGCCATGGTAAGCACATCACCGCCAGAAATCAACACATCCCTAATCTCGGTATGTTCGCGAATGTATTGAAATGCTCCTTGCCAGGCCTGAGGCCCAACGTGGCACTTGTCGGAGGCTACCATATGGGAGCGGGTGCAGTAGCGGCAATAGGTGGAGCAAAAACCTGTGGAGAGAAACAACACGCGATCGGGATAGCGATGCACCAGGTTGGGCACCGGGCTGTCGTGCCCCTCAGAAAGTGGATCGGAGGCTTCGCCCGGACCTACCAGGAATTCATCGAACACTGGCACCACCGTTCGGCGCAGCGCCTGCGACGGGTCAGTCGCATCGAGCAAACTGGCATAATAAGGAGTAATACGAATGGGCAGGTTATCGTTAACTCCCGGCTTGGGCCGAATCTCATTCATGCCCAGATGAATAACCCTCGACAATGCAGAAAGGCTCGTAAAACTGTTCCTGACCTGCCATTGCCAGTTATTCCAGTCTTTGGGACTGGCACCCGGGAAAAAATGTTGAAGGAAACGCAGCGAGCGACCGGAAATGGCCGTCGCTCCAGATGGGATATTTAAAACAGGCTTCGAAAAGGATAAACCGCTGGGAGGTTCATCGGTCTCATTGGCCATGGAGGTCTCCTCGCTTTTTGCGAACGAAGACCCCCGGTTAAGCTCGGAGGCTTTCATTTAATTATTTAATGAGCGTTTTAAGGTTAATAATTTTGGCCATTTGTTTCTGTAACCCTTGAAAAAACAATGCATTGCAGGATTTTTTCAAAGCCTGAAACTCAATACAAAATTAGATCATTTTAAAATACAAAACACATATGGATACCTTTTTGCAAAAAAAAATTTCAATTTTTTTTATTGTTGTATATCAGCATATTATGCAGAAAAAAATATAATAAATTATTGAAACAACCGGATATTTTTCCTATCTGGCTAAAAACGGAATCTTGATTCGCATTTTCAGGGATACCTGATGGAAATTATGCCGGGTTGCTTTTCCTTTTGGCAAGAATGAACAGACCCGCCAGGGTGATCAGGCCGTTCACAATAAGTATCTCAAAACCAAACTTATAACCCCAAAGCAATCGTTCTGAGTTGATGCTTAGCAAATAGCTGATGGCAGGTGAAAGCACGGCAACCACTGGCACCCATCTGTCCTTTACCTGCAATTTGGTGTATAATCCGAAGAAATAGAGGCCAAGAAGCGGACCGTAGGTATAGCCTGCAATGGTAAAGAGTTTGGAGATAAGAGCCTCGTTGTTAATGGCTCCGTAGCCCATTATGATCAGCATTACGATTAAGGCAAAGCCAATATGCACACGGTAGCGTATTTTGCGAATTCTTTCTTCGCTCATGTCGGGTCTGCGTTTCAATCCCAGGAAATCGATACAGAAGGTGGTTGTCAGGGCTGTAAGGGTGCCATCTGCGCTGGAATAGGCGGCAGACACCAATCCGAAGAAAAAAGTAAGACCGGCTGCCAGGCCAAGGTATTGGAGTGCCAGGGTTGGAAAAAGCTCATCGGAGGTTTGTACCAGGCTGATTCCATGGGCATCGGCGTATAGCCACAACACCGCTCCAAGGAATAGAAACAACAAGTTGACTGGGATAAGTATGGCGCCAAAGGTGAGCACGTTTTTTTGCGCATCGCGCAGGTTGCGGCAACTCAGGTTCTTTTGCATCATATCCTGGTCAAGGCCTGTCATTACAATGGTAATGAACATGCCGGCAAAGAACTGCTTGAGAAAAAAGCGGGGGTCATTCACATCAGTGATAATCATCCGCGTAAAGCCCTCTGCCCTGGCCGCCGAGAACATTTCACCAAAGGTCAGATTTAAAGCCTTAGAAACAATGAAAATGGTGATAACCACAGCTGTGATCATAAAAGTGGTTTGCAATGTGTCGGTCCACACAATGGTTTTTATGCCACCTTTAAAAGTATAGAGCAAAATCAGCGACATGAACAGGGCTACCGTTACACCCAGAGGAATGCCCCATGCATCGAAAACAAACAACTGCAGCACGTTAACCACCAAAAACATACGAAAGGATGAGCCTACAAGGCGCGAGAGAATAAAGAAAAACGAGCCGGTTTTGTATGACGACATCCCAAACCTCTTTTCCAGGTAGGTGTAAATGGAGGTCAGGTTCATTTTATAATACAGGGGCAAGAGCACAAAAGCAATTACGGCGTATCCGACCAGGTAGCCAAACACCAGCACCATGTATGAAAACTGCTCGGTTTTTACCAGGCCGGGCACCGACATAAAGGTTACCCCCGAAAGGCTGGCACCGATCATTCCATAGGCCACCACATACCAGGGCGAATTGCGGTTCCCCAGGAAATAACTCTCGTTATTGGCCTTGCGCACAGTAAAGCGAGAAATGGTAAAAATTAAGGAGGTGTAAACCAAGAATGAAACAAGAATAATCACCGGCGTCATAATGCAGTATTTTGATCTGGGCAAAAATAGGCAAAGATTTTTAAGCTGAATTTTCTGGCAAGGTTTTTTAATCAGGAAATCTGGTACTTTATTAATTTCAATCCCGTGGCAATTTTTTCCTAATTTTACCTTTCATATAAATGGTTTATCCATCCTCCTGATCGTTTCTTAAACCATAAAAGCAAATGGGTAAAAAAGAAGAGCTGAAGATAAGGCAACAAAAGGATTTTCTGGAAGCGGTGCTCAACGCCCAGCAGGAAATGATTTGCCGGTTCTTACCGGATACCACCCTGATATTTGTTAATCAGGCATATTGCAGGTATATGGGAATGCCCGAAGAAAAACTAATTGGCACCAGGTGGATTGATTTTATTCCCAAAGAAGAGCAGGAAAACGTTATTAACCACCTGCGAAAAGTTGGCAAGACGGGTGAAATTATCAATTTCCAGCATGAGGTTTTAATGCCCGATGGGCGTGAAACCTGGCAACAATGGACCGACCTCCCTATTGTTAATGATGAGGGCGAATTGCAGGAGTTTCAGGCCGTCGGACTTGATATTACCTCACAGAAGAAAGCCGAAATGGCCCTGGCAGCCGAGCGCAATCGTATTGACAGTATTCTTAAAACCATTGACCACGTGGTATGGACGGCCAAACTATTTCCCTTCAGACCCACTTTTGTCAGCGAACCCGTTAAAAAGCTAACCGGCTACACTCCTGAGGAATTTTACGAAAACCCGGATCTGCTCAAATCAATGCTTTGCGATGAAGAACGCGAAGAAATCAGAAAAATGTTTTATGAAGTTATAGAGGATTCCGGTTTGTTCTCTTCAGAAGTCAGGATCAAGACCCAAAACGGCCAGGATAAATATGTCCATTTTAAAGCATGGCTTGTACAAGGAAAAAATGTGAGCCAACCCAGGGCTGAAGGAGTAGTAACCGACATTTCTGAACGCAAGCATTACGAAGAAAAACTCATTGCGCTCAACCAAAGCAAAGATCGCATCATGGCTACGGTGGCCCACGACCTTAGAAATCCCATTAGCGGCATTCTGGGGTTGTGCAGTATGCTCGAGCAGAAAAATCCGGCTTCAGAAAACCTCTTTTATATCGATTTGATCAAGCGCTCATCGCAAACGGCCTTGGGCATTATGGAAGAATTGCTCGAGGTATCGGAAATGGAATCCCAAAATTTTCAGCTCGAGAGAAAAAAAGTTTGCCTCAACGAATTGATACTTGATGTGCTTGAGCATTTCGAAACAGATGCGCTTGAAAAACGTATTGACCTCAGTTCGTCCATTCCCGAGAAAAAGCTTTATGCTGAGCTGAACCTGAAAAAATTCAGCCGTGTGCTCGAAAACATCATCAGCAACGCCCTGAAGTTTACCGGAGAAAAGGGAAAGGTGCTGGTAACCCTTGAGGAAAAAGCCGAAAGCATCCAGATTGCGGTAAAAGACACGGGCATTGGCATTCCAAAGGAGCTGCAACATTTTCTTTTTGAAAAATTTTCGCGTGCCAAGCGCTTCGGCCTGAAAGGCGAAAAAACCCATGGCCTGGGCATGTATATCACCAAACAGATTGTCGACATGCACGGCGGCACCATTAGCTTCGAAAGCAAGGAACACAAGGGCACTTCATTTTTTATTCAACTGCAAAAGCCGGACTGATACGCGCAAAAAAGAATCCCTCTCTTCTGAATTTATCACATACCTGCAGCGGTTTTTGTATTAACTTTGGCCGTTGCTGACCAATTATTTTTGTTTTGGAAACATTCTCCTCCAAATTGCTGCAGGCCGCCGTTGAAGAATTTTCACGACTGCCGGGCATAGGAAAAAAAACTGCCCTGCGACTGGTGTTGCACTTGCTGAAGCAAGACCAGCAAGCCGTGGCCCGCTTTTCTGACGCCATGCTGCGCCTGCGCCAGGAAGTGGTGTATTGCAGGCAGTGTCACAATATTTCCGACCAGGATCTTTGCGAAATTTGTCGCTCGCCCCGCCGCGACACATCGCTCATATGCGTGGTGGAAGACCTGCGCGATGTCATTGCCATAGAAAACACCGGGCAATATCATGGCATGTTTCATGTGCTGGGCGGCATTATCTCTCCCATGGATGGCATTGGCCCCAGCGACCTGAACATCGACTCGCTCATCGAACGCATTGCCAGGCAGAAGGATGACATCAAGGAAGTAATCCTCGCCCTTAGCACTACCATGGAAGGGGATACCACCAATTTTTTCCTTTTCAGGAAAATAAAGCCCTATGAGGTGAAGGTGTCGGTGATTGCCCGCGGCATTGCCATTGGCGACGAGCTCGAATATGCCGACGAGGTCACTCTGGGCCGCTCCATTATAAACCGCACGCCTTACGAAAACCTCATTAAAAAGTAAGCCGGCATGGATCTAACCGTAGTTATTATCAATTATAACGTACAGTACTTCCTCGACCAGTGCCTTAAGTCGGTGTTCAGCTCCGGAAAGGAGTTGGCCATGGAAGTGATCGTAGTCGACAACAATTCGGTAGATGGCAGCCTTGAAATGGTGCGCGAAAAATACCCGCAGGTCCGCTTAATTGCTAACACAGAAAACCTGGGCTTCAGCCGGGCCAACAACCAGGCCATTGCAATGGCCAAAGGGCGCTATGTGCTATTGCTGAACCCCGACACTGTGGTGGAAGACGACACCCTGCCCCGCGTGGTGCGCTTTATGGACGAGCACCCCGACGCAGGCGGATTGGGCGTGAAAATGCTCGACGGACAGGGTCGCTTCCTGCCCGAATCAAAGCGCGGCCTCCCTACTCCTGCTGTGGCTTTTTACAAAATATTCGGACTGGCAAGGCTGTTTCCTAAATCGAAAATTTTTGGAAAATACCACCTGGGCTATCTCGATCCCGAACAGACCAACCCTGTTGATGTGCTCTCGGGTGCCTTTATGCTGCTGCGCAAAGAAGCCCTTGAAAAAACCGGCTACCTCGATGAGGATTTTTTTATGTATGGCGAAGATATTGACCTTTCCTACCGAATCACCCAGGCCGGATATAAGAACTATTATTTTCCCGAAACCCGCATCATTCATTACAAGGGCGAAAGCACCAAGAAAAGCAGCGTAAACTACGTGCTGGTGTTTTACAATGCCATGATCATTTTTGCCCGAAAGCACTTTTCGCAAAAAAATGCCAGACTTTTTTCCTTCCTGATAAATATGGCGGTATATTTCCGGGCGGCGGTAGCCATCCTGAACCGTTTTCTGAAAAGGATTTTCTGGCCATTGCTTGATGCCCTAATTATATACACTGGCTTCTTTTTTATTAAATCGAGCTGGGAAGAACAGGTTTTCAGCGGCCCCCACTACCCGCCGGAGTTTATGTATTTCATTGTGCCAGTTTATATATTAATCTGGCTGTTCACCGTCTACTTCAGCGGGGGCTACGACCGGCCGCTGAAGATATTCAGGATTGTAAGGGGCATAGGCATGGGCACGGTAATTATCCTGGTTATTTACGCCCTGCTGCCCATAAGCCTGCGTTTTTCGCGGGCACTTATTCTGCTTGGTGGTGCATGGGCGTTGTTTTCCATGCTCATTTCGCGCAGCCTGCATTCGCTGATGGCCAAAAAAGGACTGCGCGCCGAAGAAGGACAAAACAAACGGATTATCATAGTAGGAGACAGCGAAGAGGCTGCCCGCATTGTGCAAATGATCAGGCAGGCCGGCAACAGCGCCTTTATAGGATTGGTTTCTTTGCAAAAGCAAAAGCCGCTGCAAGGAGGTTATGTGGGCACCATTGCACAGATCAACGAGGTGATTGAAATTTACAAAATCGACGAGCTTATATTTAGTGCCGCCGATATGAGTTCTCAGGCCATCATCGACCATATGTCGGCCTTAAAGGACCAGCGCGTGAACTTCAAAATCGCGCCCCCCGAAAGCCTCTACATCATTGGCAGTAACAGCATCGACACCTTCGGAGAGCTGTTTACCATCAGTATAAATGCCGTAAACAAACCCGCCAACCGCCGCAACAAAAGGCTTTTCGACATAGTGGCCTCGGGTTTTGTACTTCTCTCACTTCCGGTGAATGTTTTTCTGGTGAAAAGCCCGCTGGGATTGATCCGCAACCTGTTTTCAGTGATTATTGGCCGGAAATCGTGGGTGGGCTATCATCCGATGCCGAAACCAGGCAAACTGCCCAAAATAAAAAAAGGTATTTTGTATCCGGGCGATATGATTCCCGGCAAGCAACTCGACCAGGAAACCCTCAATAACCTCAACAACCTTTACGCCAAGGAATACCGCCTCGAAAACGACTTCAACATTTTAATCAAAGGCTGGCGCCATCTGGGTCGTAACTAAGAGCCTTAGAACTTTGATAAACCTTTTGGCATTTGAGGTGTTAAAAAAGTGCTGACAGCATTAAACGTATTAAAATATTTCTGAAGGACAGCGCATTCACCTTCGGCTAATATTTTGTAACTTAGTATCTGATTATTTCACAGGAACAAAACATAAATATCATATTTAAATGGCAAAGTTTGAATTGAAGATGCCCAAGCTGGGCGAGAGTATTACCGAGGCAACCATTACCAAATGGATGAAAAACGTAGGCGACAGAATTGAGCTCGACGACGCCATTCTCGAAATCGCAACTGATAAAGTAGACTCCGAAATACCCAGTCCGGTGGAAGGCGTGCTGAAAGAGCAGTTGTTTAACGAAGGCGATGTGGTGGAGGTTGAAACCGTGATTGCCATCATTGATATGGATGGCGAAGAAAGCGGCGATTCGACTCCTGCCGAAGAAAAGGAAGAGAAAAAGGAAGAAACTCCCAAACCAGCAAAGTCGGACGACATTCCCAAGGCTGAAACAAAAGAAGAACCCAAGAGCGATGAACCTTTGAAGAGCCGCGACAGCAGCGGGCGTTTCTATTCGCCCCTGGTGCGTACCATCGCCAAAGAAGAAAATATTTCGTTTGAAGAACTGGAGAAGATCCCGGGCAGCGGCCACCAAAACCGCCTTACCCGTCAGGATGTGATGGACTACCTGAAAAAGCGCGAAGCCGGCGAAACCCCTCCTGCCGCACCTGCCAAAAAAGCCGAGGCACCTGCTGCCGCACCTGCAACCCAGAAGCCTAAGGCCCCCGCAATAAATGTTGGCCAAAGCGACCAGGTAATCGAGATGAGCCGCATGCGCAAACTTATTGCCGACCACATGGTCATGTCAGAGGATACCTCGGTGCACATCACCCTGTTTGCCGAAGCCGATATGACCAATATCGTAAACTGGCGCAACAAACAGAAAACCATACTCGAGAAGCGCGAAGGCGAAAAACTCACCTTCACTCCCATTTTCATTGAAGCCATTGCTAAGGCGCTGCGCGACTTCCCCATGGTGAACATTTCTACCGAAGGCGACAAGATCATCGTCCGCAAGAATGTGAACGTGGGTATGGCCGCCGCCACCCCCGATGGCAACCTCATTGTGCCGGTAATAAAAAATGCCGACCACAAGAGCCTGCTGGGCCTTACCAAAGAAGTGAACGACCTGGCCAACCGCGCGCGCGCCAGCCAGTTGAAGCCCGACGAGATTCAGGGCGGCACTTTTACGCTGACCAACTTCGGCACCTTTGGCGCCATTGGCGGCACGCCCATCATAAACCAGCCGCAGGTGGCCATATTGGGCGTAGGTATCATTCAGAAAAAGCCCGTGGTAATTGAAACCCCACAGGGCGACACCATTGGCATCCGCCATATGATGATGCTCTCGCTCTCGTGTGACCACCGCGTGGTAGATGGCGCCCTGGGCAGTATGTTCCTGAAACGAGTGGCCGAATACCTCGAAAAATTCGACACCAGCCAGACGATTTAATGGAAATGGTAAAACCTAAAAAAAGGCTGTTCCGGGATTGGGGCAGCCTTTTTGTTTTATTAAAAAAACTGATTTATAATGTCGCCGCCATGCGGCTAAAAACAAACAATTAATCATCAAAATTAAAAAGGCGCGTAGCGCTGAAATTTTGGTAGCAAAAGAAATCTTCAATGGAACCGAAAGGCGCGTAGCTCCGAAATTATTCCGAGAAATTCCAGCCAAAATTCTTAGTCCCCAAAACGACTTTATAATGTCGTCGCTTTGCGGCTTATATTATCATTACTGACAACTTTTCTACCAAAATGTCGCCGCCATGCGGCTAAGAACAAACAAATAATCATCAAAATAAAGAAGGCGCGCAGCGCTGAAATTATGTTAGCAAAAGAAATTTTCAAATAAAACGCAAGGCGCGTAGCGCCGGAATTACGGTAGAAACATTAGGCCACCTTATGACGCAAGGCGCGTAGCGCCGATATTATGGTAGAACTACATGAACATGATCTTTCCATCCATTTACTGCCAATGGAAACAATCCATGATTTTTCAAAATCCCAGAAATATATTGAAACAACTCCGATCGAAATTTTTCTGTAATAACATTCTCACGCCCCTTTGCCGCAAAAACAGCATGAATATTAACTTGTGTGAAGGTATTTGCCATGGTCTTCCTTTATTGAATAGGTTGGTTTGATTTTTACTTCCTTAATCTGTATCTCAGATAATCACAAACTTAAATAACTAAACCAAATTAAGGATTAATTTCGAGACCAATTCCCTCTTTCATTCAGAAATACGTTTGATTATTCCAAAATTCGCCTGAACTTTGAGTAATCAAAAACCCTTGAACTATGCGAATTTTTGGATTCATTCTGGCCTTGCTCGGTTTACTGGGCGCCCCGCTGCTGGGGGCTTACCTTGCCGGAAAACCCATTGAAAACTTTTTGGTATTCCCGCCAATGACCACGGCGGTCACCATTGAAAAGGCACCCTTTTCGTGGGTGGCCTTTTTTGTGATACTTACGATTATACTAATGGTCATGCTGCCGTTTATTATCCGGATCCTTCGTGCGCAAAAAACCTTTGTTCCCATCTTCCGCAAAAGATATCCCTTTCCTTGGTGGGGATGGCTTGGACTGGCTATTATGCTGCTGGGCTGGCTTATGGCCTGGACAAGACTTCCAGTGTTTGAAAACCTGCAAACCTACACTTTCACCCCGCCCTGGCTGGGGTTTATTCTGCTGGTGAATGCCCTGACTTTTCATCGCAGCGGCAAGTCTTTGCTTACCCACAATCCCACTTTTCTGCTGGCCCTGTTTGGGTTCAGCGCGGTTTTCTGGTGGTATTTCGAGTACCTGAACCTGCTGACCGAAAACTGGTTTTATGTGAACACCGGCGAACTCTCAAACTGTCAGTTCTTCTGGTATGCAACCCTGCCCTTTTCTACGGTTTTACCGGCCGTAATCAGCACCAGCGAATTGCTGAAAACGTTCCAGCGGCTTACGGCAGGGCTCGACAACTTTTTCCCGCTAAGGGCTAAAAATAATAAAACCCTTGCGGCCATATTCCTAGCAACTGGAGTGGCCGGAATGTTGGCCATCAACTTCTGGCCAGATTATCTTTATCCCTTGCTCTGGCTAGCGCCTGCGGCCATAATGGCAGCGGCCATGGCCATGGCAGGAAACACCGAACTATTCGATGGACTGCCGGCCGGCAACTGGAAGCACATTTTCACCCTGGCCCTGGCGGCTCTTATCTGTGGCTTCTTCTGGGAAATGTGGAACTTTCACAGTCTTACCCAATGGAAATATTCCGTTCCATTGGTGCAACGCTTCCACCTTTTCGAGATGCCCATACTTGGTTATGCCGGCTACCTTCCATTTGGATTGCAGTGCGGACTGGCAGCCATACTGGTAAAAAAGGTGTTTCCTGAAAAACCTTGATATTAAATTTCGGATAAACGCCTTTTGAATTCATTTTTTTCATAATATTGATTTGTATTAAATTTAAATCCACCGCCATGAAAAAGACAAGTTTACTTTTTGGCCTTTTGCTGGCCTTTTCTACTGCAATGGCTCAATTTCCGGTCGATCCGGCCTTCATAGAGAAGGAAGTAACCCTGCATACGCCTACTGGCGACCTTTACGGAATGCTCACCATAACACAGCAAGCACAGAATATGCCCCTTGTTATTATTGTTGCAGGCTCAGGCCCCACCGATCATGACGGTAACAACCCCATGGGTGTGAAGGCAGCACCGTATAAAATGCTGGCCGAGGACCTGGCAGGCGTTGGCATTTCTGCCCTAAGGTTCGACAAGCGCGGCATAGCAAAAAGCGCCGGGGCTATGGTAGCCGAAAGTGAACTTCGTTTCGACCATTACATTGATGATGTTGTGGCCTGGGTGGAAGAAATGCGAATAGACAAGCATTTTACCCAAATCATTATTGCAGGCCACAGCGAGGGTTCGCTCATAGGTATGGTGGCCGCTGAAAAGTCCAAAGCCGATGGCTTTATTTCCATCGCAGGCCCGGGCAGGCCTATTGATCATATCCTTTTCGAGCAACTTCAAAATGCCCCTGAAAGTATGAAGGAAGAAATTGACAAGGTAATGCAAAGCCTGAAAAAAGGTGAAACCGTAGAAAGTGTAAGCATGGCCCTGTTCAGTATTTTCCGCCCCAGCGTGCAGCCCTACCTGATCAATTGGATGCAGTACGATCCCGCTGTGGAAATTGAAAAACTAAGGGTACCGGTGTTGATCGTCCATGGAGCCACTGACTTACAGGTTCCTGAAACAGATGCCGAGCTGCTTGCCAACGCAAAATATGATGCCGAGCTTACCGTGTTTGAAAACATGAATCACGTGCTGAAAGATTCTCAAGCCGACCCGGCAAAGAACATGGAAACTTACGGCGACCCCTCCTTACCACTTACCGAAGGACTAGTGGAGGTTATTGCAGAATTTATTAGTCGTATTGAATAATTTTTAGCTTTTTTTACGAAATACCAGTAGAGACGCGATGCATCGCGTCTCTACAAATTAATAAATCACAAATTAATATACTTAAAACCATGAAAAACGACCACGGAAGCGGCTCAGCCAGCGCAGTATACGGACTTGGATTTATCGGGGCCGTCATTTATTACATTTCCACAGCCACTGGTTTCTGGATGGGCCTGCTGGGCTTTCTCAAAGCACTGGTATGGCCGGCATTTCTTGTCTATGAAGCCCTCAAAACCCTGGGCGCCTGATTCGCAGAATGTTATTTATTGATGATTTATGATTTATAAATGATGATTAGTTTCGCCGAGCTCACGCCTTCAGCGGTTCGGTTGATTTCTCATTATCTCATCTTCTCATTATCTCATCTTCTCATTTTTTCCGACTTCAGACTTCCGACTTCGGACTCCGGACCTGCCTTTCGGCAGGCAGGCTTCCGACTCTTCAAAAATGCTTACTTTCGTATAACACAAATAATACAAAGAATGAAACTTAACCTTACCCGGCCGCTGGCCTTTTTCGACCTGGAGACCACGGGCGTGAATGTAGTGGCCGACCGCATTGTAGAAATAGCTATTTATAAAGTATTGCCCGATGGCAGTACCGAGAGCCTTTCGAAACTTGTTAACCCCGGAAGGCCCATTCCGGCTGAGGTTACGGCCATCCACGGCATAAAGGACGAAGACGTGAAAGACGCCCCCACCTTTGCACAGCTGGCTCCGGTGCTCGATCAATTTCTGGCCAACTGCGATCTGGCAGGCTACAACAGCAATAAGTTCGACGTCCCCATGCTTATTGAGGAGTTCCTGCGCTGCGGCATCAATTTCGATATTAAAAAACGTCGCCTGATCGATGTGCAGAACATATTCCACAAAATGGAACAGCGCACCCTGAAAGCGGCATACAAATTTTACTGCGGGAAGGAACTGATTGATGCCCATGAAGCCGAAGCCGACACCCGCGCCACTTTCGAAATACTTGAGGCACAACTCGACCGCTATAAAGATGCGGAATTTACCGACCGCGATGGCAACGTAAGCAAACCTATGCAAAACGACATGGATGCGCTTTTCAAATTCTCATATAATCAGCAGCATGCTGACCTGGTAGGGCATATTGGCATTAACCGCCAGGGAAAAGAGATCTTTAACTTTGGCAAGAACAAAGGCCGCGAAGTGGAGGAAGTCTTCAAAAAAGAACCACAGTATTACGACTGGATGATGAACGCCGACTTCCCACTCTCGACAAAGAATGTGATTACCGCCATTTACATGCGTGGTAAAAGCCAGGGACAGTTTATTTTTAAAGGTTAGCTAGTTTGGAGTTCGAGGTTTGAGGTTTGGGGTTTAAGCCTGCCTGACGGTTTACCCGCCAGAGGAGGGCAGTCAGGGTTCAAAGTTTTGGTGCAGACAATAGCTTCTTTATCAGTCACTTAAGTCCAGAAAATCTCTTAAGTCTCTTTTTTGCCCCATGCTCTCTGCCCCATGCCCAATCCGTGTAATTCGTAAAAATCTGTGCAATCCGTTAAAATCCGCGTAATCAAAAAACTATGAAAATCATCTGCATTGGAATGAACTACATGGCCCACCTGGCTGAGCTAAACAACCCCGTTCCGGAGCGTCCTATTTTTTTTATGAAGCCCGAAACGGCGCTGATCAGGGCGGGGCTGCCGTTTTTTTATCCTGATTTCTCCAAAGAGGTTCATTACGAGGTGGAACTGGTTTTACGGTTTTCCAAAGTGGGCAAGCACATTCAGGAGCGCTTTGCCCATACCTATTTCCAAGAGATCGGCATAGGCATTGATTTCACGGCGCGCGACCTGCAGCGCGAGTGCCGGCAGAAAGGCTTGCCGTGGGAAATGGCCAAAGCCTTTGATGGCTCGGGACCAGTCAGCAAGTTTGTTCCGCTTCAAAGCCTTAAAAACCAGGCAGATATAGCCTTCAGCCTGAAGAAGAACGGAGAACTGGTACAACAAGGCAGGTCAACCGATATGATCTTTAACTTCAACCAGCTCATTTCTTTCGTGTCCAATTACACTACCCTCAAAATGGGCGACCTGATGTTTACCGGCACCCCGTCGGGCGTAGGGCCCGTGCAAATTGGCGACCACCTCGAAGCCTTCCTCGAAGACAAAAAACTACTCGACATCAAAGTGAAATAAGCCCTAATAACATACTCATTTTTCGTTTTTCACTATTCATTTTTCATTTACCTTGAAAAGGCTTCCCCCTGAATACTACCTCAACTCCGATGTGGTTTTTCTGGCGCGCGACCTGCTGGGCAAGGCGCTGATGACCAACATCGACGGGCAGGGAATAACCGGGGGCATGATCGTGGAAACCGAAGCCTATGCAGGAGAGATCGACCGCGCTTCCCATGCATTTGGCGGCCGGCGAACCCGCCGAACCGAGACCATGTATTTGCAGGGCGGTGTGGCCTACGTATATTTGTGCTATGGCATGCATCATTTGTTCAACGTGGTCACCAATATTGAAGGCATCCCGCATGCCATCCTGATCCGGGGCATAAAACCCATTATTGGGCAGGAACTGCTGGCCCATCGAACCGGAAAAAGACCTGAAAAATTACAAACCCTTAACGGACCGGGCAAACTCACCAAGGCACTTGGCATCACCACCCGGCATGATAGAACATTTCTATACGACAACAATATCTGGATTGAAGAGACTTCGTTACAATCAAATGAAAAACAAATTATTAGCGGTCCAAGAATTGGGGTTGACTATGCCGATGACCATGCGCTTTGGCATTACCGGTTCAGGTTGGTTTGAACGGAATGCTACAAAAAATCATAAACATTTTCTGATAAATTGAATTCAATTCTATGTTTTTCTTACCTTTAATAACCTAATTACCAGCTTGCTGAATTCGTGGGTTTCAATACCATGAGCTATGAAAAAAAGGATTGTTACAACGGTTCTTTTTCTTTTTGCCGCCATCTTCGGTAATACTCAGCCATATTATTTTTCAGGGTATACCATTCACCAAGGGCTTTCACAGTCTGTTGTTCTATGCATGTTGCAGGATTCGGAAGGATTTATGTGGATTGGAACCCAGAATGGCCTGAACAGGTTCGATGGCCATTCTTTCCAGGTATTTACCTATAAGCCTTCTGATACTACATCCATTTCAAACAACTGGATCTACGCCATTGCCGAAGACCTTGATGGAAACCTTTGGATTGGCACCAAGGGGGGCCTTAACCGCTATATCAAAAGCGAAAAAAGATTTGAACGGGTGCATTATTCCACATCGTTCATGCCCGATGTAACCGATTATGTTTATGATGTAATATGCAGCAGCGATGGGAAAATACTGATCAACACACCACCGGTACTTTCCGTTTGTGATCCAAAAACCATGGAATTCAAACATTACGTTTCCAATCTTGAATATGATGGTCGGGTAAAAGACTACAACATTCCCCTCATGGAAGATTCTTCGGGCAATATCTGGGTTGGATCAACCATGGGGTTGGCTTGTTTCCAACTGCAGCAGCAAAGATTTGACAACACTTTCTTGCAATCTTTTATTGCTGCCGGAATAACAGATTTTGACATAACAGCCCTTTGGCAAGGTGCCGACGGCGATATCTGGATTGGAACCCCGACAGGAATTTACCGTTATATCCAAAGAGAAAAAAATTACCGGCATTATTTAAACCAGCCCCCTTTCGGGGAAACCTTTATCAGGGCAATTACCGGAGACCGAAATGGAAACATCTGGGTTGCTACTGAAGGAAAGGGACTTTTCAGAATTAAGGTTGATGGACAAGGATTAGAGGAATTGATAAGGTTTGATCCTGAAAACAGCGGCATTTTTCACAACATAATCCTTTCGTTGACCATCGACCAGTCAGAGAACTTATGGATCGGCACCCTTTCTGGAGTAAACAAAACAGACCTTAAGAAACAGAAATTTGATCTTTACCGAAAAAGCGAATCTCCTTACTCGGTTGACCTGGCCGGAAATGTGATCGCCTCCTTGTTTAAGGACAAGCATGGCAAGATTTGGGTTGGCACTTGGGGGCAGGGTTTGAATATTTACGACCGGAAGACTGGAATTGTTGAGCACTATTCATCCAATTCAGAGGGGGCGAATTTCATACCCAATGATTTTGTGCACACTATTTTTTCAGACCGCTCACAAAATATTTGGATTGGCACCCGTGATGGCCTGCTGGTTTTTGAATTGGAAGGGAAACGTTTTGTCAGGCCAGGGAATTTCTGGCAGAACCCAGGGTTGCCGGACCTGACAGGCTTAAGGATATTCAAAATGATTGAGGACAGCTATGGCAATTTCTGGATCGCAACCCAGAACGGACTATACAGGATACTACCCGGAAACAAGGAGCCGGAAAGGTTCCACGCCGATGCTTCGGACGAAAAACGAATCAGCAGCAACCTTGTTTATTATATTCTGCAAGACCGGGATGGACTTATTTGGATTGCCACTGCAGATGGACTCGATGTTTTGAACCCCCGAACGGAAACAATGAAACACTTCCGAAGACAAGAAGGTGACAGCCTTACCCTCGCCAATAATTTTATAACCTCTCTTTGCGAAGATCAAGAGGGCGACATTTGGATAGGTACCAATTCATATGTGAACAAATTTTCAAAAAAGGAAGGAACCTTCTCCTATTATTCCCAAGACGATGGCCTTCCCGGCAACCTGATATACAATATTGTCAAGGACTTAAGCAATAATCTGTGGTTTGCAACCGGAAATGGGCTCTGCCGGTTCGACCCCGTTACGCAGACATTTAAAAATTACACTATTGACGATGGCCTTCAAAGTTCTGAGTTCAACATTGGAGCAGCTTTTGTTTCTGCCGACGGAGAGTTGTTTTTCGGCGGGATGAATGGTTTCAATTCCTTTTATCCCGACTCTTTACAGGCAAATCCTTTCATTCCCAAAGTGGTTATTACTTCTGTTTACAGGATTGTTAGAGGTCAACGCGATTATCTGGACCCTGCCAGGGAAGGCAAAGTAACTTTGAAATATAATGAATATTCGTTCAACGTTGAATTTGCCGCACTCGAATTCACCAATCCGGCCAGAAATCAGTACAAATATCAGTTTGAGGGCATTGATGACACCTGGATTGAAATCGGATCACGCAACTTTATTGCATTCTCTAACCTTTCCCCCGGAAAATATACGCTCAACATAAAAGGTTCGAACAATGACAATGTATGGAGTGAAGAGCCTGCCACCCTGCAGGTTGTTGTGCTCCCGCCCTGGTGGCGAAGCATGGGGGCATATATCGCATACTTTATTTTCATTGGCCTGATGATTTTTTGGGCTTTCAGGCATAGAGAGAAAAAGTATTTAAAAGACAGAAAAATTCTAGAAGAAAAGGTGAAAGAAAGAACACAACAGATCGAAGAACAAAAAGTCGAAATTTTATTAAAAAACAAAGCGTTAAATGAGCTCAACGCATCAAAGGACAAGTTCTTTTCCATCATTGCCCACGATTTGCGCAATCCCTTTAATTATATCAGCGGAATTACCGATGTGCTATTGTGGGACATCAAAAACAATGAACAGGCGAGTCTTGAGAAACCGATCCAGAACATTAAGAGCACATCACAACAGGCGCACGAATTACTTGAAAACCTCCTGCTTTGGGCCCGCTCACACACCAATACCCTTTCATTCGATCCAGCACCTATAGATTTTAAAGCGTTAATTGTTGAGTGTATTGAGTTTCTGGACGGACAAGCTGTGCGAAAAAACATCACCATTCATTCCAAATCTTTGAAAGAAACAATAATTACTGCCGATGCCAATATGATCAGTACCGTGATTCGCAACCTCCTTGCCAATGCATTGAAGTTTACCAGGCCAGGCGGAAATGTTTGGATTACGCTCAGCAGAACTGCCCATGATTGCACCATCAGTATTAAAGACAACGGAGTTGGTATTGAGAAGGATAAAATCTCTGCGCTTTTCAGCCTTGAAAGTAAACATAAGACCAAAGGAACTCAACAGGAAACGGGATCAGGCCTTGGTCTTATTCTTTGCAAAGAATTTATTGAACGCCACGGGGGAGAAATTCTGGTGAATAGTGAAATTGGCAAGGGAAGTGAGTTCACGGTGGTTTTACCTTTTTCACAAAGCCATGAAATAGAATAAAAAAAACCGGCACTAAATCCAATGCCGGTTTATAATTTAAATAATGCTGCTTCCCGTTTATAATTCAGCCCTGGAACTAACGGGTTTAATTCCAAAAAAGGGAAAAACAGTCCAGGCAGTTTTTTCATCCACCCTGGTATTCAATTCTCCTTTTTTGTAAACAAAGTAAACACTCATCTTTCCTTCGGCATCTTCGAAGCAGCAACCCAGATCATCGTCAGGCCTGTTGTAGCGGTAGAGCGAAAGGCCATTCTTGTGTCCCACAAGCTGGAGCAAGGCATGGCATTTTACTTTGCCATTCTTGCATACCACGGGAAGCCGTTGGAAAGATTTTCCATCAACATGGTATTCGTCAACCTCGCTTAGGGGGATTACCAAAGTCAGACCCTCTTCGGTTTTCATTTTTATTTTGTTATTCAGGACTTTGGCATCCTGACTGAAGTAGAATTTACCATCTACCACAGCATAATCCCATTCGCCTGAAGCCTTTGCAAAAAATGCACAAGAAATCAACGAAAGGATAAAAATTACTTTTTTCATGGCTGAGTCCTCCGGTTTTTTTCGTTTGAAATAATTGGTTGCAGTAAATTTTGATCTTCGATCAATTGAGAACAGCCTGCATTATTTGCGGGCAACGGGAAAATTAATTATTTCTTCAAAAATTTGCCGGGTGTTGATTGCCACATCCTCGGCATCGGGTTCTGTCTTGCTAATCATACTCAGGTCGAACTGTTTTTCGACCAGGCAACACCATTCCTGATGGCGTTTATAAATGCAACTTTTAACACACTCAGGAAGTGAATCGGGAGCTTCTTCCACTTTTACGGGTATTTCAACAATACCCTTTGCAGTGTAAAAGGGCATGGTGCACTGAGGTTTCCCTCCGAAGACATTTGCACTTGCAAATATCAGGATTGCTACCAGGGCGGAGATTAACACACTTGTTTTCATGGCTGCAGGGATTAAATGAATCACTCTATCTCTTTACCGTAAAGGTAGATAAGATGCTGGGCCTGAGCCAAATCTATTCGATGAGTCATGAAAACAAATCGGTAAATCAGTGGAAGGGGGTACGCGGCAGTTTACCGGGTAAAAGGGGGATTTCAGCGAAAGCAAAGGTGATACAGATTTTGATTGACTCAACCCGGCTTGTTTTTCTCTATCAGCTCAAAAAAATGTTTCTGGTAAGTGTCGCTAACAGGTATTCTTATTTCGCCAATTTTAATACTCCTTCTTTCTATGAAATCGATCTTGCCGATGGCCACAAAATACGATTTGTGAACCCGGCAAAACTGCGGTTCGCGAAGAATATCCTCCAGCCCCCGGGCGTTCATCAGTGTCATAATTTTTTTCGTGGTGGTAGCAATGCGCCAGTAGTCGCCCATACCTTCCACATAAAGGATATCGGCAGCCCTTACTTTTTCCATTCGGGTTTCAGTTTTTATGAAGAAAAAGTCTGGTTCATTTTCTACCGGCTGAATAACCGTTTGCAGATCAGGCTTTTTTTCATCGACATTATTCTGCATGCGTTCAAAGACCTTATTTACGCCTTTTATGAACCGCTCAAACGAAACTGGTTTCAGAAGATAGTCATCGACATCAAGTTCAAAGCCTTGCACAGCATACTGATCGTAAGCGGTGATCAAAATAATATGGGGCCGGTTTTTCAAGGCGCTGAGCAGTTGTAAACCAGTAAGACCTTCCATTTGAATGTCAAGAAACATCAGGTCAACCTGGCTTTCGCGAAGGAATTGAAGGGTTTCGATGGCATTGTCGAAGGTTTGCACCAAGTCAAGAAAAGGAATCCTTTTACAGTACTCCGCGATAATATCCAGGGCAAGTGGTTCATCGTCAATAGCTATGCAACGTATTTTCATTTTATTGCTCAATTAGAAGTTTAACCTTAAACTGGCCACCATTTTTTTCAATTTCCAGCTGGTGTTTGCCCGGATAAATCAAATCCAGCCTGCGCTTAATGTTCGATAATCCGAGTACACTGGTTTGCTTTTCTGTAACCAACTGATTCTCTTTCAAATAATTCATCACCTCGAAGCGAATTTGCCTGTTTTCTGCCGAAAGGCTGATGATGATGCCTGGCTGGTAATTTTTACTGCCATGCTTAAAAGCGTTTTCAACAAACGGAATCAGCAGCATGGGAGGAATGGTAAGGTTTTCGGTTTGTCCGGCAAACTCCATTTTTACATAGCCAGGCTGTTTAAAACGAAGTTCCTGTAATTCGACATAACTCTTAAGGTATTCTATTTCCTTATCCAGTTGCACCGTTCCACTGTTGCTTTCGCTTAGTACATAGCGCATTATGGAAGAAAACTTCATTACTGCTTCAGGGGCCTCATCCGACTTTTTATATACCAGTGAGTAAATATTATTTAAAGTATTAAACAAAAAGTGCGGGTTCATTTTTGCTTTCAAAAGCGCCAATTCGCTGGCTTGCTGCTGATTGACAAGTTCATTGCGAAAATTTTGTGCCTCAAAGGCCTTGATAAGGAAACGAATCAATACGGCATAAATGGAAGTGATAATACACAAGCGAAGTTCATTCCATATCCACCCAAGTTCATAATGCATCCCGCTACCCTTGAAAAAACCCGTTTTGGTCCAAATAATCCAGTTGAAACCAAAACGAAAACCTGTAATAAAAGCAATAAGGGTGATGCCAAATGCAACAGCCAGAAACTTATTCTTAACATTGAAAAACCGAGGAAAAGAAAAATAAATGAGGTAAAAACTAATGGCATTCAGGAACACCGAGAAAAGGACTTCCTTGAAATAATAACCAGCGCTAATGTTTACATCCTTTGAAGTGCCCACATAAATAGGGAACAAGGCCTGGTTTATCATGTAGAACCAGAACAGCAAATGAATAAGTATTATGGTCTTACGTTTCATAATTCCTTTAATTGCAGTAAGTTCCCTTTACAAAATTACGAATATAAAACACCTATTTGTCTCTTATGTCCTGGAAATCTATGAAGTGGCTATTTTAACCGCCATAAGGCACAGATCAACCGGTGTTTGCTTCCTTTGGCGTATCGAAACAGGGATATATCTCACCGGATGACTTGGAGTCACCCGGTGAGTTGTGCCTTAAAATTGATTAATTTTGCAGCCATTATGCAAACCCCCTTAAAAATAGTGTTACAGCCCGGCAAGGATGGCGCCATCAGGCGCTTTCACCCCTGGGTATTTAGCGGTGCCATCAAGAAGATCCATGGCAATGCTGCAGAAGGCATGCATGCCGAAGTATTTAGTCATCACGACGATTATCTTGGGTCAGGCATTTATCAGGATGCCACCATCGCGGTAAGAATCATGGAGTTTCCGCCCAATCGCCCGGAAAGACTGAATGAGGCTTTCTGGCTCAACAAGCTTGAAAAAGCCTATCAGCTTCGTAAAACTACAGGCCTGGTCAGCAATGAGCATACCAATGTTTACCGGCTTGTGCACGGCGAGGGCGATCATCTGCCGGGCCTGATTATTGACCATTACGCTGGTCACCTGGTCATACAGGTGCATGCCACCGGCATGTATGCTTATATTGGGGCAATTTCAGAAGGGCTAAAGAAAATCTATGCCTCTTCCCTGAAAAGTATTACTGATAAAAGCCGCGAAACCCTGCCTGAATCTTACTGGGAAGGCAAAAGTTTCGAAAGCAACTTATTTGGACAGCCCGAAAAAGTCGAAGTGCTTGAAAATGGACATAAGTTCCTGATAGACATTGAGAAAGGACAAAAAACCGGCTTCTTTATTGACCAAAGGGAGAACAGAAAATTGCTGACTCATTATACAGCCGGAAAAAAGGTACTGAATACTTTTTGCTATTCAGGTGGATTCTCCGTATATGGCTTGAAGGCTGGTGCTAACGAAATGCACTCGCTCGACAGTTCGGCCAAAGCCATTGAGCTTACCGAACGGAATATTGAACTAAATTTCGGCAATGAACCCCGGCATAAGTCAATTACCCAAGATACAATTCAATACCTGAAGCGCACCGAAGAAAGCTACGACCTGATCGTGCTCGATCCACCCGCTTATGCCAAGCATACCCATGCACGGCACAACGCCCTTCAGGGCTATAAGCGACTGAATTTGGAAGCCATTAAACGGATCAGACCCGGCGGCATCCTGTTTACCTTCAGTTGTTCGCAGGTGGTCGATATGCCTTTGTTCCGCGGGGCCGTGCTTGCCGCAGCCATCGAGGCCGGTCGCAGCGCCCGGATTTTGCACCAAATGACCCAACCCTCCGATCACCCAGTAAACATTTTTCACCCCGAAGGAGAGTATCTGAAGGGGTTGGTATTGGTAGTAGAGTAAAGCGAATCAGACAACAATGACAACGCCTTTATCAACAGTTTCCAACACCTACCGCAGCATCTGGACCATCTCCTACCCTATTATCATTGGGTTGGTGGCGCAGAACCTTATGGTGGTAATCGACACGGCTTTTCTTGGACGGTTGGGTGATGTTACGCTTGGGGCGGCTGCCATTGGCGGTATCTTTTACCTTACCCTGGTCATGTTCGGTGCTGGCTTCGGGGTGGGAATGCAAATCCTTATCGGCAGGCGCAACGGGGAAAGGAAACTGCGTAATATTGGCCGGATTTTCGACCATGGGTTGTATTTCATGCTGCTGCTGGCATTGCTTCTGATCCTTTTCATGAGTGTGGCGGCTCCTGCTCTGTTAGGTAGGTTTATAAGCTCCCAGGCAATACTCGAGGAAAGCCTGGTGTTTATCAGTTACAGGCGTTTCGGTTACTTTTTCGGATTCTTGATTATCGTTTTCAACTCCTTTTATGTGGGTATTGTGCGTACCCGCATCGTTTCGGTAGCCACCATTGTAATGGCCCTGAGCAATGTGGTGCTCGATTACGGCCTGATTTTCGGCAACCTGGGCCTGCCGGCCATGGGCATTGCCGGTGCAGCCCTGGCCACCAACCTGGCCGAGTTCATCACCTTTGCTTTTTATCTTTTCTGGTCTGTGAAAAGCAAAAGCATTGCCTCGTTCAGGCTTTTCCGTTTTCAGAAAACCAAACGCAGACTATACGAAAGCATTTTTAAACTCGCCACACCGGTAATGTGGCAGTATTTCATTTCTTTTTCGGCCTGGTTTATTTTTTTCATGATTCTGGAGCAGATCGGCGAAACTGCCCTGGCAGCTTCAAACATTACCCGCAGCGTATATATGCTTTTGATGATCCCGGTTTGGGGGCTGGCATCGGCCACTACAACTTTGGTGAGCAACATGATTGGGCAGGGAAGAACCGAAGAAGTGATTCCAATGATGAAAAAGATTCTGACCATCAGCGTACTCGCCAACCTGTTTATGGTGCAGTTCATTATTTTCTTTCCCAGGCAAATCATTTCTTTCTTTACCGATAATCCTGAACTCACCGAGGCAACCGTCCCTTTGCTGAGGGTAATCACCCTGGCCCTGATCGCCTTCTCTGTGGGAATGATTATTTTCAGTACCCTTTCGGGGACGGGAAAAACAGGAACCGCTCTGCGCATAGAGATCATTAGTATTTTTCTATACCTTATTTTTGCCTTTGTGCTGGCCGTCGGGTTCAACGCTCCTGCCAGCAGCGTATGGTTTGTGGAAGTCTTGTACTTCTCCCTCCTGGGAATATTCGCATTTATTTTCCTGAAGCGCGGAAAGTGGAAAGAACTGGTGGTGTAAAGTTCCAGGCTGTGTCCGCTTACCAGCGGATTTGAAGTTTGGAGTTCCAGGTCTCAGGACAAACAAAACTTTCTGACTTCTGTCTTTTGTCTTCTGACTTTTTTATTCACCCCACCCCATTTGTTTCTTCCTGAAAGACGCAGATTCCTTTATATTTGCAGACAGAAATCCTGATTAATAAAACTTGTTTTTATCTCTGAAATGCGCACATTCTCTATATATTTTCTCGCTCTCGTTTCTTTTCTATTTCTTTCAGTAAGATCGCCGCACCCGGCACCGCCACCGCCACCGGAAGCGCTGTTTCCCGTAAACGAAATCCCATGGCATGATGGCTACAGCACACCTTGGGTCGATTCGGTGTTTGCCACGCTTAGCCTCGATCAGCGTATAGCGCAATTGATAGTTATTGGAGTACATACCGACCAGGGTCGCGATTACTACAACCGACTAGAACGGCAGATTCGCGAATGGAACCCCGGGGGCATCATGTTTTATAAAGGCGGCCCGGTGAGGCAGGTGCTAATCACCAACCGCTTGCAAGCCGCTGCCTCAACTCCGCTGCTGGTAAGCATGGACGCCGAGTGGGGGCCTGCCATGCGCCTCGACAGCGTGGTCGCCTTTCCCCACCACCTTACCATGGGTGCAATTGCCGGCGAGCAGTTGATATTCCAAATGGGTATGGAAGCTGGTAAGCAGCTAAAAAGACTTGGCGTTCACCTGAGTTTTGCACCGGTGCTCGATGTAAATATCGACCCGAGCAACCCGGTGATCAACTTCCGTTCTTTCGGCGAAAACCGCCACAACGTGGCCCAAAAAGGGATGGCCTATATGAGAGGGTTGCAGGAAGCCGGTATTATTGCCGTGGCAAAACATTTTCCTGGACATGGCGACACCAACCTCGACTCGCATCTTACCCTGCCACGCCTCGACCATAGCCGCGAAGAACTCGACAGCATTCACATTTACCCATTCAGCAAACTCATTGAAAATGGCCTGCATGGTGTAATGATTGGCCACCTTGAAATACCGGCCCTGGAGCCCCAAAAAAACCTGGCCTCTTCGCTTTCGGCCGGGGTGGTTGATGAGCTTCTGAAAGACAAACTGCAGTTTAAGGGCCTGGTCATGACCGATGCCCTCGACATGAAAGGGGTAACCGACTATTTTAAGCCCGGCGAAATTGAACTTAAAGCCCTGCTTGCTGGAAACGACTTGCTTATGGTGCCACTCGACTTTGGGGCGGCCATTCGCACCATTAAACGTGCACTGGAAAACGGACAGCTCGACGCTTCTGTGATTGACCAGCGCGTTAGAAAGGTACTCTATTACAAGCAAATGTTAGGGCTGAATAAAATAGCTCCGCTGAGCACCGACAATTTGCTTGAAGACCTGAACAGTCGTGAAGCTGAGGTGCTGAACAGCCGGCTGGCAAAAGCCGCCATGACCCTTGTGCGCAACGAAGACGAAATCATCCCCATAAGAGAAATTGCTGATAAAAAAATTGCCGTGCTCTCTGTCGGCGCCGCAGCCGGCAATCCTTTTCAGACCATGCTGGGCAACTATGCGGGGGTGCAACAGTTCAGCCTGCCCAAAACCCACGGCCCTGAACAATCGGCACAGATGCTCGACTGGCTGAAGGATTTCGACCTGGTAATCGTGGGGCTGCACCGCAATAGCAACAGCTTTGCCCGCAACTATGGCATCACCCGCACTAATATTGAGCTGATTACCCGGCTGTCCGATCGTCAGGACGTGGTACTCAGCCTTTTTGCCAACCCCTACAGCCTCATTTCGTTTGGGGCTGAGGCGCTGAAGCTCAAAGGCATAGTAGTGGCCTACCAGGATGGTCAGCATTATGAAGAAGCCGCTGCCCAGCTCATCTTTGGGGGAATTTCCGCCAGGGGAAGGCTGCCTGTATCGGCCCCGCCACACTTCCCGGTTTTTAAAGGCTTTAACACCCTCGACAACTTCAGAGTAGAATTCGCTTATCCGGAAGATGCCGGCATACAAGACCGGTGGCTGCTGGCCGTCGACAGCATCGCCCAAATGGGCATCGACAGCATGGCCTACCCCGGATGCCAGATTGCGGTGATACGCGATGGCAAGTTAATTTATCATAAGGCTTTTGGAAACAAAACCTATTTTTCGAATGACCCGGTGGAGCTTACCGATATTTTCGATCTGGCATCCGTCACGAAAATTGCCGCAACCACGGCCTCCGTCATGCGCCTTGTGGATGATGGGAAATTAGACATTCATAAGAATATTGGCGATTACCTTCCTTTGCTCAAAGGCAGT
The DNA here is from genome assembly GCA_041687035.1 of Bacteroidales bacterium. GTDB lineage: Bacteria > Bacteroidota > Bacteroidia > Bacteroidales > UBA7960 > UBA7960. Next base: position 30,287 of record JAWLCS010000022.1, read on the forward strand.
AACAAAGAAAAAATCAGTATGCGCGACTTGCTGGCGCACCAGGGCAGGTTCAGGGCCTGGCTTTCATTTCAATACAGCACCATGGAAAAAGGGGCATACAAGCCAGGCTACTTCAGCAACAGGTATTCGGCCCAATATTCGGTTAGGGTGGCCTCGGAGCTTTACCTGCTGGGCACTTTTCGCGATTCCATTTTTCAGCAGATCATCAACTCCCCACTCCAACCCAGGCGCAGCTACGTATATAGCGACCTTGGCTTTATTTTGCTGGGCGAGTTGATTCACCGGCAAAGCGGCCTGACCCTTGACCAGTATGCCGAAAAAACATTTTTCGAACCGCTGGGGCTTAGTACCATGACATTTAACCCCCATGAAAAGTTTCCTGCCAGAAGGATTGTTCCTTCGGAAAATGACACCCTGTTTCGCCGGCAGGTGCTCCGTGGCTTTGTAAACGACCCTGCAGCGGCCCTTATGGGAGGAGTGGCCGGTCATGCTGGCCTTTTCGCCAATGCTTTTGACATAGCCGTGCTCATGCAAATGTTTTTGCAGGGAGGTGAATATGCCGGGCAGCAATACATTCAGCCGCAAACCATGCGGGAGTTTACCCGGGTGCAGTTTGCCGGCAACCAGAACCGGCGCGGACTGGGCTTCGACAAGCCAGCCATTACACCCGCCAAAGGCAGCCCTGCCTGCCCATCAGCCTCGCCCTTAAGTTTTGGCCATGGTGGTTTTACCGGCACTTATGCCTGGGCCGACCCAAAGGAAAACCTGGTCTACGTTTTTGTGTCGAACCGCACTTTCCCCTACCCCTCCAACCGCAAAATTATTCAGCTCGATATACGTATCGCCATTCATCAGGCCATTTATGATGCCATCGACAAATCGAAGGCTTCGGTATTGTCGAAAATACAGTAATCATTTATAAAACCCAAAATCATGTTTCTTAATATTCCTTTAGTTGAATGGATTGGTTATATTGCTTCGGTTGTGGTAGCCATTTCACTCACCATGAGCTCTATTATCAAGCTGCGCTGGCTCAACCTGGCGGGCTCGGCTGTTTTTTCATTTTACGGCTTTGCCATTGGATCTTTGCCCGTGGGATTACTCAACCTGTTCATTGTTTTTGTCAACATTTACTATCTTTTTTCTATTTATTCACGCAAGGATGCCTTTAAGCTTATTGCCATTAAGCATGACAACCCCTACCTGAAGTATTTCATGGATTATTACCACCACGAGATCCTCAAATTTTTCCCTGATTTCGATACGCGTAAAAATATTATTCTCGAAAAAAGAGAGCACCCATTATCTTTGCTCGTTTTGCGAAATGCTGCGGTAGCGGGCATCTTTCTGGGGCAGATCCGTAACGATGAAATGCTGGTTGACCTCGATTTTGTGATTCCGGAATACCGCGACATGAAACCAGGTCATTTCCTGTTCGGGAAAAATGCGGGGTATTTTAAAAGCAAGGGAATACAAAGAATTATAAGTCCGGCAAAAAACAAAAAACATATGCAGTATCTTAAGCACATGGGGTTTGAAAAAGAAAAAAATGAACCGGAAACCCAGTTTGTGAAGACTCTGTAAACTAATCAGCTTTCGAAATAATGAGCTGCAAGGATTTATACATTAATTTGGCAAAGAGTGCAGCCGATAGGCAGGCCAATAAGTCAAACTAAAATATCACTTACGGATGAAGAAAACTCTTTTATGGATTTTTGCTTTGATACTAACCCTGGGAAGTGTAATGTACACGAGAAATACAGGGCCTACCAAGCCGGCCAAAGGCAGGGTAGAACTGGGAAATGAAACTATTGAATATAGCCTGATACGAACGTTTTTCAGGCCCACGGATGCCCCCGTAAGGGTTACTGTTGCCAGTGAAGAAGTTGGGGGGTATTACCGCTACAAACGCACTCCGAGCCACGATGAGTGGACCACAGCACCCATGGTTCGCGAGGGCGATGAGCTGATTGCTTACATTCCGCAGCAGCCCGCCGCCGGAAAAGTAGCTTACCAGGTAACCCTTACCCGTGGAGGTGAAGAAGCCGTTTTAACCGCCGATCCCATTGTAATCAGGTTCAGAAACGACGTGCCGGCATGGGCCATGATTCCGCACATACTGCTTATGTTTGCAGCCATCTTTCTTAGCACACGCACCGGTCTGGCCGCTGTTTTTAAGGAAAAAACATACGGATTGACCCTTGCCACGATCCTGCTGCTCCTTGCCGGCGGATTGTTTTTTGGCCCCATAGTGCAGAAATTTGCCTTCGGCGACTTTTGGACCGGCTGGCCATTTGGAACAGACCTGACGGACAACAAAACCCTGGTCATGTTTATATTCTGGCTGTTTGCCTTTTTAAAGGTTCGAAAAAATCCATACAACCGCTGGTGGGTGCTTACCGCTGCCATAGTAACACTAATTGCTTATATGATACCCCACAGTTTACTGGGATCGGAAATCGATTTCACGCAAGAAGGCATTAATTAAGCCTACCAAATTTATAGAAAAAGAAGCCGTCTGGGATCAGATGGCTTTTTTTATATTATAAAGGGAAAACCGAAACCGGGTACATTAATTTTATCTTAATTCAGATGAATAAAAATTGAATTGAAAAAAATCTGTAATTTTGTTCCATACGGCATGTTTTGGTGCCCTGCCTTTCCAAAATTTCCAAAAAAATTTCTTAAATATGGAATATATTAAGTTTGACAAAAGCCAACTGATCAATCTTGAATATTCACTGAACAAGGAGATGATCCGGTCGAACCGCGCCGGCTCCTTTTCATGCACCACCATAATAGGCTGCAATACCAGGAAATATCACGGACTGCTCATATGCCCACAGCCAACCCTCGATGGCGAAAACCACGTGTTGCTATCAAAAGTTGATGAAACGGTTATTCAGCATAATGCTGAGTTCAATATTGGGGTTAACCGCTATCCGGGCACCTACAACCCCAAGGGGCACAAGTATGTTCGCGATTTCAGCGCCGACATCATTCCTATGGTAACCATCAGGGTAGGTGGCGTGGTGCTGACCAAGGAAACCATGTTTGTTACCGAAGAAGAGCGGGTGCTGATCAAATATACCCTTGTGGAAGCCAACTCTGCTACATACCTGCGTTTTAAGCCTTTTTTGGCTTTCCGCAGTGTTCACAGGCTCAGCAAACAGAACATCGACCTCGACACCAAATACGAAGAAGTACCCAATGGCATTCGCACCCGCATGTATGCTGGCTATTCCAATCTGTATTTCCAGTTTTCGAAAAAAGGGGTGGAATACACCCATGTGCCCGACTGGTACAAGGACATTGAATACACCCAGGAAAAGGAACGGGGCTACGAGCACCACGAAGACCTTTATGTGCCTGGCTTTTTTGAAGTGGAAATAAAAAAGGGAGAAAGCATAATATTTTCTGCTGCCACCCGCGAAATAAACCCTGCTTCGCTTTCACGCCTTTTCAACAGCGAACTGAAGCGGCGCACCCCGCGCAGCACCTTCGAAAACTGTTTGGCCAACTCGGCCCAGCAGTTTATTTATCGCCACGATGGTAAAACCGACATTGTGGCAGGCTATCCCTGGTACGATCGCATGGGACGCTTCACCTTCATTTCGCTGCCCGGCTTTGGCCTCGAACCCGGCACAACCGGTACTTGCAAGGCCGTTATCAACACCATGGTAGCCGAGATGAAAGGACCGTTCTTCCCCGAGCATGGCAGGGGCCTGGCCACTTCCTACGAGTCGGCCGACACCTCTCTCTGGTATTTTTGGGCACTGCAGCGCTGCGCAGAGGCCGGAGAAGAGCTGGAAAAATTATGGAAAAGCCACGGAAAAAATATTCGCACCATACTTGATGCCTATGCCCAGGGAACTTACAACGGCATTGCCATGCGCAAAAATGGCCTTATTTACATCGATCATTCCGCACCAAACCTTACCTGGATGAACGCCGAGGTAAGTGGAAAAACGGTAACTCCGCGCTTTGGCTATGTGGTGGAAGTAAATGCCTTGTGGTACAATGCCATTAAATTCGCGCTTGAGCTTGCAAAAAGTGCAAAAAACCAGCCATTTATAAATAAATGGAAGGCTGTTGCTGAAAGCATTGAAAAGGTTTTTCCGGAAATATTCTGGAACAACGAAAACAATTGCCTGTCGGATTATGTTTCTGACAGCGGACCCAACTACCAGGTGAGACCCAATCAGGTTATTGCCACTTCGCTGCCCTACAGCCCAATCGACGAAAAGATGCGCCGCATGGTTATTGATATTGTGCGCAAGGAACTGCTTACTCCAAGGGGCCTGCGCACCTTGTCGCCGAAAGATGCGCAATACAAGGGCAGGTATACCGGCAATGAGGCCGAACGCAACCTGGCTTTCCACCAGGGCACTGCTTGGCCGTGGTTGCTCGGGCATTATGCTGCAGGCTATTTGAAACTCTACGGCGAACAAGGCCTTGAAGATATTCGCACCCTGTATCACGGCTTCGAAGAAACCATGATGGAGGAAGCCATTGGCACCGTTTCAGAGGTTTATGATGGCGACCCGCCCCATGCAGGAGGCGGTGCCATTTCCTTTGCCCCCAGCGTGGCAGAGCTTATAAGAATGAATCACCTCACAGAGGTTGCGTATGCATCGAAAAAGAAAAAAAGAAATTAATAATCGTTTCTATTTCATTTTTCAATAATAAAAATTTGAATATGAAAGCATTGATGTTTGGCTGGGAGTTTCCTCCCCATATCTCAGGTGGACTGGGAACGGCCTGTTATGGCCTTACCAAAGCCCTGATGAAGCACGACGTGGAGATCATTTTTGTGGTTCCCAAAGCTTATGGCGACGAAGAAACCGAGAGCATCAGGCTGGTTGACGCCTCCGATGTGGTGATCGACATTAAAGATGAGCTTTTCAGGGAGTTAATCTCGAAACTCAGCTACCTCGAAATCGACTCCACCCTAATACCTTATGCCGACGATGAGGAATATTTCCGTATCACCGAGCAGCTCAGCAAGGGCATAAAAGCCGAGCAGCTCAGCATTAAAACCCAGAAGTACAGCTTCCAGGGAGGATACGGAAAAAACCTCATGGAAGAAGTGAAGCGCTATGCCATGGTTGGAGCAGAAGTAGCCCGACAGCAAGAATTCGACATTATCCACTCGCACGATTGGCTTACCTATATGGCAGGTGCCGAGGCCAAACGCATCAGCGGCAAGCCATTGGTGGTGCATATGCATGCCACTGAGTTTGACCGCTCCGGAGAAAGCGTAAACCAACTGGTGTATGACATTGAAAGGGCCGGCATGGAAGCCGCAGATATAGTGGTGGCCGTGAGCAACCTTACCCGAAACGTGGTAATAAACCGCTACGGTATACCCCCCGAAAAGGTCATTACCGTGCACAACGGCGTGGAACCCGCTTCCACAAAACGGTTTTTGGATGCCGAGAAAAAGGTGGATGAAAAGATTGTCACTTTTCTTGGACGCATTACTTTCCAGAAAGGCCCCGAATACTTTATTGAAGCTGCCCATAAAGTGCTGAAGCGCGACCCCAATGTGCGGTTTGTTATGGCAGGCAGCGGTGACCTGCTACCCAAAATGATTCGCCGCGTGGCAACTTTGGGTATTGCTACCAAATTCCACTTCACAGGCTTCCTCAAAGGAGATGATGTGGACAAAATGTTTGGCATGAGCGATGTGTACGTGATGCCATCGGTATCGGAGCCCTTTGGTATTTCGCCCCTGGAGGCCATGCGATCCAATGTGCCGGTCATTATTTCAAAACAATCGGGCGTAGCCGAAGTGCTGAAATATGCCATAAAGATCGACTTCTGGGATATTGACGCCATGGCAGATGCTATTTACGGCCTGCTGCACTATAACTCCCTGCCCGAAATGTTTAAGGAATACGGCAAAGAAGAGGTCGAAAGCATTAAGTGGGATCAGGCAGGAAAAAAAGTGAAAGATATTTACGAAAGCCTGCTCCGCTAAACCCAAATATATTTCAGAACCTTAGTGCATTAAAAAACCAAATCCACAGCAATGAAGTCTATCTGTCTCTATTTCCAGATTCACCAACCTTTCAGGCTCAGGACCTACCGTTTTTTCGATATCGGGCACAAGCACGATTATTTCGATGACTATGCCAACCGTTTTTTAATGCAACAGGTGGCGGAAAAATCGTATTTACCAGCCAACAAGCTACTTCTCGACATGATACGCAAGCATGGCAACAAATTCAGGGTGAGTTTCAGCATTTCGGGTACCGCCCTGGAGCAGTTTGAAATGTATGCTCCCGAGGTACTCAAGAGCTTCCAAAAGCTGGCTCAGACAGGCTGTGTTGAGTTTCTGACCGAAACCTACGCCCATACACTGGCCTCGCTAAAAAGCCCTGAGGAATTTGCACAACAGGTAAAAAAACATGCCAATCGCATCAAAGAACTGTTTGGTCAGGAACCCAAAGCTTTCCGGAATACCGAATTGGTCTACTCCGACGACATTGGCAACCTGGTGTACGACCTGGGCTACCGCACCATGGTTACCGAAGGTGCTAAGCATGTGCTGGGCTGGAAAAGTCCAAATTTCATGTATTGCAGTGCCTCAAACCCAAAGCTTAAGCTCTTGATGCGCAACTTCCAGATGTCAGACGATTTGGCATTCCGCTTTTCGGAGCAGCGATGGAGCGAGTGGCCCCTGACCGCCGATAAGTTTGTTGGGTGGATCAACGCCATGAAAGAAAACGAAGAAGTGGTTAACATTTTTCTGACCTACGAAACTTTTGGAGAATACCAGTGGGCCGAAACAGGCATTTTCGATTTCCTGAAAGCCTTTACTGCAAAGGTAATTGAAGAAGCCAGGCATCAGTTTAAAACCGTCACCGAGGTTTCAGAAAGCCTTCAGCCAGTGTCGGGCCTGCACGTGCCCTACCCCATTTCGTGGGCCGACGAAGAACGCGACCTCACCGCCTGGCTGGGTAACGAATTGCAAAAGGAAGCTTTCGATAAGCTTTTTCAATTGGAAGAAAAAGTCAGAAATTGCTCCGATAACCAACTCGAACGTGAGTGGGAAAAGCTTCAGACCAGCGACCATTTTAACTTTATGTCGACAAAATGGTTCTCTGATGGAATGATTTTTCGCACCGTAAACCCTTTCAGCTCACCCTACGACGCATTCATTAATTACATGAATGTGCTTTCTGATTTGTCTATCAGGGTTGAAAAAGCCTGTGCAGGAAAAGAACCAGCGCCAAAAAGTGCGGTTAAGAAAGCCAGGCCAGCAGCAAAATTGGTGGCAGCAAAGGATAAACCAGTTAAAACAGCCAGAAGTACTAAAGCTGCTGCTGCAAAGACAAAAGACAAAACCAAATAAGTGCTTCTTGGCAAATGCACTTTTCCTGAAGACACATTCTTTTGTCATTCAGCACCTTAATAGAATTTTTTAAATTTTTTAGGAGCTCCGGGGAGTTGTCCTATGTTCCTTTATGGGGATTTTTTTGTAATTTCACGCCCCTTTTGAATAGTATTTAATAATTGAAAATAGTATGTCTGAAAATTTAATGATCCCTGACTACCTCTTTGAAGTGAGTTGGGAAGTTTGCAACAAGATTGGTGGCATTCATACGGTTATAAGCACCAAGGCCATTTCACTTACAAGGGAATTCCAGGATAAATACATAACCATTGGCCCTGACGTTTGGAAAGAAACGCATGGGAACCCCGAGTTTATTGAGGATAAATACCTGTATCGTGCCTGGCGCAAGCAGGCCAATAAAAACGGCCTGCATTTCCGAATCGGACGCTGGAACATTCCCGGCCAACCCATTGCCGTGCTGGTAGATTTTACGCCCCTTTTCTCAGAAAAAGATAAGATATTCTCTGACTTTTGGCTGAAATTTGGCCTCAACTCCCTGAGCGGACAATGGGACTATACCGAACCAACCATGTTTGGATATGCCGCCGGACAGGTTATTGAGAGCTTTTATAATTTTCATCTGTCTGAGTACGATCGCATCATTGCGCATTTTCATGAATGGATGACCGGCTCGGGTGTGCTTTATTTGCGCGACCGCGTTCCACAGGTTGGAACCCTGTTTACGACCCACGCCACAACACTGGCCCGCTCGGTGGCAGGCCATGGTATGCCGCTCTACCGCGACCTGAAAAATATTAATCCCGAAAGCAAAGCCAACGATCTGGGGATTACTTCCAAGCACAGTATGGAAACCACGGTAGCAAGAAATACGGATGGTTTTTCCACTGTTAGCGATCTTACAGCCAACGAGTGTGCCATCCTGCTCGGAAAAGTACCTGACCAGGTTACTCCCAATGGTTTTGAAAACTCCTTTATTCCCGAGCCGGCTGAATTTGCCACAAAAAGACTGGAAGCCAGGAAGAATCTCCGTCGTGTTACCGAAGGACTGTTAAATCAGGAAATCCCTGAAAATGCCTTCATGGTAGCCACCAGTGGCCGCTACGAGTTTAAGAACAAAGGCATCGATTTGTTTATCGATGCCCTGGGCAAAATCAATCAGGATAAAAAACTGAAGAATACCGTGGTTGCGTTCATTCTCATTCCTGCCAATCAGACCGGGGTTAGGCCCGAAGTGGTAGAGCGCGCCAAAAATCCTGATTTCAATCAGCCTATTTCCAATGAATATATTACCCACAAGCTGGTTGATGAAAGTTTTGATCCTATTCTCCATCAGCTCAAGAAAGCCAAACTGAACAATCAGCCAGGCGACAAGGTCAAAGTGGTATTTTTTCCGGCCTATCTTAATGGAGATGATGGATTGATAAACCTGAATTATTACGATGCCCTGATCGGTATGGATCTGACTGCCTTTCCATCTTACTACGAGCCATGGGGTTACACCCCGCTCGAAAGTGTTGCCTTCAGGGTACCCACTATTACCACTTCCCTTACCGGTTTTGGCATTTGGGCGAAAAGTAATTTTCCCGAAAGAGGCAAAGCGGTTATGGTGATCGAAAGGAATGACAACAATGCCGCCGAGGTAGTAAACGAAATGGCGGACTATATGCTGACCACTTTCACCGCTGAAGGGTCAGATAACCTTGCTGACCCCTCTGACAAGCTTAATGCACATGCACATATAAACATGCTCGAAGCCCGCCAGGAGGCCTCAGAAATAGCCTCAAAAGCGCTTTGGGATAACCTGGCGGATAACTACTTCAAGGTTTTTGACCTGATTCTTGCAAAAGTTAACAACCGCTCCGATCTTTTCAAAGGCAAGAAAAGGCCTGCCAAGGCTGAAAAAACAACCACATCTGCCCTTAAGCCAAAATGGAGAAAGGTGCTTGTGGAAGTTAAGATTCCCGAAGAGTTGGCTCCTCTGCAAAAAATTGCCAAAAACCTTTGGTGGACCTGGAATTATGAAGCTGAAGAGCTTTTTGCTAACATCAACCCCGAGCTTTGGCTCAAATGTGAGAAAAACCCCAATATGTTGCTCGATGAGCTTTCCATAGGTGATTATGAAAAAGTGGTATCAGATAAGGGGTTTATGGAGCGCTACCAAAAAGTAGTTGCCGATTTTGAAAGCTACATGGAGGCAGGTAAGCACAAGACCAGTAAGCCAATTGCCTATTTCAGCATGGAGTATGGGCTGCATACTTCCGTGAAGATTTACTCTGGCGGTCTTGGCGTACTGGCAGGCGATTATCTGAAGCAAGCCAGCGATGACAACATCGATTTGGTTGGAATAGGCCTCATGTACCGTTACGGCTATTTTTCGCAAAACCTTTCTACAACCGGAGAGCAGCTTGCCAGCTACCGCCCGCACAATTTCTCACATATGTCGGCAGTTCCGGTTCGAAATGAACAAGGCGAATGGATCAGGGTCAGCATTGCTTTCCCCGGCCGTACCCTACATGCCAAGGTTTGGAAAATTGATGTGGGTCGTATTCCCCTTTTCCTGCTTGACACTGACATTCCTGAGAATCCTTCAGTGGACCGTTTCATTACCCACCAATTGTACGGTGGCGACTGGGAAAACCGTTTCAAACAGGAATTTCTGCTTGGGATTGGTGGTATCCGCTTGCTTGATGCCCTTGGAATCAGCCCGGCTGTTTACCACCTGAACGAAGGCCATGCCGCCTTTGCAGGCCTGGAACGTCTGCGCAAGCTGGTGCAGGACAATAAGCTGTCGTTCAACGAAGCCCTTGAAGTTTCACGAGCCAGCAGCCTGTTTACGACCCACACACCGGTACCTGCCGGCCACGACCATTTCAGTGAAGACATGCTGCGGACCTATATGCCGCATTATGCCGACCGCCTGGGAATCGGCTGGGATACCTTTATGAGCCTGGGTAAAATGAACCCGGCCAATGCCGAGGAGCAATATTCGATGAGTGTGCTTGCCACCAAGCTTTCGCAGGAAGTTAATGGTGTAAGCCGACTGCACGGAAAGGTTTCACGCGATATGTTCAAAAATCTTTATCCCGGATATTACCCCGATGAACTGCACATTGGGTATGTTACCAATGGCGTTCACTATGGCACCTGGACTGCCAAGGAGTGGCAGCAACTATATGCCGAAACCTTTGGCAAAGATTTTCTGAATAATGTATCTGATCCCAAAATCTGGGAAAAGATATACGATGTGCCTGATGAAAGAATCTGGAGCCTGCGCAACGAGCAAAGGAAAAAACTCCTTGAGTACATCCGCGAGCGTATGCTTTCAAACCTTTCGCGCCGCCAGGAAACCCCGAGAAAAATATACCAGACCCTCGAAGGCATTGACGATAAGGTACTCACCATAGGTTTTGCACGGCGTTTCGCCACCTATAAGCGCGCCCATCTGCTTTTCAACGACCTCGCAAGGTTATCGAAAATCCTGAACAACCCCGATATGCCTGTTCAATTGCTTTATGCTGGCAAGGCGCATCCGGCCGACAAAGCAGGCCAGGACCTAATAAAACATATTGTTGAAATTTCCAAGCGCCCGGAATTCAAGGGCAAGGTGCTTTTCCTCGAAGATTACGACATGCAACTGGGCGCCGCCCTTACCAAAGGCGTCGACATCTGGCTCAACACTCCTACCCGCCCCCTCGAAGCTTCAGGAACCAGCGGAATGAAAGCCGTGCTCAATGGCGTAATGAATTTCAGCGTGCTCGATGGCTGGTGGGCAGAAGGCTATGTGCCCGAAGCAGGCTGGGCCGTTAAAGAAGAACGCACCTACGACAACCAGCTTTTCCAGGACGAGCTTGATGCGGAAACCATTTACAATACCCTTGAAAACGAAATCGCACCCATGTTCTACAACCGCGATAAAAAGGGCATTCCTGTTGAATGGATCCGCTGGGTAAAAAACAATATTGCCCGCATAGCCCCTCATTTTGCCAACAAACGCATGCTGGATGATTACTTTGAGCGATTCTACAACAAGCTATTCGAAAGTTCAGAATTTTTCCAAAGCAATAACTTTTCTGAAGCCCGCCAAAAATGGCGTTGGAAAAGTAATGTAATCAGAAGTTGGGACACCATTGAAGTGAAAAATTTGGAAATGATCGACACCGCTGATAATTCTCTTTTGCTTGGCGATAAGTTAAAAGCTGAGATTGTATTGGATATCAGCGAGCTCGAACATACCGATGTGGGTGTTGAAATTGTTTTTGTTCAACAATCGGTTAAAGAAGACGTTGAAGAATCCATTTCGGTTTATGAAATGGAACAAACCGGCGTGGATAAAAACGGAATTCTTGTTACCTTTAAATGTGAGGTGCCCAGCAAGCGGGCGGGGATTTACAATTACGCCTTCAGGGTTTTCCCAAAAGGAAAATTCCTGCCCCACCGCCAGGATCTTCCGCTAATAAAGTGGATTTAATGCTGGCATTCAACGTTTTGAATTATTAACAAAACCTGACATTATGAAGCTTTTAGAAGGAAAGACAGCCCTTGTAACCGGGGGAGCAAGAGGAATAGGAAAAGCCATTGCATTGGCATTTGCACAGCATGGCGCCAATGTAGCTTTTTCTGACTTGAAATATGATGAAGCAGCCCAGGCGCTGGAAAAGGAGTTGGAAGCTTTCGGTATTAAAGCCAAAGGCTTTGCCTCCGATGCAAGCAACCTTGCGGCCAGCGAAAAACTGGCCGATGATGTGGCTGCTGAATTCGGTCGCATCGACATACTGGTAAACAATGCCGGGATAACCCGCGACACCCTGCTCATGCGCATGACCGAAGAACAGTGGGACCTGGTGATACAGGTGAACCTGAAGTCAGTCTTTAACCTCACCAAGGCGGTTCAGAAATATATGCTGAAACAGCGCAGCGGCAGCATTATCAATATGAGCTCAGTAGTGGGTCTTGGCGGCAACGCAGGACAATCGAACTACGCTGCATCAAAGGCAGGTATGATAGGTTTTACCAAATCGGTGGCGCAGGAGCTTGGCCCGCGCAATATACGTTGCAATGCCATTGCACCCGGCTTTATTGAAACCGATATGACCGCGGGTCTTCCAGAAGACGTAAAAAAAGGCTGGGCAGAAAAAATCCCCCTTCGCCGCGCCGGTGGTCCCGAAGATGTGGCCAATGCCTGTATCTTCCTTGGTTCTGACCTCTCCGGCTATATTACCGGACAGGTGCTGCCCGTTTGTGGTGGAATGACTAAATAAATTATCCCCATATTAAAAAGCCCGTTGCCAAATGGTAAACGGGCTTTTTTTTGCCCCGATTATTTAACTAAATTTGCTCCCTTAAAGACGGATTTCATGTTAAAGTACCTCTTGCTTATTGGCTCCGGGGGGTTTCTTGGAAGCATTGCCCGCTTCGGAACCCAATGGTTTGTAACCCGTCATCTGCAATGGACTTTCCCTTTGGGCACATTCCTGGTAAATGTTGCCGGCTGCCTTATTATAGGTATTTTGTGGGGGCTAACAGATAAACCCCATCACCTTTCCAAATCCTGGCGTTTCTTTCTTGCCACTGGCTTTTGTGGTGGCTTCACCACCTTCTCTTCCTTCAGCCTCGAAAACATTACCCTGCTGCGCCATGGCGAATATTTCCAGTTTTTTCTTTATACTTCCCTGAGTATTTTCCTGGGTCTTATGGCAGTGTATGCAGGTTACATACTGGCCAGAAGCCTTGCAGTTAAATAAGAAAAGCCCCTCCAACGGAAGGGCTTTTGCAAACCAAAATTAAACAACAAACACTATCAGGAGATCAAAATTCGAGCAGGCCTTTGGCTGCTTCGAATATCTTTTCGTCGGAAGGCAGAATCGCCTTCTCGAGGTTGCGATGGAAGCCTACAGGCGTAAAGGTAGAGCCAACCCTTTTTACCGGGGCATCGAGGTATTTGAACGCCTCGTCGGCAATGATAGCAGCCAACTCACCTCCAAATCCGCCAAAGACCTTGTCTTCATGCACCACCAGTACACGGTTGGTTTTTTGAACCGATTTCAGAATGGCTTCCTTATCCAATGGAATAAGCGACCTGATATCTATCACTTCAATTTCCTTTCCGGTTTCTTTGGCTATCTTGTCGGCAACCCTGATACTCATATGAGTGGTATTGCCATAGGTAATGATAGAAAGGTCTTTGCCTTCGCGACGCACCCTGGCTTTACCAAATGGCACTTCAAAGTCATCAGGAATCGGGGTCTCGGCCTCTTTGGCATTATAAAGTGCTTTGGGCTCAAGATAAAGGGTCGGTCCCTCGGAGCGCATGGCTGAGCGTAAAAGGCCGGCAGCATCGTCGGCAAACGAAGGATAAACAATGCGGATACCCGGGAAGGTAGCCAGCGCACCTTCAATGGTTTGCGAGTGGTATAGTCCGCCACCAATATAACCGCCAGAGGCCAGGCGAATGGTAACATTGGGCGCAAAAGCTCCGTTGCTGCGCCAGTAGTCGTGGGTCATTTCCACAAACTGCTCCATGGCCGGCCAGAAATAATCTGCAAACTCGGCGCCTTCGGCAACAATACGAATTTTCTTATTAAAACGGCTCATGCCGTTGGCCGTTCCAAGAATGAAGTCTTCGGCAATGGGTGCATTAAAAACACGGTCCTTGCCAAACTTATGCTGCATACCCTTGGTTACATTAAAAATGCCACCCTTGTCCTTGTTGGCCACATCCTGCCCCCAGATAAAAGTATCGGGATTGTGGGTAAATTCTGCCTTCAGGGTTTCGTTCAGGGCAGTAATAAGCTTCTTTTTTGGGCCATCAAAGTCGTGAATTCCTTCAGGGTATTTTTCGCTGACATAAGGCTCTGGAATCACAAAGTCAAAAATTGACTCAGGATCGGGATCGGGTGCGGTCATGGCTTTTTTGTGTGCTTCGGCCACTTCGCGATTCACATCTTTTTCAATTTCCTTAAGTTCGGCTTCCGTGAAAATTTCTTTGCCGATCAGCGCCCTTTCAAACCTTGGCAGCGGATCGCTGGCCTGTGCACAATGAAGCTCACGCTCATCGCGGTAGAGATCATGACGGTCGCTGTTGGAGTGCGAATGGATGCGAACCACACTGGCATGCACAATAACCGGCTCATGGGCCTTCAGCACATGTTCCCTGGCCTCGTACATGGCGTTCATGCTTTCGAAAACATCGCGTCCGTTTACATGAATAATACGAAGGTTTTTAAAGCCGTTGAAGTTGTCAGCAGCCTTGCGGTTGGCGGTCTGGTCGCTCTTTGGCACCGAAATGCCATATCCATTATCCTGAAAAACAAAGATTACGGGCAGTTTCTCGTTGCTGGCACCATTAATGGCTTCATAAACATAGCCTTCAGATACCGAAGATTCGCCCTGCGAACTGATGGCCACACCTTTGTGCTTGTAACGGTTCATTCCGCGGGCAACCCCAACGGCATGCAAGGTATGGTTACCGGTTGCAGAAGAAACGTTGTGAATATTCCACTCAGGTTTGGCGAAGTGGTTTGACATATGACGGCCGCCACTGGCAAGATCGGTGGCTTTTGAAATACCATTGAGGATGATCTCTTCGGCAGTCAAACCGGCAGAGATGGCCGTGAGCATGTCACGGTAATATGGGAAAAGATGGTCAGTTTCCTTATTGAAAATCTGACCAATGGCAAGCTGTATGCCATCATGACCTGCATAAGGTGCATGGTACGACCAACCAAGGGCCTGCTTCAGATAATTTGGCGCTTTCTCATCGAGTTTGCGACCCAATATCAATAAGCGGTACCACTTTTTCAGCGTGTCCTTATCAACAGTGTCAATAGAAAATTTTTTCTTTATTTCTTGGGTTTCTTGTACTTCCATTTCAAAAAAATTAATGGGTTGATTAGTGCAATTCTTTAACACCATCAGGCAATGTTTTGTTTAATTACCATGCCCTCTTAACGGGGTGCAAAGATACAAAATATTATTTTTATTTAGTCTAAATAAGAATAGCATAAAAACCGAAACACGGCTCTATTGCCAATCGTAATTGCTACTAAAAAATGAAATGATTCTTTAATATTAATAAAAAAGCCGCTTGATTGCCTTTGGAATATGAAAAACAATATCTCCAGCCAGCATGCCCTCATACCCCAGGTGACGGGTAGCCATATCGCCGGCCAGGCCATGCAGGTATACCCCCATCAATGCGCTTTGCAGGGGCGTATAACCCTGTGCCAGCCAGCCGATGATAATTCCGGTGAGCACATCGCCGCTGCCTGCGGTTGCCATGCCAGGGTTTCCGGTGGAGTTAAAGAAGGTTTTTCCTGAGGGCTCCACCACCATAGTATGGGCGCCCTTCAATACAAGGTAAACCTGGTACTTCAGCGAAAAGGCCCGGGCGATTTCCAGGCGTTCATAATCATCGTGGTACTTGCCGGCCAGGCGTTCAAACTCTTTTGGATGGGGGGTGAGTATGGAGCCGCCCGGCAAAAAAGAGAGCCATGTAGGGTTTTCGGCCAGCAGGTTCAGTCCATCGGCATCGACCACCATTGGCAAGGGTGAGTTTTGAATCAGCAGCTTTAAGGCGTTGGCAGTTTGAGGATCTTTACCAATCCCAGGCCCAACAGCAATGGCATTGAAGGCAGAAACGTCGCCTGGATGTGTAATAATAGAATAGCCCTCGTCGGCAATGCACATTGCCTCGGGCAGGCTGGCCTGCATAATGGGCACAAGACCCGAGGGAAGGTGAGCTGTAAGCAAACCGGTACCTGTGCGCAAAGCTGCTGAGGCAGCAAGGATTGCCGCTCCGGCTTTGCCGTAACTCCCGGCCAGCAGCAAAGCGTGACCAAAATTGCCTTTATGCGCAAATTTCTGGCGGGGCCGGTAAAAGGCCTGCAAATCTCTGCCTTCGAGCAAATAGTTATTCGTTTCAGCCGCGGCAATGGCTTCAGGGTGCAGGCCTATATCGAGCACCTCCCATTGCCCCACAAAATCTGTGTTTCCGGGCAAAAGAAAAGCAAGCTTGGGCATTTGGAAGGTTAGGGTATAATCGGCCCGGATAATCTTTTTTGTATCGTTGCCGCGGTTGTCTTCGCAAAACAGTCCGCTGGGCAGGTCAATAGAAACCACTACCGCACCCGATCCATTAATGTGCTGAACCACTTTTGCGGGCAGCCCTTTCAAGGGGCGATTCAGACCACTTCCAAACAAGGCATCGATCACCAGGTCGTCTTTTCCAATTTCCGGAAGGTTTGATTTTTCGGCAACCTCAATCAGGGTTACCCGGCGGACTTTCTCCAGCCTTTTTTCATTGACAAGGAAGTCGGGCGAGGCCTGCTCGGCATGCAGCACCTTATAAACCAAAACTTCATGGCCGGTTCCGGCCAGCATGCGGGCAATGGCCAGTCCATCTCCCCCATTGTTGCCCATTCCACAAAACACCCTCACCTTTTGTCCCGACTTCAAGCGCTTTTTTATGCCCAAAAAACACTGACGGGCAGCCCGCTCCATGAGGTCAATGGATCTTACAGGCTCATGCTCAATGGTATAGGCATCCAGCTTACGAATCTCCGGGGCGTCAAGAATTTTCATACCATATGGGTTTGATGTTTTAAAGATACGAATAAATTGCATATGGCATGGAGTATGGGGTCTATTAGCTTCGCTGAGCTCCCTTCGGTCAGTTCGCTTCGCTCATGAGTTCTCCGCTTATAGCGGATCGGTTGGGGTTTGAGGTTTTGACTCGTCCTCTGCCCTGCGCTCTGTGCTCTGAGCCCTGCGCCTTCTCCCTGCGCTATTTTTCTTACTTTTGCAAAAAAACAAATCTTGACCCCAGAACACCCTGAAATACTTCTTTCCACTGCTTACCTCCCTCCTGCTGAATACATGGCCTGGCTGGCGGTTTCAGCGAAAGCGGACATAGAAATTCATGAGACTTACCCAAAGCAGACCTGGCGCAACCGCTGCAGCATTCCATCTGCCAATGGCCCGCTGGCGCTCAGCATACCGGTGGAGAAACCCCTCGGAAACCATACCCCTACCCGGCTTGTTACCATCAGCTCGCATTTGCCCTGGCAAAAGCAACATTGGCGCAGCATTGTTTCGGCTTACAGCAAGTCGGCCTTCTTTTTATTTTACCAGGATCTGCTCGAGCCTTTTTTTATGGGCAAACCACCAGCACTGCTTGTTTACTGGAACCAAAAACTGCTTGCTGCCATTTCGGAAGAGATCGGCCTGAAGCAAAAACCTGGTACAAGTATTTCTTTTGAAAAGAATCCTACAGGGAAAATTGATTTAAGGCAGGCCATTTCGCCCAAAACGGTCAATAAACCGGAAAATGACGAAGACATATACCCGGCATATTTCCAGGCTTTCGCCGAAAAATACGGTTTTCTTCCCAATCAAAGTGTGATTGATGTGCTGTTTAACCTCGGGCCGGACACCCTGCCATACCTCAAGAACTGCGGCAATAAGCTGTTGGATCAGTTCAGGCCGGGATAAGCGATCCTGACATGAAATATGTTCATCAGCCGCCTTTTGAAGATTTTCTTAATCGTGCTGATGTCTTTAAATGTAATGTTGGCGTTGTCGAACTGATTTTCCCTGATTTGGGTATCAATGATCTTTTCGACCAGGTCGCTGATGCTGTTTTCGTCGGGCTTGCGCAGGCTGCGTGAGGCTGCCTCTACCGAATCGGCCATCATCACCAAGGCAGTTTCCTTGCTAAAAGGCCTGGGACCGGGATAGGTAAATGCCTTAATGTCGATCTCCTCACCGGGATTTTCTTTTTTATGCATGGAGAAAAAATAGCGCGCCGTGGTAGTGCCATGATGGGTTCGAATGAAATCGATAATATATTCAGGAATGTTGTTTTTCCGGGCCATTTCAATGCCTTCTATCACATGATTGATAATGATGCGGGCGCTTTCCTCACGGGGAATATCATCATGGGGGTTGAAACCAGTTATTTGATTCTCTGTGAAGAACATAGGGTTGTTCATTTTTCCGATGTCGTGATAAAGGGCTCCAGTTCTTGTGAGCAGACTGTTTCCCCCGATCTGGATCACGGCCTCTTCGGCCAGGTTGGCAACCTGCAACGAGTGCTGAAAAGTGCCGGGAGCATTCAGGTTTAACTCCCGCAGAAGCTTATTATTTGTATCGGCCAGTTCGAGCAGCGAAAAGTCGGTAGGCAATGCAAATATTCTTTCGAACATAAAAATTAGCGGATAAGCAAAAAGGGTAAGCATAGCCGCCCCACCAAAATATGCAAAGTTGATCCATTCTATGCCCTGAAAGGTGCCGGAATGCGCCAGCGACAACCCGAAAAATACGGCCGAATAGGTAAGAAAGATAAGCATAACGGTGAAAAACAGCTGGGATCGCCGCCTCAGGCCAACCATACTAAATATGGCCACGATGCCTGCGATAAACTGCAAAAAGACAAACTCGAAGCTGCGAGGCACAAGAAATCCTATGATAATAATTGTTATGATATGTACATAGAGGGCCAGGCGGTTGTCGAAAAATGCACGGATAAGCACTGGGACAATGCACACGGGAACCAGAAACAGTAAATCCACATTATACCTTACCACCAGACTGGTAATCATTACCATAAGGAAAACCGAAAGCAGGATGAGCAGCAACCTTCGGTTGTCGAAAAACACATCGCGCCGGAAAAAGAACAGAAACAAGGCCAGCACGATAAACGATATGCTAACCAGTAAAAACTGCCCAACATAAAGCAATAATTCCACAGTCGATTGTCCTGCCAGCTTTTGATACTCAGCCCTGAACGATTCCAGCAAGCGGTATTTTTCGGCCGTAATCAGTTCGCCGCGCGAAATGATTTTCTCGCCTTGCTGCACCATGCCCCGGCTCAGTGGAATACGTTCCAACTCAGCCTCTCTCGACATAATGGTATATTGTTGGTCGAAAATAATATTGGGCGCCATGGCATTTTCTACCAGGGGCAGCAGCAGCCCGGCATCATAATCGAGCTGGCCATCAACCTGGCCGGCAATCCACAAAAAAGCTTCGCGCATGGTAAAGAAGTCGGCGGCCCGGTGCAGGGTGGCTGTGCGACCTTCAATCAGTCTGAACTCATAGTCGGGCGAAGGCTCGCCCGGGGCCCCTTCCCAAGAAATTATGCCCCGCCGGAAAACCGAATCGAGCAGCTGAAATCCTATTTCAAGATTTTTATCGCGAAGGCTGCCTTGCTGCTCACCATACATGAGCTGCCATGCCCGGTCGAATTCCTGAACAAAATGCATTTCGCGCTCCTCGCCCACATCAGCCTGCCGGCTAAAAAAAGGTTTATGATTTTTCAGTGCCTCTTGCTGCTCCACTTGCAGCTCTTCCTGGCTTTTGAGTATCGCAAAGTCAAAAGGTGCAATCAGGTCGTCGTGCAACCACGGCCGGCCCTGCGTATAGTCATATCCGAAGCGCGTTTGTCGCGGAAAAAACTGAACGATCAGCAATACGCTGACCAGGAACAACAATGCTTTGTAAATTCCCGAAAAATTCCCCTGCAACCACTCTATTGCCTTAACCATATCAATAGTATTATACCTGCGAATTTAACAATTTATCGCTAAGATAGTTTCCGGGTCCAATTAAACCTTTGGGCTTCACCGGGGTTTATCTGTTATTAAATTATATATTTGCAAGAAAAATCCGGTTAGAATATGGATCATGGAATCTGCCTGCTGAGTGCGGCGGGCCTGAGAGCAGAACCTGCTCACCGCAGCGAACTCGTCAGCCAGCTTGTTTTCGGCGACCTTTTTGAAGTGGTTGAAGCGCAAAACGATTGGCTGCAGATACGAATGCTTTACGATCATTATCTGGGCTGGGTTAGCGCCAACCAGGTGCAGCTGCTTTCGGCCGAAGATTTGGCCGATTTGCTGAAAAGCCCACCGGTGGTCAGCACCGACCTCATTCAGCTAATTGAAGACCGAACGCACAATACCAGCTTTGCCATTGGTGCAGGCAGCAGCCTTTATTTTTTTGAGAAAGGCAGCCTGGCTATTGCCGGAAAAGTATATCAATATGCGGGCTCAGTGGCCAGCGAGTTTCCGAAAAAACCTCTGCAAATGGCCGATAATGCATTAATGTTTTTGAACACGCCCTACTTGTGGGGCGGCCGGTCGCCTTTTGGTGTTGATTGCTCGGGATTGGTACAGTTGATTTTTAAAATGGCCGGCATTAAAATTCCCCGCGATGCTGCCATTCAGGCCACGCAGGGAGAAACCATTCACCTGATCAATGAGGCCATGCCAGGCGACCTGCTTTTTTTCGACAACGAAGAGCAGCAGATTACACATGTGGGCATGCTCGTGAATGAAGGACACATCATTCACGCCCATGGAAAGGTGCGCATCGACCTGGTGGACCACAACGGAATTTTCAACCGCGAAACCAGGAGATACACACATTCGCTGCGCATTATCAAGCGAATCAGACCCGACTCGAACAATAAACTGTAGTTATTTATTTTCGCGAGGTACTTTTTTGCTGAATAGCTTAAATATTCGGCTAAATTTTTGTACTTTTGCACCCTGAATTTTTGAAAGCTCAGTTATGATAAAAATAACATTACCAGATCATTCCGTTCGTGAATACCCCAAAGGTGTTACCGGTCAGGAGATTGCACAGAGCATAAGCGAGGGCCTGGCACGCAAAGTGCTGGCCATCAGCGTTAATGGTGAGGTGCGCGACCTGACACGTCCCATTAGCGAGGATGCCAGCGTGAAGTTGCATACCTGGGACGACAAGGAAGGCAAGTCTACTATGTGGCACTCTTCGGCCCACCTTATGGCCAGCGCCATCGAAGCCCTCTACCCCGGCACTAAGTTTGGTATTGGACCTGATGTGGAAAATGGTTTTTATTACGACATTGACCTGGGCGAACAAACCCTCTCGAGCAACGATTTCGAAAAGATCGAAAAGAAAATGCTTGAGCTGGCGCGCGAAAAGCAGCGATTTATCCGCAAGGAAGTTGCCAAAAAGGAAGCGCTGAATTTTTACACCGAAAAGGGCGACGAATACAAGGTGGACCTGATTACCGACCTGGAAGATGGCACCATTAGCTTTTACGAGTCGGGGCATTTTACCGATCTTTGCCGCGGCCCGCACCTGCCCGATACCAGCCCCATTAAGGCCGTGAAGCTGCTCAACATTGCCGGTGCATACTGGCGTGGCGACGAAAGCCGCAAGCAGCTCACCCGCGTGTATGGCATCACCTTTCCCAAGCAAAAAGACCTGGACGAATACCTGGTTATGCTCGAAGAAGCCAAGAAGCGCGACCACCGCAAGATTGGCAAGGAACTCGAACTGTTTGCCTTCTCAGCAAACGTAGGCCAGGGCTTGCCGCTCTGGCTGCCCAAAGGAGCCGAGCTTCGCGAGAACCTGGAGAAATTTCTGAAAAAGGTGCAGCGCAAAGCCGGTTACCTGCCTGTTATCACTCCGCACATTGGAAACAAGAACCTTTATATTACCAGCGGCCATTACGAAAAGTACGGCAAAGACTCCTTCCAGCCCATTGCTACCCCAGCCGAAGGCGAAGAGTTTATGCTGAAGCCCATGAACTGCCCCCACCACTGCGAAATTTTCAAAACCAAGCAGTACTCTTACAAAGATTTGCCGGTGCGCCTGGCCGAGTTTGGCACGGTTTACCGTTATGAGCAAAGCGGCGAGCTGCACGGCCTCACCCGCGTGCGTGGTTTTACCCAAGACGACGCCCACATCTTTTGTCGTCCCGACCAGGTTAAGGAAGAGTTTATTAAGGTAATCGACATTGTGTTGTATATTTTCCGTGCCCTCGATTTTAAAGACTATAGCGTACAGATTTCGCTGCGCGATCCCAACAACCGCGAGAAGTATATCGGCACCGACGAAAACTGGGAAAAGGCCGAGCAGGCTATCATTGAAGCCACGCGCGAAAAAGGCCTTGAAGCCACCGTAGAGCTTGGTGAGGCAGCTTTTTACGGCCCCAAGCTCGACTTTATGGTTAAGGATGCCCTGGGCCGCAAATGGCAGCTGGGCACCATTCAGGTTGACTACAACCTGCCCGACCGATTTGAGCTGGAATACATAGGGAGCGACAATCAGAAGCACCGCCCCGTAATGATACACCGTGCACCCTTTGGGTCCATGGAGCGTTTCGTTGCCGTGCTTATCGAACATTGCGCCGGAAACTTCCCGCTATGGCTCACGCCCGATCAGGCTATCATCCTGCCAATCAGCGATAAGTACCAGGATTATGCGAAAAAAGTTTTAAATTTGCTGAATAATTACGAAATTCGCACCCTCATTGACGAGCGCAGTGAGAAAACGGGGAAGAAAATCCGCGACGCGGAGACCCGTAAAATTCCCTTCATGCTGATTGTTGGAGAGAAAGAAGCGTCGGAAGGCACCGTTTCCGTGAGAAAGCACGGACAAGGTGATCTTGGGACCTTCACCATTGAAGATTTTGTAAAACTTGTTCAGGACGAAATCAACAGCGTCACTGAATTTTAATGCATAAATATTAACTAAACTAAGGAGGAACGAAGCATAGCAGCACCATTCAATCCCAGGCCCAGAGGCAGGCGTTTTGTAAAGCAGGAAGACCCGCACGCCATTAACGAAAGAATCAAAGCCCCCGTTGTTAGGGTAGTTGGCGACAATGTAGAACCCGCCATTTTACCCATCAGAGAGGCACTCGCCCTGGCCGAAGAGCAGGGCCTTGACCTTGTTGAAATCGCCCCCACGGCCAATCCGCCCGTGTGTAAAATCATGGGCTACAAAAAGTTTCTTTACGAACAGAAAAAGAAACAAAAGGAGATCAAGGCCAATGCGGCAAAAATCGTGGTAAAGGAAATCAGGCTGGGACCCAATACCGACGACCACGACTTTAACTTTAAACTCAAACACGGCCTCAAGTTCCTTGAAGAAGGAGCAAAACTCAAGGTGTACGTGTTTTTTAAAGGCCGGTCTATCATTTACAAGGAGCAAGGAGAAGTGATTTTGCTTCGATTTGCCCAGGAAGTGGAAGAAGTGGGCAAGGTAGAACAAATGCCAAAGCTCGAGGGAAAACGGATGATCATGCTGATCGCTCCTAAAAAATCACCCAAGAAAAACTAATGTTCATTGTTTAATAACCAGTAAATTGTTTTGTAATGCCTAAAATGAAGACTAAATCCGGTGCAAAAAAGCGGTTCGCTCTTACCGCTACCGGGCGCGTGAAGCGTAAGCATGCTTACAAAAGTCACATCCTGACTAAGAAAAGCAAAAAGAGAAAAAGAAATCTCACCAAAACCACTTTGGTAAAAGCGGTTGATGAGAAGAATGTAAAAGCCATGCTGGCTGTTTAAAAATCAAATTACATTAACCTTTGTTTAGCCAGAAAAGTCTTTCCCACGTGAGGAAAGCGCTAAACGAACAAAAAACGAAAAGTTATGCCAAGATCAGTTAACAAGGTTGCTTCAAGAGCCAAGCGCAAGAAGCTGCTTAAACTCACCAAAGGATACTTTGGTGCCCGTAAAAACGTATTAACCGTAGCCAAGAACACCTGGGAAAAGGGACAAACCTATGCCTACCGCGACAGGCGCGCCAAGAAAAGAGAATTCCGCAAACTGTGGATTCAGCGCATCAACGCCGGTGCAAGGCAATACGGTTTGAGCTACTCGCAATTTATCGGTAAATTAAACGCAAAGGATATCCAGATCAACCGCAAGGTCCTTGCCGATCTGGCCATGAACAATCCCGAGGCCTTCAAAGCCATCGTCGATTCCGTTCAGAATTAAAGAAAATTGAACATTAGGGAAAAGGGAGCCAATCTGGTTCCCTTTTTTGTTTGGCG
>JAWLCS010000023.1:0-53966 GCA_041687035.1 Bacteroidales bacterium
TCGTAGAAACGCATGCGGGTGCGATAGATCAGGCGGTCGAACACCTTGTTGCGCAGGGGGCGGTATCCGGCAATGAGTTGTCCGGGGTTGGCAAGGTTGAAACCAGCGCCCATCCACTCCCAGTTGCCATAGTGGCCCAGGGTCAGTATGGCGCTGCGCCCTTCGCGATGGTAGGTGTCCATGAGCTTACGACTTTCCTCATCGAGCCTGACACGCTTGCACATGGTTGATGCAGGTGCCGCCATCAGCCCCATGGCTTCCATGATCAGATGCGAGAGGTGGCGATAAAAGCCGCGTGCGATCTCAAGCCTTTCTTTTGGGTCCTTTTCAGGGAAAGCTTTCACGAGGTTGGCCAGCACCACCTTTTTGCGGTAGCCCGCCACATGCCACAGCAAAAAATACAACAGCCCCGACAGGAGATACAACACAGAAAATGGCAGCAAGGCAAGCAATGCCAGTAGCAGGGCCAGGGGCAGGCTCAAAAGGTGGGTCAGATGGCGTTTGAAGGTCTTCATGGCGGGTCAGGCTTTTCGTCCAAGCACTTCAAGGTAGAGCTGCATAGTCTGTGCGGCGGTCTTGCTGAGCGAGTAATCCTGCAGCTTTTTCCTGCCTCCGGCAATGATCTGCTCTCTCAGTTCCTTGTCAGCAATGATATCCAGCACGTTTTCGGCCAGCTTTTGTGCGTCTCTTACTGGCGACAACAAGCCACTAAAGCGGTGCTCCACCATTTCGGCAATGCCGCCGGCAGCGGTGGCTGCCACGGGAACACCTGCGGCAAAGGCTTCGGGAATGATGGTGCCCTGGTCTTCGGTGAGCGAGGGATGCATGAGCACATCGAGCTGGGGCAGCACCTCCGAAAGGTCTTTGCGCGATCCGGTGATCTTTACCTGGTCCTTCAGGCCCATTTTGTGGATCTGCTGCTCCGTTTCAGCCCGCTGGGGCCCATCGCCTATGATCAGAAAAAACAGCCCGGGGTTTTCCTCCAGCATAATTTTGGCTGCTTTCAAAAAGGTGGAATAATCCTTATGTGGTGTCAGCGATGCCATATTCCCTACCAGGCTGGCATCGTCGGGCACAAAGTATTCTCTTCGCAATCTGCCGTAAGGCACATCCACCTTTTCTTGCTGAGTAAGGTCAATGCCCTTGTTGATTTGCCTGAGCACCTCCTTCTTGCGCATGTAAGGTAGTAGCATGTCAAGGCTGGCTTGTGAAGGACAGATCACCGCCTTCACGGCCTTGTGGTTGTATTTTCGCATGGCCAGCCATGAATTCCCCTTGATCTTGTCGGGGCGGCAACTCACCACCACGGGCAGGCGCATGCCCAGGCGGCGGGCAAAAATGGCCGCTGAAAGGGCGTCGGAATCGTGCACATGTATCAGGTCAAAAGCCTTTTTCTGCGTAAGCTTGTAAATTTCCCAGCCCAGCAGGATATTTTTGAATCCCTTCTTTTTGAAAGGATAAGACTCTATGCGGTGGCGGTAACAAAACCGGCGCATGGGCGAATGCTTGCGGCACAAAATTGCGGCGGGCCACTCGTGCAGCTTCAGCTCTTCGAGCAGGCCGGCCACCTGCTGTTCGCTGCCACGCCAGCTGCGGTGACTGGAAATTTGCAACACACTGGGCCAGGTAGTCTTGCTCATAAGCCTGTTATTTCAGGATACGCTGATAGGTTTTTTTATCCAATTGTTCTAATACAGAAAGCTATCGTAGGGATATCGTTGCTTGTGAATTACCTCCACATGATCGTAGAGCATACGGCGGAAGGCTTCGATGTTGTTTTTCTCCTTGGCGGAGATAAACAGGCTGGGGGCATTGGCCTTGCCCATCCAGGTTTGCTGCATCTCGGCCAGGCTGATGTTTTCGCGGGTAGGCGGCAAAAGGTCGTCCTCCTCCTTTTCCACGAAAGTGTATTTATCTATCTTGTTAAAAACCATGATGGTGGTCTTTTCTTCGCCCCCGGTGATCTCGTTGAGGGTTTCCTTCACCACGCTGATCTGCTCTTCGAAGGCGGGGTGCGACAGGTCGACCACATGCACCAGGATGTCCGACTCGCGCACCTCGTCGAGGGTCGACTTGAACGACTCGATGAGGTGGTGGGGCAGCTTGCGGATGAAGCCTACGGTGTCGCTAAGCAGAAAGGGGAGGTTGCCGATCACCACCTTACGCACGGTGGTGTCGAGAGTGGCAAAGAGCTTGTCTTCGGCAAAGACCTCCGACTTGCTCAACAGGTTCATGATGGTCGATTTGCCCACGTTGGTGTAGCCCACCAGTGCCACGCGCACCAGGCTGCCGCGGTTGGATCGCTGGGTGGCTTTCTGCTTGTCGATCTGCTTGAGCTTCTCTTTCAGCAGGGCAATTTTGTCGCGCACGATGCGGCGGTCAGTCTCGATTTCCTTCTCGCCGGGCCCCCTGAGTCCGATGCCGCCGCGCTGGCGTTCGAGGTGGGTCCACATGCCGGCAAGGCGCGGAAGCAGGTATTGATACTGGGCCAGTTCCACCTGGGTGCGGGCATGTGCGGTGCGGGCCCGCTGTGCGAAAATGTCGAGAATGAGGTTGCTGCGGTCGATCACACGGCACTTGAAAGCCTTTTCCAGGTTGCGATGCTGCGAGGGGCTCAGCTCATCGTCGAACACCGCCAGGTCGATTTCGTTTTCCTGCACATACTGGTTGACTTCTTCAAACTTGCCCTTGCCGATGAAGGTGGCCGGGTCGGGGCGGTCGAGCTTTTGTGTGAAGCGGCGCAGGGTTTCGCCCCCGGCAGTGTCGACCAAAAACTCCAGCTCATCGAGGTATTCGGCTACGAGTTCTTCGGTCTGACGTCCGAGAATGGCACCCACCACTATGGCTTTTTCCTTAACTTTTGCGGTTTCTATGTATTGGGGCATGCGCCTGTATCCTGCTATTTGTTTCCGTTAATAAAAAAATGAAGCCCAATGATGCCGGTGATGGCATAGGCGGCAAAGTTGAGCGAGATGCCCCTGAAGTGCCAGTAGAGTTGCCATACCGAAAGCAGAAACAACGCCAGGCCAGAGAGCATGGTGAGGGTGTGCTTGCTCATGAAGCCCCCGATGAAAACCAAAACGGCAAACAGGGCAAAGGCGGCGGTGATGGCCGACTCCAGGTTGGTGAAATGAAACTGCTTCAGGGCGGGCCATACCAGCACACCCACCATGAAAATAAGGCCGAGGCGGAGCAGCCAGGCTGAAAAGGGGCTGAGGCTTTTAATGGGGCGCATGATTAAAAGGGTTTAAAACCAATAATATTGCGGACATCCTGTACGGTTTTGCGGGCGCTCTCGCTGGCTTTCTCTGCACCCAATTTGGCGACTTTCGAGAGATAGGCTTCGTCGGCCGACAGCTCGAGGATGCGCTCGCGCAAGGGAGAAGTGAAGGCGATAATGTCTTCGGCCAGCTGCTTTTTCATATCGCCATAGCGGATGCTGCCTTCGTTGTATTTCTCGAAGAAGAAGGTGTGGGTGTCGGGGCTGCTAAGCACCTTCATGAGGCTGAAAAGGTTTTCCACGCCCTGCGACATGGGCTCACCGGGCTCAGTGGGGCCGCTGTCGGTCACCGCCCGCATCACCTTTTTGCGAATCACGGCAGGCTCGTCGGCCAGGAATATGGCGTTGCCTTCGCTTTCCGACTTGCCCATCTTGGTGCTGCCGTCCAGGCCGGGGATTTTCACCAGCTCGCCTCCGAAGTTATAAGCATAGGGTTCGGGAAAATAATCGACCTTATACAAACGGTTGAAGCGGTTGGCAAAGGTGCGGGCCATCTCCAGGTGCTGCTCCTGGTCCTTGCCCACGGGCACCTTGGTGGCACGGTGAATGATGATATCGGCAGCCATAAGTACGGGGTAGGTGAGCAGCCCGGCATTGATGTTCTCCGGGTGCTTGCGTATTTTCTCCTTGAAGGAGGTGCAGCGCTCCAGCTCGCCCATATAGGCGTTCATGTTGAGCAGCAAATAAAGCTCGGCCACCTCGGGCACGTCGCTCTGTATGTAGAGGGTGGCCACCTCGGGGTCGATACCTGCGGCGAGGTATTCGACCAGCACCTGCTTCACGTTGCGGTGAAGATCTTCGGGGGTAGGGTGGGTGGTCAGCGAATGATAGTCGGCAATAAAGAAATAACAGCGGTGCTCATGCTGCATCGTTAAGAAGTTCTTGATGGCACCAAAATAATTTCCCAGGTGAAGGTTACCTGTTGAGCGTATTCCACTTAATACTGTTTCCATTATGCAAAATTACAAAAAATAAAGGCTGATTGAATGATTTTGAAAGGCCTGTCATTCTTCGGGGAAGCGGATGTCTTTCACGTTAAGCTGAAGGTATGTTTTTCCGTTCCATTCATTTTCTTCGACCTGGTAGGCCAGGTCGAAGGGCTTTCCGGCTTGCAGTCCGGGCAGGTGTTGTCCCTGCTGGAAAGCAATGGCGGGCAGTTCGGCCACCCCCATTTCGGGCTGCACCAGGCTAAACTTCAGGTGGTTGTTTCCCACCACGCGCGGGGTGCCCCTGACCATGCAGTTGCGGGCAATAAACACCGGGTTGGGGTTGCCCGGCCCAAAGGGGGCAAACTGCTTCAATATGCGGAAGAACTTCCCTCCTATGCCCGGCAGGTCCATCTCGGCGTCGATCTCGATCTCGGGCACCAGCATGGCTTCGGTGATGGTGTCTTCAACCACCTGGTTAAATGCTTCGGTGAAGGCCTCCAGATTTTCTGGCTTCAGGCTGAGGCCGGCCGCATATTTGTGCCCGCCAAAGTGCTCCAGGTAATGGCTGCAGGCGTCGATGGCATCATAAATGTCGAAATCCTTAACGGAACGCGCTGACCCGGTGATCATGCCATTGGATTCGGTAAGAATGATGGTGGGCCGGTAGTAGTTTTCGATGAGCCGTGAGGCCACGATCCCAATCACGCCCTTGCTCCATTCGGGGTCGTAAAGCACGGTAGCCCTGGCCTTTTTCAGGCCGGGGTTGCGTCTGATCATACGCATGGCCTGTTCGGTAATGCTCGAGTCGAGGGTGCGGCGTTCGGTATTGTTTTCGTTGATGGTCTGGCTGAGCTGGTGGGTGTCGCCCATATGGTCGCACACCAACAGGTCCACGGCGGTCTTTCCGTTTTCTATCCTTCCGGCGGCATTGATGCGCGGTCCGATCATGAACATCAGGTCGTTGATGCCTATCTCGCGGGTAAAGGCCGTTTTTTCGTCGGGCTGGCTTTTCTTGAAAATGTTGCTGTAGAACAGAATGGACTCCAGCCCGGCGCGGGGGTCCATGTTCAGTCGCTTGAGGCCGAAGTGGGCCAGGATGCGGTTTTCGCCTGTAATGGGTACGATATCGGCAGCAATGCTTACCACCACCAGGTCGAGAAACTTCTCTAGTTCATCAAAAGGTTTGCGGTGCTTCTGATAGAATGCCTGGGCCAGCTTAAATCCCAGCCCGCAGCCCGAAAGCTCCTTGTAGGGGTAGCTGCAGTCCGATTGTTTGGGGTCGACCAGGGCCACGGCCGGAGGCAGCACATCACCCGGGCGATGGTGGTCTACCACAATAAAGTCGATGCCGCGCTCCTGGGCATATACCACCTGATCCACAGCTTTTATTCCGCAATCGAGGGCAATGATAAGCCTTACCCCACGGCGTTTGGCATGGTCGATGCCTTCGTAGGAGATGCCATAGCCTTCTTTGTAGCGGTCGGGAATGTAGTACTCCAGGTTGTCGTAAAAATCTTTCAGAAAAGAATATACCAGGGCCACGGCGGTGGTGCCATCCACATCGTAGTCGCCATACACCAGGATACGTTCTTTTTTCTCCATTGCCTGTTCAATGCGACGGATGGCAATGTCCATATCCTTGATCAGGAACGGATCGTGCAAGTTGTCGAGCGAAGGGCGGAAAAAGTCCCGTGCTTCCGGAAAACTTGTAATGTTTCTCTGAATAAGTAACTGAGAAAGAACCGGATCTATATTTAGGGAAGCGGCCAGCTTATCCACCAGATCCTGCCTGGCAATATCGCTGACTACCCATCTTTTTTGCATCATGAACAAAGGTTTGTGTAAAGATAACTAAAAACAAGTAAAAGGGTTGAACTCCTTTTGTGGGGAGCCACCCTTTTGGGGTTCAAAATGCTGATAGGCAAATTTTTAAAAAGGATAAAAAATCAGGGGGTGATGACCACGATGTGGTTGTTTCGCACCTCCACAACGCCGCTTTCGATGTCGATATAAAACTTGTTCCTTTCCTCATCGATCACTTTCAGGCGTCCCTTTTCGAGGATGGCCATCAGGGGGGCGTGGTTATACATGATCTCAAACGATCCCATGGCGCCGGGTAGCTGCACCAGCACCACCTGCCCCTTGTAAACCGGCTTCTCGGGGTTGATTACCTCAAGGGTCATGGAGTTGGTCATGGCTTATTTCTTTAACTGACTTTTTTTGTGTCTTTCAAACACCTCTTCCATGCTTCCGGCCATCATAAAGTCTGACTCGTGGCAGTGGTCGGCTTCCCCGTTCAGGATCATTTTAAATCCGCGTATGGTTTCTTCCAGGGTGACGAATACGCCGGTACGCCCGGTAAACTGCTCAGCCACATGGAAGGGCTGGCTGAGGAAGCGCTGCACCTTGCGGGCGCGGTTTACCACCAGGCGGTCTTCTTCCGAGAGTTCGTCCATGCCCAAAATAGCAATAATGTCCTGCAACTCTTTGAAGCGCTGCAATATCATTTTCACCTGCTTGGCGGTCTGGTAGTGTTCGTCGCCCACTAATTCGGGAGTGAGGAGGCGCGAGGTGGAGTCGAGCGGGTCTACGGCAGGGTAGATGCCCAGCTCAAATATTTTTCGGCTCAGAACGGTGGTGGCATCGAGGTGCGAGAAGGTGGTGGCGGGTGCCGGGTCGGTAAGGTCGTCGGCCGGCACATATACGGCCTGCACCGAGGTGATGGAGCCGCGTTGGGTGGAGGTGATGCGTTCCTGCATAATACCCATTTCTGTGGCCAGGGTGGGCTGGTAGCCTACGGCCGAAGGCATGCGGCCCAGCAGCGCCGACACTTCGGAGCCGGCCTGGGTGAAACGGAAAATGTTGTCGATAAAGAAAAGGATGTCGGATCCCGTGGCCTGATCGGCCCCATCGCGAAAATACTCGGCAATGGCCAGACCCGAGAGGGCCACGCGGGCGCGGGCTCCGGGCGGCTCGTTCATCTGCCCGAACACCAGGGTAGCCTGCGACTTGCCCAGCTCTTCCATGTCGACCTTGCTCAGGTCCCAGTGGCCCTGCTCCATCGACTTCTTAAACTCTTCGCCATAGCGAATTACGCCTGACTCTATCATTTCGCGCAGCAGGTCGTTGCCCTCGCGGGTGCGCTCACCCACCCCGGCAAACACGCTGGTGCCCTGGTAGCCCTTTGCAATGTTGTTGATGAGCTCCATAATGATCACGGTTTTGCCCACGCCGGCACCGCCAAAAAGGCCGATCTTACCTCCTTTGGGATAGGGTGCCAGCAAGTCGATCACCTTGATGCCCGTATAAAGGATTTCTGTATCCGTTTTCAGGTCTTCGAAGCGCGGCGCATCGCGGTGAATGGGGTAGCGCGTCTCGGTTTCCACTGGCCCCATACCGTCGATGGGCTCGCCGATAACGTTGAAGAGGCGGCCGCGTATGTTTTGTCCGGCAGGCATGGTAATGGGGCCGCCCGTGCAGCGCACCTCCATGTCGCGCGAAAGGCCATCGGTAGCATCCATGGCAATGGTGCGTACGGTGTCTTCGCCCATATGCTGCTGTACCTCCAGCACCAGGCGTTGCTGCGAATTGGTAATCACCTCCAGCGCTTCATGAATGTTGGGTAACTCCTGGGTGTTTTCAAACGTGACATCGACCACAGGTCCAATGACCTGCGAAATCTTTCCTGTTTTTGTGCTCATCATTTTTACGGGAAAATTTTCTGCCTGATAATAAGATCGTTCTATGAACTTCTTGATGCAGCGAAAATACGCATTTTTAGAAAGAATCAGCCCCGGCCCGATAAATTTTCTTTTTATCTTTACCGAGGCCGTGACCAATGGCAGGCCATTCAATACCATGGAAAAGATCACAGAAAATAACATACATGCAAGCGCAAGGCTTTTTACCGAAAGTGGTGCCGTGCTTGAAGCAGGCCGTTTGCTGGGGCATGCAGTTTTTCTGGAAGGATTGGTAGTTGAAGGAAACCGCATCGGCCGCACCCTGGGTTATCCCACGGCCAACCTTCGGCCATCAGGTCAGGAGCAGGTGGTGCCGGCCCAGGGCGTGTATGTGGGCATGGTAAAGGTGGGCGGGCACTGGTACGAAAGCATGATAAATATTGGCATCAGGCCTACCCTCGACCTCGAAAATGTTACCATAGAGGCACACCTGTTCGATTTTGATGAAAACCTTTACGGTGAATATATCGGCATTCATTTTCTTGACCGTATCCGCGATGAAATGCGATTTCCATCGCTGGGCGCCCTGAAAGACCAGTTGCAGAAGGACCGTAGTGAGAGCCTGCAGAAGCTCAGGGAGATGAATCTTCAGCCCGATGCATCGGAGGAGTTGATTTTTTTGAAAAAGGAAGGGAACTAAAAAACCAGTCACTATGGCACGATCGACCTACCGGGGATTTTTCTGGCTGCTGTTGTTTGCTGCAGTGATGGGCTTTTTTATCTGGTACTTTTTGCGGGTGATTATTTACCTGCTGGTGTCGGCCGTGCTGGCTCTGCTGGGAAAACCCATGATGGATTTTCTGATGCGACTCAGGATTGGGCGTTTCCGGCTGCCCACTGGGGTGTGCGCATTTTTAACGCTTTTGGTGATGATTGGGCTGCTGGCTGCCCTGTTTTCGTTTATGCTGCCCCTGCTGGCCCGCCAGGCAGCCATAGTGTCGGAGCTTAGCGTGCAGGGCATCACCGCCAGCCTGCAGGAGCCCCTGCTGTTTGTCGAAACCCATTTTCAGGATTGGGGTATACTGGCACCCAACGAAACCATCACCTCAAAGATCATTGCAGAGCTTTCGGCCATAGCCACTTTTGACCGTTTCTCGGTCGTATTCAATTCGGTGTTGGGACTTATCATCGAAATTTTTATCGGCTTCCTGGCCATAGCCTTTATCACCTTTTTCTTTTTGAAAGAAGAGCACCTTTTTTCCAGGGGGATTTTATTCTTTACGCCCCGGCCCTATAAGGAAGAAGCCACCAACATTCTTAATGAAAGTAAAGAACTGCTGCGCAGGTACTTCACCGGCTTGTTTACCGACCTGGCGTCCGTATTCCTGCTTATCAGCCTCTGCATGTGGCTGCTGGGTCTGAAAAACGCCCTGGTAATCGGTTTCTTTGCCGGGGTGTTGAATGTAATTCCATATGTGGGACCCATCATTGCCACCTTCATTGGCGTTTTCCTGGGTATCAGCATCAATCTCGACCTGGATTTTTACACGCAGATGCTGCCACTGATACTGAAAATTGTGGCCTCCTTCGTGATTGTCAACACCATTGATGTGAGCGTGCTCCAGCCCCTTATCTACAGCAAAAGCGTGCGCAGCCACCCCCT
This sequence comes from Bacteroidales bacterium, assembly GCA_041687035.1. Taxonomy (GTDB): domain Bacteria; phylum Bacteroidota; class Bacteroidia; order Bacteroidales; family UBA7960; genus UBA7960. The sequence continues at coordinate 9,553 of JAWLCS010000023.1, forward strand.
CGAAATCTTTATCGTCTTTATCCTGGCTGGCATCCTGGGCGGGGTGTTCGGCATGATCATCGCCATCCCTTCCTATAGCGTGCTGCGAATTTTCATAAAGGTCTTTTTGGAAAAATCGTTGCTGGTTTCGAAGATCAGGGAGGAGATGAAGCTTTGAGACCCATGGTGCTGCAATACGCCGCTTTTTTTAACGACTTGCTTCGTTTGACCAAAAGGTTAAGCCCGCTCCGCCTTTGGAATTTCGTTATAATTTATGCTGGTTTCTGGCTGAGCCGCTTTACGCAAAAGGTGTTGGTATTCGGGCGGCCCTTTGCGGTGTCGGCCGAGGTGGCGGCCATATGCAATTTGCGTTGCCCCGAGTGCATAGTGGGGTTGGGAAAAACCATTCGCGAAAGCAAAAAAATGGACATGGCCCTTTTTGAACAAATCCTTAGAAAACACCGCCGCCATAGTTTTTATACCAACCTGTACTTCCAGGGCGAGCCTTTTCTTAACCGCGACCTTCACCAGCACATTGGGCAGGCTTCGCGCATGGGCTATTACACCAGCGTTTCCACCAACGGTCATTTTCTCGACGAGGCACGCTGCCGCGAAATTATCAATGCAGGGCTCGATCGATTAATCGTTTCCATGGACGGCCTCGACCAGGAAACCTATGCCTTTTACCGGCGTGGGGGCAGCTGGCAAAAAGTGGCCGATGGCCTGGCTACCATGGCCAGGGTGAAAAAAGAACTGGGTGTTCGTTATCCCTTGCTGGTGGTGCAGTTTCTGGTCAACCGCAAAAACGAAGCACAGATTCCTGCCCTTAAAGATTTTGCCCGGCAGCAGGGCGCCGATGTGGTGGAGCTGAAAAGCATGCAGGTGTATGGAGAGGAAGGAGCTTCGGCGTTTCTGCCGGGAGATAAGCGCTTTAACCGCTATGCAGCAAATGGGAAAAGCAAAAAGAAAGGCCCCTGTTTTCGCCTGTGGAGCCATGCGGTTTACACTTCTGATGGGGTGCTGGTGCCTTGCTGCTACGACAAAGTGCCGCAACATCCGCTTGGAAAAGAAACAGGCGAAGACCTGTGGTTTTCGCCTGAAATGCATGCGTTTCGTAAAAAGGTAATGACGCGCCGCGAAGATACCGGCATTTGCAGCAATTGCAACGAATGACCTTTAAATGGTCATGATATCGGCCTCCTTTGCTTCCACCAGCTTGTCGACCTTTGCAATGTATTTATTAGTGAGTTCCTGAATGTCGGATTCGAACTTTTTTACCAGGTCTTCGGGTACGCCATCTTTTTGCAGTTTTTTTCCGGAATCGATGGCGTCGCGGCGGGCGCCCCGAATGCCTACCTTGCTGTTTTCGGCTTCTTCTTTGGCTTTCTTCACCAAGTCGCGGCGGCGCTCTTCGGTGAGGGGCGGCACGACCACCCTGATGAGGGTGCCATCATTCTGGGGGTTGAAGCCCAGGTTGGCAGCCATAATGGCTTTTTCAATGGGGCCCAGCATGTTTTTTTCCCAGGGCTGTATTACAATGGAGCGCGGGTCAGGGGTGTTGATGTTCGATATCTGCGACAGCTTGGTAAGGGTGCCGTAGTAGTCGACCTTTACGCTGTCGAGCATCTGGGGGTTGGCCTTGCCGGCCCTGAGCTTCTGCAGCTCACGCTCCAGGTGGCCGATGGCTTTCTCCATGCCTTCTTCGGCCGCTTCCATCAAAAAATCAATTTCTTCGTTCATAACACCGGTGTTTTGTGTGGCAGTTGCTTTTGAATCAATGCAAAAATAAGAATTAATTTGAAACCAGTGTGCCGGCAGCTTCTCCACCGACGAGCATCTGGTGCAGTATACCCTTTTTGTTGATGTCGAAAACGATTATGGGCATATTATTTTCCTGGCACAGGGTAAAGGCGGTCAGGTCCATGATGCGAAGGTTTTCTCTATAGGCCTGCTCGAAGGTGATGTGGTCGTATTTGGTGGCCTTGGGGTCCTTTTCCGGGTCGGCGCTATACACGCCATCTACGCGGGTGCCCTTCAGAATGACTTCCGCTTCGATTTCGATGGCGCGCAATGCGGCGGCCGAGTCGGTGGTGAAGAAAGGATTTCCGGTACCGCCTGCCATAATTACCACTTGTCCCTGTAAGAGCAGGCTTATGGCATCGCGGCGGTTCATTTTTTTGGCCACCGGCTCCACGGGCATGCCCGAAAGTACTGTTGCGGCAATGCCCAGCCCTTCGAGGGCCGACTGCAGGGCCATGCTGTTAATGATCGTGGCCAGCATACCCATATAATCGCCCTGCACGCGATCCACCCCCTTGCCGCTGCCCTGCAGGCCCCTGAAGATGTTTCCGCCGCCAAGCACTAAGCCTACCTGTATGCCACTGTCAACAAGGGCTTTTATCTCTTCAGCATAGGTGTTTAACATAAGCGGGTCGATACCCAAGCCGCCCTGGCCTGCCAGCGACTCGCCGCTGAGCTTGAGCAGTACTCTTTTATATTGAGGCATGTTGATTTGGTGTTGGTTTGAATTTTTGCAAGTTTAACGCATTTTTTTGAATGTTACTCAAACCTATGGGCATAAAAAAAAGGAGTACGGAAAACCGCACTCCCAAATTTTGTGTTGAACAGCAATTACTGTCCGAGGGCCAGGCGCTTGAAAGCCACTACCGTAAGGTCTTTGTGGGCTTCGGTAAGCATTTGACGAACGGTCTTCTTGCTTTCCTTAATAAATTCCTGGTTCAGCAGGGTGCTTTCCTTAAAGAATTTGTTGAGTTTGCCTACGGCGATTCTCTCAACCATTTCTTCAGCTTTGCCTTCCTGGCGAGCCTGGTCTTTACCAATTTCGATTTCTTTCTCGATGATCTTGGGATCTACGTCGTCCTTGTCGATGGCAACGGGCGACATAGCGGCGATCTGCATCACCACATCTTTGCCAATTTGTTCAATGCCATCCACTTGGGCCTGGTTGAGCGCAGCTATTGAAGATACGCGGTTGCCGGGGTGAATGTAAGCAAAGGTCTTGGCGCCTTCAATCACGTCGAAATGCGAGATGTTGAGTTTTTCGCCGGTTTTGCCAATCAGGTCGGTCAGGTTTTCTTCTACACTGCGGCCGTTCATTTCGGCAGCTTTAAGTTCTTCGAGGTTGGCGCAATTTTTTTCCACGCCAAGGTCGAGTACTTTCTGTGCAAAATCAATGATCTCCTGGTTCTTGGCTACGAAGTCGGTTTCGCAGTTGAGCATAATGATGGCAGCCTTGGTGGCATCAGCATTAACTTTTGCAAGTACCACGCCTTCGTTGGCTTCGCGGTCAGCACGGCTGCTGGCAACTTTTTGTCCTTTCTTGCGAAGAATCTCAATGGCTTTTTCAAAATCGCCATCGGCTTCCACCAGGGCTTTTTTGCAGTCCATCATCCCTGCACCGGTTTGTTGACGCAGTTTGTTAACTTCTGCAGCGGTAATATTTGCCATATTGGATATTCCTTATTTTTTTGATGAATGATTACAATCTGGGTCTTTTTGCCTGGGGCTTCTTGAGGGGTGCGCCTTTGGGGGCTTTGGGAGTTTTCACTTCCTCTTCTTCCTCGTCGCCAGCCTTGGCTTTTTTTGCAGCCTTGGCTTTGCGCAGGGCTATTTCTTCTTCGTCTTCCTCTTCGGCCGTGGCACCTTTTGCTTCGGCGTCGGTGTCAACGAAAGTATCGGCGTCGTCGTCTTCCTCAACAGCCTTGTCTTTTTCGAGCTTGCGCTCTTCCAGGCCTTCCTGTATGGCTTCGATCATAAGCTTCACAATGATCTGGATAGACTTGGAAGCGTCGTCGTTGGCCGGGATGGGGAAGTCGATCTCGTTGGGGTTGGCGTTGGTGTCGACAATGGCGAATGTAGGAATGTTTAGTTTGCGGGATTCAGCAACTGCAATGTGTTCCTTGCAAATATCGACTACAAAAACGGCTGCGGGCAAACGGTTCAGGTCTACGATACTGCCCAGCTGCTTCTCGAGCTTGGCTCTTTCGCGCATAACCTGCAGGCGTTCCCTTTTCGACATATTGTCGAAAGTGCCGTCGGTGGCCATTTTGTCGATGGTGGCCATTTTCTTTACCGCTTTGCGGATGGTGGCAAAGTTGGTGAGCATGCCGCCAGGCCACCTTTCGGTAACGTAGGGCATGTTAACCTGCTTCACCAGGTTGGCTACCACATCCTTGGCCTGTTTTTTTGTGGCCACAAAGAGGATCTTCTTGCCCGACTTGGCAATCTGCTTCATTGCAGCAGCAGCCTCATCGATTTTGGCAATGGTTTTATTGAGGTCGATGATGTGAATGCCATTGCGTTCCATGAAGATATAGGGAGCCATATTGGGGTTCCACTTTCTTCTGAGGTGGCCGAAATGTACACCAGCGTCTAATAGTTCGTTATAATTTGTTCTTGCCATGATGAAAGATAAATTGTCCGAAAAAATTGATTAACGTTTACTGAACTGGAATTTCTTCCTTGCCTTTTTCTGGCCGGGCTTTTTACGCTCCACCATACGCGGGTCGCGCCGCATGAGGCCTTTTTCCTTGAGCGGAGGACGAAACTCCGGGTTGATCTCCACCAGGGCTTTAGAGATGGCCAGCCTGAGGGCTTCAGCTTGTCCTTTCACGCCGCCTCCATCGAGGTTCACCTTCACATCGTATTTGCCTTCGTTATTGGTGATAGCAAAAGGCTGGTTTACAACGTACTGCAGGATGCCAGTAGGAAAATATTCTTTGTAATCCTTTTTGTTTACAGTAATCTGGCCGCTGCCGGGCTTCATGTAAATGCGGGCAACAGCGGTTTTCCTTCTTCCAGAGGTGTTGATTATTTCCATTGTTACTTGATTGTGTTAAGGTTGATTTGCTGAGGTTGCTGTGCCTGGTGCGGATGCTCGCTGCCGGCATAAACATAAAGGTTTCCGAAAATGGCGCGGCCCAAACGATTTTTGGGAAGCATGCCCTTGACGGCCTTTTCGATCATGGCGGTGGGCTTCTTTTCCATCATCTGCTTGGCGCTGGTAAAACGCTGCCCGCCGGGATAACCGGTATGCCTTACATACTCTTTCTGGTCCCATTTGGCACCGCTGAGCTGAATCTTCTCAGCATTGATGATAACCACGTGGTCGCCGCAATCAGCATGAGGGGTGAAATTGACCTTGTGCTTTCCACGGATGATTTTTGCAACCTTGGAGGCCAAGCGGCCAAGTATCTGGTTTTCCGCATCAACAAGGACCCACTCTTTGTTGGCGGTCTCTTTGTTGGCAGATATGGTTTTGTAACTTAAAGTGTTCATTTGTGTGGCTTAATTTGCTGTACCTGATTTTTTTAAAACACAAACTCCCCTTAAAAAGGGGGTGCAAAACTAAGATTAATTTTCGGTTCCGGCAAATTTATTAACAATTTATTGTTGATAAATTTTTTCGGGTATATAGCGGATAACAAAACGGGCTAAAATTCAGGGTGCAAAGATAAGCATAAAAAATTTTCGAATGACATGTGTTTCAGAAAAAAAAGCACTGAGAATGATTTTGTTTCGAAAGGCCAGGAACCGTCTTTCGGAAAAACCCCTACGGCTTGTTTATTGTTTTCTTACCCGAACCTCAAAAATTGCCATTTTTTGCAAATGCAATTGGGGTGGTTGTTTTTTTAACAGTAATTTTGCATAAATTTTCTTACATGAAGAAGGTATCGCTATTTGTGCTGCTGGTCATGCTTTTAGGGCAAATTACCACGCTTGGAAACTTCCGGGAGCTGTCATCAAGTGCCCGCATTTCGATGCTTACCGCCACCCCCGGCGATGAGCTCTATTCTGTTTTTGGGCACAGCGCCCTGCGGGTCATTGATCCTGAGGCCGGCCTCGACGAGGTTTATAATTATGGCACCTTCGACTTCGACACCCCCAACTTTTACATGAAATTTTTGCGCGGGCAGCTCCTCTACAAACTTTCGGTGGTGCCCCACGAGTATTTTCTGCTCGAATACCGCTACGAGGGACGTGGCATATCGGAGCAGGTGCTCAACCTTAGCCAGGAAGAGATGCAACGCATCTACGATTTTTTGCAGGTAAACCGCCAGCCTGGCAATGAGTATTACCTCTACGATTTCTTTTACGACAATTGCGCCACGCGCATACGCGACATAATAGAGGTGCAGCTGCAGCCCGACTGGGGTGAAGATCCGGTGCCTGAATACAACCGCTCCTTCCGCGATATGCTGAAGCCTTACCTTGTGAACAAGCCTTGGGCAAGTTTTGGCATCGACCTGGTGCTGGGGCTGCCATCCGACCGCAAGGCCACCCCCTGGCACTATATGTTTTTGCCCGACGAAATGTTCCTGGCTTTTGCACAGGCTCGTCACAGCAATGGCCGCCCGCTGGTCCAGCGCTACTCCCTGGTGCTGGAACAAACTTTTGAGCCCGCCAAACCCGGAATTTTTGGCCCCGTGGCGGCTGGCTGGCTGCTTTTTCTGCTGGGTATGCTCTCGCTGTTCAAGATTCGCTTTGCCAGGGTGTTCGACAAGTTTTTCTTTTCGCTGCTGGGTGTGGTGGGGCTAGTAATTTTGTTCCTGTGGTTTCTTTCTGACCATGAGGCTACCAATGCCAACCTAAACTTGCTGTGGGCCCTGCCTACCCACCTGTATTTTATTTTTAAAGGCAATATGATTTACCCTATTGGCATTCCGCGCCATTACTTTAAGGTAGTGTTTGTCCTTAATGTTATGCTGCTGTTGCTTTGGCCGGTTTTGCCGCAGGCATTTCATCACGCCTTTGTTCCGGTTATCCTGCTTTCAGCCGTTAAATCTTTTCTTTACGGTCATGGCGATGCCTGGAAACGCATACCGCTACTGCGGCGCCTGCGTTGAACTATAGGGCCGTTTTTCGGTTTAACAGGGTACCATTAAAAATTGCTTTGTTATGATTAAAGGAATCCACCATGTCACCGCCATGACTGGCAACATCAGGAAAAATATCCGGTTTTACACCGAGATCCTGGGGTTGCGGTTTGTGAAGAAGACCGTGAACTACGACAGTCCCGATACCTGGCATTTTTATTTTGGTGATGCCACGGGAAGCCCTGGCTCGGTCATCACTTTTTTGCCCGTTCTGGGTATGCCCCGCGGACAGTCGGGTGTGGGCTCAACCAATGTCATCGGCTTTTCGGTGGGCGCCAATTCCCTCGATTTCTGGAAAAAACGCCTCAAGGAATACCAGGTCGATTTCAGGGGGCCTTTTCACCGCTTTGATGAAAGCTACTTTACCCTTTACGACTTGGATGGTATGGAGCTCGAGCTGGTGGCCAGCCCCAACGACCCGCGCCAAGGCGTGGAAACGCCCGGCATAAAGGGCGAAAACGCCATCAAGGGATTCAACCACGTGGAGCTTACCTGCAGCATTGCTGACAAAACAGCCTTTTTTATGGTCAACGTGCTTGACCACAAGCGCCTTGTTGAGGAAAACGACCGCATCAGGCTCTATACTGGCGAGGCCCTTCCGGGAAATTATGTAGACCTGGTTTCCAGGCCTTCCATGCCCCATCACAAAGGTGGCATCGGAACGACCCACCATGTGGCTTTCTCTACTACCGACCTTGAAACGCAAAGGCAACTCAGAGAACGACTAAGCAAAACAGGCATACAGGTGTCGCAGGTTTTGGACCGTCAGTATTTCCAGTCAGTATGTTTTCGTGAGCCGGGTGGTGTTCTTTTAGAAATCGCTACCATGGGTCCTGGCTTCCTGATTGATGAAACCCCCGAAACGCTGGGCCAGAGCCTGAAACTGCCCGGCTGGATGGAGCCCGATCGCGAAAAGATTGAGGCCAAGTTGCCTCCGCTCGAATAGCTACCTGGTATTATTCCATAAAAAAAGGCCCCCGAACAGGAGGCCTTTTTTTGTTGTATCACCACAAGGGCTTACTTCTGGATCTGAACCTTTAAGGTTTGCAATTCTGAACCGGTAAGTACCTGAACGAAGTAGATACCATTGCGGAATCCGGCCACATTCAGTTCGTGGCGTTCGCCCTGAACGGAAGAGTTGTATACAACCTGTCCGAGCATATCGATCATACGAACTTCGCGGATCATTTCGCCAGAAACAATGCTCAGCATGCTGCTGGCGGGGTTTGGAAACAGGCTGAGGCTCGCATCGCTGATACCGGGTACGGATACCGGATCGTTAATGTCGCCAAACACGTTGTCAATGGTCATGTCATCGTCAACCGTTATCACCCTGTCGGGAGATCCCGGCCATTCGCCGTTGTTCCAACCTGTGCCCATGAAGTACTTGTATGCATAATCACCTGCTTCAAGTTCGAGGGTAAGAGTAAGAATCATCGGATCGTCAGTGGTTTGCAGCAGGAAGTCGGGATCCTGGCCCGGTTCAACCCATTGCGGGAATTCACCAGAGATGTAAATCTCATCGGTGTCGGGATCAAATTCAACCGCATGCATATGCACCCTGAAAGTCACCGTGTGGGTTTCTTCTACCACACCATTGGTAATGGTGAAAGGCTCGGTGATTACTTCGCTGGCACCTGAGGTGTAAACTGACTGCACACCAGCTACATAATCGCCATTGGAGAGTCCTGCAAACACAAATTCGGTGGTATTTACTTGTGTGGCCACAGGAGCGGTCATGTCGTCGAGGTATACGTTGTATCCAACGAATGCTTTGCTTGCTGCGGGGTTTCGTGAAGTGCTGTATGCAGGTTGTCCTGTAACAACAGGTTCTTCGAGCAGGCTTCCGCTAAGCTCAACACTTTGGGTATGGTTGCCGGCTGTCATTTCAACTTTTGTGCCGAGCGGTCCGTTGTCGATACCAATGGCGCGAATGAGGAAGTTGACGCTAAAGTCGCCTAGTGTTTCGATAGCACCAAAGGTTTCGGTAGTCACATCGCCCACAAAATAATGGGTGTTGGACTGGAACGGCCAGTCGCCTGTACCGTTATCGGTGCCCAGAGCAGCAAATCCGTTGTAAGAAACACCAATAAGGAAACCATTGGGTGCTTCAACAGGCTGCGGAAATACGTGGGTATTCCACTGTGCATCCACATTGGGAACATTCTCTGCAGAGTACAGGACATTGGCGGGGTCTGGTTGCCCAGAAGCATTGAGGCCAAATACCCAAACCTTAACGGTAGCGTGTGGGCCACCCTCTGAGGTAAGGTACCACGACATTTCGTTGAGAACGGCATCGTTGCGGTGTACCGATCCCAGCACGGTGTTCAGGCTGCCGCCACTCGATCCGAGTTGTCCGGTAGCAGTACCGTCATCATAGCGGAATTCAACTTCAAAGTTGTTGTTCCAACTGAAAGTTGCTTCACCAGCTTCAGGGCCTTCCTCTACAAGCAGGCCAAAAGGAGCTACAATGATTTCGACCACAACGATCTCACCCAAGTCGAGGTCGGCATCAACAACCAATGCTTCATTTACGAGGGTTTCGTAACCAGCGGCATGAATGGTCATCACGTAGGTGCCGTCATAAACGTCGTCGATGGTAAACTCGCCATCGGCATTGGTAAGAACCATGTAATCGTCGTAGCCTTCGAGCATAATGGCTGCACCTTCGAGGAACAGGTCATCATTGCCTTTGACCACGCCTTCCACGGTATACTGTGCAATGGCATTAAGGGTCACGTCGAGGGTAGTGTTTTCTTCTTCTTCAATTACAACATCTTCTTCAACTACCGTGGTGTAACCAAAGAGTTCAAACTGGATGTCGTAAGTTCCGGGGAGCAGGTAGGGGAATGCATAGGCGCCAACCTCGTCCGTGTAGGCGGAAGCCATGGTTCCCATTACACTAACTTTTACGCCTTCAATGGGGTCAGTACCATCGGTAACGGTTCCTTCGAGGGCACCCAAACCAGCTGTTGAGAAGAACAGGGTGGTGTTTGGCAGCCAATGCATAACGGATCCTGCGGGAGGTTCTGCCGGGTCATATACGGTAGCATCAGCGCTGGCGCGGCGTGTGCGGCCCGAGTTCGGGTCTTCAGTGCCGTAGAAGCGGTCGGTGCTGGCAAAGTACTGATCTTCCCAAACACGCTGGGTATATACTACCAGGTTTCCGCCAGTGTATATGTAAGGCATATCCAAAGTAAGGATAATGTCGTTAATGCCTGAGGGGAAGTCTGCTGTGCCATCATAAACAAGCGTAAGAGTAGCAGGATCAACCCATCCGGCGTTGAGATTTTCTAGTTCCGTTTCGCCAATCCAAACCCTAACCGGTTTGTCGGGAAGGTTAGTGGTAAAACTGTTTTTATAAGCGATTGCGGTAATTGCGCCGCCACCAATACCGATTTCTTCAGGATAATAAAGGGTCTGAGAAACGTTGTTCTTATAGAAGAAATCGAATGGAACGCGGTTTGGCGGGAAGGTCTCAGCCGTACCAATGGTCACCGCAATAACGTCTGCTTCCTGAATCACTAAGTGGAGCAGCGGGGAGCTATTGTTATCGGGATTATCGTCGGCAGCAAAGTTTACGTATCCGTATACGTTCAACGGACCCGCGGTTTGTGGCGTCCAGGCAACAGGCACTTGCAGGGTCTCGCCAGAAGCAATGTCGACACCGGGAACAGAAGCCAGCACGTTATGGGCGGCATCTTTCAACTCAACGGTGTAGGCTGATCCAATCTGATCCAAACCACCTTCGTTAAAGACAGTAACCTGGTAAATAGATTCCAGGCCAACAGAAGGTGTGGGGTTGCCACTGATGGCCGTTGCCCTAAGGTCGTTGTCGGCAGCTACGTAGCAATAAAAATCTGCTTCCCAGCCAGCATGCTGTACCGAACCGTCAGAAGTAAACCTGAAAGTAATGGCGCCAGTGGGGTGGGTTGAAGTAAGTTCTGCCAATGCTGCAGGAACGGTTGATCCGCAGAAGCGTCCCACCAGTGTTGCATCGGTATTGGGGCCATCAAACACCTCAAGGGCATCCCAGGTACATCCAGTGTTGCTCTCTACGGCAAAGGAGGTGAAGTTGAAACGCATTTTGGCGCCTTCAGTTTCCGGGAAGAAAGTCAGGGTAAAGTTTTCACTTGCAGAATAAGTTCCGTCGGGGCCACCCGAATCGAAGAAAGTACCTTCGCAGGAAGTGACCTCTCCGTTCATCATGAACACCAAACCTTCGGCGCCCAAAAGTACCGAGTTGGAAATGGCACCACCGCCAAGTCCGGTGGCATTTTCGGCCTGTACAGTGTAAAAATATACGCCAGGTTGCGGAATGTTGGTGTCCGAAAAGGTCGTTTCGGTAATGCCCGTTGCAACTTGAAGAGCTCCGGGGTAGCGTGTTACCGTGTAAGTAATGCCGGTGTTTACAAAATAACCGCCATTAAGGCCGGCAGTGGGGGCATCCCAGGTAAGCAGGCCATCGTTGCCAACGGCCTCCAGCTCAAGGTTGGCAGGTGCTGCGGGCACGTCAACACCCACAAATACCGACGCACTTGCGGCGGGGCCTTCGCCAACGCTGTTTTCAGCAGCAACTTGATAATTAACAATACCGCTGGCTGTAATGTCATTGTCGGTATAGGTTCCGGCAGCGCCAACACCAAGGTCATCAATGGTGTGGATCAATTGTCCATCGCGGTAAATTTTTACGGCAGTGATGGCATCCAGGGTTCCTCCATCAAAGGTGGTGGTGGGGTTGGTCCAGTTGAGTGTAGCAGAAAGCGCGCCTTCGGCACCAGCTGTTGCGGTAAGAGCTGATGGTGCTGCGGGAGCATCAGGATCTGCCTGGTTGTTATAAAGCCATACCAGGGCGTTGTGGAACATCAGAAATCCATCGCCGGTAATACCGGGAAAGATTAATGAACCGGTTGACATAATCGGGTCGGCATTTACTGCCACGATGTTGTCGTAAACGGCCACCAGGGGATCGGCAAAGCTGTTGCCCCAGCTTGCAATAAGCGTGGCATCAGAGCGAACGGTTACGTTCTGAATAAAATAATCAGTCGAAAGGGTTGTTACACCAGACATGATTGGGTGTGCTGGCTGGGCCACATTGCCCAGGTTGGTAAGTGCCACCGGCCTGTCGAGGGTCGACTTGATAAAGGGCGATTTGTTGCCTGTGATGTAAAGGCCGCTGCCCAGGCCCCAGTTATCCCAGCCGTTAACAAACTGGCTTTCGAGCAGGAAACCTCCCTGATCGATGAAGGCGCCAAGCTTGTCGCTCCATTCTACAGGTGTAGTTCCGGTTTCAGTTTCCCATAAGGTCACGTTAAAAGTCCAGACTACATCATAGGTTAGCATTTCTTCAACCGTAAGTGCACCCAGCTGACTGGTAACGGTATAGTCGATACCGCCAAAAGCCTGCATGAGGCTGAGCACGTGGGTGTTGAAGTCGGTAGCATTGGGTGAGGCCACCAAAACAGAAATGTTTTTTCCATTGCGTGCTTGCAATGCTCCCTCTACTGAGCGCACAGCAGGTGCATGCTGAATGGATGAAGAAACCATTTTTTGAGAAGGATCGGCAAAGGTCTGCTCAGACCGCTGCGCTCTTTCCTTGTCTCGCAAGAGTTTCTCTTCATCTTGTGGATCAACCTGGCTAAACTGCCCGAAAGACAGTGTCGCAAGAAAAACCGCACTGAAAAAAAGCGTAATTCTCTTCATAGTTTAACAATTAATTAGTTAGATAATAAAAAAAAGAAATCCTGAAAAAACCAAAAAACCGGCGTTTTCAGGCGGTTTAACGAACTTCAAATAAACAAAAAAAAAACCAGAATTACCAATCATATCGGGTTTTTGGACATTCTGAACACGTTGTCAGAAAAGGAACTCAGATTTCAATCGATTGCCTTGCAGGGTGTTAGCCCCTTTTTTTTCAAAATATTTTTTTGTAATTTTTTCTACAATGCCTGTATTTTCTACATTTCTTTATTTTTTTTTAAATAAGTTTATTAATTTTTTATCTGTAAAAGCATATATTATGCAAATAATAACAGGTTTGCGGTCAAAGAAGTAAAAAAAAAGGTTGGATGGTTAACCATCCAACCTTTTTAATAGTAAAAAAACGCAGGTTAATTCAACACCTGAACGCGCTTGTTTATGATTCCACCAATTGTTTTTACCCGAACAAAGTATATGCCTTGCTTGAGTCCTGTCACATTTACCTGGTGGCGGTTACCCTGTCCGTTTTGGGAATATACAATCTGCCCGAGTATGTCGATCATTTGGATCTGGGTTATGGGCTCGTCAGAAACGATATTTAAGATGTCGCGGGCTGGGTTAGGATACAGGTTAAGTGTTCCCTCTGCAATTACCGGTACACTGGTAGGATCGGTAAGCGAGCCGAACCAGTTGTATACCTCCATTGGGCCATCCACCTCAAGCACCCTGTTGGGGTCGCCGGGCCATTCGCCTTCATCCCATGAGGGGCCGTCATAATACTTGTATTCATAGGTGCCTGCTGGCAGTTCCATGGTAATGGTAAAAATATACACGTTGTCGGTGGCTCCCAGCAGTTGCTCATCAGGCAAGTTGCCTGGTGTGGCCCAGTTAATACCCGGGAAGGAACCGGTAATGTAATAGGTTCCGCTGCCGGGTTCGAATCCGGGGGCATAACGGGCGTCCAGTTCAAAGATTACTTCATAGCGCTCCTGGATAATGGTGGCGTTAACGGTTTGGTTGGCACCGGCCACAGTCACCTGGCCTGAAGTGCCCTGGTAGCCTTCCTTGGCGATGCTGTATTCATAGGTGCCGTTCGGCGCCGAATAGGTGTAAACGCCGGCTTGTAGCGTCTGACCGTTAATGGTAACGATGGCCTCTGCCACCTCATTGCCATCCTGGTCTTTAACCACAAATTCAATGTTGTAGAAACTTACCACCGGAAGGGCTATTTCGGCACTAACCAACCAGTTGTCGGGCGTCAGGGGGGTATTGTTGGCCAGTCGTGAGCGGCTTGCCATATATCCATCGCCTTCGAGTAAGCCAAAGAACCAGTTGCGGCCATCATTGTCAGCGTCAATGGCCATCCAGCCTTCGGGCAGCCATTCAGGATCAACGGGCTCAGCCACACCATCTTCAAAATCTTCAGAAAGAACAATGGCAGGACTGTCGCCAGTGCGCAGGGCAGTAATTTCCACATTGTCGATCACCAGGCGTTCCATGGCGGTAACGTCGTGGTGGCGGAAAGCTACTCTCACATTGGAATTGTGATAGCCCGAAATTTCTACGGAGCGGCTCTGATATTCCCATGCCGGAATATCTGTTGACAGCGTTTCTTCATATACCATTACGAAATCTTCGGGGTCGAAAGCATACTCAAGTGAGGCATCGCCAGCGGTCATTGGGGCTACCCACACGCTGTAATGTTCTGCCCTGAACTGCGCCTCGGCAGCGGTAGCTGCCACATCCCAGCTTAAAACAATATTGTTGAAAATGGCCGGGTCCTGGATTAGTTCCACGTTAACAAACACGTTGGCGTTTGTTACGGCGACCATTCCTTCGGTGGGATAGAAACCCGAGCGGGTTACCTCGTAATGGTAAAAGCCCGGAGTCGCCTCAAATGTGTACGTGCCGGCAGGCATAGGCACTTCATCAATGCTGATTACGGCGTCGGTTATCAGTTCTCCTTCCAGGTCGAACACAGAAAAAGTGACGGTGTATTCCTGGTCGGTGCCTGTAGTCATTTCAACCGGCACGGTCAGGTTGGCATCATCGACTTCAAAAGTGCCGGTGGCTGTAAGGTATCCATCCTTTTTTACAAAATACTGGTATTCTCCCGGGAAAAGTTCAAAATTATAAACTCCGGCAGCATAGTCAATACCGTTGAGCGAAATGATGGCATCGGCAATGTCGCCACCACCAGCGGCTTCAACAGAAAAATCCACATCGAAGGCATCGACAATGCGCAGGTCGTCGAAATACACGGCACCGGTCACTCCGGCGGCCTGTCCGCTCCAGGTCATTTGGAAGCTGTCAAAAATAATGTAGGTCCCATCCCAAATGCCGTTTCCGTTTACCCAGCCAATCACAGGGTCATCGGATAAGCTCCAGGTGATGCGCTTCCAGCCTACCCAGTCGATAGTAAACCATTGCGATCCTTCCAGCTGGTTATTGGGTTTCTCGCGGGTCATAAAGCGGAACCGGTTGCCTGAGCCGTCGCCATAAACGAACACCTCGATGGCCTGATGCGGCATAAATCTCCTTGCTTCTTCGTTTGAATTGCTTTCTGGCATATGAAGCCTGATAAGGTGGCTTCCGGGAGCAACGGGTTTGTCCTCATCCCACATGTAGGCTAATTTCATTGAACCGGTGCTGCCGGTAGCAGGGTTCACGATTTCGGTTTCAAATTCACGGTAGGTAACCGCCTCATCATTAACATCCTCAATAATACCCGTTGTGCTGCCGCTTCCTGAGTAATCAGCAGCCCACCAAAGGGAGACCTCTATGGGGGGCTCAAAGTCGTCAATATACCGGAAGTTGGGGTTTTCCTCCTTGCCAGCTCCCTGGGGCGGTGCGGCAATCGCTGCAACCTGGCCCAGCAACAAAAATGCTGCGGCCACTAAAGAATAGAAAGTAAAATTTGTTTTCATAAAAATGGTTTTTGGTTTGAAAAAGTTGAAGGTTTTTGTAAAGTTATGAAAAAACAGGGTGCAATCAAATTAATGAATGCACCCTGCAAAGATCTATCTAATTACCTGTAATAATGTTTGTTGCCAACCATTGCTGGTCAGCACCCTGAGCAGGTATATGCCCTGTTCCATTTCAGTCACATTCATCTCGAGCTCTGTGTTTTGGGGCTCCAGGCCGAATATTAATTTTCCATCCAGCGAGAATACCTGCACTTTTTCAATGATTTGTCCGGCCACCAACTTCACTTGCTGGTGGGCAGGGTTGGGAAATACACTGAGCCCCTGGGGGCTAACCTCAGGAATGGAGGTGTCGTCCTGCTCCACTGTAACCACGGTAACAACTTCGAGGTCAAGGGGCGGTGTGGCCTGGTTGAGTTCCTCGGGCAATTCAAACACGCCAGTGGCCGTATAATCGCCCGGGACCTGGGGATCGTAATCCTGTACCGTCCAGTCAAGATCAACAGGAATCTCAAGCGGGGCATAGCTGGTAAAAAGGAGGGTGGTGGTAGGCAATACCATGATCACATCTTCAATGGGGGTTCCGAAAGCTACCTGTACCGGTCCCACAGGCTGAATGCCCACAAGGAAAGGTTTCCTTACATTGACGATGGCCGTTACCTGGAGTGGTGTGGGTGGATTGCTCTGGCTAAGGCCTGCGGGCAGTGAGAAGGTGCCTGTGGCCACAAAATCGCCGGGAGCAAAGCCATCGTAGTCGGCAATAGTCCAGTCAAGGCTTACTACATAGGTTTGGCCAAATTGGTCGGCAATGGTGGTACTTGGCTGCAGCTCTCTGAGTGCATTGGTTTCGCTGGTGCCATAGGCCATGGAAATATCCTCGGCAGGGGTTATGGAGGCTATCATGGGGGCAGCCATGGCAATCTCTATCTGGTCGAGCATCAGCATATAGCTGTCGTGCGAAACATACTGAATGGCAAAACGGATGACCTGCCCGGCAAAATTGCCAAGAAAGTGCTCGTATTGGGTCCATTCCATTGGAGCTTCCACATATTCTCCAGCTGATAACTGGGTAAAGGCTTCCGGATTAAACGAGAATACCGGACCCTCGTCTGCCATCACCAGCACCCTGAAGCGTTCCAGACCAAACTCGTCTGATATGGATTTGGCGTAGAATTTCAGCACACTGGCCTCCGTGGCTTTTATTTGCGGAGAAATCAGCCATTTGTTGTCGCCAACAATTTGCGACTGCATGGCTATGAGGTATTTGTCGCCATCCACCGGAGGATGGTTATCGATAATGGGTCCGGTGGTTTGGGCCGGATTAAGCACCTTAAAGGCATAGGCGGTGCCTGCTCCCGGAAAGGTGAAGCCAGCCGGGTTCCAGGTAATGACTTCCTGCACATCAATGGTGATCCAGGGGAAAAGGTCGGTGGTAAAATCGTCAAAATCTTCGAAGCTTTCAAAGAGGGTGGTTGGGAAGTCGAGGTCTCCGCGTTTTACAAAACGCAGGTCGTCGAAATAGATGGAGCCCTGCAGACCTGCCCCGCTTGCATATCTCAGGTGGAAGCCATCGAGGTAAAAGTTCTGTCCTTCGAGCACCCCGTTTCCGCTAACCCAGCCAAACACCGGATCGTTGGCCAGATCCCAGGAGATCAGCTTCCAGCCCATCCAGTCAATGTCGATCCACTGGCTACCTTCCAGTTCGTTCATTCCGTCGCGAATCATTAGTCGCAGCTGGTTGCCCGAGCCATCGCCAAAAACGTATACCTGCAGCACATTGTCGATGTTGAAACGGTTGTTGTTCTGGCTGGCGGTGGGTGGCAAATATTGCCGGATATAAGGAGTGCCGGCAAAGCCTTCGATCCAGGCGTAATCTAATCGCATGCTTCCGGAACTTCCTGTGGTATGGTTCACCACGTTTATGTCGTGAAAACGTCCGGTGAGTTCGGTTACTATGCCTGTGGTTTGCCCAGCCTGCTGAGGCTCCCACCAGTTTACAATGCCCGCATCGAATGAGTCGATCATGGTAAGCTGGGTTATCGGCTGCTCGATCATATAGAACCTGAAGCTCATGGCTTCTGTGGTGTTGTTAAACTGGTCGGACAAGCCTGCCGCCACGGTGACTTCATATGTAAGCGAAGGATCCAGGTTAACCGTTGGGAAGAAATGCAACACGCTCTGTCCGTTAACCACCTTATGGTGAATAATCCCTTGCACCAGGTTGTCGCTGTTAAGCGGCGAAAGCGTTATGGCATCGGAAGCAATGCTTGAAGCAATAATGGTCTCATCATAAACCAACCTGATAATTGGTCTGAGCAGGCGGGCGGGCTCATTTTCTGAAGGCGAGAAGGCCAGCAATTGTGGCGGGGTGCTGTCTTCTTCGGAGGTGGAAAGCTCCAGCACAAAATCACCGCTTTCCTGCCCGTCGCCATCGCCATCAAGGTATTGGCCGGTAAGCTGGTTCTGGGCAATGTCGCCGTCGATGGTCAGCACATAATCGGTCACATAATCGAGCTGGCTGGTATTTATCAATAGGGTAAACTCATTTTGCCATGAAAAAGAAAGTTCTGCTTCGGGGCTAATGCCAATGGCATCCTCCACGCTTTGCTGGTTCATCTTGCGGCTGAACCTGATCCGGATAGGGGTGCCGGGCACCAGGTTTTCAATTGGAGAATTGGGTTCAACCCATTCAATAACTGGTGGCAAAGAAGAAGTAAGGGTTACATCAAGGAAACTCAGGTTCTGTGTAAGGTTTCCATTGGGGTTGGAAATGATGGTCAGACTGGTTTCGTAAGTCTCATAGGCATCTGAAGAGAAAACAACATCGACCGTGCTGAGCGGTTCCAGGTCTTCAAAGAAATAAAAACCGTTGCTAAGCTGGTTGGGATCGTTGCTGTAGATGTTAAACAGCGATTCGTAGCTGTCGGTTACGTACTCCTGGTCGCCAATGGTTACGGTAATTCCATTCAGGGGTTTGAGGGTTTCAATGTCCCTGATAATACCTGTTGCAACGCCAATGGCGGGCTTTTCTGTTTCATGAAATTCTAGAAACGACCAGAAGGCGGCCAGGGCCTCCAGTCTTTTCCATTCTTCGTTCATATTGCGCTGCTGCTGGGTGGGATTGGTATGGAAGCCGCCCTCGCTCAGCAATGAGGCCATGAGGCTAACGCGGTTCACATAGAGGTATGGAAACTGGTTTTCGTGGTGAAAAACTGCGCCCTGGTAAAACACCCGGTCGGCATAATTACCGCTGGTGGGAATTCGCATGGCACCGGGCAGGTTTACATTCAGAAGGTCGCCAAAAGCTGCACCGCCCTGCGGTGTTTTTTCAACCGTAACTCCATTGCTGCGCCAGCCGCCATATAGCATTAGGGTACGATTGGCATCAGGTGGGCCGGCATCGCTGTGTATAGAATAATAAAAATCTACACCCAGGCTGTTGGCTTCATCTACCCTGGCGCCCAGGGTAATGTAATCCTGATCGGTTTCGCGTGCCACATACACGGCTTCAATATCGGTGTTTTCAAGCAGGTACTGGCGCAAAGCTAACCCAACCCTGAGCACCTTTTCGGCTTCGGAGTAACCATACAAGCCCATGTTTTCTGTTTGTGCGTGTCCCTGATCAATATACAGGGTCCAGTCGTTAAGTCCGGTAATCTGCGCGCGGGCAGTGCCGGTTATAAAAAGGATTGCCAGCGCCATGGTAACCATGGCAAGGCTCATATTTACCTTTCGGGAAAAATTTATCGCCATTCTCATTGCAATAATTTTTTAATGGTTAGAGGCCTTGCGTCAATTCAAGCACGTAAATGCCACCGTCTTCGGGATTTTCAAAAGCAATTCGCCTGCCGTCGGGCGAAATGGAAGGGCTTAGGGCAATTAAACTGGTGTGTCCGGTAAGGAGGTGTTCTGCGCCGCTTGCCGGGTCAATGGCATACAAATCGCCCCCGGTCATGCGGTGGCCATCATCACTGGTAAGCATTACCACCAGGTACTTCCCATCGGGGGTCCAGCGAGGGCGTTCGCCCCAGCCAAGGTTTTTCAGGCCGCTGCCATCGAGGTTCATGACAAACAAGCCGCGTGCAGCCACCTGAAAGGCCAGTCTGCCTCCATCGGGCGAATAGCTGACATTGAAAATGGTCTGTTGCTCAAAATCGACCAGTGCGGCAGGGTCTTTCTGCCCGGCAATGGCGCGATAGAGCTTCCCTTCCACAGGAAACAGCACCGGATTTTCAGGGGCAACCACCGGACGGCCTAGTGGCGCCTTGCCACTTTCGAGCAGTTGAAGCTCTTCGTTTATCACCACAGCCACATGCTGGTCGCGGTGTGCCCACTGCGGCACACTGCGTATACCCCGGCTGGGCTCCACCAAAACCTTTGACTGACCCGTTTCAGCATCGATAAGTTCAACCGATTGAAATCGCCGCATATTTCTGAACTCAGAAGGGCGCACCAATATGGTCTTTGAATCGGCCGACCACGAAAAGCCAAAACCGGCGCCTTCAGCCGAGGAAAGTTGCCTGAGGTCTGAGCCATCGGCCCTGGCAACCCAAAGGCCAATGTACTGGCCTGAAGTAAATGCAAGGTACTGCCCATCGGGCGACCATACTGGGTTCAGCCAAACGTTTTCACCGGAAGGGGGTACCAAAAGGTATGGTTCACCAACCGGTGAAGGTTGTGCTGATAGATTCTGTGCGCAGACAAAAAACCAGGCTGCAAGAATCAAAAAGCTGCCAACTTTTTTCATAGTTTTTTTTGTTTTATCGGTTTGCCTTGATCATTTTAAATGTAAATCTGACACCATTTTCTGAGGTAACATGCCCGGTATAAAACCCTGCGGTAAGGCCGCTGATATCAATTTCATCGAGGCCCGAACTATCGTTGCGCTCAAGGCTCATAACGAGTTGTCCGCTGGTGTTGAAGAGGGCAATGGTACGCTTGCCCAGCTCTCCCGGGTAGGGCAGATAGGTGCGGTTGCCTGCCGGGTTGGGATAAACGCTCAGCATCCTGTGCGATCTTTCCTCCACAAAAACACCCGAGGTGGTAGTAAACTTCACCACTTGCGACCACTGCCCCGTGCCACAGGAGTTTACGCCGGCCACACGCAAATAATGGTCGGTATTGGCGGCTTCCAGGCTAATGTTGGAAATATTTTGCGAAATGCCGCTGCGGTCGATGACCAGCGAGCCTTGGCTGAACAAAGAATCTGTAGCCACCTGAAGGTTGTAGCTGGTGGCTTCCTGCAGGAAACTCCACTGCACCACTGCCGAGAAGTTAACATTGCTTTGTCCTTGTTCGGGCGAGTTTATGGTTGGGGTGGAAGGAAAGCCCGTGGTAAAATAATCGGGTATGGAGTAGGCCCCAACTTCGCCCTCTCTGGCCATCACGCGGTAGTAATAGGTTCTTTGCCCCTCGAACCAGGTGTTGTCGATGGCAAAATAGTTTTCTGCAAAGACCGGGCTGCGGAACAGGATAGCGTCGTCGAAAGGGTTGGAGAAAAAAAACATCTGGTACTCGCCAATGCCAGGCAACTCGGGCCAGAGAACTTCCTCGCCTTCACAAACGGTGGCGCCGTTAAACAGTGCAATGGCCGGGGGGTCGATGGAGAAAAACTCCATATAATCTGAAGAAGGTCCGATGAGGCGGTTGCGCGAATATTCGGCCACGGCAAAATAGGGATAGTTGCGATGAAGAATGGTGCTGAAGGTGTTTTTGAAAGCCACCTGCACAAAGTCGGCCCCATTATTTTTGGTAGGGGGAGGAGGTTCGTGCCATCCATACACAATAAACCGGTCGGCCTCTGAGTCGATGTTGAACACGGCCACCGATGGGTCACCGGCCAGGGATCCTATGTCAATAATTTCAGGAGTGTTTAGCTCAGGGTTAGGAAGCCATGCCAGCTGAGGGAAAATGCTTTTTTCTGAAAACAGGTCAGACACCAGATAACCGGCCAGGTCCTTGCTTAAACTCAGCAAACTATTGGTGTTGTAAAAGACCAGCCCCAATGCATCGTTGAAACTACTGTTACGGTTGGCAATAATCTGGTTGCCGATTTCAGTTACCGGCCAGTTGTTTTTGTCTGCGATGTCTTTTCCATTGGCTGAATGGGCTCCAAGTTCTTGTGCAATGGCAGCATCCAAAAAAGCTTCTCCCGATTTGGTGGTGTAAAGCCTGTAGGCAGCCAGGCTAGGATAGTGATGACGGCCGTAGCGCTGCCCTTGCCAGCCCCACCACTGGGTGAGTGTAACAAAATCCTGGCTGCCGCCAATTTGCCAGTAAAGTTGGGGAGAAATGTAGTCAATAGAACCCTCCTTCATCCAGGCCAGGGGGTCGCAATTAATAGTAGCCCAGTTGTTGTTTCCGGTAATTCCGGGAGGCAGGGTGGTTTCGTAATATTGTGCCACCAGCGAATTGGTGGTGTATATGCCTGCCGGGCTCACGCCAAAGACCAGGGCGGGGTTGATGGATTTGATGGTGTCATTCACTTCTTTGATCATATTGTTTACCGAAGCACGCCGGAAGTCGCCCCGGGTTAAAGTCTGGAATAACGGGCCATCGTAATAGTGTCTTATAAAGGTTTCATCGCCAAAAGTATCGAAGGTGGCCTGGTCGTAACTCGTGGGCATGTTCGAAGGGTAGAAGTAATCGTCGAAAATGACTCCGTCAATATCATAATTATTAACAATATCGGCCACTATGCTTTTAATGAGCTGTGTGGTTTCGGGGTGGCCGGGGTCAAAATAGGTCCTTCCGCTGTAGTTTATGATAAGGTGGGGATGGGTTTGAGAATAGTCGCCCGGCCGTCCGGCAAATTCTCCGGCAGTACTTTCAAAGCGATAGGGATTTAGCCACACATGAAGCTCCATGCCGCGCTTGTGGGCTTCCTTAATGGCAAAGGCTAGGGGGTCGTAACCCGGGTCGTTTCCCCTGGCTGCAACCGACGAACCCAGCAAATGCGACCATGGCTCGTAGGCCGACTGGTAAAAGGCATCGGCAAAAGGCCTTACCTGGAAAAATACGGCATTGATATTTGCCGCTTCCAGGCTGTTGAACATGTCAACCAGTTTGTTTTTCTGCACTTCGGCCGACCCTATGGGCGGCCAGTCGATGCGCCAGGCGGTGGTAAACCAGGTCGCCCGAAGTTCACGACCTGGCTGGGCAATGGAAATGAGAAAAGAGAAATGAAAAAAGAGAAAAAAAAGTAAAAATCTTTTCATAAATAGTCTGTGTTAGAAAGTAAGCAGGGGCGTCCGCCGTCTGGCGGACGCCTCCCGCTTCGATGCAATTTATCTTTTTATATGGTCTATGCCAATGCCGTAGGGAATGATTCCGTTTACAAAGAACTCGGGTGCTTCGCTGCCATCTATTTTGTAGCGTTTTACCCCTGATTGCGAGCCATCGCCAATTAGTTGTCCCTGGGTGTTTACATCATCCTGATGGCGGAACGGGTAGTAAATATAACCGCCTTCGGCATCAACCACAATGCTGGTTACGTAAGTTCTTTCAGATTCGCCGCCCTGCATGGAAAAGCCTGCCAGGTCGTCGATGAGCTGAATATTCGACCCATCAATTTCGCATACGTAAAGGCCCGGGTCGAGTCCGCCGCCCGAGGCATTGATGGCAAAGTAGATCTTCTGGTTCGCGAGGTCTGCTTCGAAAGTCCGGATCTTGTAATTGTAAAGATTGTCGAACTTGGCAATGAACTGACCTGCCAGCGTAAAGCGATACAGGCCCTTGCCCGTGCCGTGCTTGCTATACCATATTTCATTGTTTACCACGCGCACAGTGCCATCGGTCCAACCATATGTTGTTGACTCTCCGAGTATTTCGGCCATGTCGGCAGGTACGTTCCACACATAAGGGCTCGGGTATTCCCCGTTGATTTCTGAATAATGAATGCGGCGCAAGCCCTGGAAGCGGTCGAGCCAGTAAACAAAACCATTCTGATCGACAGTCGACACGAAAGGATCGTCGATGTAAGTGTTTTCGAGAAGGCTTGGTGCGGTAATGGTATAACGGTTACCGCCGGCCAGGTTGGTGGTGAAAATATACCCATCGGGCGGAGTGCCGGTGGCAGAAAAGCGAATATTATCGCCGGCCACGGAAACAACCAACCGATCCTGGTAAACGCTCACCGACAAGGGATGTAAGCCCACATCGATGGGCAACTCCTCTTCAGGCGCGATGGCACCGGTGTAGAGCATTTTCTTGTACAGACGCTGATTTAGGGCGTTGGTAATGTACAGGGTTTTGGCAATTTCGGCCTGCACGTTAATGGTTTTGCTGGCAGTGAGGTTGTCCACCCCATCAAACAATTCGAGCGTTATCGTATAATTGCCCGGCGGGTTAAAGCTGGTCTGTGGCATAGCCTCGGTAGAGGTTTCACCATTGCCAAAATCCCAGGCGTAGGTCACCTGATCCATTAAATGGGGATATTGGAAAAACTCAGCCCAGAAGGTAACGATGTCATCGTAAACAATGCCAACGGGTTCATTCCTGATAATGGGCTGAGGCTTTAATACGGAAAACTCTTTGGTGTGCGTGGTTTCCTTGCCGTCGGCCGTGGTTATCAGGGTAGCTGAATACTCGCCCGGCCAGGGGTAATAAACACCTTCGGGTTGAATGGCTGTGGAGGTGCTGTCTTCGGTGACCTCGCCACCTGAAACAATGCGGCCACCCGGGAATGTCCAATGATAGCCCTCCGCATTTTTCGATCCGTTGATAAACCTTACCGTGGCAGGGGCATTCAGGTTGTCGGCATCCTGTATGGTGAAAAAGGTGGTCACTTCTCCCCATACCCTTTCTTCTTCCTTGTCGCAGGCCACAATAAAAATGGCCGCAAAGGTGAAGGCAAGAAGAATTTTTATGAAAACTTTTGGGTTCATATTGCGCTTGTTTTTTGGTTACTTAATCACCTTGAAGTTTCGGGCCGAAATAGCATAGGCGCTGGTAACCGCTACGGTGGCCTTCGATTCAATGGTTGCCCTGGTGTTGTCTTCCACGCTGGCCTCTGCCAGGTTCTCTGTCAGAATCTCCCTGGTCATGTGGTCCTTCACATACTGCACACCGAATTCGGTGAGGTTGCCGGTGTAGAAGCCCTGCTGGTCGAACTCGAAGCAAGCCGCCGGAGCAGAAGGGAAGAGCTTGAGCACGATGGCACGGTTCATTTGCGGGCTTAGCTTACCCACAAGCACCTCAAAAGTAGGATCAGACATCTCCTCAATCACATCGGCTCCGCTCTGGTTGGCCAGGGTAAAATCGGCCGACACTACGTAAGGGTGCACAATCACATAGGCATTTTCAATGGTTTGATAATAAGTATTGAGTGAAGTGCCTGCCTCAGGATAGGACTTAATAAGGGTCTGGTCAATAAAAATAGTATCGGTTTTGTGCTCTGCACTGAGTTGGTAGGGCTGTCCGCCTGCTATCAACCCCATCTTTACCGAATAGCTCTTAATCTTAAAGCCACGATAAAAGAAGGAAACATCGGTAATGTCGTCATTGATCGACCAGCACACAGTACGCAGCATCAGGGTGTCGTTCACTTTGGCATCGGGCATTTGTGCCAACAGATTAAACGGGGTGAGATTGCCTGTCAAGCCGCCCTGTCCATCCATGGGATCGTTTTTTTCGCAGGCCGCCAGCCCCGTGCCCAGTAAAAATATCAGGAAAATATTTCTTAATGTCTTCATTGCAAGGACTATTTTTAATTCGACAATGTTGAATTGACTGTCCACCACAGTGGTCTTACCACCCAGTCATCGTCCCTGGCACCCAGGCGATTGATTTCATTGGGGTTGTAAATGTATTCGGTCTGCGGGTCGTAGGGCATGCGCTGTATCCATTGCCCGTTGTAAAGCGGAAGGGCATTTACGGGGTATTCCAGGCCCGGATAGGCGTTGGTTGAATACTTGTAGCGGCGCATATCGACCCAAATTTCGGGCTGCAGATACAGTGCAATGTATTTTTGCATCATGATATCAGAAATCTGCAACTCTGCGGCGCTCTGAGCCACAGCGGGCGAATTGCGGTAATTGTCATAAAGTTCGCCAATGCCCAGGCGGTTGAAGTTCCGCTGAATGCCGTTGAGGTATGCCTGGTAGGCTCTTTCCCTGTTGGGGAGATAAAAGGCCGCTTCGGCTTCTATAAAGAAAAGTTCCTCGTCGGTAATGAAAATCATGGGCGAATTATCACGGGTCCAGTAGCCATCATAAAGTACGGCAAAGTCGTCCATGCTAAGGGCGCCAATGCCGGCACTTGCCGGGATGGAAAGGTAATTTCCGTTTTTGCCGGGCGTGGTAAGCTTGTACAGGCGTGGGTCGTGACCGCCTCCCGGCAGGGTCATGGCATTCATGAAGAAATCGGTATGCACCGAGTTGCTGAGCATATTGCGGATGTCGGCAAAGTCCCACTGCGGGTTGGGCCTTGAGGGGCCCCAAAGGTTTCTTTCCCAGTCGTTGGAGGCCTGGTCGGGGAAGGCATAATAAGGCTCGCTCCATGTAGGCCTGGCCTGATCAACTGCGTCGAGCACGGCCTGGTAGCCACCCTGAAAATTGGCGGTGTGCAGCAGCATTCGTGCACGCATGGCATAGGCAAAAGCCCTCCAGTTGCTCAGGTTACCGCCAAAAATATGGTCTTCGTTGCTGGTCATGGACCGGTTTTGGGCCGAGGCCTGGTCAAGAGCTGCCAGACCTTCATTAATCCACCTGGCCACTTCCATATATACCGTGTCTTGGGCATTGTAGCGTGGGTTGTAGTTACCCGAAAAGGCATCAAGCGCTGGCATGTCGCCAAACAGGTCAGTGGCTGTAAGGAACGAAAAGGCCATCATGATTTTTCCCACGCCCACATAATTTTTCGATCCTTCATTCTCGGCAAATATGATCATTTTGTTGGCGTTGCCGGCCACATCAAAATAATGCCTGCGCCAGGCGTTTACCCGCAGCACTCCGCGATAGTCCCATCGGTCTTTTACAGCGCTGGTGCCATACTCGGTACTGACGTACTGCGTAATGTAGGCCGTGGTTTCGCCATGGGCATAATGGGCGTAGGCCATGTTGCCCAGCACGGCCGGGAGCATATAGTTGGGGGTAGTTTGCTCGTCACTGTCGAGGGAAGTGTTTACATCCAGGAAGTCGTCGCACCCCCAAAAGAAAACAATGGTTATGAAAAGGATGATATATTTCTTCATGGTGGTTAAAATTTAAGGTTGAGACCAAGAGTAACTGCCTTGCGGTGAGGCACCTGGAAATAGTCGACACCCATGGTACCAGCGCCGCTGGCGCCACCTCCCGGGCCTGCATTGTTCACTTCGGGGTCGCCCCCCGAATAATTGGTGAGCAAGAACAGGTTCTGGAAGTTGATGCTCAGGTTGGCATCCTTTATGCGAAGCCGCCCAAGCAAGTTTTGTGGCAGGTACCAGGCAAGGCTGATGTTGCGCAAACGCACCCATGACACCTCTTCCACAAAGTTGGTTCCGGCAAGAATGTAATACTGAGTGAAAAAGGTCTGGTTTAAAACAATGGGATTGGTGTTTGGAGCGTAAGTGCCATCAGGAAGTTCCACCACACCGTCAAAAATAAACTCCTGGTTGCGATACTCTTCCAGCATTTTATGGTTTCCGCTCGAAATAAGAAACTGGCTGGTGGCATTGAGCAACTGTGCACCATAGGCCCCATCGACCAGGAAGGAAAGCTCAAAACTCTTGTACCGGAAATTGTTGGTCAAACCATAGTAAAGCTTTGGTTCGCGATTCCCGATATATCTTTTTTCCGAATCAATGAGCGGGTAGCCGTCCTCGTTTACGATCACTTCTCCAGCCAAATTTCGTTTGTAGTCGGTTCCGACTATACCGAATAAAGCCTCGCCCAGCCATGAGCTGGCAATGGCCTGGGAAGAAACCTGCCCATAGGTTACGGGGAATTCCACCAGGTCGCCAAATAGCTTGGTGAGTTTGGACCGGTTTCCAAAACCATTGATGGTGATGTCCCAGCCAAAATCTTCGGTTCTGACAACCCGGCTTCCTATCAGCAGCTCAATACCTTTGTTTTCGACCGAACCAGAGTTTACGGTCTGGAGAATAGCACCGGTTACGGGTGTTACCCTGGGTTGTATGATCTGATCGTTCGATTCTCTCTGGTAATAGGTGAAGTCAATGGTAAACAGCCCATTCCAGAGCCTGAGGTCGGTTCCGATTTCAAACTCTTTGGTAATTTCGGGCTTCAGCATGGGGTTTCCTGCAAAAGCACCGTTTTTCCATCCGCCGCCAATGCCATAGAACTGTTCGAGGGTTTGTGTGAGGCGGTGTGGCGGAGCATCCTTTCCCACCTGGGCTATGCTGGCCCTGATTTTTGCAAAGGAGAAGATACGGGCGGCCTGCCCATCGAGCAGTTCGCTGAAGATAAAGGCAGCGCTGTACGAAGGATAGAAGAACGAACGGTTGGCTACAGGAAGTGTCGACGACCAGTCGTTTCTGCCCGTAATGCCCAGCACCAGGAAGCGGCCGTAGTCGATGGTCACATCGCCAAACACCCCAATGATGCGGCGATTGGCTGTCGACTGGCTGGAGCGCACTTCACGAAGGTTATTGATAGAGTGCAGGGTGGGATTGCGGAAACGTTCGCCTTCTACGAAAGTGTTGCGTGCAAAGTCGGTTTGAAGGTTGTGACCGGCCAGGGCAGTAACGCGCAGCTGGTCGGTAAAGTCGTAATCGGCCGTTACCACCAGGGTAGAGGTGATTTTTTCACTTTCGCGGTTAAACTCGCTGATGGCACCTTCGAAGGCAGCCGACCCGGCTGAACCGGGCTCCCTTACCGCTTTGTAATGCTGCTGGAAGTAGTCGCGCCCGGCGATATAGTTTACCGTGAGCCAGTCAAGGGCCTGGTAGGTAAGATTGATGGAGTTGATGTTGCGGCTCACATTGTCGTTGCGCACCTGGTGATAGGCGCTCCACATGGGATTGTCGGGTGCATCGGCCAGGTTGCCGCTAAGGGGAATCCACACATTGCGCTCGCTGCCATCGGGATTCAGGTAATCAACAATATTGTCCCAGCGCGGCCAGCGGTACACATTCATCATCCAACCTCCGCTTGCGCTGAAGATACCAGTGTTGTTGTTGGTCTTCATTATGTTGGAAGAGGCGGTCAGCGAAATTCTGTCGGTAACCTTAATGGTACCGGTTAGCAAGGCCGAGTTTCTGCCATAAAAGGTGTTTGGAACAATTCCCTCATCTCCCAGGCTTGACACGGCCAGGTAATAGGTCAGATTGGAAGTACCTCCGCTCACGTTGGCGTCGATCTTGTTGGCCATGCCGGTCTGGAAAAAATTGTTCAGGTTGTCATAGGCATTGTCGCTGCGCAGCAACGGTGGCCCCCAGTGCGAGAAAGTCCGGGGGTTGAAAAGGCCTGCGGCACCGGTAGAGTAAATGTTTTGCACCTCATGCAGGCTGCCTACCTGCGAAAGGGTGGAGGAGGTGGATAATCCTACCGACACGGCACCCTCCTTGCCGCGCTTGGTGGTGATGATAATGGCTCCATTGGCGGCATCGATGCCGTAAAGGGCTGCCGCTGCCGCACCTTTCAGGATCGAGATCGACTCTATGTCGCTGGGGTTGATGTCGGCGGCACGGTTGGTGGTGCCCCTAATCGAGGCATTGGAAATGGGGATGCCATCGATAACGAAGAGGGGCTGGTTTTCCCCATCCACAGAGGTGGCCCCGCGCAGAATAATCTCTGAGGAAGCGCCCGGCGCTCCACCCGTGCTGGTGATCTGAACCCCCGACACACGCCCCTGCAGGGCGTTTACCAGGTTTTCCTGGCGAGAGTTCATAATGTCGTCAGAGCCCACATTCTGCACGTTGTAGGTAAGGGTGCGCACCTCGCGCTCAATACCCAGGGCAGTGACAACAACCTGCTGAAGGGCGATGGCCGTTGGCTGCAGCGCAATGTTAATTATGCTGCGGTCGCCCACAATGGCTTCGACCGTTTCCATTCCCACAAATCGAAACACCAGCACATCGTTAGATGCGGCATTGATCCGGTATCGGCCATCAAGGTCGGTGGTGGTTCCAAGGGTAGTACCCTTTACCAATACCGTGACCCCAATAAGCGTGGTGCCATCAGAGGCATCGGTCACCACACCGGTGATCTGCCTTGGCTGGCCCAATGCGCCCAGGGTCATGAAAACCAGGAGGCCCAGAAAAACAAAGGTCTGCTTCATAATGAAATAATTTGTTGTTTTTTGGTTTGCATGGATTGGTGTTATTTCAGAAATAATTTTCAAAACAATATTACGGTTTTTTTGCCTTGTAAGCATCTAAGGCGTCCTTAACGGAACCATGTGTTAGTAATAAATTTTTGGCCTCTTCAGGTTCCAGCCCTAACTCCTCCATGAGCATGCGGGTGCCTCGATGTACCAGCTTCTGGTTGGTGAGTTGCATATTCACCATTTTGTTGCCCTTCACCCTTCCCAACTTGATCATTATGGTGGTGGTGATCATGTTTAGGATCATTTTCTGAGCGGTGCCTGCCTTTAGGCGGGTGCTTCCCGTCACGATCTCGGGTCCCACAATGGCTTCAATGGGGTACTCAGCTTCTTTTGAAACCAGGGCGTTTGGATTGCAGGTAATACATCCGGTAAGTATGCCGTTTTCGCGTGCCTTCTTCAGGCCCCCAACCACATAAGGAGTAGAGCCTGAGGCGGCGATGCCAATCACGGTGTCGAGGGTGTTGATGTTTCGCTCTTTCAGTTCCTCCCAAGCCCTGTCGGGGTCATCTTCGGCAGCTTCTACGGCTTTGCGCAACGCCCTGTCTCCCCCGGCAATCAATCCGATCACCAGACCTTCGGGAGCGCCGAAGGTAGGAGGAAGCTCCGAGGCATCCAGCACGCCCAGGCGGCCGCTGGTGCCGGCTCCCAGGTAAAAGATTCGGCCACCTTGCTGCATGCGCTTTATGATCTGACATATCAAGGCCTCAATTTGGGGCAGGGCTTTCCTTACCGCTGCATGCACCTTGGCGTCTTCCCGGTTAATGGAGGAAATTAAATGCTTAACAGTCATCTTCTCCAGGTTTTCAAATTGTGAAGGTGACTCGGTAATGCTTAGCTGGAATTTCCCACTGTCTTCGATTTCGGCCATAAAAAGGACGGGTTAAATTTATTTCAGAAAACCTGATGATATTCGGCAAGGCCCTGAATGGGGTCCTGAATGATTTTTCCTGTGGTAAAGCCGCAATCGCTGGCGGCCTCTTTTAGTACCTCTGCAAAATGCCATGCAATGCTGCCGGAAAAATGCACCGGCAGGTGCCTGGCACGTGGGTATTGCGCAATGTTTCGTACAAAAAATTCCGAAAAGGATTTCTTAACCAGCAAAAATACCGGCTCCTCCTTTAGATATCTTGAAAGAAAGGGTGTGAATGAGGCGAGGTAACGGTTTGGGAAGGGCTGGCGGTACACCTTTTCCATGATTTCGATGGAGGTCTGTCCAAACATTTCCAGAAACCTTGCCTGAAGGAAATCGGGCAGTTGGTTTTTCAACAGGTCTGCTACCAGGTTTCGGCCCAAAACAGCCCCGCTACCTTCGTCGCCCAGGATGAAGCCCAGGGGCGGCACATGCTGCCTGATGTTTTTTCCGTCGTAATAGCAAGAGTTTGAGCCCGTTCCCAGAATGGCGGCCACCCCTTCCAAATGGCCGCACAGCGAGCGGGCTGCCGCCAGCAAGTCGCTTTCTACTTCAATTTGCTCCAGCCCAAAATACCTTTCCAGGGCTGCTTTTACCACCCCGCTCTTTTCGGGATTGGCGCAGCCAGCTCCATAAAAGAAAATTTGCCGGATGCCCTTGCGGTCAAGGCTAAACTCCTGATCCAGGGTTTTAAAAATGTCGTCAGATGTTTGGAAATAGGGATTGATACCTGCAGTTAGACAGGACAACCCCCGTGTTTTGCCCTTGATGAGCAAACGCCAGGTAGTTTTTGTTGAGCCGCTTTCGGCTAATAATATCATGCCGCTCCTCCAAAATTCCGGAAGCCGGGCTATGGTATACGGGTATCCCTGCCTGTCCAGTCTTTAATTATTGTCCAATCCCGAAAAACGCTCCCAACCCCCATGAATACAATAATATTAATATTGAGTCTTTGCAAATGTAAAAATAAAACCCAAACATTAATTAAAATTTTTAGAAATGAAAAACAGTTTTTTGGTTACTAATAAAAGAGTTAATACATTTGGGATTAAGTTCATTTGCATTGGCAATTTAATTAATTATGTTGAAAGCGGCAAGTCCTTTGTTTAGAATTAAGTTGTTTGTCATTTTCTTTTTCCTTATTACGGATTTTTCCGCCTTTGGGCAACAAGCTCCTTTGACCCTTTCTGCGAGGAGTCAGGCTCGTTTAGAGGCTCTTGCCGAAAAAAGGCTGGAAGATTTTGGCGCTTTTTTCAGCCCCTGGAGGCATGTGGGCGCCATTGGCATCGACAGCCTTTCCATCGACCCGCAATCGGCTTCTCTTTATTTCTATTTCCACCCCAATCTGACCCACCTGCCCATTCGCCATGCCTTTATTCAGCAACTCGAGGCAGAGATCATGAATCGTCTTGGGCGCAGGTTCAGGAAATTCAAACCACAGCTTGTTTGCCGTGATCGCTCTCTGTACGATTTTATCCCCAATGCTTTCCGGGAACCATACCTGGAGCAAGACCCATCAAGGTTACGCGAAAAACACGAGCTATACCCCTTGGTCCGAACCCTGTCGACCGGTAGTTTTCCCAGTGGCCTTTCCGGAAACCATATTGCCCTGTGGCATAGCCACGGTTTGTATTTCGACAACACCCGAAACCGCTGGCAGTGGCAAAGAGCCAGGCTTTTCGGCACCGTAGAGGATATCTTCCCCATGGTTTACGTAACCCAATACATTACCCCCATGCTCGAAAATGCCGGGGCGGTGGTGATGCTTCCGCGCGAAAGGGATTTTCAAAGGAATGAAGTTATTGTTGACTTTGATGGCTCAACGGGTGATTCAGAACTGATTATCGGGGATACAGTAAACAGGCCGTGGGAAATTTCGCCAGGCGGGTTTGCAAAAAAGGATACTCTTTTCGATGGTGAAAACCCATTTCAAATGGGAACGCACCTTAGGCTTGCTTCCAAACCAGGCCCCAAACCCTCCGTGCAATACATACCCGACTTTCCCGAAGACGGTTACTATGCCGTGTATTTTTCCTGGCAACAGGATGCTGCTAACTCCACTTCCGTGGAAAGCGTTTTACATTATGCAGGGGGCTCGGAGCGCTTTTTGCTCAACCAAACCATGGGCGGAGGTACCTGGGTCTATCTTGGCACATATTTTTTCAATAAGGGCAAGGATGCTTCTCTTGGGCGTTTTGAAATCTTCGGAAGCGACAACGGACTGGTTACTGCCGATGCCCTTCGCTTTGGTGGCGGCATGGGTAATGTGGCCCGCAAAGCTGCTGACGACGCACAGGAAAGGGGCCGCTCGGTAGAGGATAGGGGCGAATTGGATCGCAAGGACTCCGGACAAATGCAAGATACTTTCCACTGGAAAACCAGCCGGCGTCCGCGCTACCATGAGGGGGCACGGTATTACCTGCAATATGCGGGTATGCCCGACACCCTGGTTTTCAACATGAACGCCGGCCGAAACGACTACAACGACGACTTCATGTCGCGCGGCGAATGGGTAAACTACCTTCTGGGAAGTCCGCTCGGTCCTACAGATTTCCCCGACGCTCCCGGCCTGAACATACCAGTTGATCTTGCCCTGGCTTTTCATACTGATGCCGGCATTACCACCAACGACTCGGTGATTGGCACCCTGGCCATATACAACGCCCAGCGCGACGAGGGTCTTTTCCGCGATGGAGTGTCGAAACTGGCCAGCCGCGACCTTACCGACCTGGTTCAAAGTCAGATCGTGAACGACATCAGGCTTCTTTTCAATGAAAACTGGACCCGCCGTGCTTTATGGGACCGGCAATACAGCGAAGCCTGGCGCCCCCAGGTGCCCGTAATGCTGCTCGAGCTGCTTTCACACCAGAACCTTGCCGACATGCGCTTTGGCATCGATCCTCGCTTCCAGTTTGGTGTGAGCCGTGCCATTTACAAGGGTATGCTGCGATTTGTGGCTGCCAATGAAGGCCGCGAAGCCATTGTGCAGCCCTTGCCCCCGCAAGGAATGATGATTGAACACCTTGGCGGTAAAAAGATACGCATTAGCTGGCAGCTCACCCAAGATCCGCTTGAACCTACGGCCATACCCGAAAACTATAAAGTTTACCAGAGAAACGAAGGACTGGGATTTGATACCGGAACCCACACGGCCGAACCTTTTTTTGAAACAGAACTTCCGGAGTGGAATTCTCTTTACTCTTTCCGCGTAAGCGCCATCAATAAAGGCGGCGAAAGCTTTCCGTCAGAAACCTTGTCGGTTGCCCTGGTGGAAGGCCAGCCAAAAATTGTGCTGGTGGTCAATGCCTTTACCCGGATAAGCGGACCGGCAATTTTTGATAACCCACCAAGGGCAGGCTTGGCGTGGTGGGAAGATCAGGGCGTGTCTTTTCACTTCAATGCATCGTACACCGGCCATCAGTTCGACTTTGACCGCAGCTCGCCCTGGCTGCACGACGACAGCCCCGGCTGGGGCGCCAGCCATGCCGATATGGAAGAAATGATTCTGAAAGGAAACACATTTGATTTTCCTGAAATACATGGTGCGGCAATACGCGATGCAGGCTATTCCTTTGTCTCCGTTTCGCGAAAAGCTTTGGAAGAAAACAGGACGGTTCCAACTGATTTTTGGGCAGTGAATGTTATTTTTGGTGAACAACTGGGCGTTCCAAAACTGAAAGAGCCCACGGAAATTGAGTTCAGGGTTTTTACCCCGGAGTTGACAGGATGGCTCAGGGATTTCACCTCCGCCGGGGGTCACGTTTTTGCATCCGGAGCATATATTGGAACGGATATGATCATGCACAACGACAGCCTGGCTATGCAATTTGCAAAAGAAACACTGGGTTTTATCTGGCGAACCAACCAGGCGTCGAACCAACCGGATGTTTTTGTAACCGACGAGTATAAGGGAAGTTTTCCGTCTGAAATCAAATTCAACACCTCCTTTCACTCCGATTATTACATCGTTGAAGCGCCCGATGGCATTGAGCCTGACTCACCTGCTGCACAAACCCTGTTTCGATATGGAGTGAATCAGATCAGCGCTGGCGTCATTTACGGGGGAAATCACAAAGCCGTTTCGTTTGGGTTGCCCTTCGAAGCCATAATTGATCCCTGGCAGAGGGTTGAACTGATGAAAAGTATTCTACAATTTTTTGAACATAACGACTAAACAATGGAAAAGAAAATTACCTGTTTTGTGCCGGCCGGCAATACGGCCGACTTGGAAAGGACCCTGAATGAATTGATGAATCAACCCCTGGTAGAAACCGTGATGGTGCTGGGTAACGAACCTTCGGCCGACTTGCCCAAAGGGGTTACCTTTGTTGAAGTGTCTTCGCTGCAATCGACCCAAGGCATTAAAGCCATTGCGGGGCTTAGCCACACGGCTTATACACTCATCTACACCAAAACCTTGCCGTTGCGCCTGGGTGCTTATGCCCTGGAGCGAATGATGCAGGTGGCTTCCGATACAAAAGCGGGAATGGTTTATTCCGATCATTATCAAACGAAGGAAGGTGCCCTTTC
Organism: Bacteroidales bacterium; assembly: GCA_041687035.1. GTDB lineage: Bacteria > Bacteroidota > Bacteroidia > Bacteroidales > UBA7960 > UBA7960. The sequence continues at coordinate 44,757 of JAWLCS010000023.1, forward strand.
GCCCTTGCCGGTGATCGACTACCAGGAGGGCAGCCTGCGCGATGATTTCAACTTTGGCTCGCTGCTTTTGTACAATACCGAAGCATTAAAGGAAGCCGTCAGCGGCATGAAAGATAAGTTCGGGTTTGCCGGGCTTTATGATCTTCGCCTCAGGGTATCGCAAAAGCATATCTTTTTCCGTGTGCCGGAATTCCTTTACACCGAGCAGGAGACCGACACCCGGCGTTCGGGTGAGAAGATGTTCGACTATGTAGACCCGCGAAATCGCGCCGTGCAAATAGAGATGGAAAAGGCCTGCACCGCCCACCTGAAGGCCATTGGCGGATACCTGAAGCCCAACTTCAAACCGGTGCAATTTGATGAAGGCGAGTTTCCGGTGGAAGCCTCTGTGATCATCCCCGTAAGGAACAGGATAAAAACCGTTGAAGATGCCGTTCGCTCAGTATTCATGCAAAAGGCCAATTTCAAGTTCAACCTGATCGTGGTCGATAACCATTCGACTGATGGCACCTCCGACTTGCTGAAGAAGCTTGCTGCAGAAGACAGCCGCTTGTTGCATGTGATACCAGAAAGAAACGATCTCGGTATTGGTGGTTGCTGGAACGAAGGGGTCTTCCACCCACAGTGCGGCAAATTTGCCATTCAGCTCGACAGCGACGACCTGTATATTGACGACAGCGTGCTGCAGCGCATCGTCCACGCCTTTTATGAGCAAAACTGCGCCATGGTGGTTGGTAGTTACCAAATGGTTAACTTCAAACTCGAAGAGATTCCGCCTGGCCTGATCGATCACCGCGAATGGACACCTGATAACGGCCGCAACAATGCCCTGCGCATCAACGGGCTGGGTGCTCCTCGGGCATTTTATACGCCGGTATTACGCAGCATCAGGGTGCCCAACGTAAGCTACGGCGAAGATTATGCTGTGGGTTTGGCCATCTCGCGTCATTACCAGATCGGCCGTATCTTTGAGCCATTATACCTTTGCCGCCGCTGGGACGACAACACCGATGCCTCGCTCGACATTGGCAGGATGAACGCCCACAATACTTACAAAGACCGCATTCGTACCATTGAACTCTGGGCCAGGATGGCCATGAACCGCAGATAGCCTTGCCTTATGAATTTACTGTTAAAGGATACCAACGGGCTGAACCTGAAACAACAGGTGGATGCCCTGTTTGCCGACCAGCTGCAAAACTGGGACCTGGCCCGGGCCAACTACCTTGGCTTGCAAAAGGCGGTGACCAAATCACTCCCTTTCTCTGACCAGGCTGAAATCAGGGTGCAGTTCAACCCCGAACGCATTTATTCCACCTCGGCAAAAGTGGACCCAAAGTCCATCAGCGAGCGGCGCTGTTTCCTTTGCCCGGATCACCTTCCTGAGCAACAAAAGGCGGTCCCTTTCGGGGAAGACTACCTGGTGCTGGTTAATCCCTTCCCCATTTTTCCGAGGCATCTGACCATTCCGCTGAAGGAACATGCACCTCAACACCTTACCGGCCATTTTCAGGAAATGCTCGAGCTGGCAAAAGTACTTGACAACTTTGTGGTGTTTTACAACGGCCCGCATTGCGGCGCCTCGGCTCCCGATCATTTCCACTTTCAGGCAGGTAATAAAGGGTTTATGCCCATTGAGCAGGACTTTGAAAAATCCCTGAAAACATTGCTGCTCGAAGAAAAGGGATCAACCGTTCATGCGTTGGAGCCTTACTTGCGTCATGTGTTGGTATTTTCCAGCCCTGACCCGAACTGGCTTGAATCACAGCTTGAAAAGGCCATTGCCGTGCTTAAAGCTTTTGAACCCGATCAGACTGAGCCCATGATGAACATTTTAGCCAGTTGGAACAATGATTACTGGCGCATCTTCCTTTTTCCGCGCAATGCCCACCGCCCTTGGCAGTTCTTTGCCGAAGACCCGGAAAAGATCATGCTCAGCCCGGCTGCCGTCGACCTTGGCGGGGTGCTAATCATCCCAAGGCAGGAAGATTTTAACAAACTTGATCTCGATACCAGCCGCGATATCCTGGGCCAGGTTACCCTGGAATCAGAAAATTGGGAGCAACTAAAAAAGGCAATAAAAAAAAGAGACTAAGCTATGGACCCGGTAATTAAAGTCGGTATTCTTTTTGCCCCAGAAGTGAAATTTTGCCTTAATGGGAAATACAAGCATTTGCCTTCCGGCGAAATTTATGAAGGCAATGGCAGCCTTCATTTTCAGGATGGTGAGCCCCTCCTTTTTGTTGAAGGCAGAAAGATTATGGCTGAATGGCCGGTTATTTTTGAACCACTTGATTATGACACTGCCAGCTTCGACCTGATGGACGTGACCATCGGCATTAACTTTCACTGGGAAAGGAAACAGGATCAGCGTTTCAAAGGCAGCCTGGAAATCATCAGCGAGCCCGGGCATCTGACCGCTATTAATGTCATCAGCCTTGAAGATTATCTTACCAGCGTAATCTCTTCCGAAATGAGCGCCACTTCCTCGCCTGATTTGCTGAAGGCGCATGCGGTCATTTCTCGTAGCTGGCTGCTGGCACAAACAGAAAAGGGACGAAAGATTAAAACCGATGGCAAATACGTTTCTTCGCTCGATGGCCCCGAAGAACGCATCCGCTGGTACGACCGCGAGGATCACCTCCATTTCGATGTGTGTGCCGATGACCACTGCCAGCGCTACCAGGGCATTACCAACGTTACGCGCAAGGCCGTGGAAGAAGCCATAGAGATCACCCGTGGGCAGGTGCTTGCTTACCAGGGCAAAATATGCGATGCGCGCTATTCAAAATGTTGCGGCGGCATCAGCGAGCGCTTTGAAAATGTGTGGGAGCCGGTGAAGCACCCTTACCTGGACATGGTAATCGACAACCCTGAAACACCCGCAGGATTTGACATCGATCTTACAAAGGAACCGGCCTCAGAAATCTGGATCCTGGGCAACCCGCCTGCCTTCTGCAACACCCACGATAAGGAGATCCTGTCGCAAGTGCTTAAAGACTACGACCAGGAAACCTACGACTTTTTCCGCTGGGAAGTTACCCTGACCCAGGAACGCATCCAAGAATTGCTTCGCACCCGCGTAAACGTAGATGTGGCTGATGTGCTGGACCTGATACCCGTGGAGCGGGGCGTTTCAGGCAGACTGGTCAAACTGCTGATCAGGGGAACTAAAGGCAACATGACCATTGGCAAGGAACTGGAGATCCGCAAGGCATTTTCTCCCTCCCACCTTTACAGCTCGGCTTTTGTTCCCGAAAAGGGAGAAATGAAGGATGGCATACCGCAGTCCTTCACGCTGAAAGGTGCCGGCTGGGGTCATGGTGTTGGCCTTTGCCAGATCGGTGCCGCGGTAATGGGAGCCAAAGGCTATGATTACAAGGCCATTCTTGCCCATTATTTCAAAGGGGCTGAATTGAATAAACTATATTAGCAACCCAATCGAAAACCAAACCTGAAAGCCAATGGCAAAGGAAACAAAACGCTCGGCCTGGGCATGGATCCCGACCCTGTATTATGCGCAGGGAATCCCTTACGTGGTAGTAATGACCGTGTCGGTGATCATGTACAAGCGCCTCGGCATCTCCAATACCGACATTGCCCTATACACCAGTTGGTTGTACCTGCCCTGGGTCATAAAGCCGCTTTGGAGCCCCATTGTGGACCTGTTCAAAACCAAGCGTTGGTGGATTGTGGTCATGCAGTTGCTGGTGGGTGCTGGGCTGGCGGGAGTAGCCTTCACCATTCCCCTTCCGGGATTTTTCCAATACACTCTGGCGTTTTTCTGGCTGCTGGCATTCAGCTCGGCCACCCACGATATTGCCGCCGATGGTTTTTATATGCTGGGACTGAAGGAGCACGAGCAGGCCTATTTTGTGGGGATACGGAGCACCTTTTACCGCTTTGCCATGATCACGGGCCAAGGCCTTCTTATTATTTTGGCCGGCTTTTTTGAGGTGTTCACAGGACAGGAGCCGGTGCAATTTAACATTTTTGCCAGCCCGGCAGCCGCTTTGGAAACCGAATTAGCCCAACCCCCAAGCGAAGCCCAAACCGATGAGCTTACTTTTCTGGTTTCGGCCGAAACGCTTACATTATCAACCCAAAATATCACTAAAGAAACAGCCGATTCTTTAAGAAAATGGGTTGCCGGTCAGAACCTGGAGAACGGCTTTGTTTTGCCCGAAACGACGGCTGAACCAAAGCAGCCTTCCCGTTTTTCGCGAAACGTTTCTGATCCTCTGGCTGGGTGGCTGCGTGCGCGCTTCAGACGAGACACCGGACCTGATGTTAACCTGGAAGCCATGCAGGGAAATATCGGTTTAATTGGCATTACCCTTTCCGCACCGCCTGAAACAGGAAAGGAGATCGTGCTGAACTCAAGGTTTCGCAGGGGCGATGCCAGCATCCGAATGATTCAGGGCGATCGCCTGGTGTTCAATGAAGATAACTGGAACCAAACGGCCTGGATCGCCATTCAGGTGGATCGCAAGCTCGACCGCCCGGCCGAGGCTTTCTTCGAAGGCCGCTCAGGGAACATTCCCCTGGCATGGTCTATTACCTTCTTTGTCCTGGCAGGCTTATTCCTTTTGTTCTTTGCCTACCACCGCTTCATCCTTCCGCGGCCGGCAACCGACAAGGCGCTGGTGCAGGAAGCCGGACAAAATGCCTTCACCGAATTTTTCATGACCTTCGGGTCATTCTTCCGCAAGCCAAACATTGGCGCCGCACTGGCATTTTTCCTGTTGTTCAGGCTTGGGGAGGCCCAGTTGGTAAAAATGGCATCGCCTTTCCTGCTTGATGCCCGCGAAATTGGGGGCCTCGGGCTTACCACAGGCGATGTGGGTCTAATTTATGGTACCATTGGAATTTTGGCGCTCACCGTTGGAGGAATTCTCGGTGGTTTGATGGCCTCAAAGAAGGGCCTCAAATTCTGGATCCTGCCCATGACTTTTGCCATAAACTTGCCAAACCTGATGTACGTTTACCTGTCGTATACCACGCCCACTGAGTTCTGGCTCATTGCCGGCTCAGTGGCCATTGAGCAGTTTGGTTACGGTTTTGGGTTTACTGCCTATATGCTGTTTATGATCTACTTTGCCGAAGGCAAGCATAAAACCGCTCACTTTGCCATTTGTACCGGCTTTATGGCCCTGGGTATGATGATTCCGGGCATGTTCTCGGGCTGGCTGCAGGAGATCATCGGCTATCAGAACTTCTTTATCTGGGTGATGATCTGTACCATTCCCGGCTTCCTGGTGCTTCGCTTCCTGAAGATAGACAAGGGTTTTGGCATTAAGAAAAAAGAGGAAGGGCAGGAGTAAGTGATTACCCTTTTTCGGTCTGTTAGTTTTTCAAGGCTTAATACAAGAAATACTTTTCCGCTTTTTTCATAAAGGCCGGAATGTCATTTGTCCAGAGCGGGAGTATGTCTTCAACCATGAATCTTTTTTCGAAGGTCTTGCGGATCTTGTCGGTGCCGCAAACCTTGTCGAACATGTCATGGCGGCTGGCCTGGCAAAGCTCAAAAACATTTTTTTCGGGATACATTTTCTTTAGTTCTTGCAACACATAAAACTGTATAAGCGAGAGCGGTGCCTTGTGCACATCGGTCAGGTGCACCTGCACCCCGTGCAGCATTTTGTCTTTCATATCGGTGTAGTAGGCCCGGTAGTGAATGGGCCTGAAAATGACCCCGGGTATCTCAAGCCGGTTTAACCGCCTGGCCAACTCCCCGGCATTGCTGATCCAGTCGATGGCAAAGGTCTGGAACGGAAGGGTGTAACCCACCCCGATGTTGACCACATAAAGTTCGCCCAGGATGCCGGATACTGGGTAAAAGTAAGCCGAGTGGGCGTGTGGAATGTGTGGAGAAGATGGCACCCAGTGCAGGCCGGTATCCTCAAAAAGCATCTGCCGGTTCCAGCCCTGCATTTCAATCACAGTAAGTTTACATTTCACGCCGTTGGCAAGCAGGCCTTCTTCGTTGAGAAAATGCGCCAGCTCGCCCACGGTAAAGCCATGCACGTAAGGAATCGGAAACTGGCTCACGAAAGAAATGAAGCCGGGCTCCACCAATGGGCCTTCAAACTTTTGACCGCCCAGCGGGTTGGGGCGGTCGAGCACCAACAACTCGATGTTGTTTTCGGCGGCGGCTTCCATGGCCAAGCCAAGAGTGCTGATATAGGTGTATGAGCGCGAGCCAATGTCCTGAATGTCGTAAACCAGCACATCCACACCCTTGAGCATTTCGGGCGTGGGCTTGCGGGTGCGGCCGTACAGGCTGAACATGGGGATGCCCGTTTCAGGATCCAGTTTGTTGTCGATCAGCTCGCCTGCGGGGTATTCGCCGCGCACCCCGTGCTCGGGGCCGTAAAGGGCTATCAACTCAACCCCCGCAGCTTCGTGCAGAATATCAATGGTGGAGCGAAGCTTACTGTCAACACCAGTAGGATTGGTGATAAGCCCCACACGTTTTCCCCGTAAGGGTTCGAACCCTTTTTCGCGCAACACATCAATGCCGGGCTTAACCTGTGCGCAAGCAATGGCACTGGCAGAAATCAACAAGAGTAAAATGATCGCTTTCCTCATGGTTCGTTTATTTTATATGCTAACTTTGGCTCATTCAAGGCCTTCAGCAAGGCAAAACTACTAAATTTTTCCGGCCTTATTGCCGGTTTTGGCAGGGCTGATTGTTTCTTTTTAATGCTCCATGTTTTATGGAAAAAAAGGTAAGAGACCTTTCGAGTTTGCTTAAAAAAAAGCTTGGTGCTTCACGTGTTTATACCCGGCAGGTTGATTTGCTGAGCAAAGGTACCGATGCGAGCTTTTACCGTTTGGTGCCGCAACTGGCGGTGCGGGTGGAGTCGGAACAGGAAGCGCTGATGGTAATCAAGGCCTGTTATGAGGCGGGGGTACCTATTACCTTCAAAGCAGGCGGAACCAGCCTGAGCGGACAGACCATAACCGACTCGGTGCTAATGGAGATCGGCGACCTGTATTCTAAAAGCAGCATTTCGGAGGATGGGAAGTTGGCCACTTTTGAATGTGGTTTAACCGGGGGCCTGGCAAACCGGAGGCTCGCTCATTTTGGGCGAAAACTTGGCCCCAGCCCGGCTTCCATCAACTCAGCCCGCATCAGCGGCATTGTGGCCAACAACGCCAGCGGCTCAAGCTATGGCATCAAATATAACAGCTACCACACCATCCGCGGTATGCGGCTGGTCATGGCCGATGGCACCATGCTCGACACCCGCAAGGAGGAAAGCCGGGAAGCCTTCCGCAAATCGCATGCAGCCCTGCTCACCGCACTGGTGCAATTGTCAGAAAGCGTGAAGGGCAATCAGGTCATGCGCGAAAAAATAAGGCACAAATACCAGCTGAAAAATACCTGCGGCTATGGCGTCAATTCGCTGATCGATTTTGATGACCCCATTGATATTTTAGAGCATTTGATGATTGGCTCAGAGGGAACCCTGGGCTTTATTTCAGAGACGACATTCGAAACCGTTCCCAACCTGCCGCTTAAGGCCACCTCGCTTGTGTTTTTCCCAAATATCCGCCATGCCTGCCAGGCCATAACACCCCTGCGCAATTGCCAGGTAAGTGCCGCCGAGCTTATGGATTATAATGCTCTGCAAGCTGTTGCCGATAAGCCAGGTATGCCTTCGGTGCTTAAGGAACTTGACCCGGAACACGTGGCTTTGCTGATTGACACCTCGGCCTCTGATCCAGAAACTTTGAAAAAACAAATTAAAGATATTGAGGCAGGCTTAAAGGAAATTCCCACAGTTTTTCCCCTGGAGTTTACCACTGATGCCGAAACCTATGCCATGCTGTGGCGGGTGCGCGAAGGCTTGTTCACCTCTGCCGCATCGGCACGTGCGCCCGGAACCGCCTGTATCATAGAAGACCTGGCATTCAGGGCCGGGGTGCTGGCCGATGCCCTTACCGAACTGAAAAAACTGATTGAAAGGTTTGATTACCAGGGTTATGTCATCTGGGGTCATTTGCTCGATGGCAACATTCATTTTGTCATAATGCCCGACTTTTCAGACCCCGAAGAAGTGAAGCACTATGAGCGCTTTATGGAAGAGCTTGCTGAGCTGACCTTGAAATTTGACGGCAGCCTGAAGGCTGAGCACGGCACTGGCCGCAATATGGCGCCTTATGTGGCCAGGGAGTGGGGCGACGACATTTACCAGGTGATGAAAAGTATAAAACAGATCATCGATCCCAAAGGTATTCTGAATCCGGGGGTGCTGATCAATGAAGACCCGCAGATACATTTAGCCAACCTGAAGCCCATGCCCGCCGCGCACGAACTGATCGATAAATGCATTGAGTGCGGTTTCTGCGAGCCTGCCTGCCCATCAAAGGATCTGACTTTGACCCCTCGGCAGCGTATTGTGATCTATCGCAGGCTGCATGAATTGGAAACAAAGCAAAACTTTGGCAATGAATACCGCCATCTGGCGAAAGCTTTTAAATACCAGGGCGATGCCACCTGCGCCACCGATGGGCTTTGCGCACTGAACTGCCCGGTTGATATTAACACCGGCACTTTGGTGAAGGATTTGCGTTTCAAAAACAACGGGGCTTTCAGCCATGGTGTGGCCCGTTTCATTGGCCGCAACATGGCCGGGGTTACTGTATTTCTCAGGTTCTTTCTCAATGTGGGATACGCAAAGCAAAGAATCTTGGGCAGCGGAGTGTTGGTTTCGACCACTGGCTTTTTACATCGCCTGATTGGCACCCCGGTATGGGATTCCAATACCCCAAAAGGAGCACCTTCGGTCAAATTACCGCAAACTGAGGCTGCTAATGGGAAAGTGGTTTATTTCCCTGCCTGTATCAATCGCACTTTCGGTCTTTCGCCCGGCGATCCTGAAAAGGAAGCCCTGGTGCAAAAAACCCTTTCTTTGCTCACTAAAGCAGGGTATGAAGTGGTGCTCCCGGAGGGTTTAAATAATTTGTGTTGCGGCATGGCTTTTTCGAGTAAGGGCTTTAAGGCAGAAGGAAAGCACAAGGCCAATGAGTTGGAAGCCGCCTTGCTTAAGGCATCTGAAAACGGAAAGCTGCCGGTGCTTTGCGAAATGAGCCCCTGCCTGCTGCATATGAAAGAAACGCTTTCGGAGAAGCTGGAACTGCTGGAACCCATTGCCTTCAGCCTGAAATACCTGGTTCCGCGACTGGAATTCAAACCCTTGG
>JAWLCS010000024.1:0-53410 GCA_041687035.1 Bacteroidales bacterium
GTGATGGTGCCCAAGTGGTGCAGGGCCGATCGCAGGTCGATGGCCATCAGGTCGCCAGGAAGGTTCTCTTCAATGCCACGGCGCACTGCCGAAATGGCTTCGGCGGTTTTGGCCAGGGCTTCGTAGTGGCGGCTGTTGCTTACAATGGCCTGGTTTTCTTCTTCGCTGGCGGTGCTGACCGAACTTAAAAGGCTATCGGCAATCATATTGATGTTTTCCTTGCGCTTGGCCGACACGAATATGGTTTCCAGCTCGACCAGGTTGCGGAAATGGTGGGGAATTTCTTCCAACAGGTCGATCTTATTAGCGATCAGAATTAGTCGTTTGTTTTCATCATAAAACCGCTCACGAAAATCATTGAGGGTCTCCGTAATTTCTTCAAGGGTAGTCTCGCTGGCATCAAACATGTATAGGATTATTGCCGCTTGCCTGATCTTTTCGTAAGTGCGCTCTATACCGAAGGTTTCAATGGTATCCTCGCTGTGTCGAAGCCCGGCAGTATCAATAAAGCGGAAAGCCACCCCGTTGATCGCAATGGTATCCTCAATGGTGTCGCGGGTAGTGCCGGGAATGTCGGAGACAATGGCCCGTTCTTCGTTTAGCAGTGCATTGAGCAGTGTGGATTTGCCCACATTGGGTTTGCCTATTATGGCTACAGGAATGCCGTTTTTAAGCACATTACCCATGGAAAAGCTTTGTTTCAGGCGTCCGATCTCGCTTTCAATGGTGTCGAGCAAATTGGTAAGGCTGCCGCGATCGGCAAACTCCACATCTTCTTCACTAAAGTCGAGCTCCAGTTCAATCAGTCCGGCAAAGTTTACCAGTTGTTGGCGCAACTCCCTGATCTTCTCGGAGAAATGTCCGCGCATTTGCCGAAAGGCCATTTGGTGCGAAGCAGCAGAGTTAGAGGCGATAAGGTCGGCCACGGCTTCAGCCTGCGAAAGGTCCATTCGCCCATTGAGAAAAGCCCGCATGGTAAATTCTCCTGGCCGGGCCATTCGGGCGCCCAGGTCAATAAGGATCCTTAAGATTTCCTGCTGAATAAAAGGCGAGCCATGGCAAGAAATTTCCACCAAATCTTCTCCGGTATAGGTATGGGGGTTAACAAATTTTGTCAGTAAAACCTCATCAATGGGCCGTTCAGATTCGTGAAACCGCCCCAGGGTGACTTTATGCGATGGAATATCAGAGAAGGCGATCCCTTTTTTCTGTGGTTCAAAGCAGGCTTCGGCCATAGAAAATGCTTTAGGTCCTGAAAGCCTGATCACCGCTATGGCTGCCATTCCAGGCGCAGTGGCTGGTGCACAGATCGTGTCCTTTGTGTAATACTGGTTCATGAGGGCCTCCTTTCATTGTGTGTATTACAAATTTAAACCAATATAAATGCCACTGCCAAAAAAAATAAACTTTTCAACTTTTCAACCCTTCAACTTTTCAACTTTCTTTTGCCGGAAAACATTATTTTTGATCTTTCAAATACAGAAAAACAAAAAAACGACCCCATGAGCGTGCTTGTCAATAAGGATTCGAGAGTGATTGTGCAGGGCTTTACCGGTAGCGAAGGTACTTTTCATGCCAGCCAAATGATTGAATACGGCACCAATGTGGTGGGTGGCGTAACGCCAGGCAAGGGCGGGCAGACCCATCTTGACCGTCCGGTGTTCAACAGTGTGTCGGATGCCGTGAAGCAGGCCGGCGCCAACGTGAGCCTGATCTTCGTGCCACCGGCCTTTGCCGCCGACGCCATTATGGAGGCCGCCGAAGCAGGAATTAAGGTGATCGTATGCATTACCGAAGGCATACCGGTGCAGGATATGTTAAAAGTGAAGGAATACCTCAATGGCAAGCCCGTGCGTCTGATTGGTCCCAACTGCCCCGGCATCATCACACCCGATGAAGCCAAAGTAGGTATTATGCCCGGTTTTATTCACCGCAAAGGCAAGATTGGCATTGTGTCGCGTTCTGGCACCTTAACCTACGAAGCCGTTGACCAGGTGACCAAGGCCGGCATGGGTCAATCGACCTGCATCGGCATTGGTGGCGACCCGATTCCAGGCACTACCATGAAAGAGGCGGTGGAATTGCTAATGAATGACCCGGAAACGGAAGGCATTATTATGATCGGCGAGATTGGCGGAAACATGGAAGCCGAAGCCGCTTATTATATCCGCGACCATGGCAACAAACCGGTTGTTAGCTTCATTGCCGGAGCAACGGCCCCCAAAGGCCGCACCATGGGCCACGCCGGCGCCATTATTGGCGGAAAAGACGACACCGCCGAAGCCAAAAAGAAGATCCTTACCGAATGCGGCGTTTATGTGGTCGACTCACCCGCCGATATCGGCAAAAAAATGAAGGAAATCCTGGGGAAATAGGGATTAGGGTTTTTAAAATATGAAAACAAAAATCGTTAACCGATCCGCTGACTAGATGAGAGTTCACTGAAAGTAATCCTTGTTCTTAAAAAAAGGCCTTTCCACAAATGGGCACAAATCTTTGCACAAATTAACCCAAATCAAATATTGGCATTTCCACCTTAAATGCAAAGCGGCAGCGCCGCGAAATATTGGTAGCCCAAAGTGCCCAGGGTTGTTCATTAGGTGCAGCGCACCGCAACATTAAATATCTCGGTGCGCTGCACCTTTTTGTGCATCGTTATTGCCAAATGCTACCAATATTAGGGTGCGCTGCACCTGATTGCATGGAAAACCAGATTATCATAAAAGAGGCCGTCTCGCAGTGATGCTTTGAGACGGCCTCTTTTTATTTGAATCATAAATCGTTAAAGATAATCTGGAATAAAAAACCACTCAACACCTAACTCCGAACCCCAACCGATCCCGCACGTGCGGGAGAGCTCATGATCCGCTGGCTAGCGGAGAATAAACTTTAATCTTCTTCTATTTCGTAATACTGATACGCCCCAAGGTCTGGGCGAAGGACGCGGTTACGTCCAAGAATATCGAAAGGAACGCCCTGGGCAATGATGGTTTTGCCTGCGCCAATGGCGGGTGAGTTTTCCTTGAGGCGGTAGTCCTGAACCGACAGGTTGTTGAATTGGGGCACCTGGTTTTTGATAATATTGATATAGCTTGGATTAAAGGTGTCGCGCTGGGTACGCACAAGGCAATGATCGAAGGTATAATTGAAATCAGACCCCGGCACCAGGTCGAAAATTAACTCTTCCTGCAGGCTGCCGTATATGATGGAATTGCCAAAGAACACCGATGTAAAGTCGCGCTGCTGAATATTGCCATCCACATCGCGGTAGTAGTTGTTAAACCACACCGAAGGAATCTGCCTCAAAGGCGTATTGGGCAGGTTGTAGTAATTGGCAAAGGTGCAATGCCTGAAGTCGTATTTCCCGCCAAGGGCAAGGTATAGGGTGTTTTCGCCGCAGTTGGCTATCACGGTGTTTTGCGCCACCACATGGCTACCCTGGGCCAGCAGGCCCACCAGGCTCATGTTTTTTATAATGGTATTGCGGATGGTTAAAGTGGGCGAAGTGTGGCTGCCGATACTATCGACGTGCAGGCCCACACTACCGTTTTTTATCACAGCATAATTTATTTCGTGGTCTTTGCTGGTGGCGGTGAGCCAAATGCGGCCCCACTGCCCGGGCTGGTTTTCGAAAAACGACTCGAGGCGATCGCCCTGAAAGCTCACTGGCTGCTCGGCCGTGCCATTAACCTTGAATGTAGATTCGGCAAGGAAAACCAGGCTGGCATTGTTGTGAAAATGAACGCGCGTGCCTTCCTCCACGGTAAGAGTGATGTTGGGCGCCACCACTGCCAAGCCGTAAACAACATAAGGCAGGTCGGAGGTCCACACCGAATTTTCGGTAATCAGGTGATAAGAGAGACCCGAAGGTTCGGTGTAGTTGGGATGAATAAAGTTTGCATCCTGCCCCCAAGCCACCAGCTTCACATCCTGAATGTTGTTATTTATATTGAAAACAAGGCTGTCGGCAATAATCAGCGGCAAGTTCTGGTTAACCGGATCAACCGTTACCTCTACAAAAACGAATATGCTGTCGTTTGCGCCGATCTCAATGTCGCGCAGCTGGCTTCCTGAGCGGCCATCGACATTCACCCTGAAATAGGATTCGGCACCACGGCCCAGACCCACCGAAGAAATGCGTATGCGCTTGCTGTGGTTGTTATACACCCTGAAGGAGCGGGTGGAAGTGCCCACGGTGGTAAAAACCGTATCGAACAGCAGTGAGTCGGCCGAAAAACCCAAGGTGATATCCGGGCTGGGATCAAAGCTGTCATCGCGGCACGAATAAATAATGCTGGCCATTAATGGCAAAAACAACAAAAAAACAAACAGTCGGGGGCTGCGCATCGGCTGGAATTATTAAAAGGCTTTATTCTGAAACGGCACAATGGGGTCAAATATTTGGTTTGGTCTTATTTTATTGAATAAGACCTTCACCGTATTCCCCGAAAGGGGTTTCCAAAAAAAACCGCAAAAACATTTGAAACACGCAAAAATAAATTAATTTTGCAGCCTAAATCAAGAAAATATGTCAAAAAGCAAAAAGCATCCACAAGACGAAAAAAACATTTTGGCGGTTGAAGAGGCACTGAGCCGCTCCGAGCAGTTTATTGAGCGCAACCAGAACGGCATCATGTGGGCCGTAGCCCTGATCGTACTGATCATTGCCGGATACATTGGCTACACCCGTTTTATCCTTGCTCCGCGCGAAAAGGAAGCCCGTTCCGAAATGTTTATGGCAGAAATATATTTTGAGCAGGACAGCCTGCAGCTTGCCCTGGATGGCGATGCTGAGTATCCTGGTTTTCTTGACATCATCTCTTCTTATCGTTTTACCAAGTCGGCCAACCTGGCGCATTACTATGCCGGCATGAGCTACCTGAAGCTTGGCAACTATGAGGATGCCATTAAACATCTGAAGAAATTCCGCGGACGAGACCAAGTGCTTGGCGCAATGGCTTATGGTGCCATTGGCGATGCCCACCTGGAGCTGGGCGACCAGAGCGGCGCTGCCCGCTACTACCGCAAAGCATATCGCTATAAGCCCAACGAGTTTACCACTCCCCTCTACCTTTTTAAAGCCGGATTGCTTTTTGAAGAAATGGGTCAGCCCGCCGAGGCGCTGAACCTCTACGAGCGTATTCGCGACGAATACCTTAACTCGGCCGAAGGCCGCAATATTGAAAGGTACATCGGACGTACCAGTATACAGAAATAAGACATTTTGATGGACGGAAAGAAACAGAATCTGTCATTTTACGATCCCGCAAAGGTGCCCAGCGCAGAAAAGATGCGCATGGGCATCGTTGTTTCTGAATGGAATGCTGAGATTACCGGAGCCTTGCTGGGCGGAGCCGTTGAGACCCTCAAGAAGCACGGTATGCCCGAAGAGAACCTGCATGTGCATTATGTGCCAGGAAGCTACGAACTGCCACAGGGAGCCGGGTATCTTATTGATCAGCTCGATGTAGATGCCGTGATCTGCCTGGGTTGTGTAATCCAGGGCGAAACGCGCCACTTCGAGTTCATTTGCCAGGCCGTTAGCCAGGGTCTAATGAATCTGGGGCTCGACTCGGGTATCCCGGTCGTTTTCGGCGTACTTACTACTGACAATTTCTCGCAGGCACGCGAGCGGGCAGGCGGAGTGCATGGCAACAAAGGCGACGAAGCTGCCATTACCGCCATAAAAATGGTCGACCTGAAAAACAGGCTTGGTGCCTGAGCCCTATTATGAACCCCAAAGACCTTCGCATTGTATTTATGGGTACCCCTGCCCTGGCGGCTTTTTCTCTTAAAAAGCTATGCGAAGGCGGATACAATGTGGTAGGTGTAGTGACGGCTCCAGACAAACCAGCTGGCCGCGGGTTAAAGCTTCAGCCTTCAGACGTAAAAAAGTATGCCACAGAACAAGGCATACCGGTGCTCCAGCCTGACAGGCTCAAATCGCCTGAATTTCTTGAAGCGTTGAAAGGCCTGGCACCCGATGTGCAGGTGGTGGTGGCCTTTCGTATGCTGCCAGAAGCGGTGTGGAGCCTTCCTCCTAAGGGCACTTTCAATATGCATGCATCCTTGCTGCCCCAATACCGGGGCGCAGCACCCATCAACTGGGCCATCATAAACGGCGAAAATGAAACAGGGGTGACCACCTTTTTGCTCGACCGCGAAATAGACACAGGAAAGATCTTTTTCCAGGAAAAAATGGCCATTCATGAAAATGAAACAGCCGGAAGCCTTCACGACCGTATCATGGTGGCAGGCGCAGACCTGGTGCTGAAAACCATTGATGCCCTTGCACAGGACAAAGTTGAACCGCTTGACCAGTCAATGCTGCTTGCAGAAAGCTCTCAACTGAAAAAAGCGCCAAAGATATACAAGGAAGACTGCCTGATTGACTGGAAAAGACCATGCCGCGAAGTAGTAAACCACATTCACGGAATGAGCCCATTTCCAGGTGCCTTCACGGTAATTAAGGTTGACGAGAAGGAAATAATACTTAAAATTTTTGAGGCGGCAGCCCGGGAAATGCCCCACACGCGTAAGTACGGCGAAATCTCTTCTGATGGGAAAAACCTCTTAGCATTCGCTACCCCCGACGGCATGGTGGAGGTAAAAAGCCTGCAAATGGCCGGAAAAAAACGCATGAACACCGCTGATTTTTTGCGCGGGTTCAGATTAGATGACCTGAAAAATATGCCTATTTAAGGCTATTTTTTCCCTAAAACCCTTTGTTAGCGCCTGTTTTAGCCCTGAGTTATTAACAAAAAGGCTGTTTTTTCAACAAAAACGGCACATTTCGCCCGTTGGGCTTGCATTTTCTTAGAAATGGCCTATATTTGCAATGTTTAATGGAAGCAACCAATTACTCGTGTAACTAAAACAAACAAAAAATGAACAAAGCAGAATTGATTGATGCTATGGCATCAGGAGCAGGTTTGACCAAAGCCGACGCAAAAAAAGCATTGGACGCATTCATCGGCGCCACCACTAAGTCGCTGAAAAAAGGTGACAGAGTAGCCTTGGTAGGATTCGGATCATTCTCCGTTTCCAAGAGAGAAGCCCGCAAAGGCCGCAACCCACAGTCTGGCAAGGAAATTACTATCCCCGCCAAGAAGGTTGTTAAATTCAAGGCTGGTGCTGAGTTGGCAAAAGTGGTTAAGTAATCCCTTTAAGCAAGCATTGAAAAGCTCCGGAATTTCCGGGGCTTTTTTTATTTTTGCTACTAACTTAAGCCTGTTGTAATAAAAAATTTGATGGTCATGAAGAATAACGATGCCCTTGAGGGTTACAACCCCAACGCCACAGGCAATACCAACAATAACATTTTCAGCCTGCCTTTCACCCTCGAAAATGCGCAGGTTGTTTTTATACCCATTCCATGGGACGTTACCGTGTCGAACTTCGACGGAACTTCTGCCGGACCAAAGAAAATTTTTGAAACTTCCTTTCAGATCGACTTGTTCGATCCCTTTGCGCCTGATGCCTGGAAGCAGGGCATGGCCATGGAAAGCATTGACCCGGCCATGGTTAACCGCAACAACCAGCTCAGAAAAAAATCGAGCCAATACATCAACTTCCTGGAACTGGGAGGGCAACCCGAGGATAGCGAAGAGATGGCCAGCATACTGAAGGAAATCAATGCGGCCAGCGAGGAGCTAAGCCTGGAGCTGGAATTTAAGTCGCTGATGTACCTTGAGCAGGGAAAGGTACCCGTGGTACTTGGTGGCGAACACAGCGTGCCTCTTGGCCTTATCAGGGCACTGGCCCGCAAACGCCCTGGTTTCGGCATCCTTCAAATTGATGCCCATGCCGATTTGCGCGAGGCGTATCAGGGATTCACCCAGTCACATGCCTCCATAATGCACAATGCTATAAAAACAGAGGGTGTGGAAAAATTGGTGCAGGTGGGGATTCGCGAACTATGCCCGGAGGAAGTGCAAGCGATCAGTAAAAGTCCCGGAAAAATTCGCACCTATTTTGATCGCGATATCCACAACCGCCTTTTTGAGGGTGAGAACTGGTCGGAGATATGCAAAGAAATAATAGAAAAACTACCCGATGAGGTGTATGTGACCCTGGATGTGGATGGCCTCGATCCGGCCCTTTGTCCGGGCACTGGCACACCCCTGCCAGGTGGCCTCTCGTTCAACCAGGCCATTTACCTGCTCGAAAGCATCCTTAGCCAGGGAAAAATAATCATTGGTGCCGACCTTGTGGAAACCGGACCTGGAGAAATGGACGGCATAGTATCGAGCAGGCTGCTGTTTCGTCTGGCAGGTATGATCATCAAAAGCCAACAAGAAAAATAAAGACAGGAATGGACAGCCATACGCGCAAGCTTGTTATCGAATTTCTGAACGATTTCGTTACCCGATCGCGCCTGGAAAAGATACAGCAAGTGCTCACGGGCCGAACCCGCCATGTAACAATAGTACTCGAAGACATTTACCAACCCCAAAATGCCAGTGCCGTGCTTCGCTCGTGCGAATGCTTTGGGGTGCAGGATGTGCACATTATCGAAAACCGTAACGATTATGAAATTAACCCTGAGGTGGTTATGGGAGCCAACAAATGGCTGAACCTCAATCGTTACAGCGATGGGGAGTTCAATACCAAGACCTGCCTCAGCAAACTAAAGCAGCAAGGCTACCAACTTGTTGCCACCAGTCCGCACGAGCATGACTTCACACCTTTAAACCTGCCGCTCGAAAAGCCAGTGGCACTCCTGTTTGGCACCGAACGAGAAGGGCTTTCGGTCCAGGCCCAGGAAATGGCCGACTACTTCTTGCGCATACCCATGGCGGGGTTTACAGAAAGTTTCAACATTTCTGTTTCGGCAGCCGTTTGTCTTTATGAGCTAACCAACCGACTCAGAAAAAGTGACATCCCTTGGCACTTGACCGAGGACCACTACGACGAACTGTGCCTTGCATGGCTCAAAGCGTCCATAAAAAGCCCCGAGCTGCTGGTAAAAAGATTTCTCGAAACACGGCCGGTAAAGCATTGACTTTCACGCCCGGATTGCTTAATTTTATGGCAGGAATTTTTGTTTAACCTAAAACATACATGCTATGGGAAAAGGAGATCAGAAAACCCGGCGCGGAAAAATTTTCAGGGGAAGCTTCGGAAAGACCAGGCCCCGCAACGCAACCAAACCCAGCGTGGCCGCCCCACCCCCGGCAGCACCAAAAAAAAGAACCACCAAGAAGTAATCTTTTTTTAAAGACAAAAATAGCGGCAGGCCCAAAAAACCTGCTGCTATTTTTTTACCCAAAATTTTCTGATATTAAATTAGGAACCCTATTCACTGCGCCCTGAGCTCTGTGCTCTGAGCCACCACTAACATTACCTGCCACTGCTAGGTGTTTGAACTACCAAACTTCCTAACCAGCTCCTTAAAGGTCTCCCCGCGGTGTTCGAAGTTTTTGAACGAATCGTAGCTGGCTGCAGCAGGCGAAAGCAAGCAAATACCTGCTGCGGGAGTGTTGGATGCGGCCATTTCAACAGCCTGCTCAAAGTTTTCAGGGAAAAGACAATTTTTGCCTTGAATGCCAGGCAGTGCTTTACCTTCTTCATACATCCGGCGTCCGGCCTTTCCTATAAAGACGAGGTTTTGTACTTTCGATTCGGCAAGAAAATTTATCAGTGATGAATAATTCACGCCCCGGTCGAAGCCGCCCAGCAGCAAGGTATTGGTTCCCGGAAATGTCTTCAGGGCTTCGATGGTCGATTCAGGAATAGTGGAAATAGAATCGTTGTAAAACGAAATGCCCCGGAAAAAACCCACAAACTCCAGCCGGTGTTGCAATCCATCGAAGCTGGCCACGGCTCGTGTAATTTGCAGGGGAGCCACCTTCAGCAGGTATGCCGCCGCGCTGGCGGCCGCAATATTCAACAGGTTGTGGTTGCCGGGCAGCTTACGAACCCGGCAAATGTCGCGAATGCGCGATTCGCGTCCGGCAAGGCTCAGCACCAGGCTGCCCTTGTCGCAAAAAATCAGGTTGGGATTTCCCGGGGCATTGCCCAGCAGGTAAAACTCCGAGGCCAGGCCAAGTTCAGCAACCAGGCCTGCCACAATTTCATTGAAAGGATTGTAAATAAGCACATCGCCTTCTTGCTGCCAACGCGCAATATTCATCTTGGCCAGCTGGTAGTCGCGGTAACTGGCATAATGATCAAGGTGTTCTTCAAAAATATTAAGTATAATGCCAATGTGGGGCGAAACCCTGATATGCTCGAGCTGATGGCTGCTCATTTCAAATACCACTACGGTTTCATCGGTAATGTCATCGATCAGGTCGAGGGGCGGAATGCCAATGTTTCCAGCCATCAGTACCTGACGCCCCGCCATTTTAAGTATATGAAACAGCAAGCTCGATGTGGTGCTTTTTCCCTTGGTGCCAGTAATGCCTACCACCTGCCGCCGAAACAGCTGCAAAAACAAACCCGTTTGCGACACCACCCTTTCGCGCTGGGACTCGCTTTCAATCACCCTGAAAGGAATGCCAGGCGACTTTATGATGAGATCTGCCTCCATTATCCCAGCCAGATAATCATTGCCAAAGAACCAGCGCGTTTGCTTATCGTTTTCCCTTTCGGGGAAAGCTTCACTGCCCGGAGCCTGACGATCACAAACGGCCAGCGGAAAGTCAGGCAATACCTTGCGAATGGCCCGGTAGGTCGATTGCCCTTCCCTGGCAAAACCAAGAATAGCAACCTTCTTGTTGCGAAAAAAATCCTGAAATGGCTGAGGGTTCACAATCAATTGTTAATGGTTAATTTCCAATTATTAATTCTTGATTATAAGTTACTTATTGCTTTCTGAAGCAGGGTTTTGAATCGGGGCTGAAGGGCGTGGGGTTCGTGAAAATCATTAAGAAATTCATTGAAATTATTTTGCCCGGGTATTGCTGACTGCTGATTTTTGTAGTGCTGCAACAAAGACGGGAGCTTGCTTTCTTTCTTCTGGCGAATGGTTTCCTGCAGGGCAGCGTTCACCTCATCTATGGTGCCCACACATTCAAAAGGTTTGTTTTCGGCTGCTCCGGTAAGCTGGTCAAGTATTGGGGCAAGGCTGACTTTCTCAAAAAGATTTTCTCCGAAAATAGCTGCCATTTTTTCTTCCCCAACAAATGGAGCAAGCATGGTGTAGGTAAAAAGGCATTTTGAACAGTTGCAGCACCACGAATCGGTTTTACTCCCGGCATTGCAACTTTTAAAAACTCCGTGATACTGACGGAAACCCGAAAACAACGCCCCGATTTGCAGCTCGTTGAGCGGTCTGAGGAAACTAAAATAGTTTACTCCCTCCAGCAAATTTTCAGAAAGGTAGTTTCTGAAATCCTGCTCAAACTCAAACGATTTGCTATACTGATGGTTGATTTTTGTTCCCGGAATGCTTGCTTCGTTGGCGCTCGACTCGTTCGACAGGGCAATATGTCTTTTCCCCGTAAGGGCAGCCGAAAAAGTGGTCATAAAAGCCAGCAAGGCCGAAAAAGGGGTGTGCCCATTCAAAAATCCCTGCTCGTTGAGTTTGAGCAACAGCGGATCGAGGGTACGCTTTACCTCCAGGGTGTTTTCGGGGCCGTAGCCGGCAGCTTCGAGCACCTGGCGGGTTGCCCCGCGCTGGTTCATCACCAGCGGCAAAATGTCAGCACCAGCATTTTTCAGCAACTCAAGGGTTACGACCGAATCCTTGCCCCCACCAACCGGAATAATGATGCTGTCGGAAAGATGATCGAGTTCGAATTTCTTGAAAGAAGCAGCCTGGGCTGGATATTCAAACGCCAACATTTCTTCACCGGGCACTTCAATGCCATTGGTGTAAAAGAACTCACCCAGGCCATAGCGGAAAAGCTTCTTCCACCATTGTTCCTGCCCGCGCGTAAGCCTGAATGGCTTTACCAGGAGGCGGGGCGAGCAAAATGCCTTCCAGTAACTGATCATTTCCACCATACCCACATGAAAGGCCAGGGTCTGCAGCAGCGCATCAGGCAAATTTAAAAAACGCCCCTTATCGGGAAAAAACATGGAAGGCCTGAAAACCAACTCATCGTTTAGGCTAAAAACAAACTGCAGGCTAATGCCTTTAGTATTCTTTTCTGCCCTGGCGGTTTCATAAACAAAGCGCGGAAAGGCGGCCCTCAGTTGTTGATATTTTCCTGAATTGTCAATGTGGCGCATTTGAACAATGGCAAAGAATTTGTTGTTGTACTGCTGATTTCGGTACCAAAAGTAACAAAAACACCCTTAGGAGCCGTTATTCAAAATAAAAGTAATAACTTTCTGAACATGAATAAAAACAAGACAACGCCTTCACGCGGTAAATTGCTTATCAGCGAGCCAACCCTGCGCGACTTCTATTTCAGTCGCAGCGTGGTGCTTTTGGCTGAGCATAGCGAAGAGGAAGGCAGTGTCGGTTTGATTCTTAATAAGCCCATTAACCTTAAGCTTAAGGATGTGGTTAAGGAATTTCCTACCAACGAATTTCCATTGTTTTTGGGTGGCCCGGTACATCCCGACCGCCTTTTTTACCTGCACACCCTGGGTGAGCGCGTTACGGGAAGCATGGAAATCCTCAAAGGATTGTTTTGGGGAGGCGAAATTGAAAAGCTCATGGAGCTTATCGACCTGAAGCTGGTTAGCCCCGAAGAAGTGCGTTTTTTCATTGGATACTCTGGCTGGGAGCCCAAACAACTCGACCGCGAGCTAAAGGAAGACTCCTGGATTGTGACCCAGTGCAGCCTTGAAACCGTAATGGGCAACGGACCTGAAAAACTTTGGAGCATCATGCTTAAGGAGCTTGGCGACGACTACGCCATCTGGTCAAACTACCCCACCGACCCCATTCTTAACTGAACAAAGTTTCATTCCCACCATAAAATAAACCCCTTTTGGCAAGGACAACTCTCAGAAAGCTGTTGAATAGATTCCGCAAAACAGTTGCTTTCATGGTTTTTCTAATTCCTCCGGTTTTTTGGCAAGCCCCAACGGGCACCAGCGAGGAAGTTCCGGTTTTGCTCGATTCGGCCTATATAGAGGTGATTGGCGCTTTCGCGGAAAATGGTGTCGACATCGACTATCTCAGTAATCCCATGCTTTACATGGAGCTCTACAAGTGGCTGGGCACGCCCCATGTTTTGCGTAGCAGGGGTCAGGGCGGTATTGACTGCTCCGGGCTGGTAAAGATCATTTACCGCAAGGTTTATGGGCTGGAACTTAAGGGCAGCTCGCAAGATATTTCCAGAACAGTAAAGCCAATTGATGTGGAAGAGCTGAAGGAAGGCGACCTGGTGTTTTTCAGAATTTACCATCAAAGCCGGATCGACCATGTGGGAATTTATCTCGGTAACGGCCGTTTTATTCATACTTCATCGAGCAACGGCGTCACCATTAGTGAGCTTTCTGCTTATTACTACCGGCGCAGGTTCGTAAAGGCCGGTCGCTTGTTGCCTGAAAAACCGGCCATAGCCTCAGTGCCCGAAAACCAGTGAGATGATCTGATCAATCTTTACTGTTTCGCCTTTTATTATGCATTTTGATTGCAGATAGTAAGGCTCCCGCTCCTGCAATTTCTCTTCAATATAACTCAACAACTTCTCGCCAGCGTAATTCTCAACCAAGGGACGTTGCTTTTGTGCATGTTCCAGCCTAGAAGCCAGGCTGACAGGACTCATCCGCAGGTAAACTGAAACACCGTGCGCGTTAATAAAATCCATATTATCATAAAAACAGGGCGTTCCGCCACCAGTGGCTATTACCGCTTTATGGAAATGCAACGTATTATGCAGGGCCTCCTGCTCCAGCTGCCTGAAACGGCTTTCGCCATAACGGAGAAAAATATCAGGAATGCTAATACCGGCAATGGCTTCCACTTCCTGATCGATGTCAGAAAAAGGATAGTCAAGCTTTTTTGCCAGACGCTTGCCCAGCGAGCTTTTTCCACTGCCCATGAAGCCAACCAGGTAAATTCGCATGAGACATTTTTTTGATAAATTTAATGCAAATTGCGGAAATAAGTTCATTCGGAAAATCAATTACCTTTGCGTGAAAGCCTTTTAACAGGGAAAACCCGATGAAGCTCCGGCTCAACAAGTCGCTATTTTCAGGTATCCTCACCCTTTTTACCGGAACGGCCGCTGCCCAGTTGGTGGCAATTCTGCTGCAGCCATTCCTTCGCAGGCTCTATACCCCCGAGGAGTTTGGCGCCTATGCGGTTTATCTCAGCATTGTAGGAATACTGGTTACTCTTTCTACCCTTCGTTACGAGCCTGCCATTGTGCAGCCTGAAAAAAAGCCCGAGGCTATCAACCTGTTTTTCGTCGCCTTCTATTTTAATTTAGCGTTCAGCCTCCTGCTTTTGATTTTGGTGGGCCTTTTCAGGGATGGTCTTGCCGTTTTTCTCAACATTAATGCCTCACAGGCCTGGTGGTTGCTATTTTTGCCCGCCAGCGTATTTATGCTGGGTACCTACCAGACCATGAACTATTACCTGATCCGCAAAAAAAAGTTCAGGGCTATTTCGATCAATAAGGGCGTCAGACGGGTTGCCGAAGGCGGTGTTCAATTGGGATTAGGGCAGTTGCGCTGGCCTGCCGGACTGGTGGTTGGCGATGTGTTTGGACATCTGGCCAATGTAGTGAGCGGCTTGCTGCAGCTGCGGCGAGCCAATTTTAAAGCAACCTTGCATTCCTGGGCTCTTCAAAAGAAACTGGTGAAGCAGTATGCCGATTATCCCCTCTACAGCATGTTGCCGATGACGCTCAATGTATTCTGCCTGATGATTCCCACCGTTTTCATCAACAAGTTTTACAGCCAGGAGGTGGCGGGGTATTTCGACCTTACGCGCCTGGTGCTGGTAGTACCCGCTGCCTTGCTCACCATGAGTGTGGGACAGGTTTTTTTGCAGGAGGTGTCAGAAAGAAAGCGAAAAGGCGAATCTTTTCTGCGCGAATACCGGCAATTGCTGGGTGTATTGAGCCTGTTGGGATTGGCATTTGCATTGATTCTAACTTTTTTTGGCCCCAAACTGCTCGGCTGGTATGCCGGAGCGCCCTATGCCGAATCGGGCCGCTACGCGCAGATCCTGGTCTGGAGCACCTTGGCCCGCATGGCCGTTTCGCCCCTCACCATGGTTTATGTGGGCCTGCGAAAGCTAAAGACCCAAGCGGCCTGGCAAATCACCTACTTTGTGATGATCACTGGTTTGATATTTTTCCGTCACCTCACTGTAATGCAGTTCATTGCCATCCTGGCCACTGTTGAAATCGCAGCATATGTGATCAACCTTTTCCTGATCAATGGTATCGTAAAAAAATACCACAGAGAGATAGAGGATCATTCTTTGAAAAACAAACCATAAAACTTCTCATTAAAAAAATACTTTTAGTAAGAAAATGAAAAAAATACTTACCATAATCGGTGCTCGTCCGCAGTTCATAAAGGCTGCTGCCGTAAGCCGCGAGATTGCAAGCAGAGCGGGTCTTCAGGAAGTGATGGTCCATACGGGGCAGCACTTCGACCACAACATGAGCCAGGTATTTTTTGAAGAAATGCAGATACCTGAGCCGGCTTACAACCTGGGTATACACAGCCTGCCGCATGGTGCCATGACTGGCCGAATGCTCGAGCGTGCCGAGGAGGTGATGCTGCGCGAAGACCCCGACTGGGTTATGGTTTATGGCGACACCAACTCAACTTTGGCCGGCGCTC
Organism: Bacteroidales bacterium; assembly: GCA_041687035.1. GTDB lineage: Bacteria > Bacteroidota > Bacteroidia > Bacteroidales > UBA7960 > UBA7960. The sequence continues at coordinate 15,709 of JAWLCS010000024.1, forward strand.
TCGCTGCAAAAAAAATCGGACTTCCGGTTGCTCACGTCGAAGCGGGCCTGCGGTCGTTCAACATGAGCATGCCCGAAGAAATCAACCGCATCTTAACCGACCGCATTGCCGATCTGCTCTTCTGCCCCACCCAAACCGCCCTCGACAACCTTGAGCGCGAAGGGTTCGACCACTTTGATAGCAGGGTGCTGCTAACCGGCGATGTGATGTACGATGCTTACCTGCACTTTTCGGATTTGCGCAAAGCGCCAAAAAATATTAAGGTGCCAAAAAAATTCGGATTGGTAACGCTTCACCGGGCCGAAAACACCGACCAACCCGCTACTTTAAAGCAAATCGTTGAAGCACTCAACGAAATAGCCAGTCAATTGCCCCTGGTGCTGCCTGTTCACCCCCGCACCTTCAAGGTGCTGAGCCACAGCAAACTTCCTGCCCTGAACAAAAATATCATTATCTCTGAGCCCCTGAGTTATCTTGAAATGCTCTTTCTGCTCGAGAAATGCCAGCTGGTGCTTACCGACAGCGGTGGATTGCAAAAAGAAGCCTATTTCGCCGAAAGGCCTTGTATTACCCTGCGCAACGAAACAGAGTGGACTGAACTGGTTGAAGCCGGCTACAATGTGGTGGCAGGAAGCAAAAAGAATAACATTTTCAAGGCTTTCAGCGAGTTCTCAAAAGAAAAACCCGAATTCAGTGCTGGCCTTTATGGCATTGGCAATGCCGCCGGCATGATCGCTGATGCTTTTCAACAGGCCGATCTGTAAAAAAAGAAAGGGGCGACAGGGCCCCTTTCCATTGGAAACCAACTTCAACCACTTACACATAACCCTGTGCCATCATGGCATCAGCTACCTTTACAAAGCCGCCAATATTGGCGCCTTTAACATAATTCACATACCCATCCTCTTCCTTACCAAACTGTACACAACTCTTGTGAATATTGATCATAATATTGTGGAGGCGCTGATCAACCTCTTCTCGTGTCCACGAGAGGCGCAGTGAGTTCTGGCTCATTTCGAGGCCCGATGTGGCCACACCGCCGGCATTGGCCGCCTTTCCGGGACCATATAGAATCTTGTTTTTCAGAAAAACTTCCACTGCAGCGGGTGTGGAGGGCATATTGGCACCTTCCGACACACATATGCAACCATTCTTTACCAATGTCTTGGCTTCTTCTTCATTCAGCTCGTTTTCGGTGGCACAAGGCAGGGCAATATCGCAAACCTCATTCCATGGGCGTGAGCTGCCTTCCACATATTTGCAGCCATACTGATCGGCATAATCGCGAATACGGCCGCGCTTTACATTTTTCAACTGCATGATAAAGGCCAGTTTCTCGGCATCAATACCATCCTTGTCGTATATGTATCCGTTCGAGTCGGAAAGCGTAACCACCTTGCCTCCCAGCTCAATGACTTTCTGTGTGGCAAACTGGGCCACGTTGCCCGATCCGCTCACAGCCACAACCTTGCCCTTAATTCCTTCGTTTATGGTGGCAAGCATTTCCTGTGCAAAATATACGCATCCATAGCCAGTGGCTTCGGGCCTTATGAGGCTGCCACCATATTCAATACCTTTGCCGGTAAGTACCCCGGTAAATTCGTTGCGGATGCGCTTATACTGGCCAAACATATAACCTACTTCACGTCCGCCCACGCCAATGTCGCCGGCAGGAACGTCGGTATCGGGACCAATGTGGCGGCACAGCTCAGTCATAAAACTCTGGCAGAATCGCATCACTTCGTTGTCGGTCTTTCCTTTGGGGTCGAAGTCGCTCCCACCCTTACCACCGCCCATGGGCAGGGAGGTTAGGCTGTTTTTGAAAACCTGCTCAAAAGCCAGGAACTTCAGGATGCCAAGGTTTACTGTGGGGTGAAAACGCAGGCCGCCTTTATAGGGGCCAATGGCGCTGTTCATTTCGATGCGATAGCCACGGTTGATCTGCACCTCGCCTTTGTCGTCGATCCAGGGCACCCTGAAAATAATTATTCTCTCGGGCTCGATCATTCGTTCAAAAACTTTGGCAGCCTTGTACTTGGGGTTTTCGTCAAGAAACGGGAAAATGGTCTCGGCCACTTCCTGAACGGCCTGGTAAAACTCGGGCTCCGAGGGGTTTTTGGCCATTACGTAATCCATAAATTTTTTCAGTTGTGCATCCATGGGATTTGTTTTTTGGGTTTTGAGAAAATATCGTTCACGAAACAATTTTAGTCACTTTTCGAAAGGAATAATATTTTTATGCAAAACATATTTTTTTTACTTTTTTCTTGCATATGTCAATAATTTTTATATGGAAAAATTAAGGTGCCGTAGGCTTACGAAAAGAAAAAAATTTATGATGGTAATTTTGTAATTTCATTGCACGAATTTTTTATCATTGCTGCATAATAAGGCATTAAACCGGCCGAAAAATGGAAAAAGACGAAGAATTGGGAAAAATAAGGGAATCAGGATTTTTCTCCCGCGGGGGCGAACAAGCTCCTCCTATTAGCCAAGAAGAGATACAGCGTTTGCTTGCCGAAAAGCGCGAGCGATTGAAGGAGCTGGGAGCAATAAACCAAACTGTATCCATATTAAAGGAAGAGAAGCCGGTAAATGAAATGCTTCGCGAAATTGTGAAGTTACTTCCACCTGCCTGGCAGTTTCCTGAGGATGCGGTAGCCCGCCTTAAATATGGCAATGACGTTTTTATTAGCAGCAACCGCTTTCGCGAAAGCCGTTGGTCGCAGCGCAGATCGTTCGAAACCATCGATGGACGCGAAGGATCATTGGAGGTTTTCTACCTGGCTGAACACCCACAATCAGACGAAGGCCCATTCCTGATGGAGGAGCGCCAGCTCATTAGCAACATTGCCAACCTCATTACCGGCCACCTTAATACACAGATCGGAAAAAGCCTGCTAAAAAAGTCGGCTGCCGACCTCCAGGAAGCTACCCAGTCGAGAAAAGAGCAGGAGCATGCCGCCAAAAACCGCCACCTGCTGCAAAAATTCCTCATCAAACACAACTCCGACCGCGACATCTATCACGATCTGATGCAATATAAGGTGCGTGAAATTCTGCTGGTGGCCAATTTGTATGATGCCTATAACATTGAGCAGGAAGGCCGGTTCTTCGAACAGGTAACCGGCGAATACTACCAGCTCAACCTGTCGTCGGCCCCGCGCATTACAGGCGTTTCTACACCCGAAGAGGCCCTCGAAAAGCTCCAGGAGAAACATTTTGACCTGGTAATTGTAATGATGGGTGTAGATAAAACGACACCGATTCAACTAAGCCGGATTATTAAGCAGATCTATCCAAGCATTCCCATATTCCTGTTGCTCAACAACAACAGCGATATTGCCATGTTTGAAGATGGCAACAAGCAAATTGCCCCCATCGACAAGATTTTTGTTTGGAACGGCGACTCCAAGGTTTTTCTGGCCATGGTGAAATACAACGAAGACCGATATAATGTGGAAAACGACATTCGAATAGGGATGGTAAGGGTCATTTTGCTGGTGGAAGATTCTGCACGCTATTACTCCCGTTACCTGCCCATTCTTTATTCCATTGTCATTGAGCAGACGCAACAGCTGATTGAAGAAGTAAATACCGACGAGCTCTATAAATTGTTGAAAATGCGTGTGAGGCCCAAAGTTTTGCTGGCTTCTAACTACAAAGACGCAGTTCAGCTTTTCAACAAATACAAGGACAACCTGCTTTGCATAATTTCCGATGCCCGGTTTGAAAAAGAAGGCAACTGTGCCGACGATGCCGGCATTTGCCTGATCAATTATGCCAAGGAGCAGATTCCCGACCTTCCCACGGTGCTTCAATCATCCGACCCCGCCAACGCCCAGAAGGCCTACGAATTAAAAGCCACCTTCATTAACAAAAACTCCGAGAACCTGAAACAGGACCTTCAGAGTTTTATTAATTATTACCTGGGCTTTGGCAATTTCGTTTATAAGGACGAAGAAGGCCGCAAGGACATTGCCATTGCTCGCTCCATGAAGGAGTTTCAGAATCACTTACGAACCATTCCAGAGAAATCGCTCATTTACCATGCCCGCAAAAACCACTTCTCGCACTGGCTTATGGCACGCGGTGAAATTCAGATTGCCAAGCGGATAAAACCCTTAAAAGTAGACGACTTTCAGTCGCCCGGCAGCCTGCGTGAGTTCCTGATGCATGTTGTTGAAGAGTGTATTCGCGATAAGCAAAAAGGGAAAGTAATCAACTTTGAAGAGTCGGCCCTGCTCGACGAGACTAACATTGTGAGCATGGCAAGCGGTTCACTTGGAGGGAAAGGCCGTGGCCTGGCATTTATCAACATGCTCATTAATAATTTCAATTTCTCAGAGCTGGTGCCCGATGTTCGAATCCTCTCACCCCGAACCACTATTATTGGCACTGAAGAATTTGAGCGATTCCTGCAAAACAATAATATTGCCGAAAAGGTCACAACCAATACAGACTATGAAGCCCTGAAAGAGATTTTCATGGCCGGCCGACTAACCGACAGCCTGCAGCGAAGGCTCAAAGCCTACTTGTCCATCATTCACCGCCCGCTGGCCATCAGATCATCCAGCCTTTTTGAGGACTCCTTAATGCAACCCTTTGCGGGAATTTTCGATACCTTCTTGCTGCCCAACAACCACCCCGACATCAAAGTGAGGCTCGAACAAACCATGAATGCCATTAAACTGGTATTTGCCTCCATTTTCTCTCCCACTGCCTCGGCCTATTTCCAGGCGGTTAATTACAAAATTGAAGAAGAGAAAATGGCCGTAATCATTCAGGAGGTGGTTGGTAACGAATACGATGGTTATTTCTATCCCCATATCAGCGGAGTAGCCCAGTCGTACAACTTCTATCCCTTCTCTTATATGCAGCCTGATGAGGGTTTTGCAGTAGCTGCGGTCGGACTAGGAAAATACGTAGTGGAAGGCGAGAAAACATATCGTTTCTCGCCGGTTCACCCCCAGCTCGAGATTTACACTCCGCGCGACCTTTTCAAAAATTCACAGGTGCATTTTTATGCCATCGACATGAAAAAGCAGGATTTAAACCTGCTGGAAGGCGAAGATGCGGGCCTGACAAAACTCGAAATTGACAAGGCTGAGATACACGGGGCCCTGAAACACTGCGCCTCGGTGTTCGACATTTCAAATGAACGCACCATCCCCGGCATTACCCAACCCGGGCCAAGGGTCATCAACTTTGCCAACATACTGAAGTATGACTACATGCCACTGGCCAAGACCATTGAAGTAATTCTGGATATTGTTTCTGAATCGATGGGCACGCCCGTAGAAATAGAGTTTGCCGTTGATCTGAACAAAGACAAGCAGGGCCGGGCAGCTTTCTACCTGCTGCAGATCAAACCCCTAATAAAAAACATTATCGACAACGAAATTTCCATTGATAAGATTGAAAACGATCGACTGCTACTGTATTCGGAAAACGGCATGGGTAATGGACGTATCGAGAATATTTATGACGTGATTTATGTTGATACGGAGCATTTCGACCGCCTGAAAACAGAAAAGATGCGCGACGAAATTGAAAAGCTCAATCAGCAGATGGTGAAGGAAAACCGCAAATACATTCTTATAGGGCCCGGACGCTGGGGCACCCGCGACCGTTTTATCGGGATTCCGGTGGTATGGTCGCAGATTTCCAATGCCAGAATAATTGTTGAAGTAAGCATGGAAAACTTCCCGCTCGACGCATCCCTTGGCTCACATTTTTTTCACAATGTCATTTCAATGAACGTGGGCTATTTTTCTGTGAAACACAATGACCTGATAGACTACATTAACTGGGAAGCACTGAACCAGGCCACCGTGAAACAGCAAACGCGCTTTTTCAGGCATGTGCGGTTCGAGAAACCCCTGGAGGTGGTTATGGATGGCAAGAAGCGCACCTCGCTTATTTACTTCCCCAATGAAGAACACACTGAAGAAAACGAAACTTTATGACGCTCAAATCGAAATACAAATACAACGAACAGTTTGCTACCGATCACTACGAATTTGCAGAGATAGCCTACGAGGACCTTATGCAGAAACGCATTATAAATGTACTGCTAATTTGCAGCAACTACGATGCCTTTATGCTTGAGGAAGACGGCCGCATTAATGAAAAGATATTTCTGGAATACACCTCCAAAAACCTGCGCTACCCACCGCAGTTTACCAAAGCCAGCTCGTCAGAAGAAGCGTTTGAATACCTGGAGGAGAAGGAGTTCGACCTGGTAATCACCATGCTGAACGTGGGTAAGATTGATGCCTTTGAAATGGCCAAAAAGGTAAAGAAGCGCTACCCGAAAATCCCGATCGTTGTGCTTACCCATTTTTCAAGGGAAGTTTCGATGAAGCTTGCCAACGAGGACCTAAGTGGCATTGATTACGTATTTTCATGGCTTGGGAATTCAAGCCTGCTACTGGCCATCATTAAGCTGCTCGAAGACCGTATGAACGCCGAATTCGACATTGATGTGATTGGCGTACAGGCCATTTTGCTGGTCGAAGACTCGGTCAGATATTATTCATCCTACCTGCCTTCTATTTACAAGGTAATTTTCGATCAGACCAATGAGCTGATGACCGAAGGGCTAAACGAACACCGTAAGACCATGCGCATGCGGGCCAGACCCAAAATCTTGCTTGCAAAAACCTACGAAGAAGCCGTCAGCCTTTTTGAAAAATACAATCAGAACCTGTTGGGGGTAATCTCCGATATCAGTTACTCTCGCAAAGGAAAAAGAGACAACCAGGCCGGCATCAGGTTTGCCCGACACATACGCAAAACCGACACCCAGATCCCAATTATGCTGCAATCGTCGGACGACTGGCAGGAAGAGATCATGCAGGAGCTCAGGGTGGCCTTCATTAACAAGTATTCAAAAACCCTGCTGGTAGAGCTCAAGCAATATATCCGAGAGAATTATGGCTTTGGCGATTTTGTATTCAAGGATCCACTAACAAGCCGCGAGGAAGACCGCGCCAACAACCTGCACTCATTGCAGGTGAAAATTGCCAGGGTGCCAGCCAAAAGCCTGGAGTACCACGTTTCCAACAATCATTTTTCGCGCTGGCTCAAAGCCCGGGCCCTGTTCTCCATTGCCAACGTATTTGCCGAAAAGAGTCGTGAAGATTTTAACAACATTGAAGAGGTAAGAAACTACCTGATCGATACGATTGCCAACTACCGCCGCATGAAGGGCAGGGGAATTATTGCCAGCCATTTCGACGAATATGCTGTTTTTACGCGCCTTGGCGACGGACAACTCGGCGGGAAGGCGCGTGGTCTGGCTTTTATCGACTCGGTGATAAACAAGCATAAGATAATGTATAGTTGGGAAGGCGTTACGGTAGCCATTCCACGAACAGTAGTCATCACTACCGATATGTTCGACGAGTTCATGGAAGAAAACAGCCTGTACGACTTTGCCCTTTCCAACGCCGGCGACGAGGAGATACTGGACCGCTTTGTCCAATCGCGAACCCCTTCCAGGCTCAAATCGTATGTAAGAGATATTGTGGGCTTTTTTAACGCCCCCCTGGCCATACGCTCCAGCAGCTTGCTCGAAGATAGTCATTATCAGCCTTTTGCAGGAGTGTATTCTACTTACATGATCCCCAACAACCACTCAGAAAAAGTGGTGCGTATGCAGCAGCTCGAACAGGCCATAAAAAGCGTGTATTCTTCCGTATTTTTCCGCGAAAGCAAAGCCTATATTGCGGCCACCAGCAATGTAATCGACGAAGAGAAAATGGCCGTCGTCATACAGGAAGTTTCCGGACGATCATACGGCAATAAGTTCTACCCTGCCCTTTCGGGCGTAGCACGCTCGGTAAACTTTTACCCCATTGAGCCCGAACGTTACGAGGATGGGGTGGCCAATATTGCTTTCGGTTTGGGGAAAACCATTGTGGAAGGAGGCATTTCCCTGAGGTTCTCCCCAAAATATCCCGAAAAATCATTGCAGCTCTCCAATCCCGAGTTTGCTTTGCGCGACAGCCAAAAAGAATTTTACAGCCTTAATCTCGACCCCGACAAGTTCAAACCCACCATAGATGATGCCGACAACCTCTTTAAACTGCGGATAAAAGAAGCGGTGTCTGATGCCTCACTTAAATATGTGGCCTCCACCTACGACTACGAAGACCACATGGTGCGTGATGGACTGTATGATACAGGAAAGGTCATCGTTACTTTTGCCAATATTTTGAGGCACAATGTTTTCCCTTTGGCAGGAATTCTTCAAAGCCTGCTCGAAATTGGTCAGAAAGAAATGAACAACCAGGTGGAAATCGAGTTTGCTGCCAATCTGGATGTGCCACAGGGTCAAAACAAAGCTTTTTACTTCCTTCAGATCAGGCCGGTGGTCGAGACCCAGGAAAAGCACCGCATCAAGGTAAACACTTGCTTCCCCGATAAGTCGATCATTATCAGCCACCAGGCACTAGGCAATGGGCTGATTGAGAACATACGCGACTTCATTTATGTGAAGCCCGATTCATTTAACCCAGCTAATACAAAGGAAATTGCTGCTATTGTCGACCGCCTTAACAGCGAGTTTGTCAGCAAGGGGCGAAACTACATACTGGTTGGTCCGGGGCGCTGGGGCTCAGCCGACCCATGGCTGGGCATACCAGTAAAATGGGCCCAGATTTCGGCCGCACGCCTCATTGTAGAAGCTGGCATGAAAGACTTCCATATTGATCCCAGCCAGGGAACCCACTTTTTTCAGAATCTGACCTCATTCAACGTAGGGTATTTTACCATAAATCCCTTTATCGGAGAGGGGCATTACGACCTGGATTTTCTGAACCAAAAGAAGGCCGTTTACGAAGACCAGTTCGTCAGGCATCTCAAATTTCCCGACCCTCTCATCATTAAGATAGATGGAAGCAAAAAGGCCGGAATCGTTTTAAAACCAGAAAAATAAAATTCCTGGCTTTCCTTTGTTATCTGAAAATTAAGGGCTAATTTCGTCCCGGAAATCAACGTTAATTTTTTAACATCACCCCTATTAAAAACTTTTTAAATCTGTTAAATTATGGACTTAGAAAAGATCATGGCAGACCTGGAGAAAAAAAATCCGGGACAACCAGAATTTCTCCAGGCAGTTAAGGAAGTACTTGAAACGATTGAAGACGTTATCAAAGAAAACCCCAAGTACGAGGCCAACAACATTATTGAAAGAATTATTGAGCCCGACCGGGTAATCTCCTTCAAGGTAGAATGGCTCGACGACAAAGGCAATGTGAACGTAAACCGCGCTTTCCGCGTGCAGTTCAACAACGCCATTGGTCCTTACAAAGGTGGCATGCGCTTTCACCCCAGCGTAACCCTTGGTGGCCTTAAGTTTCTAGGTTTTGAGCAAACTTTCAAGAACGCCCTTACAACCCTTCCCATGGGTGGTGCTAAAGGTGGCAGCGATTTCAACCCAAAAGGAAAATCCAATGCTGAAATCATGCGCTTCTGCCATGCCCTGATGGCCGAACTTTACAGATACATTGGTCCTGACACCGACATTCCCGCTGGCGACATTGGCGTGGGTGGCCGTGAAATTGGCTATATGTACGGAATGTACAAGAAACTTACCAACACCCATAATGGCGTGTTTACCGGCAAGGGCCGCAACTGGGGCGGCAGCCTCATCCGTCCTGAAGCAACGGGCTTTGGCAACGTTTACTTTGCAGAAGAAATGCTCAAGACCCGCGGTGAGTCTATGAAAGGCAAGATCGTTTCTGTTTCAGGATTTGGAAACGTATCATGGGGCTCCATCATCAAAGCTACACAGCTTGGTGCAAGGGTAGTTACCATTAGCGGTCCCGACGGTTATGTGTACGACCCCGATGGTATCAGCGGCGAAAAGATCGACTATTTGCTCGAGCTGCGCGCCTCCAATCAGGATATCGTAAAGCCCTACACCTACGAATTCCCCAACGCCCAGTTCTTCGAAGGCAAGCGTCCTTGGGAAGTGAAGTGCGATGTGGCACTGCCATGCGCGATCCAAAACGAACTCAATGCCGAAGATGCCCAGATGCTGGTTAACAATGGCGTTATATGCGTTTCTGAAGGTGCCAACATGCCCTGCACACCCGAAGCCATGGAGATCTTCCTTAAGGCCAAGATCCTCTACGCACCCGGAAAAGCTTCCAACGCAGGTGGTGTGGCTACCTCGGGCCTCGAGCAGACCCAGAACGCAATGAAACTGAACTGGACCGCCGAAGAAGTGGAAGAAAAACTCCGCCAGATCATGATCAATATCCACGAAGCTTGCATGAAGCATGGAAAAGAAGAAGATGGATATGTGAACTATGTTAAAGGCGCCAACGTGGCCGGCTTTATCAAAGTTGCCGACGCAATGATCGATCAGGGCGTTATCTAAACTGAATTTTTTCAGAAAACAAAAAGCTGTGTGGAAATCCACACAGCTTTTTTTATAAAAATAAACGACATATGCAAGAAATATTTTACAAAAAATTATTTTTTATATTCTGAACTTAATGTTCAATTTTCCTTAATTTTCGGCCATAAACCAAAACCCAGGTTACATGCGAGTGAAAAGGATCGCCCCCGAACCCGTTGCCCCTGTTGCCGAACCCAGCGTTGACCTTTCGCTAATGAACTCATTAATAGCGAAATACAAAGGCCGGCAAGGCAACCTCATTCCCCTTTTGCAGGGCACACAAGAACTTTTTGGCTTCATTCCGCACGAAGCCTTTATTAAGTTGCACCGCGACACCGGTCTCAGCCTCAGCGAGCTATACGGGGTGGCAACCTTCTACGCCCAGTTCAGGCTTACCCCTTCCGGGAAACATATTATAAAGATGTGCCACGGTACCGCTTGTCACGTGCAGAGTGTAACCGCCATTACCGACGAGCTGCTCGATTTCCTTGAGGTGAAAGACGGTGAAACCACCAGTGATGGATTGTTTACCATTGAAACGGTGGCCTGCCTGGGTTGCTGCTCCCTGGCACCGGTGATGATGATCGACGAGGAAACCCATGGCAAGCTCACCCCAAAGGAAGCATTGAAGATCATTAAAGAAATACGGCGCAACGAAGCCCTTTAAACATTAAAGCCTGAGTGTATGAAAAAGACAACCGTAATAGTGGGCCTGGGTAGTTGCGGCATTGCTGCAGGAGCTGGCAAAACATTCAGTGAGTTTCAGCGGATAAAGGCCGCCGACAAACTCGACTTCGAGCTGAAAAAAACCAGTTGTGTGGGCATGTGCTTTCGCGAACCCCTGGTGGAAATCATCGACGAAAGCGGAAGCTACCTTTACGGACAGGTCGATCCGGCCAAAGCCGACGAAATCATCGAGAAGCACATAAAAAACTTCTCTCCCATTCCTGAATACATTGTTCAGAGCGAGAAGTTCCCAACGCCCGACCAGTCGTTTTTCGAAGGGCAGGTAAAAATTGCGCTTCGCAATTGCGGACATATGGACCCCGAAAACATTGAAGAGTACGAAGCCCGCAATGGTTATGCAGCTATTCGCAAAATTGCAAACAACTACATGAAGCCCGATCAGGTAATTCAGATGGTTATTGATTCGGGTTTGCGTGGCCGCGGAGGCGGTGGTTTTTCCACCGGCATGAAATGGAAATTTGCCCGCAACTACGACGCCCCGCAGAAGTACGTGATTTGCAATGCCGACGAGGGTGACCCGGGCGCCTTTATGGACCGCTCCATACTCGAAGGCGACCCACACGGCGTGCTCGAAGGGATGATCATATGCGGATACGCAATAGGCGCCAGCGAAGGGTACATTTATTGCAGGGCCGAATACCCACTGGCCATAAAGCGCCTGAACATCGCCATTGAACAGGCCCGCAAAAAGGGTTACCTGGGTAAAAGCCTCTTTGGCATGGAGCATTTTAATTTCGACATTAAGATAAAAGAAGGCGCAGGTGCTTTTGTGTGCGGTGAAGAAACCGCCCTGATCGCCTCCATCGAAGGCCGACGCGGCATGCCCCGCCGAAGGCCTCCGTTCCCAGCCCAGTCGGGTCTGTGGAAAAGCCCCACCAACATCAACAATGTCGAAACTTTCGTAAACATTCCCTGGATCATCTTCACCGGCCCCCAGGCCTACGCTGCCATGGGCACCGAAAAGAGCAAGGGCACCAAGGTTTTTGCCCTTACGGGGAAAATAAAGCACGGCGGTCTGGTTGAAGTCCCTATGGGCATCACCATCAAAGACATTATCTACAAACTGGGTGGCGGTATTGCCGGTGGTAAAAAGTTCAAGGCAGTGCAGCTGGGCGGCCCCTCGGGAGGCTGTGTCCCCGAGTACCTCTCGCACACCCAGGTCGATTACGACTCGGTGAACGCTACCGGCGCCATCATGGGATCAGGCGGCATGGTGGTTATGGACGAGACCACCTGCGTGGTCGATATTGCGCGTTTCTTCCTCGATTTTACCCAGAAGGAATCATGCGGAAAATGCACCTTTTGCCGTATTGGCACCAAGCGCATGCTCGAGATCTTAACCCGCATTACTGTTGGCGAAGGCCGAGAAGGCGACATTGAACTGCTCGAAGAACTGGCACACAGCATAAAGGACGGTTCCTTATGCGGCTTGGGTCAGACGGCACCCAACCCGGTGCTTACCACCATCAAGTATTTCCGCGACGAATACGAAGCACATATCCGCGACAAAAAATGCCCGGCACTTAGCTGCAAAAAACTGCTTACCTATAAGGTCGATCAGGAAAAATGTACCGGTTGCATGGCCTGCACCAAAGGCTGTCCGGTCAATGCTATCGAAGGCGGTAAGCGCGAACCCCATTTTATCCTGCAGGATGTTTGCATTAAATGCGGTGTATGCTTCACCAAATGCAAGTTTGGCGCTATTCAATTAAGTTAAGAATTTCCGTTTCGAAAAAAATATCTTATGAGCAAACTCAACATAATTCTCAACGGACGCATTGTGCAGGGTCTTCCCGGCGAAACCATTCTGGAGCTGGCTCGCCGGCAAGGCATTGAAATACCCACCCTTTGTCACGACGACCGCCTGGAGCCCTTTTCTTCGTGTTATGTTTGCGTAGTAGAGGTGGAAGGCATGCGCGGTTTACAACCTTCCTGTTCCACCAAGATCACCGAGGGCATGCGCATAGAAACGGAAAATGAGAGGGTAAAAAAATCGCGTAAAATGTCGCTGGAGCTCATGGCCAGCAACCATTATGCCGATTGCGTGGCACCTTGTCGCGAAACTTGCCCCGCCGGAGTAGATGTGCAGGGCTATATTGCCATGATCAACAAAGGAATGCATCGCGAAGCGGTAGAGCTGATAAAAAACACCAATCCCTTGCCGGCCATTTGCGGGAGGGTTTGCGTGCGCCCCTGCGAGCTGGCATGCCGCCGAAACCTGGTGGAAGGCGTGGGCGTGGGCATCGACTACCTGAAACGCTACACTTCCGATATCGATCTGGAATCACCCGATCGTTTCATACCCCACAAAAAACCGGATACGGGCAAAAGAGTCGCTATTATCGGAGCTGGTCCGGGAGGTCTCAGCGCTGCATTCTTCCTGGCAAAGGAAGGCCATCATGTAGAAATCTTTGAAGGAAACGCACATGCCGGAGGTATGCTTAGGTATGGCATTCCGCCCTACCGCCTGCCAAACGATATTATCGACAAGGAAGTGGAGGGCATTACTGCACTTGGCGTGGAAGTCCATTACAATATGAAGCTGGGCGAAAACCTCAGCTACGCCGAGCTTAAAAGCAATTTCGATGCCGTGATCCTGGCCATTGGCTCACAAAATGGCACGCGGATTGGCTGCGAAAACGACAATGCGGGAAATATCTTTTCGGGCATCGACTTTTTGCGAAACATGGAGGCCACCGGACAGAAATACGACTTCAGCGGCAAGAAAGTGGGCGTAATCGGGGGAGGAAACACCGCCATGGATTGTTGCCGCACGGCAAAACGCTGCGGCGCAGAAGAGGTAATCGTAATTTACCGGCGCACTGAGAAAGAAATGCCTGCCAACCCCATTGAGATCCATGAATCGAAGCTTGAGGGCATCAACTACCTCTTTTTAACCGCCCCAGCCAGAGTAAACCCCGACGAAAACGGCAACATAAAATCCTTAACATGCTTCCGTATGGAACTGGGCGAGCCTGATGCCTCAGGCCGCCGACGACCGGTTAAAGTTGAAGGTTCAGAGTTCGATGTCGAACTCGACATTGTGCTGGCTGCCATAGGGCAAAAAACCAATGTCAATTTCATTAACGACATCAATAATCACTCTGGCAAGGAGTTGCTAATAAACAAATGGGGTGACATTGATGCCAACCCTAAAACCCTGCGCACTTCCATAGAGCATGTGTTTGCCTGTGGCGATGGGGTGACTGGTCCTGCCACACTGATCGAAGCGATTGCACAAGGACGCCTCGCCGCCCAAAGCTGCAACAAATTCCTGCATGGAAAAGAGGTTACTCCACCACCCTACGAATTCCTTAGCAAGCGCGACAACTTCCAGCAGCAAGTTAAGGCTGATTACGAGGCATGGTACACAAAGCAAGTGCGTGAAGAAATGCCCACCCTTGACCCCGCTGCCCGGGACAATTTTGAAGAAGTGGAACTGGGCTACAATGCCGAGGCTGCCATCAAGGAAACCCTTAGATGCATGGAATGCGGTTGCAGCGAACTCTATACCTGCGATTTCAAAAAGTATTCAAACCAATATGAGGCCCATCAGGAACACTTCAAGGGCGACTTTCGAAATTACCAGATACGGTTCGATCATCCGTTTGTGGAGATCGACAACAATAAATGCATCCTTTGCAGCCGTTGCGTCCGCATTTGCGACGAGCTGGTGGGCGCTCATGCCCTGGGACTGATCAACAGGGGTTTCGACACCTTCGTGGCCCCCAGCCTGGGCGAATCGCTGCTGCATACCGATTGTGAATCGTGCGGCATGTGCATAGACACCTGCCCCACTGGCGCCATCGCCGAAAACGTGCCCTTTAAACCCGGTCCGGTACCCCTCGATGCGTTTAAAACCATTTGCAATTATTGCTCGGTGGGTTGCCAGCTCAATCTGCACCATAAATCGGGTTTCTTTGCCAAAACTACCGGCAGCAGGGGGCTAATTAACAAGGATGGCAGCATTTGTCGCTACGGCAAGTTCGGCTATCGCTACCTCAACGATCACAGCCGGATTACAAAACCCCTCCTCAGGGAAAACGGCAGTTTTAAGGAAATCAGTTTTGAAAAAGCCTTTCAAATCATTTATGAAAAGGCTGCCGAAGTAAAACCCGCACAAAATGGATTTTATTTGGGTGCCCGCCTTACCAATGAAGAAATATATCTGGCTCAGAAAATTGCCAGGGCCGGGGCAGGAACAAATAATATCTCGAGTTTTCATTATATGGACCGCGGCTCGGGATATTTCGAAAACAGCCGAAACAATGTACCTTTCGATCAGATCTATTCGGCACGCCGGATTTACCTCATTGGAAGTGAAATAAACCTGGAGAATGCCGTGCCGGGATTTTATGTCAACAACCACCAGGAGAGGCAAGGCGTGCCGGTAGAGGTTATCACTACTGCCCACAGCAGCAGCATGAAGCACAAAGCCGACACCATGCTTCATATCAAGTCTTACGAGCATTTCCTCAGGGCGGCCAACCATTACATTCTCAGCAATCAGTTGCATAACAGTATTTTTATTGAAGACCACTGCCTGGGATTTGAGGAATATCAAAAGCACCTGCTTAAAGAGGATTTCGAAAGCTTGCTCGAAAAAGCAGGTTGCAGCCTTGATGAGCTTGCCAATTTCGTGGAAAACTTCAATAATGAGCACCAATCGGTGATTCTTTTTTCTGAAAAGCACCTGGGCTCGGAGGCCTGCCACGAAATGCACAACCTGGCTTACCTTACCGGGAAATCGGGCAAGAATGCCAGTGGCCTGATCAGCCTGAAAGAGAAGAACAACTCACAGGGTTTGCTCGACATGGGTGCATGTGCGGCCATGGCACCGGGAGGTAAAAATCTGAACAGCGAAAAAGTCCGCAACCACCTGATCCATGAATGGAAAGTTAATGAGCTGCCCAATGAAATCATTCAGGATCAATGGACCTTGCTGAAAAATGGAGATATCCGGAATGCCTTTATTTTTGGCGAAGACCCTGTGGGATGCGCCATCAACAAGGAAGAAATGCAAAACATGCTGGAAAAATTAGATTTCCTGGTTGTTCAGGACCTCTTTTTGAGCGAAACAGCAGCCATGGCCGACCTGGTTTTGCCGGCATCGCTACACTTCGAAACCGGCGGAAGTTTTACCAACACACAGAAGTTCATTCAGCAATTTGAAGCGACTTTCCCTTCCGCCCTCGAAATGGGAAGTTTTGAACAGCTGCTCACCCTGGGCCAAACGCTGGGAATTAATCTTGACTATGAAAGCCCGGCTGATGTATTGCTCGAGGCTGCTGCCCTTATTCAGCGCGCGCCCGAAAATGGCTGGGTTCCTTACCGCTTTGTTACCCCAACCTCTGTCCACCCGCCCCGCCGTTTCAATCATGGTTGCGATTACCTGGTGAAGTATTTTGACGATCAGTGGGAAAAAGCATTTAAACATTAAAAAGAAAAAGTATGAAAACCTTCAGCTCACTCGACGAAGTATTGGATTTTGCCATGAACGCCGAACAGGAAGCCGTTGACTTCTATACCCAGCTTGCCACACAGCAGAAGAATCAACAAATCAGGGAGGTATTCCTGGAGTTTGCACGCGAAGAAGTGAACCACAAAGCGCGCCTGCAAAAAATTAAAGACGAGCGGCTTTTCGACATGGAAGTGGAAAAAGTGACTGACCTGAAGATTGCCGATTATGTGATTAGCGCCAAGCCCTCGCCAGATATGGAATACGCTGATGCCTTGGTGCTGGCAATGAAAAAGGAAAAAGCAGCATTTAAGCTTTACACAGCCCTTTCAGAGCGCACCGACAATAGCGAACTCAGCAACGTGTTCAAGGCTCTTGCAATAGAAGAATCGAAGCACAAACTGCGCTTTGAGCTTGAATACGATGAATATGTGATGCGCGAAAATTGATCGGGAGAACTTAAAATACTTTTTAGGGCCGCTGATTCGTTAGCTCTGTTATTTTCAGGGTGCCTGAAATATTTTCTCCCTCTGAATAGCTGCCCACCCAAATATCGTAGCGCCCGGCACCATAGCCAGAGAGATTCACCATGGGATTCAGCGTCTCGGAACTGGCATCGTCGTTGCAAACCCATTGACCATTGGGCGTATTAATTATCAATGTGGCATCGGCCGCACTGTTATTGGCCTGGAAGAATACCCGCAAATCATTGGTACTACCGGTCCAGTTCAGGGTAAAATCGGGCGCCCGGGAGGCAAAGCCCGTGCAACTCGATCCAATGTTGGCATTGCTCACATCGACCACTCCTCCACTGGTTACGCTTACCGTATGCGGGTCGTTAGTAAATCCCGCGCTAAGCGAAACCGAACCGAAGTGAGGATCAAGCGTAAAGTCAAGACTGTTTCCCGAACCCTGTGAAGAGGCTACTCCTGACGTACTGCCTGCCACCGCAGCATGAGAATCAAGTTCTGAGATATAAAGATTGCCGGCATAATATTCACCCTGCTCATAGCTCCCAGTCCAGATATCATACTGCCCTTCCTTTGGATTGTTTATTACAACCATTGGGTTTACCGTCTCAGGGGCATCATCATTACACAGCCAACTTCCATCCGGCAGGTTGATCAATATGGTGGCATCATTTCCGGCAACGGTAGGTTTAAAATAGATATACAGGCGCGAAGCTGAACCTTTCCAATTCAACCTGAAATCAGGTGCAACGGCCACATAACCTGCGCAACCTCCTCCAAGGTAAGAACCATCTACCCGGCCACCGGTCTCAACCCCAACCTGAAAAGGATCAGAGGGAAAACCTGCATTCAGCGTAAGGCTGCCATACTTTGGTTCAAGGGTGTAATCCACTTTGGTTTGACCCATAACCAAGGTACCGGCAGTTATAACCAGAAAAAAAACCAACAGCATTTTTGTTTTCATACGAGAGGAAATTATTTTTTTGTTATCGAATTAAACCCGCATGATGGATTTAATCCTTTTCAATTTAAACGTATCACGCACGTTTCTCTTAAAAAATCTAACAATATAGATTTAAGCAATAAAATTATTAAAAAACAAAACAAAATTTACAAAACATGAAATTATTTTTGTTTTATGTAGTTAATTTAGTCATTTATCCAATGTATTATGTTTTTCGTCCGGTCTAAATTTGTGATTTCCCTCATCCCCTAAGGGCAAAAATTTCATTTTATATAACCATAACAGCATTTTTGTTAGCTTAGATATTATTTTTTACAAACAAAAAGCCATTCCCAAATATTCCGGGAATGACTTTTAAAATGGATTGCAAAATATCAATTCACAATACCCAGCATTAGTCTCTTTTTACCTTAATGGTACAGCCAATGGCACGGGTAAAATCCGGGTCGGGACGCTTGCCGTCGAGCAAGGCGTTTATGGCGTTGGCAAGATACTTTTCTGATACCTGCGAGGCATCCTGGTAGTTATCGTCGATAGCACCTATAAAGGCAACCTTCAGTTCGCCTCCTACCCGCTCAAGCAGATACACATGGGGTGTGCGGGTAGCACCATATTGGGGATAAATCTTTTGGCCGTCGTCGAAAACATAAGGAAAAGGAAATCCCTTTTCTTTGGCCCTTACCTGCATCAGTTCATACGAATCCTGGGGCTGAACCTCAGGGTCGTTGGGGTTTATGGCAATAACCGGAAAACCTTTGGGGGCAAATTCATTGTGAATTTCGATCATGCGGTCTTCGTAGGCCACAACATAGGGGCAGTGGTTACATGAAAAAATTACCACAAACCCTTTGGCATCGGGATAGTCGGCCATGGAAACATACTTACCGTCCACATTGAGCAAACGGAAATCGGTTGCTACATCGCCCACTTGGTAACCCTGGGCAAAACTGGCTGCTGCCAGAAAAAGAATTCCAAAAAAAATACTCACTCGCTTCATTGTAATCTGATTTTAGTTTAATAATGGTTTAATAATTTCTTCTAGTTCTTCAAAATGAAATTCCTGCTCATAAAAGCCACGGAAATCTTTTGAATAAATAACCGTTGCCGGTATGGCTCCGGTCCACTCTTCACTAACCAGCGGAATCCAGCGATTAGAATTGGGATCGTTCAATAGCAACACCTCGCTTTGCATATTCATGCGTTCCACAAAAGGAATAACGCGGCTATCCAGTTGATTGGGAAAGTCGAGACTCACCAGCAAAACCTTTACTTTATGATCTTTGTATTTCTCATTCAGTGATTCGAAAGCCGGGATTTCCCTCACACAGGGAGCACACCAGGTGGCCCAGAAATTAACAACGTAAATGCTGTCGTTCTCCTGATAAAGCATGGGCTCAAATTCATCAAAACTCATCATTTTGATTTCACGGTTCTCAGCTGCAACTATTTGACCCTGAAAACCCAAATACAAAAAAAGGAGGGCTATTGCGATTAGATAATTTTTGTTCATATGTTGATTGTGTTATTATTCATCAATGTTCATACCTGCATGTGTGTGAAAACATTTATACGCACGAAAACATAATTCTAACAAGCAGATTAAATGATTGTTTATTTTTAAACAGATTATTTTTGTCGTTTTCGACGGATTCATAACAAAAAAGGCCGCAATTTCTTGCAGCCTTTCTTGTTTTTCATCAAAACTTACTTGACTTACTTGGCATAGGCCACAGCCCTGGTTTCCCTTATCACGGTAATTTTTATTTGTCCGGGATAGGTCATTTCAGTCTGGATTTTCTTACTCAAGTCGTACGAAATTTGTTCGGCATCCTTATCCGAAACCTTTTCGCTGCCTACGATAACCCGCAACTCACGACCGGCTTGGATGGCATATGTTTTAACTACGCCGGGATAAGACAGAGCCAGTTCTTCGAGGTCGTTGAGGCGCTTAATGTACGATTCAACCACTTCGCGCCTGGCCCCGGGCCGTGCACCCGAAATGGCATCACAAACCTGGATTATGGGCGAGATCAAACTTGTCATCTCCACTTCGTCGTGGTGCGCCCCAATGGCGTTTACAATTTCGGGGTGCTCTTTAAATTTTTCGGCCATTTTCATACCCAGCAGTGCATGGGGCAGATCAGGCTCGTTGTCGGGCACCTTGCCAATGTCGTGCAGCAAGCCGGCTCGCTTGGCCAACTTGGGGTTAAGCCCCAGCTCCGAAGCCATGGTGGCAGCCAGGTTGGCCACCTCCTTAGAGTGCTGCAATAGATTCTGCCCGTAGGAAGAACGGTATTTCATTTTACCGATCAGACGTATCAGTTCGTGATGCAGGTTATGAATACCCATATCGATGGCAGTGCGTTTCCCAACCTCAATTATTTCCTGGTCGATTTGTTTCTTAACCTTAGCCACCACCTCTTCGATGCGTGCAGGGTGAATGCGGCCATCCGTAACGAGCTTATGCAGCGACAGGCGAGCAATTTCGCGACGTACAGGGTCGAAGCCACTAAGAATAATGGCTTCGGGGGTGTCATCAACAATAATCTCAATACCAGTAGCAGCTTCCAGGGCACGTATGTTGCGACCTTCCCGGCCAATAATACGGCCTTTTACCTCGTCATTTTCAATCGGAAAAACTGAAACGGAGTTTTCAATGGCAACTTCCGTAGCCGTGCGCTGCAATGAATGAATCACCAGTTTACGGGCCTCGTTTTGGGCAGTAAGCTTAGCTTCATCCATCATATCCTTTATAAACACCTGGGCATCCGACTGGGCTTCTGCCTTAAGGGTTTCCACCAATTCGGCCTTGGCTTCCTGGGCAGACAGGCCACTGATCGATTCGAGCTTTTCGAGTTGTTGTTTGTAAGTTTTCTCCAGATCGGCCTGCTTTCGCGTAACAATCTCCATCTGGTTGCTTAGGTTTTCCTGGAGGGCAGTGACTTCTTTGTGTTTGCGCTGGTAGTCCTCCATTCGCTGAGCGTATCCAAGTTCTTTTTGCTTTAACTTGCTGTCGGCAGCATTGATTTCCTGGGTCTTCTCAAAAACGTATTTCTCATGTTCGGCTTTTAGCTGGAGAAACTTCTCCTTTGCCTGCAGCATTTTTTCCTTCTTCAGCACTTCAGCTTCCGAAACGGCTTCTTTCAGTATATGCTGGCTTTTCTTCACGATAGCCTTTCGCATAATGGTACTGGCAATTAGCCCTCCCAAACCGAGCGAAACCACTGCGACAATGCCGTAGATTAATATTTCCATATTCGCATTTAAGTTTGTTAAGTAAATAAAAAAACCCGCAATTAATCCAAGAGGGTTTATAGAAACCCCAGTAATACAGGTTTAGGGGGTTGGCGTATTTCGAACGTCCACTGTCCACTGGGGACCGCCCAGGGCGAACCATGGGTGGTGAGGCCTGTTCTAGAAACACCAAACGTGTCCTAAAGTTTAATTGTGTTGAGTTTCACAAACGTATTCTTGAATTAATGCGGGTATACCAAGAATATTTTCAAAGAGCGTTAGCTTTCATTCAGCTGATCGTCCAGTATCCGTTCAAGCTTGAGCAGTTTTTCATTCAGTTGAGCCTGTTTTTCAGCCTTTTGCACTGTGCTTAGGCTGTCGACCGCAAACTGCAGGGTAACCATTGCCAACAGGTCTTGCTTGTCTCTGAAGGCGTAGGTGCTGCCGTATTCGGTCATTTTCTCCTTAATCAATCTTCCGGCTTCCCGGAAAACTTGCTCCTCCTCTTCACTTTTTACGCTGAGCCGGTAAGGGCGTTCAGCAATTATAACGGATATTAACTGTTCTTTCATGAATCCCAGCAGGGCTTATCTGTTTAAAAGCGCGTAACACTTCTCGATTTCCCGCAAAAGTTCGTTCACTTTTTGCCGTGCCTGTAACGAATCGTTTTTTCCCAGCGCGGAAGTTAAATGGTTGTTTGTCATTTTTTCCTCCATTTGCTTTATCTGGGCGGCTTGCTCGTTCAGCTGTTCCCTTAATCGCGCCTGTTCAGTTTCAAGGTTGGTTATCTTCTCCTTTAACTGCTTGTTGCGTAAGACCAACTTCTGGGTTTTGTTGATAATGCCCTCAACGATAAGCCCCAATTCATCCATTCTTTTTTGGCATAAAGCGTTGCCACAAATGTAAAATATTTCCTCTAATTTAAGAAGATTTTTTGAGCTGTCAAAGCTTTTATATTAAATCCAGACTGGTGATTTTTGGTTTTTTGTGAAAATTTTTCAAACTTTAATCTCTGTTTTTTGATAATGAAGCATTTGACTGTTATGAAAGAAGAGTTTATTTCGTATCTGTGGGCAAACAAACTGCTTTTCCCCGACAAGCTGGCCACCACCCGGGGGGAGCCGGTGCAGATAATCCAGCCTGGGCAGCAAAACCGCGACGCCGGACCTGACTTTTTTGCGGCCCGTGTCCGTATCGGAGAAACCCTCTGGGTAGGCAATGTGGAGGTACATGTGCGCAGCTCGCTATGGAAACAGCATGGGCACCAAGCCGATGCCGCCTACGATAACATTATTCTGCACGTAGTTTTTGAACATGATGAGGAGGTACAGAACTCGCGCGGTGAAATAATTCCAGTGCTGGAGGTTAAAAGATTCTTTGAGCATAAACTTCTTGAAAACTATCAGCGATTGCAGACATCAAAAGCCTGGGTGCCCTGTGAGCGCCATATTGGAGAAACCGACCGTCTGATTCTGAATAACTGGCTGAACCGTCTGCTGGTGGAAAGGCTGGAAAGGAAATCGGCAGAGGTACTTCATTTTCTCGAATATTTTGGCAACGATTGGGAGCAGACTTTTTTCTTCCTCCTGGCGCGCAATTTTGGGTTTAAAGTCAACGCCAGCCCGTTTGGCTTGCTTGCGCAGCGCACGCCCTACAACCTGCTGGTTCGAAACCGTAACAACCTCACTTCTCTTGAGGCCTTACTTTTTGGGCAATCGGGTTTACTTGGCGACAGCCTGCAGGATGTGTATCCCCGCAGTTTAATGGCAGAATACCGCCACCAACAAAAAAAGCACGACCTGAAACCTGTGGATTTGAAGCTTTGGAAGTTTGCCCGCCTGAGGCCAGTTAACTTCCCCACCATAAGAATTGCGCAGTTTGCCATGCTCATCCATCATACCGGCCACCTTTTCAGAAACATGGTCGAAACCAAAAAACCGCAAGACATTCACCAGCAGTTCAGAATAAAAGCATCGCCTTACTGGGATGACCATTATGTATTTGACAAGCCTTCGCAAAAAAGGGAAAAGCAACTGGGCAAGGACGCCATTAACAATATTATTATCAACACTGTGGCTCCTGTTTTATTCATCTATGGGCGGCAGAGCATGCGCATGGAGTTGTGCGAAAAGGCCCTGAACTTGCTTCAGGAAACGCCCGGCGAGAACAATTCGGTAATACGCCAATGGGAAAACATTGGGGTTAGCGCCCGTGATGCTGCTGATTCGCAGGCCCTGCTCGAATTGAAAAAGTATTACTGCACGCCAAAAAAATGCCTGCAATGCCCCATCGGGCACATGGTTTTGAAGCGCTGAGTGAGGCTCAGTCGATCACCTGTATTTCATAGGTCATTTCAATAGCCCTAACAAGGGTGGCGCTCACCCCGCAGTATTTGTCTTTCGACAGTTCAACCGCACGCTGCAGTTTATCAAGAGAAAGGTCTTTGCCTTTGAAAATGTAGGTTACATGCATTGCCAGGTAATCCTTGGGCAGTTCATCCCTAATGTCGCCGTCCACTTTAATGCTAAGTCCTTCAATAGTTACCCGCATCTTATTCAGAATGTCGACCACATCGATGGCAGTGCACCCGGCCAAAGAAACCATCATAAGGGGTTTGGGACGCATGCCCCTGGGGTTTCCCGAATTTTCCATATCGGCATCGATCATGATTTTGTGGCCCTCGCTATCCACCTCAAAAACCAAATCTTTGAGCCAGTTCAATTCTATTGACCTCTTCATATCATAATTGATTAGATGATTTTTCTGAAAACACACCTGCTTTCTCAGGCCATGTCACCACCTACCGGAAATGCAATCTTTACCGTGGTACCTGAATTGTGCTCAAATTCCATGCTACCATTTACCTGATCCCTTACCAGTACATCAACAAGAGGCAAGCCGTTGGTTTGCAGGTTATTGATGTCGAATTTTCGGGGCAGGCCCTTTCCGTTGTCAATAACTTCCAAATAACATTGGCTGGCATCCTGATAAAAATTGATAGTAAGCTTTGGGGGCCGCTGATCTTCTTTTTTTCTTCCCCTGAAATTGAAGGCATGGGAAAGGGTGTTACTGATTATCTCGTTAACAATGATCCCCAAGGGGATGGCATGGTCAATATCGAGAAAAATTTCGGAAAGGTTTAACTCAATTTCCACCTCATCCTTGCTTCGGTAAAAATTGGTAAGCTGGCCAACCAGCATGCGAAGGAATCCCGAAAAATCGACCTCGGAATAGTTGATGGAAAGATACAGGTGATAATGCACCAGTAAAATGGCCTGCACCCTTTGTGCCAGCTCGCTGAACTTTTGGTTTACCTTGCGCGGGTTGTTTTTGGTGATATGTGCATTGATCAGGGCAATGATCAGGTTCATGTTGTTCTTCACCCTGTTGTGAATCTCGTTGATAAGCACTTCTTTTTCGGCAATATCCGATTTTATCTTCTCCTCAACTTTCATGCGCTCGGTCATTTTCACCTGAAGTTCCTTGTAAGAGTTCGCCAGCTGGTTGCTGCGCTCCTTAACACGGGCCTCGAGCACTTCGCTCATGCTGCGGAGTTTGTTCTCGATTTGCTGTCGTATTATTATTTCGTTGCGCAGTTTAATGGCTTCGCGATTATCCTGTCCATAAACCATCAGACCAACGACGTCTTCAAAATTGTCTTTTACCAGTGTCAGCGAAATATTCACAGCAATGTATTCGCCCTGCGCCGATCTGAGGCTAAGCTCGGCAGGTCCTGAAGAACCGTTATTGATTGCCCATTCGGCAAATTTATCCAGTTCACGTTCTTCAGCAAAGAAAGACGACACCTTGCGGCCAATAATTTCGCGACTTCTCAAACGCAGCAAATCGGAGGTAAAGGAATTGGTGCGGGTAATCTGCCCCTGGAGACTGCAAAAAAACAACACCTGGCTGGTGCGGCCAATTACCTGTTCGGCAGCCAGGGCAGGTGTAAGAGCAAAGAAACGCAGCCTAAGCATACCGTAAGCCACCCCACCCAGCCAGAAAACAGAATAAATATGCGAAAGGTTGTTAAGGCCAACAACGCCCCCCATGGGAAGGATAAGGTCGTTGATGATGCCAAAAGCAAAAGCAATGGTAAGGGGATAGAATATTATGTTGAACTGCACCACTTCACCAGGCCGGTTCATACCCCGGCGCCACCATAACAGCAAAAAAAACAACAACCCAAGCGAAATAATCAGATAGGCATAACTGGCCACAATAAAAATTGAAAAACTGGGGGATGAATTAAAGCGGTCGACGAAAAAAATCTGTTCAATATAACCTGGCTGAAACAGCAGGAAAAACACTAGTGTGAGTCCAATAGAATATAAAAGCCTGAAACTCCATTTTTTCAAACGGTTGCTTCGAGGCAGGTCGGTAAGCAGGGACACAAACTTGATCAATACCGGTATATACAGAAAGGTGCTGGCAGCTGCGAATGCAAAGTAAGGATAGCCGCCATAGTGACGTGAACCGGGATCATATACCACATGACCGAACGACCACATTGCAAAAACCACAGAAACTCCAAAGAACCAACGATTGAGGGCGGCCGAAGGGTTTTTTAAAAGCACAAATAAACCCAATTCCAGGTACAGAATCATCACGACAAGCGATAATATGGAAATCAGGTTTATCTGCATTTTGTGTTCTGACTTATTTTTCGAATTTCAAAATAAATGATGTTCCGAAGGATACCCGGTGAGTCAAGCTTCCTTTTAAATGATCTTTTACCAATACATTCACCAGGCCAAGCCCGGAGGCACCAATCCCGCCAAGTGTTAAATCGGTTGCCAGCCCAACGCCATTGTCGCTAATAAGCAAGGTGTATTCGCTCTGGCGTTTATAAAACTCAACATTGATGGTGCCCACTTGTATGCCCTTTTCGTCGCCTTTTTCAGCATTTGAAAAAGCATGCTGCAAGGCATTGGTAAGCAATTCGGTGTATATGATTCCGCAAGGAATGGCCTGATCTATTTCAAGAAACTCGTTGCCCACATTCAGCCTGAATATTATATTCTTGCCCGCGCCTTTGTTAGAATAAATCTCACCCGTTGTATTTTTTATAAAATTGCTGAAATTAATGCGCGAGAGGTTTTTCGTTGAATAGAAATCTTCGTGTATGGCCGAAATATTTCGTATACGCTCTGCAATACGCCTGAGTTTTTCCCTGGCCGTGGCATCGATATCCTTGTGCGAGCCGAGCATATTGGAAAGAGAAATAATAATCTGAATGTTATTCTTTACGCGGTGGTGGATTTCCTGGACCAGCTGAATTTTTTCCTGAAGGTCAGACGAAATCTGCTGTTCGGCCCTTTTTTTTTCAAGAATCTCTTTTCCCAGTTTTTTATTGGCTTCAAAAAGTTCCTGGGTACGTTTTTCGACCAGCAATTCAAGGTCTTGCCTGATTTGTGTCAGGGCTTTTTCATTACGGGTTCGCTCGGCAACCTCTTCCTGAAGTTTTATCTTTTGTCGCAGGTCAGCCCCCAATAGTACCATTCCAAGAAAATTGCCCAGGTAATCGTCAATCCTTATAAAAGTAATAAACACAGGAATGGGCTGACCTGTCCTTGGAAAAAGCTCCGTGGAAATCTCGGGCACATCCTGCCGGGATCTGACTTGCCTGGTAAGCTCCTTGATGGTGGCGTGATCGCGAAAAAGCTTTTCCGGCGAAAGTCGCATTATTTCGTAACTATTATATTTCAGATTGTCCAGACAATAGCGGTTTACTGAATAGATACGTCCCTGCTGGTCGAAATAAAAAACAAACTCGCGCAGGTGGTTCGTAATAAGGCGTGAAACGATATCGGACGAAAAAGCCTGCGGCCGGAGGCTTACCACCGCAAAAAACAAACCCAGTCCCATGGGAATGGCGTTTACATGCGCCAAGGGCCCTATTTTGGTATAGCCAAGGTAAGGCAAAATGATGTTGGTTACAAAACTAAGCAGAACAAAACCCAGCAAACCACCCATAACGAAGTTTATCTGTAGTTTTTGTCTCTTCTGGGTTACCTCTCTTCTCCATTTGTAAAGAATATACAAACCCACAAAAGCCGCCAGCATCAAGTACGCAATGAAAAAATAAAACCAAAACGACCCTGAATTAAGTGAGTAATACCTAACCCCATCGATAATAAAAAACTGCTTCAGGGAGTAAGGATCAATCTGAAACCTAATGAAAGGGGTCACTGCCATTGGAAGCAGAAAAAACCAAAGGATATAATTAATAAATTTATCTATTTTATTGTAAAGACGATATATGAGCAGGGCCGAGAAAAGCGGAAAGCTCAGCCAACCCAATGCAGCCAGGCGATCGAGTTTGTAAATCAGCTCAATATCGAGTGTGGCATGCTCCAGAAAATTAAAAAAAGAGAAAAAAGAAAAAGAAAGTGAGAAAAAGAAAAAAGCCCACTTAACTTTTGATGGCTTCAAAACCAAATGGGCGATAATCAATGCCTGGAAAAAAAGCAAAAAGCTTACGAAGGAAAGAATTGCGTAAACATTCATTTTGCAGGCAGATTATGGATTTTGGATTTTAAAAAAGCAACATCAAATATCAGATTATTTTTCGAGTTTAAGAAATTATTAGGCAGTCTGCCCAATAAAAAGCCCCGGAAGAAAATCGTCCGGGGCATATTTTTTTGATCGTTGAGTTTTTAGTCGTCCTGGTCGGCCAGGAAACGCTCCGCCTCAATGGCAGCCATGCAACCTGATCCGGCAGCGGTAACCGCCTGGCGGTACACATGGTCCTGGATATCGCCTGCTGCAAAAACGCCGGGCACCTTGGTCTGCGTACTGTCGGACCGGGTAATCAGGTAACCGTTCTCGTCCATATCAAGCTGCCCTTTAAAAAGCTCGCTGTTGGGCTTGTGGCCTATGGCCACAAAGAATCCGTCAATGTCGAGGCGGCTATCTTCGTTGGTTTTCACATTTTTCAGCAGCACTCCATTCACGGTTTTATCGCCCACAATCTCAACCGGAACGGTGTCCCAGATAATTTCTATATTGGGGGTTTTCATTACGCGGTGCTGCATGGCCTTGGAAGCACGCAGCTCGTCGCGCCGGTGAATCAAGTAAACTTTCTTGGCCAGTTTCGAGAGGTAGGAAGCCTCTTCGCAGGCAGTGTCACCACCACCAACAACAGCCACATTCATGCCTTTGTAAAAAAAGCCGTCGCATGTGGCACATGCCGACACCCCAAACCCGTTAAATTTCTTTTCCGACTCCAAACCCAGCCAACGGGCAGTGGCTCCTGTAGAAATAATAAGGGTTTCAGCAAACACATCGTTGGTTTCGTCAATGGTGACCTTAAACGGCCTTTGCGAAAGATCGACCGCAGTGGCCATGCCCCAGCGAATGTCAGTGCCAAAACGCTCGGCTTGCTTGCGGAAATCTTCCATCATTTGCGGGCCCTGCACACCATCGGGATAACCCGGGTAATTCTCAACCTCGGTAGTAATGGTAAGCTGCCCGCCGGGCTGCAAACCCTGGTAAATAACCGGCTTCAGATCGGCCCTTGCAGCATAAATGGCAGCAGTATAACCGGCTGGGCCACTGCCAATGATCAGGCATTTGATCAGTTCTTTGTTCTCACTCATGGCAAGTTCTGTTTCAATTTTGTTAATTTAATTTTTGCGCAAAATTAAAATAATTATCCCACAAAAATATATTAATATTTGTTAAAGCCCCGAAGGCTTACCTGCGCCTGGGTTTCAGAATAAAACCAATACGGATGGCATTGAACAAATAGCCATCATAGCGGGTGTCGGTGGGTTCAACTCCATCGAGCAGGTTAAAAGCAGTATAACGGTATCCAAACTCATAACCTACCACGGTACGATAACCGGCCAGCCATGAAAAACCGATACCAAACGGGATGGCAGGTTGCAAAATCTTAAACTCACCAATGGGCTGTTCTTCAATACCATCGGCATTCATTAGCTTCAGGTTATTGGCAAAAAGTGCCAGGCCGGCAAATCCGTATATATCGAAAGTGTTCCTGGTAGCCAGAGGTGCATAAAAGGCAATCCGGGCGTTAAATTCCATCACATTGTTTTCGAACGAATAGCCTTCAAAGCCCGTGAGTGAATTATCGTCGCTGCCTGTAAGCCTGGCATAATCAAGGCCCAAACTCAGCCCGAACCATTCTACCATTCTGAATTTTGAATATACCCCAACGGTTAAACCCGGGTTACTTACCTGGTAGTTGAAAGACTCGCCCAACCCCAAGCCCTTGCTTCCCTGCAGGTCGGTAAAGGAGTGGGCTGTGCCCACGGAGAAACCCATTTCGCGGCTTCCCACGCCAAAGTAACGGTCTCTTTCTGACATTCGCAGGGGCTGACGGCCTTGTCCCCGGGTTTGGTTAACCCTGCTGGGCGAAGGTGTGGGCCGGTCGTTTCCCAGGCTGCCAGCGTTCAGGCTGCCCGATTCAGGCGGGCTGTATGACTGTGTCCGGTTTCTGGAGTGCCGCCTCGACTGGCTCCTTTTGCTGGCTTCAGAAGGCGGCCGCTTGTCGCTGGCACGACGTTTTACAACCGGCGAATAGTTTGTGTTGGAAGCCGCCAACAGAGGCTGCGAAAGCAAGCCAGTTATGAAAACTTGCTCCGTTTCAGCATCCGCACAGCTGTCAACAAAAATATCAGAGAAGAACGGGGCAGATTGAACCGAAGTTGCTCCGAAAGCAAGGAGAAAAGCCGAAAAAAGAAATTTCTTCATAAAGGAATTTATTTCTGTTTACCTGCCCATGCGGGGGCTGAAATAGTAACCCAAATTAATGGCATTGAAAAAATACGAGTCTTTGGCCGGACCTGCACTTGGCGCTTCGCCGTCGAGATGGTCGGTAAAGGTTTTTCGCCAGCCAATATTAAAGCCAATCTTGAAATTGCCTTGTGTAGTATAGTGAAACCCAAAACCAAAAGGAATAGCGGGCTGCAGCAAGCTGAAATCGTCTTCAATTTCAATTGGGCCAAAAACATTATGCGACAGGTTGGGGTCGTGATAAAAAGCAATAATTCCGGTATAGGCATAAAGGTCAATTGGAATATTGAGATAACGCTTTGGCAGGTAAAACTCCGCTTTCAGTGCGATTTCATAAATATCATTGTCGAAATATCGCGCCCTGTTGTATCGGGAAGAGGTTTCCGGAGAGAGACTGTCGGCCCCACCAATTTGACCATAGTTGAAACCTGCGTTGAGTGCAAAAAGGTCAGAAAACCTGTACCGGGCAAAGGCGCCGTAATGCATGCCTGTGGCTTTCCATTGGGCGTCGAGAAACAAAATACGCGAGGCATCGCGTGTGCCACCAATATCGGCCAGCGAATGGGATGTACCAAAACTAATGCCCACATCCCAACCGCGGGTTTTGCTCAGCATAACTTCGCGCAGCGAAGTAAAAGGCTGGCTGGGGACCCCGGTTATGGGAATATTGGGACGTGTTTGCCCGAAAATTAGCTGTAAACTGAAAAGAAAAATTATGACAAACGCGAATAATATTTTCTTCATATAAAAAACTTAAAACATTTATATTTCTGATACGGAAAAAAAGCAACCGGGTTTCTTTAATTCCTTATCAGTATTGGCATGAAACCAAAAACAAACCCTTTTTTGCCTGTATAAAGTTAAAAAAAAACGAATGGGCAATAAATGTATTATTGTAATACAACGAAAAGCGGGCCTGATTATTTGGTACGGTTTTAGATTAATAAGTAAATAATTCGGCCGGTAAATTGTACTTTTGTCAATATAAATAATGGCTTCCCGGCCAAAAATTGACGAGCATGGTTCGTTTTCCCAAATACGGATAAAGATTCATCATGCGAACTTTATCCAGACTTCATTTACAAAAAATTACCAATAATGAAAATATTTAAAACCAGTTTACTTTTTGCCGGAATTGCAGCCATACTGCTTTTCTCCTTTTCGTGCAATCGTAAAAGCAAAAGCCTGGTGACCACCGCCAGCGGTAAACACATTGAAGAAATTATGGAACTGCCTTTACCCCTTCGCAACAACCTTTTTGCTTTCGACTTGCTGAAAGCCATTCCTGAGTATAAGGAAAACTTCATTATTTCGCCATTTAGTATTTCGTCGGCTCTGGCCATGACCTATGCAGGAGCTGCCGGCGCCACCCAGGACGAAATGGTGCGCACGCTGTACTTCGACCCAGATCAGGATCAATTTCACCCCGATTACAGCGCTTATATGATGCGACTGCGCGAGCTGGCCGGCGACAAGGTGCAACTTAATATTGCCAACAACTTGTGGGCCCAGCAAGGATACCACTTCAGGCAACAATTTTTCGACCTGCTGGAGCTAAACTATGGCACTATTGTGAACGAGGTTGACTTTTACCGTGGCGACCGCGAGCAAATTCGCCTCGACATTAACCAGTGGGTGTATGACGAAACACGCGAAAAAATCAGCGACCTTATTCTCCCCAACGTTCTTACAGAAGACACCCGCCTGGTATTGGTCAATGCCATTCACTTTTTCGGGCCATGGATGGTTGAGTTCGATAAAAATATGACCCGGCAGGATTATTTCCACAACATAAGTGGTGAGCGCCAAATAACCGACTTCATGTTCCGTACCGACAAGTTTCTGTATTTTGCAGGTGAGCAAATGCAAGCCCTGGAGCTGCCCTACGCCGGCGGCGATTTTTCCATGCTGATTGTCCTTCCAGATGAGGGGATAAGCCTGCCAGAGCTTGAACAGCGCCTTTCGGCAGATGATTTTATGGCAGCAATGACTGGCATGGAAGAAAAAGAAGCAGATGTGATCATTCCAAAATTTAAGGCCGAAACGAAGACCGACCTCGAAGAGCTGCTGGCCCAAATGGGAATGCCACTGGCTTTCTCCAACAAGGCCGATTTCAGCGGGATGACCGGCGAACAGGACCTTAAAATTGACAAGGTAATACACAAGGCCATGATCGAAGTGGGCGAAGAAGGCACAGAAGCTGCAGCAGCCACAGCAGTGGTCATTGTGAGAAAAACCGCCATTATGCCAGGCGAAGAGACAAAAATACTTTTCAAAGCCGATCGTCCTTTCCTGTATTTTATTAAAGACAACCGGTACAACAGCATACTCTTTGCCGGCCGGCAGCTCAAATTTTAGAAGACCTGACAAGATAGTCTCCGGCTTAAAAAAAAGGGTTCACAAAGAACAGCAGAATGACTGACTGCTTTTTGTGAACCCTTCGTTTATTAAACCCTGATGCTGAAAACTCCTGCTTTATTTCAGGTGTTGATTTTTTTCGTTAGTTGCACACCCACACATCCAGGTGTATCACGTAATAGGGAAAGTAAGGAAGTTCAATGACCAGCTCATTTCCCTTGTAGGTGGCAAACAACCCTGCCGCCGGCCTTTCAGAAGGCAGCTCGCCTTCGTTGTAACCTTGTATCTTAACGGGGTCTGAAACATTGCGCAGCATCATGTTGTCGCCAAGCGTTATCGTTAGCACCCCGTTGCTGTATTCGGCAAAGGCGCCTTCCACCAGTTGTTGCCCGGCATATATGGGGTGCGTTGAACCAGTAGAAGAAGTATTGTTGTAATAATACCACCAGGCATCGCCGCCACCGGCATCAGAACCGGCAAAAGCGGTTTCGGCAGTCCAGTTGCAATCGTCATCATCATCCTGGAAGAAGGTGAGAATCTTAAGCCCACCCAGTCCGGTAGCCACAAAAATAAAATTGCCTTCCGACTTCACGAAGTTGGTAGACAGGGGGCCGCCAAAATCGAAGTAGCCATATTCCACGAAAGTGACATCGCTGTTATCGGAGTTACCTTCCAGTCCTGCTACGGCAATACCTGCACCGCCGTTGCCAATGAAAAGCAGAGGATGGTTAAAGGAAACACTGTTGGTAACATAATCTTCCTCATCGGATCCCGGAGGGGTAACAGGGCGATCGAAGGTTTGCAGCAAACTGAGATCATCTGCATTGTAAATATGCACTCCTCCCCTGTTCAGGGCGGCAAACAAAAAGTCGGGTGAAGCAGCCAAATCGGCTTTGGAGCCCCTTTGCAAAAAGTCGGGATCCAAGGCAATGGTTTCTCCATCCAAAACATAAATATTTTCGCTGGTGAGCACATAGGCGTCCTGCCCAAGGGCAAAAGAACGGGCGTCGGTAAAGGGCAAAAAGTCTTCGTTGCCTTCAGCATCTATAATGGTAAGCCCACCAGTGCTTCCGCTCACTACATAAATCAGATCTGCGGCAACCGTCATGCTCATTGCCGAAAACGACTGCAGCCTGAATACCTCCAGTTCAATTTCTTCGGCTTCAGGGTCAAGGAAACCGTAGTATGCGCCTTGTGAGTCCTGACCGGCCACAACAATTTGCCCATCGTGCCAGCCGATCGTGTTCACATCGCGATTGGGAAACTCAATGGAGTGAATGATAAAAGGTGCGGCAGGATTGGTAATGTCAATAACATCGATGGCGCCCATTTGATCGGGTCCTCTCATATTATACGATACCAGTGCGCGGTTGCCCACAATTTCCACGTGAGTGGCCTGCACGGTGCGTCCGTCGATTATTGGAGCATCAACCTCAGCCACAAGAGTGTATATGAAACCGGAAGTGGCTTGCGTTGATTTGAGCCCGAATCCCGGAACCAGGCGTATTTCCTGATTCTTTAGCTTTACCCTGCTGTGGGGTTGACCCGGAACGTCGTTCCGAAGGTCGTCCTTCTGGCAAGCAAAAAACAAGACCAGAAATCCGATAAGCGTAAAAGTTAATTTCTTCATAGTTTGCAGAATAAATGATGATTAGTGGTAAAGTTCTGCTCAGCCCCCCGAGCCCTTTGAACAAACCCAGTTAAATATTAATTTTCAACAACAAACTTAATTATTTTTCGGGTAAAATCAAAAATTTTAATCAAGTCTGAGACTAACACTGTAGTATCAATGTGAACAATCGAATGTGCTTTCTGGTTTAACCCTTAACAAAATATACTTTCACTCATTAACAAATAAAAACCATATGAGCAAACATTATGCAAGCGCACGTTGGGAAGGCAACCTGGTAAAAGGCAATGGCAAATATGTTTTAAAGACCAGCGGCTACGAAGGAGGATACAGTTTTATCACCCGCTTTGAAGACGACAAGAAACTCTCGAGCCCCGAGGAACTGATTGGCGCAGCGCATGCCAGCTGCTTTAGCATGGCTTTTGCACACAGCCTCGACCAGGCAGGCTTTAAGCCCGAATCGATAGAAACTGAAGCCATTGTGACTTTGGCCAAGACCGATGCCGGTTTTGCCATTACCGAAATATTATTGAAAACCCGCGGTAAGGTAAGCGACATCAGCAAAGAAAAATTTCTTGAAATTGCGGGCGGCGCCAAAGAGAACTGCCCCGTTTCGAAAGCCCTTAAGGCTGTTACCATTAATATGGAAGCTGAGTTGCTGTAAAAGTTTTCATTCCGTCATAATTCCGCTCCTTCTGGATTCAGAACATACAAGAGGAGCGGTTTTTTTATTTTGAGCTTCACAATACAATCAAAAAGGCTTCGACTCCGCTCAGCCTTACTAAGGGTAGTGGTTTAGCCTGACAACGGCAGTCACCCCGATCGGAGTCGAGGGGTAAATCGTACCCCCTCCATATCATCTCCAACCCCGGCCAAACCCCATCACAAAAATGCAGGAGCAAAGCAGGACCTGGTATGGACCAAAGCAGGACCTAAACTTGCTCCTACCATGCTCGTACCTCGCTCTTGTGGAATGGGATTTGAAAGGGAGATAAAAATTCTCAACAACCCTTAAGCAGAAACAAAAAATCAGGACCGTTCTGATCCTGATTTTTTGTTGGGTTGAGGTCTCGAGCGGATTCGAACCGCTGTACGAGGTTTTGCAGACCTCTGCCTAGCCACTCGGCCACGAGACCCTTTTGGGCTTTTAACGCCGCAAAAGTAATGCAAATTATGCTTTCTGCAAAATTATTTTTTTGGCATTAATACCAAATTTATCGCGATAGCTCCACACTCACGGCATGCATCTTTCCACCCATGGGTGGGTTCATCTTCGAAATGCGCAGCTTTATGCTGGTAATGGCCGGAAAAGCAGCCATTACGGAGTCGAGAATGCGCCGGCCGATATGCTCGAGCAGGGAGCTTTTGGTGTCCATTTCAGCTTTCACCAGGTTGTATACCTTTTGATAGTTTACCGTGTCGTGCAACTTGTCCGAAATTTCCGCGGCAGCGGTATTGGTTTCCAGTTCAAGGTTTACTATAAAACGATTGCCAATAATCTGCTCTTCTTCAAAGCAGCCGTGGTAGGCATAAAACTCCATTTGCTCCAGAATGATCTTTCCCATAAGAATCAAGTTTTTGAATTATTACAAAAGTAAAAAAACCTCTCCTATAGTCCTTGCTTATTTTTAATTTTGCACTTTCGTGAAAAC
Organism: Bacteroidales bacterium; assembly: GCA_041687035.1. Taxonomy (GTDB): domain Bacteria; phylum Bacteroidota; class Bacteroidia; order Bacteroidales; family UBA7960; genus UBA7960. The sequence goes on from JAWLCS010000024.1 coordinate 51,396, forward strand.
TAACAGACAAAATACTGACCGATGAAGGAAAACACTACGCCCGAACCCAAAGCTTCGCTCAATTTCCTGGAACAGATCATTACCAACGACCTTGAAAAAGGCACCACCGAAGGCAGGGTGCATACACGCTTCCCCCCTGAGCCAAATGGTTACCTGCATATTGGTCATGCCAAAAGCATCTGCCTGAACTTTGGGCTGGCGCAGAAATTCGGCGGCAAGTGCAACCTGCGCTTCGACGACACCAACCCCACAAAAGAAGAGCAGGAATACGTGGACAGCATTAAGGAAGATGTGCGCTGGCTGGGCTTCGACTGGGAAAAACGGGAGTTTTACGCATCGGATTATTTTGAACAGCTATACCAGTTTGCCGTTCACCTGATTAAAAAAGGGAAGGCCTACGTGTGCGAAATGACTGCTGAGGAGATCAGCGCCAACCGCGGCACGCCTGCCATTGCCGGCAAAGAGAGCCCCTGGCGCAACCGTGGCGTAGATGAAAACCTCGATTTGCTTGACCGCATGCGCAAAGGCGAGTTTCCTGATGGCAGCCATGTGCTGCGGGCAAAAATTAACATGGCTTCGCCCAATATGCATATGCGCGACCCGGTTTTATACCGTATTATGCATGCGCACCACCACCGCACGGGAAACGACTGGTGCATATACCCCATGTACGACTGGGCCCACGGGCAGAGCGACTACCTCGAAGGCATTACCCATAGCATTTGCACCCTCGAGTTTGAGGTGCATCGCCCTTTGTACGAGTGGTTTCTAAACGAACTCGACTTACCTAATCTAAAACCCCGACAGATTGAATTTGCCCGACTGAACCTCAGCTACACCATAATGAGCAAGCGTAAGTTGCTCACCCTTGTGCAGGAAGGCCTTGTAAATGGCTGGGACGACCCACGCATGCCTACCATCAGCGGATTGCGCCGCCGTGGATACACTCCCGCAAGCATCCGCATGTTTGCCGACCGCGTGGGCGTGGCAAAACGAGAAAACGTGATTGAAGTAGGCTTGTTGGAGCATTGCATCCGCGAAGACCTGAACAAAAAAGCCCCGCGGGCCATGGCCGTTTTTAACCCGGTAAAACTAATCATCGACAATTACCCCGAAGGAAAGTCTGAGGAACTTCCTTCGCCCGTAAATCCCGAAGAGCCCGAAAGCGGGCACCGGATGCTGCCATTCAGCAAAAACCTGGTAATAGAACGCGAAGACTTTATGGAAGACCCGCCCAAAAAGTTTTTCCGCCTGGCGCCCGGAGCCGAAGTGCGCCTGAAATCGGCCTACATTATCCGTTGCGATTATGTGGTGAAGGATGAACAAGGTGAGGTGAGTGAAATCCATTGCACCTACTTCCCTGAAACAAAGAGCGGCCTGCCAAGCGACAAAAAAGTGAAAGGCACCCTGCATTGGGTTTGCCCCGAGCATGCGGTAGAAGCTGAGGTGCGGCTTTACGACCGCCTGTTCAAAGTATCCGACCCAGAAGAGGTGGCAGAAGGCGAAGATTTCCGGGTGCACCTGAACCCTGAATCGCTAAAGGTGGTTAAGGCTTATGTTGAGCCTTCGGTAATGGATGCTGCTGCGGGCAAACACTACCAGTTTGAGCGCAACGGGTATTATGTGGTGGATAAGGACAGCAAAACCGGCAAGATGGTATTTAACCGCATTGTGCCCCTGCGCGAATCGTGGGTAAACACCGAAAAAAACAAGTAAATATTTATTACTGCATCTGAAAAATCACTAATTTTGCACCTCCATTGTCCTGTGGTGTAATTGGCAACACGTCTGACTCTGAATCAGAAGAGTTCAGGTTCGACCCCTGACAGGACAACTACTTAACGAACAGCCGCTTACAGAAAAACGTAAGCGGCTGTTTTATTTTTTTCCAGTCAGAATCACCATGCTTCTTGTGAGAATAATAACTTCCTTAAAAACAGATTTTCTACAAAAGAAACGGCCTCCTGCCATTCTTTAAAACTTTTCCTTATTTTTAACATACGAAAAGGAAATTA
>JAWLCS010000025.1:0-50548 GCA_041687035.1 Bacteroidales bacterium
GCCTGCCAGCGCAGATGGTACTGGGGTAAAACCCGGGAGAGTATGTCGTCGCCACCTTTTTTAAAAGCCCCCTTCGAAAGATCGGGGCTTTTTTATTAGCCAAAAGCCTGCCTTCCTTTCTACGGTGGGTTAATCGGCTGGCAGAGATTGTTGATTATCAAAATTTGATTTTTTTAAAAGAAAATATTAAGCGATAAAAAAGAATACTAGTTAAATTAAAAAAATCATGAATAAATAGTGATTCCTTTCAATGCAAGTCTCAATAATTCCCTATAAAAAGGCTCTGACTCAACAATAAAAAATTCGTTTTTTCTAATTGAAAATTCTCTGGCAATTTGTTTTGAAATATTCTTTTTTAAAAATGACCTGATATCTCTATTCTGGATTCCAATGTCAGCAACAAGTGTTTTTTGCTGAATTAAATTTCCTTCAAAGTCAAAAAGCTGGGTTTCGAAAACTTCGCCAGTACGGGTTCTAAATGGAAACCGTTCCTTTATAACATCTTCCGGGCAGTGCACAAATGATAAAAACTCAGTGTTTACCCCTATGCCGATAATTTTGGCCTTAAATTCCATCATTTTATAAAAGGGGCTTTTTTCATCACAAGGGTAAATAGAAGATCCGTGATCCTGGATTAGATACTGTGCATATTTTCCAATTGCAACAATTGAGCTAGTAGAGTGTAAACTCCTAACAGCTTTCTCATGTCTTCTTGCTAGTTCTGATATTAAACCTAAGGCAGATGGAGACCTCCTGACGTCAAAAATAGGACCTTTTTTTTTAACGAATTCTTCAGCTCTCTGCTTATAGTGCCAACAAGGGAATAAAAGAGTTCCTTCCGGGCCAACTATCTCCAGTAAAATGCTTAAAATTTTACCAGGTGAAAAAATAATGTTTAACTTATCTGCAGAACTGTGAACAAAAACTACATCACCTTTCTTTATTTTTAATTGATTTAATAGAATATTTTTAAACTCAGATTCATTAAAAGGCTTAAAGATTGAAAAAATAAATTTCCTGTACAAAGCTCTAATTATGAAATAGGCTCTAAATGGAAGCAATTTATATATTAATTTTCCAGCCTTCATTAATCATTTAGATTTTCTTTTTCAATCTGAGAAAAAGTAGTAAATCTGGCTTCGGGATATTTTTTCCTGACATTATCAATAAAACGTTCCATTAATTCAAACGAATAGTCTCCCATTGATTTTGGGTGCCCTATTACACTAAAAATCTGATTTTTAAATGATCTATGTTTATTAATATTGAAGTTCAAAACTTTCATTAAATATTCATGTGAATAGGTGTAATTGTCAAAAGTTAGCATTCTTGAAGAGAACATTTGTTTGAATTTTGGAAAGAGTCCAATAGGTTTTCTGTCGTGAATTAGAAAACCCCTGTTTTCTGGCGCTCTATGAGCATATTTTTTCACTTTAAACTTTGTCGGTATTTCGAAAACGGATTTTGGTATGCTTGCAATTGGTATCTCATATATTCCATAATTTCCTGATTTTTTTAAATCTCCGGAAAAGTCAATAAACCAATTTGGTTGTATGGGCATACCACAATAGTTGACTGTTGATATACCTGAAATATAAATATATCCCTTGCTTATTGAACTGTCGAATTTGATGCCGTTTTCATATAACGCCTTTAAGATTTTCGACCTGTTTGCCCTACTTCCCAAATTGTAACCCCCAGCTCTGAAGGCGATGCAATTATAATCTTTTGAAACCTTTTTCAGGGTTTCATTTAAAAAGCCCACACCAAATTTTACCAAATTTTCAACGCCCAGGTCACCTTTTTCATTAATAAAGTTGTCGAGACTGAAATCGTCTGAAGGGATAAACTTTTTGTCTGAATAGTCTGAAGTAAGCCAATGAGGATGTAGATGCAATTGAACATCGTGGTTTTTTCTAATAGCCTCTTTAATTTGGGAGATATAAGGCATAAAATACCCAGTATAATCCCATTTTTCAAACATCTTTGCACTCAAAACATCTGTAAATAAAACAATTGGAACTTCAACCTTTTCGCTTAAATCAAATAATTTTTCGGTTGGCTCAAATAGCGATTTGTCCCAAGATTCTTTTACACCTCCAAGAGGTAACTCATGATCGAAGGATAGAATAATTTGCAATCCCATTGCTTATTAGAATTACTTTAAAAGTTTTTTAAACCTGCTATTGTATTCAATGCTATCAACGAAATGTATTTTTACAGGTATTTTGTATCTGTCCAGTTTTTTTCTCAAAAAAGCCCTAATATCTTTTAAAGCGCTGGACTCTTCGATTTTTTTATCAATGGTCACCTTGGCAACTACAATGTTTCCAGTTATTGGGTTGTTTTCTCCATAAACTAAACAATTGGAAATAAATGGAATTTCCATAAGAGCAGACTCAACCTCTTGAGGAAGGACTTTTAACCCGCCAACATTTATTACCCCACTTTTCCTGCCTTTAATTCTTAAATAACCTTTTTCATTTATTTCTGCAAGGTCTCCTGTTTTAAACCACCCATCTTCGGTAAATTGTTCCATACTTGCGTTTAGGTAGCCTTTTATCATAGTCTTACTCCTCAACCATAATTCTCCATCCACTACTTTAAATTCAGTATTGGGGTCATCAAACTTAATCCCTGTACTTTTTGAAGACTCGCTGGCTATTTGCGAAATTCCTGTTTCACTAGTGCCAAAGGTCTGTAAAAACCTTACTCTTGGGAAGGCTTCATTCAAACGTTTTAGCAATCCTTCTGGCATAGGTTCCGTACCATACGAAATTAGTCTTAAACTTTTTAGATCAAATCTTTTGTGAGCCCCACTAAGTAAGATCAGATTCAGAATCGTGGGTGAGGCTGGAAGAACATTGACTTGGTGTTTTTCTATTTCCTTGCAAATATGGACGGGGTCACGAGTCTCGGGAATGGTAAGGGTAGCACCAGAGAAGAGAGTCGAAAAAATTGTGTTAATTCCTCCTATATGGTCAAAAAGCAGCATGGCCAAAAGATTCGTATTCTTTTCCTTTTTATTTAAGAATGGCTTCATTAAAACAAATAAATCATGAACCATACCTTTGGGAATTCCAGTCATCCCGCTGCTAAATAAAACTAATCCTGGATGATTTTGGGAGAGTATTTCTTGATATATTTCAAAATCTGTCTTGACAAAATCAAGTTTTTCAATTTTAAAATCTTCTTGCTCAATTAATATTTTATACTCTGCACCTGAGATACTTATCCTGGTTTTAATCTCTTGTTCTGGTATTTCAGTAGCCGGTACAATAACATTCTTGTTTTTTGTTAAGGCAAAAAATGTAGCAATTCCACATGGAGTTAATCCTGACTTAAGAAGAACTACTTTTTTTTCTGGGATTGAATTTTGAATCTGATTGTAAACAAAATGGATTTTTTTCATCAAATCTGAATATGATATTGATGCTCCGCCAAAAATTAAAGCTCTTTTGGGAGAGAAAAGATCAAGTTTTTCAAAAAATTCAATCATGATACTCCTCCGAGATAAATTACCTGTCCGGTAATAAAACTGCTGTTTGGGTTTATAAAAAATTCTATAAGATTAATAATATCGGAAATCTCGGCCTTTCTTTTTATTGCTTGTTTTTCTATTAGTTTTTGAATTTTTTCCGGGTCAACTGTTTTTATGAGCGCAGTGTCAATAGGCGTAGGCCCGATCGCATTAACCGTAATTCCAAAAGGTCCTAATTCATATGCTGAAATCCTTGTTAAGGATTCAAGGGCTGATTTTGAAGTAGCATAGGCAGCTTCACCTGCAAGGTTTAATGGAACGGCTATGGTTGAAAAATTGATAATTCTTCCGCTTTTTTTTAAGCTCATTAATTTTGCTGCTTCACGAATCAGGATAAAAGGAGCAATAAAATTAGTATCAAAAATTTGCTTTAAAGTATGGGTTGGGGTTAAAATTAAATGGTTCATTGACGCGATAGCGGCATTGTTAATTAACACATCCAAGCTTCCAAAATGCGAGGCCACTTTTCTGGGAAGGACCGAGACTTCTGCCTCATTTTGCAAATCAAGGTTGACGTGAAAATAGTTTTGATGAAATATAGTTGGCTTGCTTCGGCTGCAACCTGCAACCCTGAATCCTTGTTTCAAAAAAAATTCCGAAATATTTTTCCCGATCCCTTTGCTTGTACCTGTTATTAAAATAACCTGGTTCATTTTGTTACTTGATTTAGTTGTCTATTAAACCATAAATATGGTCAGCCAATGAAGAAACCGTTCTAAAAGGTGAAATCTTCATGCTCAAAGCCTTTTCGTCAACTATGATTATTTGTTTATTTGTTCTTTTGAAAATCTCCTCTTCAATGTTGGCAACCAACTGAACAAGTCCAAAACTGTCAAGTATTCCACTCCTGCTGTAAAGGGGGGTGTTAAATTTAATTTTCTCAGGATTATATGTGGCTTCCTCTTCTACGATAATTTTGGCAGAATGAATAACAAGATCAACAATTTCTTTTTTGTCCATGGTGAATTTGGTTTTTTAACAAATTTAATCAATAATTCTTTGATGGTTTTTTGATTCCGTGAGAATAATTAACCAAGATGTCTTTTGCATAACTGATAAAGCAAAGCAGACAACCATGATGACTTTAAAACCCTCACTCACACAGCCTCTCATCTTCCCACCTTCTCATTTTCAAACTCCGTGTTTCTTGGAGTTTTATGGTAATTTAGTTTGTATATTTGCAGTAACAACTTAAAGCATCTTTCAACAATAAAGATCATGCGTTTTAAGCTTCAATTGCAGCTACAGGGCGATGGCCTCCACAGTCTTCCCTCCAACTATCAATACGAACTTTCTTCCTGGATCAGCAAAACCCTTCATTTTGGCAGTGAGCCCCTTCAAAAACTCCTGAAGGAAAAGTCTTACCTCGACCAGAACCAGCAGTTCGTGCATTATACCTTTTCACCTCTGATTTCGCGGGATCTCTCACACCAGGACGATCGCATGCTGATAGGCGACAGCCGAATTCATATGTTTTTATCAATGATTCCTGACGATGACATTGGCTCGCTGCTAATGGACGTTTTCAGCAAGCTCGAAGGCCGCGTAGGTGACAAAAAAAGCAAGCTTGAGTTTGAGATTGATGAAGTGGAGATGCTGCCCGAACCTGTTTTTGCTGAGGAGGTTATCCTTAGCTGTGCAACACCCATGGTATTTTCAGATGATTCCAATCCAAAGAAAATACAATACCTTTCTCCTGAAGACAAAGGGTTTGAGAAGCTCTTTCTGAAAAACCTGCTGGCCAAGTATGCCTGGATGATGCGTTATTTCCCCCAAAAGGTAAATGTGGCCTTACCCGAATTGTCGGACCTGAAATTAAACCTTCTTGGCACGCCCAAGGGCCGGGTGATAAAAACCCGTACGGAAACCCCCAATCCGGTTTCCATCAAAGGCTATTTATTTGATTTTTCGCTCAAGGCACCTGCAGCCCTTGTCAGGACAGGTTACGACCTGGGCTTTGGTGAGCAATGCAACCTTGGTTTTGGTTATTGCGAATTGAAATAGGCCGGCCAATCAATAACCCGCTGCCTGCCCATCTTTCCTCGATTCGGACGCGCCGTAATAAACCTTGTTTACCGGATCCCACATAATGGCCTGATAGCCTCCATAAGGTCCGCTTGCCCATTGTATGGTGTGGCCTTTTTCCATCAAAGCGCGAATGGTTTCGTAAGGAAAGCCTGACTCCAGGTTTACGATACCGCCATCGGTCATGGTATTGCTTCCGGTCGGGTCTGATGAGCCTACATGCTGTATTCGCGGCGCATCGCCGGCTTCCTGAAGGTTCATTCCGAAATCGATCATGTTTACCACAATCTGCACATGTCCCTGGGGCTGCATATCACCGCCCATCACTCCAAAACTCATGAAGGGCTTGCCATCTTTGGTAATGAAGCCGGGAATAATGGTATGGAAAGGCCTTTTGCCGGGTTCGTAGGTGTTGAAATGACCTGCCTCCAGGTTAAAACTTTCTCCGCGGTTTTGCAGCACAAAGCCCAGCCCGGTGGGCGTCATGCCGCTACCCATGCCACGGTAATTGCTCTGGATGAGCGAAACCATGTTGCCATCTTTGTCGGCAACGGTTAAGTAAATAGTATTTTGTGGTTCGGGAATGCCGGCATCATAGCGGCGTGCAGCGCGATCGGGGTTAATGAGTTGTCGGCGCTCTGCGGCATATTCTTTCGACAATAGTCCGGCTACAGGCACCGGGCTGAAATCCATATCGGCATAGTACTTGGCACGGTCTTCAAAGGCCAGTTTTTTGGCTTCCACCAAAAGGTGAACGTATTCCGGACTATAAAGGCCCAGGGAGGCAATGTTGTAGCCTTCGAGAATGTTGAGCATTTGCAAGCCTGCAATGCCTTGCCCATTGGGTGGAAGCTGCCAAACATCATATCCACGGTAGTTTACCGAAACCGGCTCAACCCAGGTGCTGCTGTGCGCAGCCAGATCTTCGTAGCTCAGAAAACCACCATTTTCCTTAATATACCTCTCAATGGTGCGGGCAATCTCTCCCTTATAAAAAGCATCGCGTCCTTGCCTGGCAATGGTCTGGTAAGTGTTTGCCAGAAGCGTATTGCGGAATATTTCCCCTTTCTCGGGCATTCGGCCATCGGGCATATAGGTTTCCCTGAAATTGGGATAGCGGCCCAGTGCCGGGCCAGATCTTTGCAGATAATAGGCTATCAGTTCCGTTACCGGGAATCCGTTGCGTGCATAATTGATGGAAGGTTGCAGAATGGCTTCCATGCTGATCTTTCCGAATTTCTGGTGCATTTCGAACCAGCCATCAACCGTTCCTGGCACGCTTACCGAAAGCGCTCCCCTTTGCGGGATAAGGTCGTAACCGTTTTCAATGAAATACTCGCGGGTAAGGCTTTTGGGCGAGCGACCACTGGCATTCAATCCATGAAGTTTCTGGGTTTTGCTATCCCATATAATGGCAAACAAATCTCCACCAATACCGCAGCCTGTGGGCTCCATTAGTCCAAGGACGGCATTGGCTGCTATTGCTGCATCAACAGCACTGCCGCCTTGCTTCAATATATCGAGGGCCACCTGTGTGGCAAGCGGATGGCTGGTGGCTGCCATGCCGTTTTGGGCAATCACTTCCGACCGGGTTGCAAAATTTTGTCCGGTAATGCGGTCTTGGGCAGCCAACTGAAAAACGGCTGCCAGGTAAAGGACTAGGAAAATCAAGACTCTCTTCATAGTATAGCTAGGTTTAAATGTTGTTTATTCCTTAAATGTAGGGTACTTTTCATGCATGTCATTGAAAAGGGCAGCGTTTTTCTTGGGCCTAATGCCATGCCCGAATTTATTGGCCCACTGTCGGGTAAATTCGGCTCCGAAGAGCAGGATCATCGATACGTACGATACCCAGATAAGAATCAGTATCATGGCCCCGGCGGCGCCATAGGCCGAAGCCGGGTCGAAATTGCTGAAGTATATTCGCAGCCCGTATTGACCTAATGCGAAAAGCAGGGCGGTGAGCAGGGCTCCTATCCACACCGATCGCCAACGGATAATGGCATCGGGTAGAAATTTGAACATAAGGGCAAAAAGCGTTGTTGTGGCCACAAACGAAAGCCCATAGTTGGAAATGAGCATCAGTGGCCTTTTGGCGTGTTCCCAATGGCTGTTTATCCAATCGCCCAGCACGGCCAACAGGGAATTCATAAGCATGGAGATCAGCAACAGAAATCCAATGGCCAGAATTAGTCCAAAGGAGAGCAGACGGTCTTTGGCATACTTAAGCAAGGCCTGTTTTGGTTTCGGAACAACACCCCATATCCTGTTCAGCGAAAGCTGCAAATGATAAAAAATGGTGGTGGCCCCAAAAAGCACCAATCCAATACCGATGATCATGGCCTGGGTGGTTGATCCTGTATCCGACACATTGGCAATTGTTTTTTCAATCATTTCGGCCGGCTCATCGCCTATCCATTCCGCAATGCGTATGGAGAGTTGTTGTGAGATAGCCTCTTCTCCAAAAAAATACTCAACCACGGCGATGACGATCATGAGCAGGGCCGGCAGGGAAAAAATGGCATAATAAGACAGGATGGCGCTTTGCCGCCAGGGCCCCGATTGATTCCATCGGATAAAGGTGTTTTTAAAAACCTCCCAGAGGTCAAAAAAAAACTTTTTCAGTATTTGCGCAGTGGTCTTTTTTGAATCCATGCCATTATTCTTTTGTTAAGCCTCAATCCTGCCTGTTGAAAACGTATTGCAGAATATTAGTTCCCATTTGCAGTGCTTTTTGCCGCACTTCCTCGGGGTTGCCATGCACCACCTGGTCTTCCCAGCCGTTGCCAAGGTCAGCTTCGTAGGTGAAAAACAGCACCAGCCTGCCTTCGTGAATAATGCCAAAACCCTGTGGGGGCTTGCCATCGTGTTCGTGGATTTTTGGAAGCCCGTTAGGAAACTTAAATTTTTGGTGATAAATGGGGTGAGAGAAAGGCAATTCAACCAGTTCGTATTCAGGAAAAACCTTTCTTATTTCGCGTCTGAAGAACGGATCGAGGCCGTAATTGTCATCCACATGCAGAAATCCGCCGGCTAGCAAGTAACTGCGCAGATTTTCTGCCTCCTGCTGCGAAAAAACCACGTTTCCATGACCGGTCATATAAATGTAGGGGTAGTTGAAAATCTGCGTGCTGCCCACTTCAACCTGGGCAATTTGCCTGCTGATGGTGGTGCCGGCATTTTGGTTGGCAAAGGAAACCAGGTTGGGCAGGGCGGTGGGGTTGGCATACCAGTCGCCCCCGCCGCGGTACTTCAGCGTGGCGATCTGAAAATGCTGGGCCTGAAGCCCGCTGGTAGAAAGTAACAATAATATCAGGAAGTATTTTTTCATTTTAAAGCAAGCCGTTAACAAAGTTAAGATTAATGCAAAGGGCAAGGGCAGCCGTTTCGGTGCGCAGGCGGTGCTGCCCAAGTGTAATGGGGGCATAACCTGCTTCGAGAGCGGCCTTTACCTCTACCTTGGAAAAGTCGCCTTCAGGACCAATGAGTATCCAGGCATCCTGCCCTGAAATATATGTGCTGATGATCGTATTACGCTCGCCCTGTCCACAATGGGCAATCAGTTTGGTGCCCTGAGCTTCCTTTTTTAAAAAATCATGGAGCTTTTCAGGAGGATTGAGCACCGGAAGATAAGCCCGGAGCGACTGCTTCATGGCGGCCACCAGCACCTTTTCGAGGCGCTCGGGTTTTACCACGTGGCGTTCGCTGTTTTCACAAAAAATCGGCGTGATCTCATCGATGCCGCATTCGGTGGCTTTTTCTAGAAACCACTCAAAACGGTCGATGTTCTTCGTAGGGGCCACTGCCATATGCAGACGAAAAGGTCGGGGAGGCTGCTCTTCTCGCCGGATAATGTTCACCACGCATGCCCTGGCGTTGGCTTCGGTCAACTCGCCCTCAAACCACTTCCCATGCCCATTGGTTATCGCTATCTGTTGTCCAGGTCTGAGCCTCAGAACTTTCACCGCATGATGCGACTCTTCCTGGCTGAGAATCAGCATGGGCCCGTCGGTTATTGGCGAATAGAAAACATGCATATGCAAGGATTTGGTTATCTTCGCGCAAGCGTAAAAACAAATTTAATAAAAAGCCTGTTAGGCTCTGGTTTTAATTTACAAATGCAGCAACTGCTAAAAATAATCAATCATCGCGACTTTGTGCTTACGCTGGCCCTGGTGGTGGGGCTGATCATGGGTGAAAGTGCCCGGTTTCTGGCCGAAATTTCGGTTTATACCCTTGCCCTTGTTATGGTTTTTGCCACTACCGGCTTTTCTTTCAGTAGTTGGTGGCCTCCACGCAACGCCCTGTTGCCCATAGGCTGGTCGACGCTGCTCAATTATGTGGTGTTTGGCCTTTCGATTATTCTTTTGGGATGGTTGTTCTTCGGTAAAGGACCCTATTTCCACTATTATATTGGAATAGTACTGCTTGCCGCAGCGCCCCCGGGGCCCTCTGTCATTCCGTTTGCCAGCATGCTCAGGGGCGACGACAATTTTTCGGTTACCGGTGTTTTTGGCTTGCACCTGGTGGCCATGCTGTTTACGCCACTCATGCTGTTTGTTTTTCTTGGAGACAGCCTGATCGACCCTACTGCCATTTTAAAAATCATGGTGCAGTTGATCGTAATCCCGCTGGTAATTAGCCGCTTTCTTCGCCACCCCAAGGTGTTGCCTGCAGTAAGCTATGTGCGCGATACGGTGATCAAATGGGGCTTTTTCCTGGTGATTGTGCCTATCATGGGCATGAGTGCCAGCGTATTTTTCTCACAACCAGGGCCCGTGTTAATCATTTCAGCCATATTTATTTTTACCATGTATGTGATGGGGTTTGGATATCACATTCTTATGGATAAGCTGGGATATGGCCGGCCATTCCTGATCAGCAGCACCCTAATGATGGTGACCAAAAGCAGCGCTTTTTCGGCTGTAGCGGCATTTACTTTTTTCCGGACTGAACCCATGGTTGCTTTGCCTTCGGCAGTGGTAAGCGTGTTCGTTACGCTGTTTATTATTTTTTACTCGCTGTTCCTGAAATGGTATGAGAAGTAATGTTTTCTGCCCTGTTGATCCATTCTCCAAAATCAATTGACTTTTTCAACGGCATGGCATTTTCTGGAGATTGGTTTTCGACGCGTATTACTCTTCAAATGGTGGGTCGGAAGTCTTGCTTGTTGCCGCGGGCTTTGTCCTTTCTTTCTTTATTAGCGGATAGTTTTTTTCTGACCATAGCATTATCAGGCTTCCGGTGAGCAGCATGGCAATGGCAATGGCAAAAGCAACGGTAAACCCCCATAATTCATAGAAAAGCACTCCAAGCAGTGGGGCAAACAGCGAGCGAAGAGCCGTAAGGCCAAGGTGAATGGATTGGTATATGCCTGCCTCGCTGGGTGCACAAAAGTAGGCCGAGCCGATGCTCCAAATCAAGGACATGGTGGCAGCAAAAATGCCATGAAAGAAAATGTAGCCCAGCATGGAGTAATAAATTCTGATGCCAAAAATATCAGCATATCCATCCACATACCGGGTCATGATAAGCGAGAAGATAAACACCACCATCGACAGGAATGAGATGGTGGCAAAGCGCCTGGGATCTATGCGCCCGATGAGCTTCCCGAAAAACGGCAGCATGGCAATGGCCAGAATGTTGTAGGCATTTCGATAAAACGCCACACTGGAATAGTTTAGCCCCAAACCATATTCGAAAAACAGGATGATCACCGTATAGGATCCCATGAATCCGAAGCCGTAAAACATAAACCCGCTCTGAAAATGCCGGTAGGGTGTGTTTTTTTTCAGCACAGCCGACATTTGGCTGATCGACTGCCTGATGCCCTGCCAAAGGGTTTGCGATGGCTCGGGCCGCTTACATTCCCGGTAAGGAATCATCGACAACAGAAAAATGGAAGCCATACCCAGCATGGCTGCCACTGGGAACACATATACAAATATGTAATTGTCGGCATCGAGCATCCAGCCATACACAAAGGTGGTGATCATCATCACGATTTTGTTCACCGTAGTGGCATGGCTGTAAAGTCGGCCAAAATTTTCGTGGGTGTAAGCACTTTTCAGGAACAGGTTGATGCTGGGGAACACCACCGGATTGGCAAGATAATATGCCAGGAAAATGGCCAGGAAAATGTAATGATACACCGAATCGCCGGTGAGCTGCTCAGGGCTGCGCGGGAAAAAGAAAAGCAGGAACAAGGGAAGCCGCGTAATAATGGCCGTTCGGCGCAAAAGGCCTTTCTTGTCTTTTATCCTTCTGAGAAATTCATTGAAAAAGATCAGAAGGATAAATACCACCGTTGCAAACTGGAACAGAATGCTCACCTGGTAGCTCGAACCCAGCAGGCTTTTCACAAAAACAAACTCATTGAGGGCGATAAGTCCTGCCAGAATTCCTTCAATAACCGAGTAGGATAAATGCAGCGAAAAGGTGCGTTTCTCCGTGGGGTGTAATCCTGAAATTTTTGAAAAAATCATTGGCTGAGATCTCCTGGGCCTTGGTGCTGCAAAGTTAGGCAGGATAACGAAAAAAATGTAACAGCCTGCACGCCAAAATGTTTTTTCTATGGTTCAATAAATCCCCACGAAAGACCAAGCAATAAAGCGTTCCCATTCAGGGGCGTTTCGTTTCTTTGGGTTTTAAAGTTTAGGAAATTGTAGCGCAGGTTCAGTCCAACGAAACTATTTTCACCGGCCGGGAATCTGAACTCCATGCCCGGGCTGAAACTTGCACTTGAAATCATTTTGTAAAGGCCTTCTTCCTCCCGCTGGGTGGTGTTGAACGCCTGTATGCCTTCGTAACCCAGTCCAACGCTCAGCAGCAACTGATGGCGATTAATGTCAATTGGCACCAGCCCGATCCGCCCTGAGATGTGTATGTTGGTGAAGTTTTTGGTTTGGTAGCCCTGGCTGCCAAATACCACCTCATAATAATTTGGACTGGGCAGGAAGCCGATTTTGAAAATTAGTTCGAGCAGAAAACCTTGCTGAATAAAACCGCCACCGAAACCAATCTCGGGGTGACTGCCCAGCAGTGCCAGATCGCCCCTTGGGCTCCAAAGTCCTGCGTATAGGTTAACGAAGGTCTTTTTGGCCCTTTTGGCTAGTTCTTTCCTGGCATTATAGATGGAGTCGAGCCTGGTGCCAGCCAGTTCGCCCGACTTAAGGCGATGCATGGCCCCGTCGAAGTTATGGCTGTAAAAATCGAGAAAGAAAAGCTCGATAGGTTGCAGGTCGGTAAACCGTTGCAGATGCAGGGCCAAATTTTGTGTAAATTGGTTGTAGGCCGGGTCGATGGCATAATATTCCCAAACATAATAGTCCAGGTAGTAATTTGGGTCTAAAAAGCTGGTAACCTCCCGGTAGTGTTCCAGCACCTGAAGTATCTGATCGGGATAAATGTTGTCTTCAAATGTGTTGGTCTCAATCTGGTCAAGGATATAAAACCTGAGCAAAGGCTCTGCCAGTCCGCAGTTCAGGTCCCAGTAATACAGCAGGGCATAAAGCGTGTCGGTTTGGTTGGCCTGATGCAACAAGGGAATAAGTGCCGTGGCGTTTTTTGCAATATTTTGGCAGGTAATGGTTTCGCGAACCATCAACTTTTCTATGTCGATCTGTGCTTGTCCCCTTTCGGGGAAAGCCAATGCTGAAACCATTGCCAGTACTATGGCAAAATGGCTCCAGCTTTTTACCTTCCTTTTTTTATTGCATGAAGGGATATCAGTTTTCATGGTCGTATCCTTTCAGTAAATTTAATCAGAAATTATATTTAATACTGGCCATGGTGCGGAGATTATTTACCTGGTTAGTGCCATTAAATGCATAATATTGATCGGGTGTGCCATAGGCGGCAACATCGTAAATGAGTTCCAGGTTGAAAGAGGCTTTTTCGGTAAAATACCCCAAGCGGGGCGCAATGCGGAAAATGTGAGAAATGTTTTCACCCCTTACCCAGGTATTACCCATTGTTTCTTCATTGGTGCCAAGGTTTTTTGAAAAACCACCAAAGAGGCCGCTGCGCCAATTGCCGGAAGTCTCCTCCACATCGACCCATGCAGCCATGCTTCTGATACCCGTATAACTCCAGAGCGCCTTTTCCTGATCAATTGGCTGTGCCTCGGCATAACCGCCGAGCATTACAAGGTGGCTAAGGTTTTCGCCCCAGGTGCCCTGGGCTTTGATCTGGAAATGGTCAAACCGATATTTCGCGAAAGCATTTCCGGCAAGGGAGGTCATTTTTTCTCTGGTCTGGTATCCGGCCAGCGTCTGTATGCGGGGTCGCAGGCTGAGCACACCGGCGGAGGCACCAGCCAGGAAACGCCCCTCTTCATAGATGATTTGTGTCCAGGTTTCGGGAAGCCCGCTGTTGCGCAAGTATTGGCTGCTGTATCCATTGGGGCCGGTCGAAGCAAAGTCGCTTTGGGCCAGCAGGGCCAGCATAAGCGAGAAATTGCCGGATTTTTGCGTGAGCCTGAGTTGGGGCGAGCGGTTCAGTACATTGTAGGGCACGGCTCCGCCAAAGTGCACCACGCCCGGGAAGCACGAAACAATAAACAGCGGATGCCAATATTGCCCGGCCAGCAGTTCGGTGCGCTCCCAGTTGAGTTTTACCAGGGCATGGCGCATGCGAATCAGGTTAAACTTATCCTGTGCGGTGCCAAGAAAATCGACCTCGAACAAGGCCGAGCTTTTTGCCCCTATTATTTCCGGGCCCTTAATGCCGGCATGAAGGCGCGAAGAAAGCAGCGACATTTGAAAGGCCGGAACGGCGTTCAGGTCAGTCCCTTCGGGGTCGGGGTTGACCTTAGCAGGGAAAAGGATGACATTACCCTCGCGGGCCGCTACTACCTGGCGGGTGTCGTAAAACATTTCGAAGTTTACGAAGCCATGAAATTCGAACTGAAACATGCCCTGGGAAAATCCTTTTTTCCCCGAAAGGGAAACGAGGACAAGTAAAAGGAATAAAAAGGCCGCCTTTTTTTGAGGTTTCATAATACTATAATAGTGAGGAGTGATGGTTCAAAATTAATCATTCATTTGGCACAAATATTATTTTTTTGTTTTGGTTTTGAAACCCCATGAAATCAAAATAGGGAATACGTTCATTTTTTGCCAAAAAATCTGTTTCTTTGCGGGTTAATAATCCCAAACCAAAAAATCGATGAAGAAGTTAATGCTATTAATGGCAGTGGCTGTGCTAGCCGCTTGCAGTCAGACCCCCGAAAATGAAGTCAAAATAACAGGTGTGATTGAAAACCCAACGGCAGCCGATGTTGAGGTGTTTTATTACAAGAACTTCATTACCAACCAAACCGAAAAAGTTGATGTTGGCCTTGATGCCAGCAATGCCTTTGAGGCAGTGCTGCCGGTTTCTGAGGGCCAGTTTGTGTATGTGAGCCAGCCGCGGCGCAACATTATTCTTTATTTGTTGCCCGGTGCTGATATCCAAATTTCGTTCAACGCAGAAGACCCCGACCTGCTCCCGGTGATTGAAGGCGAAAAAGCCCTGGAGAGTCGTTTCCTGGTTTCGTACAATAAGGAGGTGGAGCGCAAATACAACCGCAGCATCATCCTCAACCAATTGGGAAGCACCACTGCAGCCGATTTCAAGGATATGATGGATAATGCCTATGAAGAAAAACTTGCATACCTCGAAAGCCATGAAAACTACCGCAAGCTGGATAAGGAATTTGTGAAAGTAATGAAAACCAATTTCCTTTACGAGAAGTATGGCCTTTTGCTCGATTATCCAATGGCATTTTCATATTTCAATCCCGAAGCCGGCGACCCCGAACTTCCTGAAGGTTTTTATGATTTCCTTGAAAGTGACGACCTTTTTAACGATGAGTTTTTGAAGTCGCGTCCGTATTTCAGTTTTGCGAATACATACCTTAACAGGCATGCCGAGAAAAATGCAGACCCCGACAGTGAGTTATCCTTTTACGAAAGGCAATACCAGTTTGCCCGCGAGATTTTTACTGGCAAGACCCGTGAGGCCGTGTTGGCTCAGAACCTTATTTACTTGCTAAACTTTGGCACTGCAGAAGCAGGTGAAGAGTATTATGCTGATTTTTCGGCCCTGGTACAAACCCCTGAATATCGTGAGCTTATCGAAGCCGAGTACCAGACAATTATGGCCCTTGCACCCGGGCAGCCTGCCCCTGCCATTACCCTTACCGACATTGATGGCAACGAGGTTTCTTTGAGCGATTTTGCCGGCAAAGTGGTTTATCTCGATTTCTGGGCCAGCTGGTGCGGACCCTGCATGCGCGAGGTGCCCTTTGCAAAGGAACTCAAGAAACGTATGGAAGAAGAGGATGACCTGGTGTTCTTTTATGTTTCAGTCGATACCGATGAAGTAGCATGGCGCAATAAGGTTGCTGAGATGGAGATAAAGGGCGTGCACGTGAATGTATCTGGCTTCGGTCATGATGTGCCGGTTAGCTATAACCTCAAAGGGGTTCCCACTTTTTACCTGATTGGCCGCGACGGCAAAATTTTCGACAATCGTCCGCCCCGCCCCAGCAATCCGAAGGTTGATGAAGTGCTGAAAGCTGCCCTGGAACAAGAACTGGTTTAAACCACCTCATGATGAGAAACCTGATTATTTTGCTTTTGCTGGCTTTTGCTGTGAGTTGCAGCCAGCCTGCTGAAAAGACCGCCATTACCATGCGCGGCACTGTCGAAAATCTGGATGCCGGTGACCTGGAGTTTGTTTTTTATCGCGACTACACCAACAACCACCGCGAGATCATTACCCTTGAGCCCGACGAGCACAACCAGTTTTTGGTTGAATTTGAAATGCCCGAAGCAGCCATGGGCACCCTACGCCACGGTCGTACCAGCATACCGCTGTTCCTGGAGCCCGGTGATGAGCTGAGTTTTACTGCCGATGCTGCTAACTGGCTCGAAACCATTAACTTTTCAGGCAAGGGCGCTGAGACAAACAACTTTTTCGTTTTATTTCAGCGCGAAGTTTTGCCCGGAGTGGGAAACAGCTTTATTAGCAACGCTGCCGCCAGCCTTTCGTCTGAAGCCTTTGCTGCGGCAATGGATAGTGTGGCGAGTCTTAAACTTGATTTTTTGGCCGGTTTCCCGGAAACAGCAACCGTAACCCCAGCCTTTAAAGCCTGGTTCGAAACCGAGGTGAAATACGACAAGTACAACCGCCTGTTAAGCTACCCGGCCATGCATCAGCGCTTCAACAGCCTCGAAGCGCTGCCCGAACTTCCAGAAAGCTATTATGCTTTTCTTGAAATCCCCGATCTTTTTGATGAAAGTCGCCTGAACAGCGAAACCTATGTGAATTTTTTGCAGACCTACCTGGCCCATTGTTTCGAAGATCATAAAGGTCGTTTTCCTGCCGAAGCATCAGCCAATGAGATAAACTATGCGTTGGCCGGAGAACTCATTCCGGGAGCATCGGGCAATTATGTGCAAGCCATTTTCATTAACCGCGAGTTTAACTACGGCGACCTTGACAAAGCCCAGGCCCTTTATAAAAACTTTATGGAAACAGCCGGATCGGAAGATTTGAAAGCCCGCGTTACCAATACCTGGAAAGGCATACAGGCCTTGATGCCGGGCAATCCCGCACCTGATTTTACCATGACCGATATCAATGGGAATGAAGTATCGCTAAGCGATTTTCGTGGCAAGGTGGTTTACCTGAAATTCTGGGCCAGCTGGTGCGGCCCTTGCATGCGGCAGGTTCCCCCGGCTAAGGAGCTAAAAATTCGACTGGCCGATCAGGAAGACCTGTTGTTCATGTATGTTTCTATCGACACCGACTTGGATGCCTGGCATAATGCTGTGGAGCGCAATCAGATGACTGGCATTCATTTTCAGACTCCTGGCCGCGAGCGTGGAACGCCTGCCCTTTACCAGGTGAAATGGATACCCACTTTCTTCATAATTGGCAAAGATGGAAACATTTTCGACAACCGCCCGCCCCAGCCGGCCGATGCCAACGTGGACGAAGTACTGCTTAAAGCCCTTGCGCAATAAACAAACGAACCTTCTTTTACTGTCCGCACCTGAACAGATTATTGTCCGGGTGCGGACAATTTTTTTCAGAAAAATCTCTCTGACTTTCTCTAAATAATTGAAAATTAGATCCCTGATGGCAGAGGCATACTATTTGATATGTCAATCAAAACCATTATTTATCTTTTATGCTGTTCAATTTCTTCAAATTAACAATAAGGAATCTCCTTAAAAATAAGTTCTCCACTATTGTAAATCTGCTTGGCCTGGCCATTGGATTTGCCACATTTATTCTCATTGCGCTGTATGTGCATGATGAGGACCAATACGATAAGTTTCACGAGAAAAGCGACCGTATTTACCGGGTTTATCACAATACTTTTAACCCCGAAAGGCAAATGTCGAATTTGCCGGCCCTTCTGTACAACCCTCTGGTTGAAGGACTGCCCGAAGCTGAAGCTATTGTCAGGGTCTTTGGCGATCACACCAAATCGGTTTTTGAACACAATGAAAAAAGAATAAGGCTTGAGCGCATCCTGTTTACAGATCCTTCTTTTTTCGACATTTTTTCATTCGGGATAGAGAAAGGCAGCCTCGATTATTTTTGCGAGAACATTCAGTCAATATTCATTACTCCCGCTG
Source organism: Bacteroidales bacterium (assembly GCA_041687035.1). GTDB lineage: Bacteria > Bacteroidota > Bacteroidia > Bacteroidales > UBA7960 > UBA7960. The sequence goes on from JAWLCS010000025.1 coordinate 18,202, forward strand.
TTGCAGAGAAGTTTTTTGAAGATGAAAACCCTGTGGGACAAACCTTGCGTTATAGTGATGCCATTGATCTGGTTGTGGCTGGCATTATAAAAGAAGCCCCTGTTTTATCGCACCTTCAGTTTGAAGTCATTATTAATCTGGAGGCCAGGCGCTCATTTTCTTCGCATATGTTTGAAAACTGGGGTAACTTTTCATCCCATTATTATATGCTTTTGCGGCCCGATGCCAATCCGGAACAGGTTTCCGAAAAAGTTCTGACCCTTTTTAACACGGCAAGTGGTAGTGATCATTCAGAGCCGAATGTGGGTTTTTGGCTGCAGCCTCTCGAGGAGGTGTATCTTGACTCGGGAAATATTGAAACTTCCGGCTTTGATGTGGCTTCTGGTAGCCCATCAACAGTAACCATTTTTGCCATTTCTGCCTTCCTGATTCTTTTGCTCGCTTGCTTTAATTATGTGAACCTTGCCACGGCCAAGGCTGTGAGCAGGGCGCGTGAGGTAGGACTTCGGAAAGTGCTTGGGGCCAATAGAAAAGACCTGACCTGGTATTTTCTTAACGAATCATTTGTCCTGGTATTCATTGCACTGGTTCTGGGTGTGGGTTTGGCAGAGTTGGCGGTGCCGCTGTTTGCCCAAATGACAGGAAAGTATGTCAGTCTTTGGATGCTCAGTCCGGCTTTTTTAATCACCAGCTTTCTTTTCCTTCTTTTCATTGTGGGGCTGATTTCCGGTTTGTATCCCGCTTTTGTCATGTCGCGGTTCGAGCCGGTTAAGGTTTTGAAAGGATCAACAGCCATTTCAGGTCAGCAAATGAGAAGCATGCTTGGGATCAATCTGCGAATGAGGCAGGTTCTGCTTGTTCTTCAGTTTGCCGTATCAATTGGACTGGTTTTGGGAAGCTTAGTTATTCTGGGGCAAACAAAACATGCGTTAAATAATGCAGGCTTTAAAAAAGAAGCGATAATTGTAGTCCGCAATAACTGGAGTGGTGAGATGACAAATGTGTATAACCGATTCAGAAATGAGATGAGCCAGTATCCATTTGTTGAAGCCATTAGCACAGGGCTGCATGTTCCGGGCGAACACATAGGCAACCAGGGATATTTGCGTCAACCCGAACAAACCCGGGAAGAAGCGCAACTCACCGTTTTTGCTTCGATTGACTATAATTACTTTGATGTGCTTGGGGCAAAAATTGTTGAGGGCCGCAACTTCGACGCCCAGATGGCCACCGACAGCAGCGAAGCGGTAATTCTGAACCAATCGGCTGTGCGTGCACTTGGACTGGAAGATCCGGTAGGCGCCATGCTTACTGGTTTCTGGGACACGCAAAACAGGACAAAGCGAGTAATTGGTGTGGTAGAAGACATCCATTTTTTGAGCATGCACCGGCCTGTTCTACCCACTGCCTTCCTGTTCTGGTTTTATTACAGGGATTATTCACCGGCATCCCACCAGTTCATGGTAAAAATTAACAGTGCTTCGCTGGCCGAACCGGTTGAAACCATAAAAAGGGTTTGGAATGATGTTGTTCCTAACCAGCCCATCGACTTTTATTTTCTTGATGAGCGTTATGAAAACATGTATCGTACCGAAATACAAACAGGTAACTCAGCCAGGGTATTTACCATACTTGCCCTGCTCATTGCCTGTATGGGCCTGCTCGGTACAACTGTTTACATAATGGAAGCCCGTAGAAAAGAATTTGGAATAAGGAAAGTCCTGGGCGCTTCAACCTTCAAGCTTACACGGATGATATCCTTTGAGTTCTCCATTCTGGTGCTGGCCTCAATGTTAATTGCCTGGCCCATTACCTGGTATTTCCTTTCCAAATGGCTGGATAATTTCGTGTATCGTATCACTTTGTCGCACTGGTTCTTTATTGCAGCAGGTGTAGTTTGTTGGTTGATGGCCATTATTTCCGTCAACTTACTTGCCTATAACCAAGCCAGGAGAAACCCAGTGGAAGCACTTAAATATGAGTAATGAATTAGTCTGCGTTGACTGAAAAATACTTTTCGATTTCCTGCAAATCATTGTTTGAAGGGGTAAGGTCTTTAATGATCTTACCCTTTTCGAGTAAAATGATGCGGGTACAGATTTCGGTAATATGGTTCAGGTTGTGGCTCGAAATTAGCATGGTAGTGCCGCGTGCTTCATTTTCTTCTTTTAGCATACGCTTAATCAGAATCTGCGAGGTAGGATCCAGGAAATTGAAAGGTTCGTCGAGAATAAGCAGTTCGGGCTGTACGAGCATGGCAGCAATAATACCCACTTTTTGCTTGTTGCCGGTCGAAAATTGCCGGATGAATTTTTTCTGCCCAAGAATCTCATTATTCATAAAGCGCGAAAAAGTGCGTAGTTTTTCATCAGCGGCTTCCTTCGGCATACCGGTAAGGCTGGCCACAAAATAAAAATATTCTTCGGGCGTCATGAAGTCTATCAGAAATCCCTCATCAAGGTAGCTTCCTGTAAAGGTTTTCCAGTGTTCGCTGCCAGCCACGTTGTGGCCATTTAGATGCACCTCTCCTTTTGAAGCTTTTATCAAGTCGAGTACCAGACGAAACAGGGTGGTTTTGCCGGCACCATTATTGCCCACAATTCCCAGAAGTTCGCCTTTGCCGATTTGAAGCTGGTCAATGTCGAGCGCGGTTTGTTGTCCATAGGTTTTTTGTAACTGGCTGATGTTTATTTGCATGGCTATTGCTCCCGGTATTTATTCAGGTTTTGATATTTTTTGCGGGCAAATTTGCGGGCCGTGGCACTCAGCCACCATTTGTGGGTGCTGATAAAAGCCAGTCCGGTAATGGCAGTGGATACATATATGCCGGTCTTATTTCCCCAAGGCAACAGCATGCCAACAGCTGCCACCGGAACCAGCGAAACGAATATCAGCAATATGGAAACAAAGAGAATTCCGCTGGTGCCTTCAAAGTTAAATATGGCCTTTTTGTTGGGGTCGAGTCGTGTTGAGTTGGAAATGCCCAGGTATATCAGCAGGGCAAAAACCGGCCCGGTGGCATAAAGCATGAGTGAAAATAGCATGGGTACTGCGGCGGGCTGCAAATACCAAACAACGGGCAAGATCAGCACAAACTGCAGCAAGGCCGCCCCGGAGTAAAAATAGTATTTTGCCAGGATAAACCTTCGCAGATCGATGCTGCTCACAGCGATGAAGTCAAAAAAGCGGCTTTCCCACGAAAAGCTATATTGAAGGTGGTAGAAGCCAAAAGAACCCATAAACATCAACAGGATTGGGTAAAAAGAGATCATGGTTGATTCGTTGAATGAGGCAGATATCATCGCCACAACCACCAAAATGGCAAAAGGCCACTGATATACATTTGCTCTGGGTCTTTTATTGCGGGTCAGCAACTTCCATTCCAGGTCCCAGTAGGGTCCATACTCCGGCATCCTTGCAAACAGCCGCCCCATAAAGCCACTTCCGTGGAATTTGCTGGTGGATGGTGTGACCACCAGCGAGTAACTTTTATGGAGGTTTTGCAGGGCAAGATAATTCAGACCAATAATTAGGAGAGCAAGAGCTGCAAATACCGCTAAGTTGCCGCTCATCAGAGCCATTCCAAAACTTAGGGAGGCTTCTTTTATTTCATTGGAGAATACCATGGCGGCAACCGTGGCAACTGCCAACCCAGCATACCAGGTTACCATGCCCCTTTTTTCGGAGCTTTTGGCCCAGATCACAATGGAGTGGCTTAGACCAGCAATCAGCAGCATTCCGATAATGGTCAGCCAAAAAGCTGTTTGTCCATAATCCGGAACAATTACCAAGCGAAGAAAGGGGTAGGAGACCAGGACCAGGAAAATGTTGAAAGGGCTAAACCAGCCTCGCAAAAGAGTGTAAGCGGCCAGTTTTTTTCGGGGTATAGGCAGGTGAAGGTAGGGTGCAATTTTGTGACGCGGAAGTTTCTGCCCCAGCAGCCGCATTAGCTGGTCGGAGAGGAAAAGAAAAAAAAGAACCGAGAAATATAGTTCGTGCGGTGGGCTATCCGGATAAAACTCCAGTAAAAAACCCGGCAAAATTCTGGCTAATAAATGAATGTACCAGAGCATGGAGATCCCTACAAACCCAATGATAAGCTTAATGCCAAGGCTACGCTCAAAATAGTGGGCCCGCCGGAAACTCAGCCAGGCATGTTGCAGAAAGGTGAAAAACATTAAATCCCTTCGATAATTTTATTTGAAAACCCGGCTGCAAGTATAAGGTTTTTTCTGCAAAGCAGATGGTGTTATTGTCGAAGCCATTCATAATCAAACAGACTGTAAAAAATTGGCTGGCCTGCGATCAAAACAGGTGTTTTTTTGTTTATCTAAAAACCATAAATCAGACACATGAAAAAAATAGGCCTATTTCTTTTCCTGTTATTGCCAGTACTTGCCTTTGCGCAGCGCGACTGGAGCGCCATGAAGGTAACCACTACCGAAGTGGCTCCGGGCGTTTACCGCCTTTTTGTGGGCGATGGTGTATCAACCGTGCTATATGTGGGTGAAGACGGCGTAATGCTTATTGATGCAGCTTATGAGCAGACTGCTCCCCAACTGAAAGCCGCCATTGAAGCCATTACCTTACAAGCTGTTAAATACCTGGTAAACACCCACCACCATGGCGATCACGTGGGAGGCAACCTGGCCATGGGCAAGGATGCCACCATTATTGCCCACCACTTTGTAAAGGATTTTGTGAGCCGTGAACACCGTGCAGGGGAACGTGTAACGCCAGCTTTTCCAAAAGAAGCGCGGCCAGATATCAGTTTCTCTGACGAGCTGAAATTTGATTTTAATGGCCAGACCCTTCAGATGCTGCATTTGCCAAAAGGCCATACCGGTGGTGATATCATTATTTATTTTCCGGAAAGCAAGGTGCTGAAAATGGGCGACCTCTTGTTTGCAGATAATTTCCCGTTTGTGGATGTGAGCAATGGCGGCGACCCCTTGGGTTATATCAGAAATCAGCAGTTCATACTCGAAAATTATCCCGAAGATTTGACCATTGTTGGGGGCCATGGCCCGATTTATACCATGGCACAACTTCGCGAATACAACACTACCCTGGTTCAAACAATGGAAGTGGTTCGTAAGGCAAAGGAAGCAGGAATGACTGCCGAGCAAATGAAAGCCAACCGCATTCTGAAAGAGTGGGAAGACTGGGGGAAGTTTTTCATAACTGAAGACCGCTGGATAGATACATTATACCCGGTTTTCTAAGCTTTCGGCTTTTTACTTTTCAGGTTCATCAGGATTGGGAATGCCCTTGGTATATCCTGTTCTGAAACAATTATGGAAACCTCGTTGGAGGTGGAAATGATCTCGCACACGTTTATGCCTGCCCAGGCCAGGTTTTTCAGCAGAAAGTAGTACACCCCTGAAATTTCAGTATTATTTTTTGGAAGGCGGATGGTCACAGAACTTAATCCGCCTTTTTGTGCCAAGAGCTTTTCGTTGCGGAATATCTCAGCAATTTTTTCATCCAGGCTTTTGCTTGCCACAATTGTGGTTTCGAAAATGCCCTGGGAAATAGTGCAGAAAGCCTCCTTTTCGCCTGAAACCACTTCCATTAGCTGCCGCTGGCAGGCATTGAGGCCGGTGCTGTTTTCGAAGGTGTGATCACTTAGCCCTGAACGCACTATTATATCTCCCAATTCATTCATGAAAGCCTTGATGCCCTTGCTGATCCTGAATGATTGCCCGGTTGGCCGGCGATGAATGGCCATAATAATGGCGCTCTCCTGCACCTTCTTTTTGGTGAGGCGCTCAACTTCGGGCAATAGCTGACGGGCAAGGGAGGAAACGTTTATTAAACCATCCGAAAGCGCTTCTTCCAGAAATGGCATCTGCCCAATTATATCATCTATTGCGTTGGCTATAGTCATTATGTTAAGAATTTAACACAAAGTTATTAAAATGTTTATAATCTTAAGAAATTTCACAGAGTCGCCGGATTGCCATTTCTTTGCAGTCTGAAAAAAAGGAAAATGAAGGTTTTGAAAATTGGTGGGACATCGCTTGGCATCGGGGCTTGTATTTCCTTGGTATTACCTAGTGGCAAAAAGCAGAAGCTCTCAACAGCCTTCAAAAAGTTCTTTTAACAAATCCGCAGCCTGCCCTTCAACAATCTTTTAACAATTAGCAGCATTTGAAATGATACCAAGTCTCGACTTTTCACAAATACAGACTCCATTTTACCTTTACGATCTCGATCTTTTGGAGCGAACCGCGACCATTGCCGCAAGGGAGGCCAGTCGCTACGGATATTTTGTCCATTATGCTATCAAAGCCAACCATGAGCCTGAAGTGCTTGAGGTGATGAAACGAGCTGGGTTTGGTATTGATTGCGTGAGCGGCAATGAAGTAAATGCTGCTTTGGATTATGGATTTCCTGCCAATTCCATTGCGTTTGCAGGCGTTGGAAAATCAGACCAGGAGATTCTGCTGGCACTCGACAATGCGATTTTCAGTTTGAACTGCGAATCATTGGAAGAACTTGAGGTTATTGCAGAACTTGCTTCAAAAGCCGGGAAACAAGCCAGGGTTGCGCTGCGGGTAAATCCAGGCATCGATGCCAAAACGCACCGTCATATCACCACGGGCTTGAATGAAAACAAGTTCGGGATTCCGCTCAAACAGTTAAAGGTGGCCCTTGATTTTTGCCAGGCAACGGACCATATTCAATTTATCGGCCTGCATTTCCATATTGGTTCGCAAATCACTTCGCCAGATCCATTTATAAGGCTCTGTAAAAAAGCAAGTGAGATTTGGGAGGCTTATGATATTTCTGCATACGGCGGCAAGGTGCTTAACCTTGGGGGCGGACTGGGTATTCATTACGAAGATCCTGCTGCCAACCCGGTCCCCGATTTTACTTCATTCTTCAGCTTGGTCGCAAACCACCTTGAGGTTCCCCGGGAAGTTAAGGTGCATTTCGAGTTGGGAAGAAGTCTGGTGGGGCAATGTGGCTCGCTGGTTACAAAGGTGCTGTATGTAAAAAAAGGGCAGCAAAAGCAATTTGTGATTACTGATGCCGGGATGACCGAATTGCTTAGGCCAGCGCTTTACCAGGCAGTGCATAAAATTGAAAATCCAGGCTCTAAAGGCTCTCTCCAGGTCTATGATGTAGTTGGCCCGATTTGCGAATCTAGCGATGTTTTTGCAAAAGAGGTGATACTTCCCAAAACCTTAAGAGGCGATATGCTCTTCATTCGATCATGCGGGGCATATGCCCAGTCCATGTCACTGCGCTACAACCTCAGAAGCTCAGCCCCGGCTTATTTTTTCCGACAAAAAGAATTTTTTTCCAATCTTTCCAATCAACCTGAACTTTCAATTCCAGTTTTTGTTTAATGTTTGTAAAACAAAAATTAAACAGCCGTATTTTTTGAATACACCGGTATGATTAAATTGTTAAGGAAATCATTAACAAATATCGGTTTTTCCTATAACTTTGCTGTTTATCAATGGATTTGAAGGAAAATGATACACATTACCCGCAGGGAAACCTTTAATGCAGCCCACCGGCTTTTTAAGCCAGAATGGGACGATCAGAAAAACCTCGAGGTGTTTGGAAAATGCTCCAACCCGCGCTGGCACGGGCATAATTATGTTTTGAATGTTACTATAAAAGGGGAGGTAGATCCTGAAACAGGTTTTCTGGTTAATCTTAAAGATCTAAGCTTTATCATCAACCAGTTTGTGCTCGACAAACTCGACCATAAAAACATGAATGTTGAGGTTGATTTTATGGCAGGCAAGATTGCCTCGACCGAAAATCTGGCCATTGGCATTTGGGAGCAACTCGAAGAACCGGTGAACAAGCTTGGTGCAGAACTCCACTGTGTCAGGGTAGATGAAACCGAAAAAAATTCGGTGCAGTATTACGGAAAAAATAACTTAAAAACTTAAAGCAATGGCATCAGAAATCAACAGGGAAATGGCCATAGAGAACAAGATGGACGATTACGAAAAGATTGATCTTTATAATCCGAAAAAGATTCAGGCACTCGCCTCGCATTATTACAAGATTCTTGAACTGGTTGGTGAAGACCCTACCCGTGAAGGGCTTGAAAAGACCCCCGAACGCGTGTCCAAGGCCATGCAGTACCTTACCCATGGTTACGATATCGACCCCAGTGAAATTCTTCGTTCGGCCATGTTTAAGGAGGATTACAAGCAGATGGTGATCGTAAAGGACATTGAGATTTATTCCATGTGCGAACATCACATGCTGCCCTTTATCGGGAAAGCCCATGTGGCCTATATTCCCAATGGCCAAATTGTAGGTTTGAGTAAGATCCCAAGGGTTGTCGATGCTTTTGCACGCAGGCTGCAAGTGCAGGAAAGGCTTACCACCCAGATCAAGGAGTGTATCCAGGAAACCCTGAATCCACTGGGTGTAGCTGTGGTAATTGAAGCCCATCACCTTTGCATGATGATGCGCGGCATTCAGAAACAAAATTCTGTTACCACCACCAGCGACTTTACCGGCGCCTTTCTTACCGAGAAAACACGTGCCGAATTTATTCATTTGCTAGGAAGCAGGCTGCATTAAGAGCCTTGATATTAAATGCTTTATAAAGCGTGCGGATTTCCGTGCGCTTTTTTTGTTAAGTTAATTCTGTTATCTTGCAGCACATCAGGTATTATTTTCGTAATGGGAAATATACCATGAAAAATACTGAATTATGAAGAAATTCCTTTTGTTTTCCGCTTCTTTCATATTGCTTGCAAGCCTTGCTGCGTGCAATAAGGACAAAAATGCCGAGCCCGACCTTACCCCGAAAACCATTGAACTTACTGCCCGGGCCCATGAGGTGATTGGCAGTAGCAACCAATTTGGTGTCGAACTTTTTACGCGTACCGCAGTGTATGAGGATGGTAACCTGATGTTGTCGCCCCTTAGTGCCAGCGTGGCACTTACCATGGCCCTGAATGGCAGCGGGGGCGACACCTACGAGCAGATGCGCGAAATGCTGGGCTATCCGGCAGACATGACCTTAACTGAAATTAACCTGGCATATAAAGGTTTGGTAAGCCAGTTGCTCACAGTCGATCCAAAAGTTACCATCACACTGGCCAACGCCCTTTTTTACCGACTGGGCTTTCTGGTTAAGCCACCATTCCTAAACACCATGTCCAGCGATTTTGATGCCCATGTGGAGGGGCTCAACTTTGACCTGCCCTCCGCCATCAATGTCATTAATGGATGGGCCAGCGATAATACAAATGGAAAGATTCCTCAGGTTATTGATCAGATTACAGCTGAAACGGTGATGTTCCTGATGAATGCCCTGTATTTTAAAGGTGACTGGTCCTACCAGTTTGATGTTTCTGAAACCCAAAACCGGCCCTTCTATCTTGAAAATGGAAGCCAGATCAGTGTTCCCACCATGGCAGGCAATGTAATGGCCATGCGCCATTTTGGAAGCGGGTTTGGGGCCATTGAACTGCCATACGGGCAAACAAACTTTTCAATGGTTGTCATTGTTCCAAATACAACTTTGACCGATTTTTACCCCCAATTTACTCCTGAGGTCTGGCAGGAAATTACCGATGGACTCGATACACAAACCCAAGGAGTGAAAACAATGGTCACCATGCCCAAATTTGAGTTCGATTATGAGAAAACGCTTAACAATCAGCTTCAGGGTATGGGTATGATCGATGCCTTTGTTCCAAATGGGGCCAACTTTTCCGGCATTTCTGACCAGGACATTTATATCAGTTTTGTGAAGCAGAACACCTTTATCAAGGTGAATGAAGAAGGCACCGAAGCGGCTGCCGTAACGACCATTGGTTTTGAAGTGGTTAGCGTTCCACCTAGCTTCGATATTAACAAGCCCTTCATTTTCGCCATTCGCGAGCGCACCACCAACACCCTGTTGTTTATTGGGAGTGTTGCGAACCCTGTTGAATAATCCTTTGCTCTGGTGGAGCAAGAACTGATTTTTTAAAACCGGAAAACAATTGCGTTTTCCGGTTTTTCTTTTAATAGCTGGTCGAGACCTTTCCACAGACATACAGAAATACATTAACTTTGTGCCCTGAATTAATTTTACACCACAAAGCGATAAGTTTATGAAGAAAGCGTTTGTATTTCCCGGCCAGGGCGCGCAGTTCGTTGGCATGGGCAAAGACTTGTATGATAGTTCGGCCGAGGCAAAGGCAATGTTCGAAAAGGCCAATGAGATCCTCGGTTTTCGTATTACCGACCTGATGTTTTCGGGTACTGACGAAGACCTGCGTCAGACCAAAGTAACCCAGCCGGCCATTTTTCTGCATTCGGTAATTCTGGCCCACAGCCTGGGTAAGAAATTCAATCCCGACATGGTTGCAGGCCATTCGCTGGGCGAGTTCTCAGCCTTGGTGGCTGCTCGTGCACTGAGCTTTGAAGATGGACTGGTGCTGGTGTCGAAACGCGCCATGGCCATGCAAAAGGCTTGCGAAGCCGAACCCTCAACCATGGCTGCCATATTGGGCCTTGATGACGATGTGGTAGAAGGTATTTGTGCAGGTATTTACGAAGTGGTGGTTCCGGCCAATTACAACAGCCCGGGGCAGCTGGTCATCTCAGGCAGCATAAAGGGCATTGAAATTGCCATTGAAAAGATGAAGGATGCCGGCGCTAAGCGTGCCTTGCCGCTCAAAGTGGGTGGTGCTTTCCACTCCCCGCTTATGGAGCCTGCACGCGAGGAACTGGCCCAGGCAATAAATGAAACCGCATTCAATACCCCTGTTTGTCCTGTGTATCAGAATGTGAATGCCAATGCAGTAACAGATCCTGCCCTGATCAAGGAAAACCTTATTGCGCAACTTACCTCACCCGTGCGCTGGACCCAGATCATGAAAAATATGCTTGCCGATGGTGCCACCACTTTCGTGGAAGTAGGTCCCGGCACCGTGCTTCAGGGGCTGGTCAAAAAGGTTAACAAAGACATCGAAGCTTACAGCGCTTAATCTGGAGGCCAATGATCACTTTCCTGCTTTTTTTTGCCGGCTTTGCACTGCTCATCTACGGGGCTAAGTTTCTTGTTGATGGGGCTGCATCCATTGCCCAAAAGCATGGTATTTCAAATATTGTCATTGGACTGACCATTGTTGCCCTTGGCACCTCTGCTCCTGAGCTGGTGGTAAACCTTATTGCAAGCTTTGCAGGCGCCGATGATGTGGCCATGGGCAACATTCTGGGCAGCAACAATTCCAACATTTTGCTTATTTTGGGCATCTCTGCCCTGATCTATCCGGTGGCTGTCAATGTAAATCACAAGTGGAGAAGAATTTCATTTGCCCTTGAGATACCCATTGCCATTTTAGCAGCCATAATTATTGGCATTCTGGCCAATGACAACTTAATACGGCACATCGACACTTCTCAGATTGATCGCCTGAACGGGATCATTCTTATTGGTTTTTTCTTGTTGTTTATGTTTTATGCCTTTCGGTATGGCAATGATGGGGAAGAACAAGAAGTGCGGGTTCAATCGTATCCCCTGTGGAAGTCGTTGGTTATGATCCCATTAGGGATAGGCGGCCTTGCCCTTGGCGGGAAATGGATAGTTGATGGAGCGGTGCAGATTGCCTCCATGCTGGGTATGAGCGAGGCTTTGATCAGTTTAACGATTGTGGCTGTGGGCACCTCTTTGCCCGAACTGGCAACCTGTGTGGTTGCTGCCTATAAGAAAAATGCTGGTATTGTGATCGGGAACATTGTTGGTTCAAACATCTTCAACATTTTCTTTGTGGTGGGCATAAGTGCCGTTATCCAACCCCTCAAGTTTAATCCTGCAATGAACTTCGATATCCTGGTGGGAATTTTTTCAACGGTATTATTGTTTGCTTTCCTTTTCTTTCCGCGAAAAAATATCCTGGAGCGCTGGCAGGGCGGAATCCTCTTTGTTCTATATATAGGGTATGTTACGGTGTTGGTGCTCAGCGAAATGAACGTTATAAACCTGAATTTTTCAGCTTTCCTGAGTTGAGCAATTTTTCGAGGGCTGGCTCATACAAAGCTTTTTCGAGCAGCTTAAAGTACTGAAAGCTGTGCATATCGCTTCCAAGGAAGTCGATCATGCCCGCATCGATCAATCTTTCCGAAATTTTCTTGGTGGGCAGCGAATAATATCCCGAAAGGGAAATGGTGTTGAGCTGAAAAAACACTTCCCGGTCTTTAAGTTCTTCAAGTTTTGAAAACTGCCCATGCCAGTAAACGTAGCGTTCGGGGTGGGCCAGAATTACCTTAAAGCCTGTCACCTGCATTTCGAATAGCAGTTCGCTAAGGTTTGGTGGAGGGCTGTAGTAGGGTAATTCAATTAAAACATAATTGTCGCCAAAGGTCATTAGCTTTTTTTCCTTCACCATGGGTGCAAAACCTTCATCTACAAGGTATTCGGCAACTGCTTTGAATTCAATATTTAATCCGGCTTTTTCTATGGCTTTTTTTACTTCAGCTTCTCCTTTTCGAATAATTTGCTCATTGTTTTTGTAGAGGTCGGCCATAATGTGAGGCGTGGTTATGATCTTTTTAAAGCCAAGCCCGGCCATTTGTTCCAGCAGTGCCAGTACGGTAGGCATGTCGGGTGCCCCATCGTCGATGCCTGGAATCAGGTGCGAATGCATGTCGGTTACCAGGGGCGACAAGTCCACGGGCTTTTCAAGCTTTTTCTTTTTAAACCAATTGCCAAACAGGCTCATATGCAGGCGCTTTTAGGATGAAAACACTTCGAAAATTAGCGTTTTTCGTATTGCTCGTGATAATAGTTCTGGTATTGGCCCGAAGTAACATGTTCGAGCCATTCGTTGTTGTTCAGGTACCAGTCCACGGTTTTACCAAGGCCTTCTTCAAACTGCAATGAGGGTTTCCAGCCCAGTTCGCTTTGTAATTTGCTGGCGTCGATGGCATAACGCAAGTCGTGCCCGGCACGGTCTTTCACGTAAGTGATAAGGCTTTCGGAAATGCCCGGCTCGCGCCCCAACTTCTTGTCCATAATTTTACAGAGCAGGTGAATCAGGTCTATATTCTTCCATTCGTTGTGCCCACCAATGTTGTAGGTTTCGCCGTTTTTTCCCTGGTGCATGATCAGGTCAATGGCCTGGGCATGGTCTTCCACATAAAGCCAGTCGCGCACGTTTTCACCCTTGCCATAAACCGGCAGGGGTTTCATGTGAATGATATTATTGATGAAAAGCGGAATCAGTTTTTCGGGAAACTGGTTGGGCCCGTAGTTGTTCGAGCAATTGGAGATGACAATGGGCAAGCCGTAGGTGTGGTGGTAAGCCCTTACAAAATGATCGCTTGAGGCCTTGGATGCAGAGTAGGGGCTACGCGGGTCGTAGGCGGTGCTTTCGGTAAACAGGCCTTCCTGTCCCAGCGAGCCGTAGACTTCGTCGGTGCTGATGTGAAAAAAAAGTTTGTCTTCGAAGGGACTTTGCCAAAATTTCCGTGCGGCATTGAGCAGGTTTACTGTGCCAAGCACATTGGTATGAATAAAATCGAGGGGGTTGGTGATGCTGCGGTCTACATGCGACTCAGCGGCCAAATGAAGCACCACCTCAAAATTGTGCTTTTCAAAAAGTGCGTTGATTACCTCAATATCCAGGATGTCGGCCTTAAGGAAGTGGTAATTCTGTTGGTTTTCAATATCGGTCAGGTTGGCCAGGTTACCGGCATAGGTAAGGCTGTCGAGGTTGAAAATCTGGTAACCGGGATACTTTTTTACCATAAGCCGCACCACGTGCGATCCGATAAATCCGGCACCTCCTGTTATTAGTATGTTCTTCATTTCAGATAAATTTTTAAGATTCCAGAATGCCTGCGGCCAGGTTTTTTTCCCACCTCCAGGCCGAGGCCATCATTTCGTCAAGGCTTTTTTCGGCCTTCCAGCCCAGCTTCAGGTTGGCTAGGGTGGTGTCGGCCCAAACCCTTGGCACATCGCCAGATCTTCGGCCAGTGATCTCGTAAGGGAGTTTCATACCGGTGACCCGCTCAAAAGCCAGGATCGCTTCCATTACGCTGGTGCCTTTTCCTGTTCCAAGGTTAAAAACCTCCAGGTTTTCTTTGTTGTCACCCTTGAGCAGCCGTTCAATGGCCACCACATGGGCTTTGGCAAGGTCAACCACATGAATGTAATCGCGTATGGCAGTGCCATCGGGCGTATCGTAATCGTTGCCAAAAACCATGAGCTTTTGCCGCTTGCCAATGGCGGTTTGGGTAATGAAAGGTACAAGGTTGTTGGGAATGCCAATGGGCAATTCGCCAATCAGGCCGCTTTCGTGAGCGCCAATGGGGTTAAAATAGCGCAGCGATATAGCCTTTAGGCCGGAAGAGGCAACGGTGTCTTCAATAATTTCCTCGCTGATCTGCTTGGTATTCCCGTAAGGCGAAAAGGCTTTTTTTACCGGGGCAAGCTCCGTTACGGGCAACTTATCGGGCTGCCCATATACCGTACAAGAAGAAGAAAAGACAAAATTATTGGTTTCGAATTCTTCCATGAAGCGCAGCAAGTTAAGCAGCGACACCAGATTGTTGTGGTAATATTTTAGCGGAAACTCAACCGATTCGCCCACAGCCTTAAAGGCGGCAAAATGAATGACGCCGGCCAGGTCATGGTTCTCTCGGAAGAATACCCGCAGGGCTGCTTCGTTGCAAAGGTCGAGCTCGTAGAATCTGGGCTTTTTCCCGCTAATGCGGCCAATCTGCTCAATGATAGTGACCGTGGAGTTGGAGAGGTTGTCGATAACCACTACCTCAAATCCACTTTGCTGCAATTCGACCACGGTGTGCGAACCAATATAGCCGGTGCCACCGGTAACCAGGATTTTCTTGCCCATTTTTACTTTTTTTAAAGGCTCCAGTAAGTCAGGTCTTTAATCTTGTTTCGAAAAATACCCTTGATATCAATCAGTATCGGATTTTCAATGCCCTTCATATAGGCTTTCAGATCGTCTTCCGTAAGGTTGACGTATGGCTTGTGATTTACGGCCACTACCACGGCATCGTAGTTGTTTCCTGGATTTTTTTCCAACTCAAAGCCATATTCATGCTTAATATCCTTGCTGTTGGCATAGGGGTCAACCACGTCCACCTGCACGCCATAGGATTGTAGCTCACATACCAGGTCGGCTACTTTCGAGTTACGGCTGTCGGCTACATTCTCTTTAAAAGTAGCACCCATCACCAGCACTTTGCTGTTCAATATGTTTTTACCAGCTGTAATCAATTTCTTAACAAGCTGTTTGGCCGCATAAAAGCCCATGCTGTCGTTAACGAATCGACCCGAATTGATCACCTGCGGGTGATAGCGAAATTCTTTGGCCTTATAAACCAGGTAGTAGGGGTCAACGCCAATGCAATGTCCACCCACCAGACCTGGATAAAAGCGCAGGAAGTTCCACTTGGTACCTGCGGCTTCGAGCACATCGTAAGTATTGATGCCCATGCGGTTGAAAATAATGGACAGCTCATTCATCAGGGCAATGTTCACATCACGCTGGGTGTTTTCAATAATTTTTGCAGCTTCTGCAACCTTTATGGATGGTGCACGATGAACCCCTGCCTTCACAATCAACTCATAGGTTTTGGCAATATTATCGAGTGCTTCTTCGTCGTTGCCCGAAACGACCTTTGTTATTGTGGTAATGGTATGTTCCTTGTCTCCAGGGTTGATTCTTTCGGGCGAGAAACCAACCTTGAAATCGACGCCGGCTTTCAGGCCCGACATTTCTTCCAGTATTGGGATGCAGTCTTCTTCCGTAGCTCCAGGATACACGGTGGATTCGTACACCACATAGTCGCCTTTCTTCAGGGCTTTGCCCACCGATTTTGAAGCAGCTATCAAAGGCCTCAGGTCAGGTAGGTTATGGTTGTCGATGGGGGTGGGCACGCCCACGATATGAAAATTGGCCTTTTTCAGGTCGTCCGGATTGGCAGTAAACTCTATGTCGCAGCCATCAAAAGCTTGGGCTTCCACCTCTTCGCTGGGGTCGATGCGGTTGCGCATCATTTCCACACGGTCTTCCTTAATGTCGAAGCCCAGCACTTTGATTTGGCGGGCAAATTCAAGGGCAATGGGAAGCCCAACATAACCCAGGCCTATCACCGAAAGGGTGGCTTCCTTTTTCAATAGTTTTTCGTAAATACTCATCGTTTAATGGTTATTGCTTTTGTTATTGTTGATTAGTTTTTTGTCGCGCAAAGCGTAAATCCGTTCAATGATCTCCACCACTTTCAGGCCTTCGAGGGCATTGGTGGTAATGGTGGTGCTGCCTTTAAGGGTATCTACCACATTCTGAATAATGAAATGGTGGTTTGCAGCACTGCCTTTATACGGGCCATAGTCGTTGGGCGGTTCGGAAGGAGGCAATTCGGGCATTTCATAATTTTCCACGTGGCAATACTCCACTTCGTTCATGTATTGTCCGCCGATCTTTACGCTGCCTTTGCTTCCCACAATGGTAATGCTGCTTTCCATGTTTTTGTCCCAAACGGCGGTGGAATAATTGATGCAGCCCATTCCGCCGTTCACAAAGTTGAACGCGACCATGCCAGAGTCTTCAAAATCAGTAAGATCGGCATGGGAAAAATCGTTGAAAATGGCCTGAATGTCTTTGATGTCGCCAAAGAGCCAGTACATAATGTCCACGAAGTGGGCAAACTGAGTAAAGAGGGTTCCGCCGTCCAGGTCGGCAGTGCCTTTCCAGCCGTCTTTTTTGTAGTAGCGATGATCGCGGTTCCAGTAACAATTCACCTGAACCATGTAAATGTCTCCAAGTGTGTTGTTTTCAATCAATTCCTTTATCCAGATGGAAGGAGGGGAGTAGCGGTTTTGCATCACCAGAAAAAGCTGGCGGCTCACCTGCAGTGATTTGTAAATGATGGATTCGCATTGTGCCTTGGTAAGCGCCATGGGCTTTTCGCAAACCACATGCATTTTCTTGTCAAGTGCTTGCAGGCAATGCGTTGCATGGTAGCCGTTTGGTGTACACACATTTACTACATCGATTTCGATGCCGCTGTTGAGCAGTTCTTCAATCGACTGGAAAAAAGGCACATCAAAGGCTTGCAGGCCAAGTTCTTCCTTTGGTTTGATGTCGCAAAGCGCCACCAGTTCAGATGCTGGGTTTCGGGCAATCATTTCAGCATGCCGCTTGCCAATATGCCCGCAACCCACCACCGCAAAACGAATCTTCTCAGCCGGCTTTTCCATGTTTTTCCTTTTTATTTAATCTTGTTCCAAGTTCAAAGCTCCAGGTTCCAAGTTTTCAAATTCCAATTTCCGAACCATAAGCCTTGAACCTTGAACTCCTAACCTCTAACCTGTTTTCCTAACCTTTCCGTTCTCGAGCGTATAGGTTTGCCCGCTTTCGGGGCATTCGGCCAGGCCTTTTTCGTCAAACTTCAGTTGGTGCCCGTATTCGCTCATCCAGCCAATTTGTTTGGCGGGGTTACCCACCACCAGACCGTAAGCGGGGACATCTCGTATCACCACGGCACCTGCTCCAATAAAGGCGAATTCACCAATCTCGATGCCGCAAACAATGGTGGCATTTGCTCCAATGCTGGCCCCGCGCTTCACCAGCGTTTTAACATACTGATCCTTGCGGACCACGGCGCTACGCGGGTTCACAATATTGGTAAACACCATGGAGGGCCCCAGGAAGACATCATCTTCGCAAATCACGCCCGTGTATATAGAAACGTTGTTTTGGACCTTCACGTTATTGCCAAGCACCACGCCCGGCGAGATTACCACGTTTTGCCCCAGGTTGCAGTTTTTTCCAAGCTCGCAGTCGGGCATCACATGCGTAAAATGCCAGATCTTGGTGCCCTTGCCAATTTTACAGCCTGGGTCAATGATTGCGGTTTCATGGCTGAAGTAATCCTGATTTGCCATTAAGTTTATTTTTAGCGGTTTACGTATTCGAGCACCGATTCGGTAATGTATTTCAACTGTTCGTCGTTAAGTTCGGTGTGCATTGGCAGCGAAATCACACTCTTGCTCAGGGCTTCGGTTACCGGAAAATCGCCTTCCTTGTATCTGGGGTCTGCATAGGCCTTTTGCATATGCATTGGCACGGGGTAATAAACCATAGCTGGAATGTCTTTCGACTGCAAGTGTTCCTGCAGGCCAAAGCGGTCGATATTTTTTGTTATCAGGGTGTATTGGTGAAACACATGGGTGGAGTTGCCCGCCCTTTTGGGTGTCATCAGTTTGGGGTTGTTTGCAAAGGCATAGTCATAATAATCCGCGGCTGCCCGTCGGGCTTCTGCGTAATGATCAAGTTTTCTGAGTTTAATGCGAAGGATGGCCGCCTGAATGCTGTCGAGGCGCGAGTTTACGCCAATGGAATCGTGGTAGTACCTCACTTCCATGCCGTGGTTCACAATAACGCGCATTCGCTGGGCCAGCTCATCGTCACCGGTAAAAATGGCGCCGCCATCGCCATAACATCCCAGGTTTTTTGAGGGGAAGAAGGAGGTGCAGCCGATATGTCCCATGGTTCCGGCCTTTTTGGTGGTGCCATCGCTAAAGCGGTAATCTGCTCCAATAGCCTGGGCGTTGTCTTCAATTACGAAAAGATCGTGTTCAGCAGATATCTTCAGGATTTTTTCCATGTCGGCACATTGGCCGAACAGGTGCACTGGCACTACTGCCTTGGTTTTCGGGGTAATGGCTTTGCGAAAAGCCTCCGGATCCATGTTGAAGGTCAGGGGATCAACATCAACCAAGACAGGGGTTAAGCCCAACAATGCAATTACTTCAACGGTAGCGACAAAAGTAAAGGAGGTCGTGATCACCTCATCGCCGGGTTTCAGCTCAAGGGCCATCATGGCCACCTGCAGGGCATCCGTGCCGTTGGCACAGGGTATCACATGTTTTATGCCCAGATAAGCCTCCAGTTCCTGCTGAAAGCTTTTTACCTCGGGTCCGTTAATGTATTGGGTTGACCGGATTACGTTTAGAACTGCCGTGTCGATTTCGTTGCTGATCTTGTCGTATTGACCCTTGAGATCAACCATTTGTATTTTTCGCATAGATGGAGGTAGTGGTGGTTTAAAAGTTTAAAATACAGCCTACAAAGATAAGGATTATTATTTCAGTCAGTGACATTTCAGCGGTAAAACCCGCATAAGCTTTAGGCTTGAAGCTATTTGTTTTTTGCATTGATATGGCTGACAGGTTCATTCGAATGCCTTATCTTTGCGCCGGCAAAACTCCTTTCGGATGCGGTGGCTCTACCATTTTTTTATTCTCGTATACCAGGCCGGCACCTTTGTGGCTTCCTGGTTTTTGCCCAAAGCGAAGCTTTGGCGGCAGGGGCGCAAGGGCCAGTTTAAAAAAATGCGGTCCGCTTTCGCGGGAAATGATCGTCTGGCATGGTTCCACTGCGCTTCCCTGGGAGAGTTTGAGCAGGGCCGGCCAGTAATTGAAGCCTTCCGAAAAGAGTTTCCTGATTATAAGGTGCTGCTTACCTTTTTTTCCCCTTCCGGCTTCGAAATCCGCAAAAACTACGAACAAGCTGATTATATTTTTTACCTGCCACTCGATACCCGGGCCAATGTGCGCCGCTTTCTGGATCTCTGGAAGCCTTCGGTGGCCATTTTTGTAAAATACGAATTTTGGTTCAACTACCTTGATGCCCTTCATAAACGAAAAGTACCTTCTCTGGTAATTTCGGCCAATTTCAGGTCCGAGCAGCATTTCTTCCGCCCTTACGGGAAATGGTTTCGCAAGCAACTGAAAAAGCTGTCTTTCATTTTTGTACAGAATGAATTGTCGCTTAAGTTGCTTCATCAGGCAGGAATTTCAAATGCGGCCATTAGTGGCGACACCCGTTTCGACAGGGTGGCTGCCATTGCTGAGAGGCCCGTTGATTTCCCGCAACTGCAGTCCTTTGTTGCAGGTCAGCCGGTGCTGGTGGCCGGCAGTACCTGGCCGGCCGATACAAACTTGCTCTTGCCCCTGATCAATGATCCGAACGGCAAGCTTAAGTTTATCATAGCCCCACATGAGATCAACCCCATGCAAATTAGCAGTTTAAGAAAGCAGATAAAGACAAGCTCCGCAATATATTCTGAACTGAATGGCGAATTGCCGCATGATACACGGGTGCTGATCATCGATCGTATTGGGCTGCTTTCGAGTTTGTACCGCCTTGGAAGCCTGGCATATATCGGCGGTGGTTTCGGGCGCGGTATTCACAATATTCTCGAAGCGGTCACCTTTGGCCTGCCGGTGTTTTTCGGTCCCCGTTACCAGCAGTTTGCCGAAGCCCTTGAGTTGATCGAAAAAGGAGGGGCGTTTCCTGTTTACAATGCTGAAAAACTGGAAGAGCAGGTCAGGGCTTTTATCGGGAATCCTGTTGCCCTTAAGAAAGCCTCAGCCGTGTGTTTGCAATATATCGCCCGGAAGAAGGGAGCCACTGATACCATTATTGACTTCCTTAAGGAGCAACTTACCTGATATTGTTTCTTTCCCCGGAAGGGACTTTTTTTTCTTATTGAAATTAATTAATTTTATTCTCCGGTTTGCAATTGTAAACAAAAATTAAATCACCATGAGCTTCTTTTTGAAAGTATTGGTTTCTTCGTTTGCCGTAATCATTACCTCTTATATTTTGCCCGGGGTGCACGTGCCCAATTTTGTCACGGCATTGGTGGTGGCCTTTGTGCTGGGCGTGCTTAACATGCTGCTTAAGCCGATTCTTGTAGTGCTCACCATCCCTGTAACTATTCTCAGCCTGGGTCTTTTTCTGCTGGTTATTAACGCATTTATTGTGCAGCTCACGGCTTACTTTGTTGGTGGTTTTGTAGTCGATAGCTTCTGGTGGGCCCTGTTGTTCAGTATTATCCTTTCGGTGGTTACCTATTTTTTGGAGATTCCTGTAAAACCCCGGCCGCCTCGCCATACGGAATATTAGTGCTGACAGGCATTTGAGCGGGTTTTTTATTCATTGAATATTTCTTGGCACGTAAATTGGTTTTGGATGGGTGAAAATTTTTCACTTAATGATGGAGGACCACGCCATGAAAAAACTATTGATGACCTTCGCCCTGATGAGCCTGGCCCTTTCGCTGGCCGCCTCTCATCCAAACCCTTCCGAGCTGATCATATCAATGCACGATGGTGCCGCCTTTAACATTACCGTTGGCGACCTCTCCTTCAATCATCAGCGTACTTCCTATACTATTTCCGATTTACGCCCCGGTCGGCACTTTGTGCGGATTGTCAGGTACGACCGGTTTTTCAACGGGCGTGTGTATGTGTTGGGTGCTCCGCGGGTTGTTTTTGCCGACTATATAAGGGTTCCGGCCCGCTCGCGCATTGTGGGGCGCATCGACCACCGCGGCCGCTTTGTTGAAGTAGAGCGCATGGCCCTCAGGTATGCTCCTGCAGCCCCTCCTCCCGCACATTATCCGCCTGCTTACCGCCCTGGTTCGCAGCCGGTAGCCATGAGCCCTCACGCCTTTGCCAGCCTGAAAGCCACTTTGGCCAACACCCGCTTCGAAAGCAGCCGGCTCGACATTGCAAAGCACGCCGTTTCGCGCAACAACGTGAGCTCCTTTCAGGTAAAAGAAATGATGGACTTGTTTTCATTCGAGTCGAACAGGCTGGAACTTGCCAAGTACGCATATGGGTATACTTTCGACCCGCAGAACTACTTCCTGGTTCACCGGGCCTTACGCTTCAGCAGCAGCACCCGCGAACTAAACAGGTTTATTGCCGCAAACAACTAATACATTACCTTTATAAACAAAAAGCACTATGAAGCAAAAAGCAATCAGCGTATTGTACTTGCTGCTGACCCTGGGCCTGGCGGTTCAGGGTCAGTCTTTGCAGGTACGCTCCGAAATGAAGAATGCCACCGTGTTCTTTCAGGGCGCACAGCTTACCCGCGAGGCCCAGGTAAGGGTGCCGGCCGGTATCAACGAACTGGTGTTTACCCACCTGCCGCTCGACATTGACGCTTCGAGCATCCAGGTAAAGGGCAGCGGTGCGCTGACCATTTTATCGGTGAGCCATCGTACCAATTTCCTTGAAAGCCCAGAGCAAAGCCGCGAGATCCGCTTGCTGGAAGACAGCCTGAAGTACTACAAGAACCGTATCGACCTGAATCGTTCCCTCATAAAGGTCTATGAGGAAGAAGAAGCCTTGCTGGCAGCCAATCGTTCGCTGGGAGGCAGCGAGCGGGGCGTGCAGGTGGCAGAGCTCAGGGCCGCAGCCGACTTTTTGAGGCAGCGCCTGCAAGAGATCAAAACCAACTCGCTGAGAGTGAAGCAGGAGGTTGAAAAAGATGAAGAGCGTCACACGCGGATTTCCCAACAGCTCAATCGCTTGCGCGGAATGGCTTCCAGCCGCATGGGCGAGGTGGTGGTGCTGGTATCGGCAAACTCGGCGGTAAACGCTGCCTTTACCCTTACCTACAATACCTTTTCTGCAGGCTGGAACCCGGTGTACGACATTCGGGTGGCCGACATTGACCGCGACCTGGAGCTCTTGCTCAAAGCCAATGCTTATCAAAACACTGGCGAAGACTGGAATAATGTGAAACTGACCTTCTCGACCGGCGACCCCAGGCAGTGGGGCCAAAAACCCCAGCTCTCGCAATGGTTCCTGCGTTTTGATGAGGAAATCGCAATAAGGGGATATGGCACCCGGTTAAAGATTCAGGAGTTTAACGAAGAAATGGTTTTTGATGCTGAAATGGAAGCTCCAAGAACAGCCCAAACAGCTGCCGACTTTGTGCAGGTGCAGGAAGGCCGCGTTACCAGGGAGTTTGTGGTAAATACGCCCTATAACCTTCCCTCAGGCGGCGACCGCCGGGTGGTGGAATTGGAAAACAATAGTCTGCCTGCCATGTACGAATATTTCGTGGTACCTAAACTCAATCCCGATGCCTTCCTGGTGGCCCGCGTGCCCGACTGGCAGCAATATGCCCTGCTGCCCGGAGAAGCAAATATGTTCTTTGAGGGAACCTTCCTTGGAAAAACCTTCATCGACCCCGGCGTAACCACCGATACCCTGGAGCTCTCTCTTGGCCGCGACCGCAATATCGTGGTGAAGCGCGAACGTATGAAAGACCAGAGCCGACGCAGTTTTCTGGGCAACCGCACCACCGATACCATGGGTTGGGAAATCAGCGCCCGCAACAACAAGCGCGTGCCTGTGGTGCTCAATATTCAGGATCAGGTGCCCGTTTCGACACAGCAGGATATTGAGGTTTCCGTGGAAGAAATGTCGGGAGCTCAGTACGACAGGGACCGTGGATTTGTGACCTGGAAGCTGGAACTGGCCCCGGCCGAAACACAGCAACGAAGCCTGCGCTATTCGGTTCGATACCCGCGTAACAAAAAGATCACCCTGGAATAAAAAAAAGAGGAGGCCGCGGCCTCCTCTTTTTTTATTTAAGCATGTCCTGAAATAACTTTTCCATCTTTTTCAGCTTTGGAACGATCACAAACTGGCAATAGGCCTGGTTAGGATTGTTTGCAAAGTAATTCTGGTGGTAATCTTCAGCTTTGTAAAAAGCCCTGAATTCAGTTATTTCTGTTACAATAGGGTCATCCCATATCTTTTCCTGGTCGAGCGCTTCTTTTGTCTTTTCCGCCAACTCTTTCTGTTGCTGGTTATGAAAAAAAATCACTGAACGGTATTGGGTCCCCACATCAGCACCTTGACGGTTGAGGGTTGTCGGGTCATGGGTTTTGAAAAAGATTTCGAGTAGTTGAAGGTAGTTGACTTCTTCGGGGTTGAAGCGAATCTGAATAACCTCGGCATGCCCGGTCATTCCGCTGGTTACTTCGCGGTAGGTAGGGTTGGAAATTTTTCCGCCCGAATAACCTGATACCACACTGTGCACGCCCTGTACCCTCTGAAAAACAGCTTCGGTGCACCAAAAACACCCGCTGCCAAAAGTGGCAGTTTCAAGCAAGGCCGTATTATGGTGATTAAGTTCTGACATATCTTCCGTTGTGTTTGAGTGAATCGAATTTTGGCTGCAGCCACCCGCCAGCAGCGAAAAGATCAAAACAAATAGTTTCATGAAAATTAAATTTTAAAATTGACTTACGGGTGATGGCAAGATAATACCTGCTGAAGCAGGAAAACTTGCAACAGAAAAACAACAAAACCGGCCTTTTGTTTCAGAAAAGAGATCAGGCCATGCGTTCGATCAGGAAGCGGTAGTCTTTTTCGCTCAGTTTGTGATGCGCGCCGTTAACCTTGTTATGCCGCATAATCTCAAACAGGTCGTCGAGCTCTTTCGACGAGGTGTCAACCTCCGCTTGCGACAGGCGCACGGGGCTTCCCAGCAGCTTGAAGAAATATTCGAATTTGTAAATGGTGTCTTCGACGCTGTCGCAGCCAAACAATGCCGAGCCCATCTCAATAATCCTTTCGGGGCAACGGTCTTTATGTAATTTCAGCCAGGCCGGATACACAATGGAAAGCGTGGCGCCATGCGCCAGGTCCCACTTAATGCTTAGCGTATGCCCAATGTCGTGCACACCCCAGTCGCCCGATTTTCGCCCGGGCATTGTCATTCCGTTCAAAGCGCAGGTAGCGGCATACATTATGCGGGCGCGCAGGTCGTAGCTGTCGGGGTCGTTCATCAGCTCCGGCCCATATTTCATGGCCTCCTGAATGATGGCAATTACAAACCGGTCGGAGAGGCTGGCGTCGCCCTCACCAAACCAGGCTTCCAGGGCGTGTGCAATCAGGTCGATGGTGCCGTAGGCCGAATAATTGGATGGTACGCTGCGGGTAAAGTCCGGATCGAGAAAACTGTGTTTTGGAAACATCAGCTTATTACCGTATCCGATCTTTTTTTTGTGGTGGTCGCTCTGCACAACGGCCACCGAATTCATCTCGGTGCCGGTGGCAGCCAGGGTGAGCACACCAATGAGTGGGACAGCCGCCTGGGGTTTCTTGTCGCCGTCGAGAAACTCCCAGCCTGAATGATCGACCGGTATGGTGATGGCGATAATTTTGGCACTGTCAATCACACTGCCTCCACCCACTGCCACCACCATATCGACCTTATGCTTGCGACCAAGCGCTGCGGCGGCATCTACATCTTCTATGATTGGGTTCGACTTTATTCCGTCGTATTCAAAAACCTCAATACCGGCACCTTGAAGAGCCTGCAAGGTTTGAAAGTATGAGCCGTTCTTCTTAATAGAACCTTTTCCATAAACGAGCAGGGCTTTCTTGCCATATTCTGAGGCGGCTGTCCCAAGTTTTTTTACCGCACCCTGTCCAAAATGCAGTTTTACGGGGTTATAAATAGTGAAATTTTCCATAATAAATGATTTTTTGGTAAAGAAACAAACCTAATGGTTTTTCAATCAAAATACAAGCAGGAAATTGGTTCCCTTCCATCAAAAAAAGCAAAAACCCTGAAGAAAAGAATCAGGATTTTTATAATTTTATGCCTTCATTGGGGGAAAGGTGCTTCTTAAACGGCCGGTTCCTTCCAGATTTTTTCGAAACAGTAAAAGCAGATAAAATGACAACACCAAAGATTAAAGGAACCATTGGAATATTAACGGGTGGGGGTGATGTCCCCGGACTAAATCCTGCAATAAGGGCCATTACTATTCGTGCTTTGCGCGAGGGATACCGCGTAGTTGGGATCCGTCGTGGCTGGGCAGGTATTATGGAAGTGATACGCGACAAGAAAGCCGATAACAGCCAGAATTTCATTGAACTTTCGGAAGACATTGTGAATCGTGCTGGCCGAACGGGCGGTACTTTCCTGCACAGTTCGCGTACCAGGCCAAGTCATGTTCCGTTGAAGCATGTGCCCGAAATGCACAGGGATAAATATAAGGCCGAAATAAACGACCTCACCCCTGAGGTGTTGAAAAACATTGATTTTATTGGCATTGACTTCCTGATACCAATCGGGGGTGACGATACCCTGAGCTACTCCGTAAGGCTTTACCAGGAAGGCGTGAAAGTGGTGGCTATTCCCAAAACAATGGATAACGACGTGCCGGGCACCGATTATTGTATCGGTTTCAGCACCTGCGTTACGCGTACCATTCATATGACCAACCTCTTACGCACCTCGGCTGGTTCGCACGAGCGAATTCTGGTCATCGAGGTGTTTGGTCGCTATGCCGGCTTTACGGCCCTGTTACCCACCATGGCAGGGGCTTCCAATCGCTGTGTGATCCCGGAATATAAATTTAAGATCGAACACCTGACCGAATTGCTGGTTCAGGACCGGCTGAAAAACCCAAGCAAGTATTCGGTAGTATTGGTTTCGGAGGGTGCAGCATTTGAGGGAGTAGATATGATGTTCTCCAATATGGAAAAGGACATGTTCGGACATGCCAAACTGGGGGGCATTGGTGATGCCGTTTCTGCCAAGATCAAGGAAGTAAGTCCGCAATTCAACAATGGTCGCCGGGTTGAAACCATTAATCAGCATTTAGGCTACCTGGTGCGCTCGGGTGATCCCGATGCCATCGACAGCATTGTACCTATGGCATATGGTAACCTGGCCCTTGACTTGGTGCTTAAAGGAATTCACGGACGGCTTGTAATTCTGAAAAACGGCCGCTATGATAATATGCCCGTTGATATTGTTACAAGCACAAAGAAGCTGATTGACCTTCAAAAACATTATAATACCGACCGCCTGCGTCCGGTTTATGATTCATTTATTGATAAGCCGCTTTTCCTTATTTAGGACACTGTCAGGTTTTTTTCATGGAAGAGCGTTGCCAATTGGTTGCGCTCTTTTTTTTTGAATTTTATTAAGAGTAAATTTTTTTTGTTTTCCAAGGGTTATTTTCAGTAGTGGGAAGTGTTCGAATACGGTCAATCAGTTGTAAAAAAACGGACATTTTTCAGGTGATAAAAACCGCAAGAAATTTTGTAAAAAATTGCCAATCAATTAAATAGAAAGAAAGGCATGTTTTTGGCTAAATTATTTTCAATTCATTCTTTTGCAAGCAAATTTCATTAAAAAAAATTATGAAAACAAGTACCTCAAAAAAAGGATTCGGGATGGCTGCTTTGTACCTGTTGGCCATTCTTTTTTTAAGTTCAGGTTTTATTGCATGTGGAAATTCCGTTACTGGCAGTGGTGTGGTTGTTCGTGAGCTAAGGGAAACAAGCCCCTTCAGTTCGGTTTCGGTAAGCAGTGCCATTAAATTAATTTTGACACAAGGTTCAACTTATGAGGTTATAGTAAGTGCAGATGATAATCTGCTGCCTCTGGTCGTAACAAAAGTTTCGGGAAGCACCCTGAATATTGGTCTCGAGCCATTAACCTCCCTGCGTCGGTATAAAGAAATAGTGGTTTACGTTACAGCCCCTGAATTCCATAGTATTAATTGCAGTGGTGCATCAGAAGTGAAAGCAACCAATATGCTTTCGCAGGAATCACTTATAATAAAAAGCAGTGGTGCCAGTGAGGTTAACCTTAGGGTTAATGCCCGTTACCTCGAAGTAGAAGGAAGTGGTGCTTCAGAAATTACAATGGAAGGTAGTGCTGGTAGCCTGACGGCAAAAATTTCCGGGGCCAGCGAAATGAAATCTTACGGGCTTAATTGCCTGAAGGCAGAAGTTGAGCTCAGTGGTGCCAGTGACATGCAGGTTTCCGCTGCTGAAAAAGTCCTTGGAAAAGCCAGCGGGGCTTCTTCTTTGTACGTGAAAGGAACTGCTTCAGTAAACGTAAGAACCAGCGGTGCTTCAAGCGTGGCAAAAAGATAATGTTGTTTTTGTTTTGGTTTAAGGCAACCAGCAATAGTTGGTTGCTTTTTTGTTGTATGGGATGACAATACAAAAAAAGCCACAAAAGTGGCTTGTCTGATAAAAACATTGGCGGAGAGAGAGGGATTCGAACCCCCGGAGGTATTACCCTCAACGGTTTTCAAGACCGCCGCAATCGACCACTCTGCCATCTCTCCGCGGCAAAAGTACTAAAATTTTCTTTTTCCCAATAAAAATTTCTTTGAAGGCATGTCCTTTAAAAACCTTATTTTTACAGGCGTTTGTAGATGAGCAACCTGCTCTTAATGAATTTTCTGTATGACAGGTCCGAGGGTAGCGGTGGTGATATTGAACTGGAACGGGAGATCCTTCCTGGAAAAGTTCCTGCCATCGGTACTCGAAAATAGTCCCGCCTGGGTCGACCTGGTCATTGCCGACAATGCCTCCACCGACGACTCCATAGCTTTCCTCTCGGCCTGGTACCCCGAATTAAGACTGATCCAGCTTGACAAAAACCTGGGCTATGCCGGAGGGTACAATGCCGCCCTTGAAAAAATAAAGGCCGACTACTTTGTGCTGCTCAACTCTGATATTGAGGTGCCACCCAAATGGATTGAACCGGTAATTAACTACATGGAAGCCAACCCAATGGTGGCAGCAGCCCAGCCTAAGATTCTCAGCTGGCATAAGCCCACCCATTTTGAATATGCCGGTGCTTCGGGTGGTTTTATCGATGTGTTGGCCTATCCCTTTTGTCGCGGCCGCGTTTTTTCTATGCTGGAGGAGGATGCAGGACAATACAATGAAAATGCAGATGTTTTATGGGCAACCGGCGCCTGCATGTTTTTAAGGGCAACTGCATTCTGGAATGCCGGAGGTTTTGACGACCGCTTCTTTGCCCACATGGAAGAGATTGACCTCTGCTGGAGAATGCAAAATCTGGGTAATAAGATTGTGGTCGTTCCGGCTTCAAAGGTATTTCATATTGGAGGAGGTACCCTGCCAAAATCCAGCCCTTTTAAAACTTTCCTTAATTTCAGAAACAGCCTGTGGCTGTTAACCAAAAACATGCCTGCCAGATACTACTTTCCTTTATTGCCGGTGCGTTTGGGTATTGATGTGGCAGCTGCCATGAAATTTTTTTTCAGCGGTAAATTTGCTGATTCCTGGGCCGTTTGCAAGGCTCATATGGCATTTTTCAGACACTTGAGGGAGATGCGTCGGGAAGCCAAAGATATTCCTTACAAGCTGCCTTTAGGGGCCTATAAAGGCAGCATTGCTATCAGCCACTTTATCAGACGAAAGATGACCTATCGCGACCTGAACCCGGCGCGGTTCTCAAGAAAAAAATAATTCAGATTACTTCCGTCTTTATTCCTTTTTCAGGAAACTCTGAACGGCCAGGCGGTAGCTGTCGAGGCCGAAGCCCGAAACACATCCGGCGCAGTTGGGCCCGATCAGTGAGCGATGCCGGAAATCTTCGCGGGCAAAAATGTTGGAAATGTGCACTTCGATCACCGGAGCATTCACAGCCGATATGGCATCAGCAATGGCAACGCTTGTATGGGTGTAGCCGCCCGCATTCAGAATAATGCCGTCATAGCTGAAGCCGGTTTCGTGTATCTTGCTGATAAGCTCTCCTTCAATATTGCTTTGGAAAAAATCAAGTTGAGCAGCCGGAAACCACTTTCTCAGCTTTTCAAGGTAATCTGCAAATAATTCACTCCCGTAAACCGAAGGCTCCCGGCTGCCCAGCAGATTCAGATTAGGCCCATTGATAATGATCAACTTCATGGTTTATTTTTTTGCAAATTAATGAAATTAAGTTCGTCCAGCCTAATTTTTACTTGTTGAAATAAATTTCTTAACTTTGCAATACTTATCATAAATAGGGGTGCCCCAAACTACGGGCTGAGATCAAACCCATTGAACCTGCTCCGGGTAATGCCGGCGAAGGGAAGGGATGTAAACAAAGAGCGGGCTTTTGCCTCTATTTTCCGCTTAATGTTTAACGCGAAATTCAAAATCTTAAATGAAAAGAAAATTGCTGACATTGGCACTTTGCCTGGTCATGCCATTGCTCGGGATGAGCCAGCATTTGCTGGAAGGTCGTGTTTTTGACCTGACAGACCAGACGCCCCTGCCCGGGGCTAATATTGTGATAAAAGGAAGCTATAAAGGCGTTTTTGCCAACGAAAGTGGCCATTTTGCACTGCAGCAACTCCCGGCAGGCGAGCTTACCCTCCAGGTAAGTTTCCTGGGTTATGGAACCCGGGAGCTATTGGTTTTGCTTCCATCTTCAGGACCGCTTGAAATAGGATTGGAGCGGACCGCTACCCTTACCGGTGAAGTGGTGGTGGTGGGGCTAAGGGCCGATGGCCGCACCCCGGCAACCTATACCAATGTTTCTGGCGAAGAGCTCTCGGCCCGAAACCTGGGCCAGGACCTGCCGTTTCTGATCAGCCTCACGCCTTCGGTTATCGTGAGTTCCGACGCTGGGGCTGGGGTGGGATATACCTGGATGAAAGTCCGCGGAAGCGACGATACCCGCATAAATGTAACCCTGAACGGGGTGCCGCTCAACAACCCCGAGTCGCACGGGGTGTGGTGGGTCAACACGCCCGACATAGCCACCTCGGTTGATAATATGCAGATTCAGCGCGGGGTGGGGCTCAGTACCCATGGCGCCGGGGCATTCGGAGCTACCATTAGCTTGCAGACCAAAGACCTGCGCGAAACCACCTATGCCGAAATAGAAAACGCCTTCGGCGCTTTCAACACCATGAAAAACAGCGTAACCTTTGGCACCGGACTGCTTCGCGACAAGTGGGCTTTCGATGGAAGGCTCTCCAAGATCTCGTCCGATGGCTATGTGGACCGCGCCACCTCCGACCTGAAAAGTTTTTACCTGTCGGGCGGCTATTATGGCAAGAATACCATTGTGAAAGCCATTACTTTTTCTGGAACCGAAAAGACCTACCAGGCCTGGAACGGGGTGCCCGGCTACCTGCTAGAAACCAATCGCACCTACAACCCTTCGGGCCTGTACTTCGACAGTGATGGCAATCCCCAGTTTTATGATAATGAAACCGACAATTATCAGCAGGATCACTTCCAACTGCACCTTTCGCACGCCTTCAACCCCGGGCTTACTGCCCACACCGCCCTTCATTATACCAAAGGCAGGGGCTTTTACGAGCAATACCGCTACAACGAGCGCTTCAGCCGCTATAACCTGCCCAATGTGGTTATTGGCGAACAGACCATTAGCCGCAGCGACCTCATTCGCAGGCGCTGGCTCGACAATGACTTTGCAGGTTTGGTTTATTCGCTCAACTACAACTCTTTTTCGGCCCTTTCCATGACCTTTGGAGGCGGCTATAACGTTTACAGCGGCGATCATTTTGGTGAAATCATATGGGCCCGCTACGCAGCGCATGCCAGCTTGGGGCACCGTTACTACGACAATGATGCCCTCAAGAAAGATTTTAACACTTTCGTGAAAGCCAGCTACGAGGTGCTGCCGGGAATGAACCTGTTTGCCGACCTGCAATACCGCTTCGTTGACTATACCTTCGAAGGGCCGGCATGGGTGCTGGGAGAGGTTATGCCCCTAGACCAGAAAGTGAGTTTCAACTTCTTCAATCCCAAGGCGGGTGTAAATTGGGCTTTCAGCCCCTCGAGCACGGTGTATGCTTTTGTCGGCATCGGAAACCGTGAGCCGGTGCGCCGCGACTTCACCGAATCTTCGCCCGATAGCTACCCGCGCCACGAAACCCTGCGCAATATTGAGCTGGGATACCGCTTCCAGGGTCGCCGCTCGTTGCTGGCTGCCAACTTGTATTTGATGGATTACAAAGATCAGCTGGTGCTAACGGGGCAGATTAACGATGTGGGCGGCTTTACCCGAACCAATATCGACAACAGCTACCGGGCCGGTATTGAACTGGAGGCAGGTTTTATTATTAACCCAAAGCTGCGCTGGCAGGGCAATGCCGCCTTCAGCCGCAACAAGATTGATCTTTTTGTGGAATATTCTGACGCCTATGACAACGACTGGAACTGGACCGGCTATGACATGCGGGAGTATCGTAACACCGACATCGCCTTCTCTCCCTCGGTGGTGGCTGCCAGCAGTTTTGCCTGGGAGCCGCTGAAGAACCTTTTTCTGAACTTCAGCAGTAAATACGTAGGCAAGCAATATATCGACAACACCATGAGCGAAGAGCGCATGCTCAGCGGCTACTTTGTGAACGACCTCCAGTTTAACTACGCCTTCAGGCCAGGCTTTTTAAGGGAGATTGAATTGGTTTTTCAAGTAAACAATCTCTTTAACGAATTATACGAAACCAACGCCTGGATTTACAAGGGATTAGTGGGTCAGGAATTGGTTACCATAGAAGATGGCTACTTTCCGCAAGCCGGAAGGCATTTAATGGTAGGAATAAATCTTAAATTCTGAAAAGCTAAAGCTGTCTGTTAATTCCAAAATTAAATAGCCACAAACCTGCCTGCCGGTTTACCCGCCGGAGGAGGGCAGGCGGGATCTCTAAAACACTAAGGAACACGAAGCTTTAAAACCAAATAATTTTTTGTGAATCTTAAGTGCCTTGG
>JAWLCS010000026.1:0-20494 GCA_041687035.1 Bacteroidales bacterium
CACCTTGCGCCCAGCGAAACCATCAAAAAGGGCTTGGATATAATTTTTGTCAAACATGCTGACAAGTTAAGGAAAAAATCTTCTTTCTTGTTATTTCAGTTCACCCAAGGCTTTCTTGATCCGTGCCACTGCTTCCACCAGCAGATCGTTGGAGGTGGCATAGGAGAACCTGATGCACTCGGGATCGCCAAAAGCATCGCCGGGAACAAGTGCTACCTGGGCCTTGTTGAGCAGGTACATGCAAAGGTCGGGTGCATCTTTCACCACGGTTTCTCCGTCGGTCTTTCCAAAATAGGCTTTCACATTTGGGAACACGTAAAAAGCACCTTCGGGTGTGTTGGTGATCATGCCGGGGATATCCTTCATCAGGTCGAGCACCAAGTCGCGGCGCTCGCGGAATTTCTCGAGCATAAGGAAGGTGTTGGCCGGATCGGCATCCATGGCGGCAATGGTGGCCCGCTGGGCAATGGAGTTGGTGCCCGAGGTGAACTGCCCCTGCAGCTTGGTGCAGGCTTTGGCAATGTCGATATGGGCGGCCAGGTAACCTACGCGCCAACCCGTCATTGCAAATCCCTTTGAAACACCATTGATGATAATAACTCTTTCGCGCACTGATTCGAACTGGGCTATGCTTTCGTGTTTTCCAGAAAAGTTAATATGCTCATAAATTTCGTCAGCAAGGATATACACCTGGGGGTGTCTTTCAAACACTTCTGCCAGGGCTTTCAGTTCCTCGCGGGTATAAACCGAACCGGTGGGGTTGCAAGGGCTCGAAAACATAAACATGCGTGTTTTGGGCGTAATGGCCGCTTCCAGCTGTTCGGGTGTAACCTTGAAATCGCTCTCAATGCCAGCCTTCACGTATACGGCTTCTCCCTCGGCAAGCTTCACCATATCGCGATAGCTTACCCAATAGGGGGCTGCAACGATCACTTCTTCGCCGGGGTTTACCAGGCACAGCAGGGCATTGATAAGGGCCTGCTTGGCACCAGTGGTTACCACAATCTGATCGGGGACAAACTCAAGCTGGTTGTCTCTTTTGAGTTTGTTGCAAATGGCCTGCCGTAGCTCTACGTAACCGTTCACGGGGGTATAGAACGAATAGTTCTCGTCGATGGCGGTTTTGGCGGCCTCTTTCACATAGTCAGGCGTGAAAAAATCGGGCTCGCCCAGGCTCAGGTTAATTACATCATAGCCCTGGGCTTTCAGTTCGCGGCTTTTGCGGGCCATAGCAAGGGTTTCCGACTCAGAAAGTTGCGTAATGCGATGTGATAAAGCGATCATAGCAATTGGATAATTATGGGTGATAAATGGATTAATGTTTTGATTACAGGTGTTTTAAATGCTGGTAAAGCGGCAAATTTAGCAAATAAACCACTCTGCCCGAAATTAGCGGAACAATTTTCTGTTTTCGCGAAAGCGTATCTTTCAGGTCCTAATGCAAAAAGCCATTATCTTTGTGGCCAAAACGATCAGAAAATGACAGAATTAGTTAATGTGTTAAGGTATACCCTTCCGGCCGTGGTGGTGTTTATTACTGCTTATTTCCTGCTAAAGGAATTTTTTCATCAGGAAAGTAAGAAGCGCGAGCTCGACGTGAAACTTGAAAAGGTTCGAATTTCCATGCCCATTCGCCTGCAGGCCTACGAAAGGATTACGCTTCTGCTCGAACGCATCTCGCCGGCCAACCTGGTCATGCGGGTGCACCAGCAGGGCATGTCGTCGGCCGAGTTTCAGAAAGTGCTGGTGCAGAACATTCGCGACGAGTATACGCACAACCTTTCACAGCAACTTTATGTCTCATCAAAAGCCTGGGACCTGGTAAAAACTGCCCGCGAAGAAATGATCAGGCAAATCAATACTTCGGCGGCCCAGCTGGGCGAGGAGGCCTCCTCTATAGACCTCAGCAACAAACTGCTCGAAATGAGCATGGAAAAAATGGCTACCAGGAAAGCCCTTGATTTTCTCAAAGAGGAAGCCAGACAGAATTTCTAAACCTTTTATGAAGATTACCCTGAATAACCGTTCTGAAGAGCTGACGGGCTTTTCGGAAATCACGGTCAGCGAGCTGCTCAAGGAGAAAAACTTTACTTTTAAGTTTTTGGCCGTGCGCATTAACGGACAGCCAGTGAAAACCACCCAGTTTGACGAGGCGGTGATCAAGGAAGGCGACAAAGTGGTGGTAATGCACCTTATTAGCGGCGGCTGAGTTATCTTACCGAAGAATTGAAATGTCTGATGGCGATCAGGCGGTCGTAAAGTGTGCCGGGCTGCCGGTGATACACAAATATTGAATATTCATTTTCTGTTTCGGAATAGCTGCCCTCAATGTCGGCCAGCCTGGCTGTGGTAGCGCCGTTTTCAAGCACTGCATAATGGTAGTTGTAATAGCCTTGCTTAAGCATTAGGCTTGTTTCGTAGCGGCGCTGACGGTAGTTGTAAATCATTTCGTTTTCTCGGGTCAGCACCCAGTCGGTCAGCCCTCCCATAATGTGCACGGTGCCATTGTCGACCGGCGTATTCATGGGCAGGGTAAAATACACCCAGGCATAGTCGCTCTCGAGCATGTCGTCGCGGGCATCTTCGGTTTTAATGTTAAAGCGGCCGTTGATGTCGTTGTCGCTGGTGTAGCGTCGGGTGGCCCGCACCGGGTCGGGCAGCAAAAACACCTCCCAGTGCCTTGTCGAGGCCGAAATATCGGCCAGGCGTTCGGATAAAAAGCGAAGGCTGCGGGTATCGAAACGCCGAAACTCATTACCTCCCTCGAAAAGCAATTCGAGTTCATGATCGTAAACATATCGGTTGCCTTGAATCATTCGGGGCTGCAAACCAACAATGGCATTGTCCCAGCGACCGTTCTGGGTAATGACCAGTTTCATGTCCTGGTTTGGATTTGAGATATAATAGTTGAGGGTGTTGATGGAAAAGTTAAGCTGCTGATGGGTGTCGCGATACATTACCAGGTTGGCCTGCCGGGCATTGCCTTCAAGGCTGACCTGCTGTTCAAAGAGCATAAAGCGGCGGGTGAAAACCACATCGTCGGGATTACCATTAAGGTAAACCATAAGAATATAATTTCCTGAAAGGCGAGGCCGTAAATTGTAAGAAGGAAGCTCAATGTAATATTGTGTGTAAGGAACCACCGTATTTATCGACCGGGAATAATCACGAATCATGTCTTCATAAAAGCCGTCGATATATTCAAACTCCTGCAAGGGGGTTGGATTCCAGTAAGCGTCGCAATGTATTATGGTGTAATAGTAGTTTTTGAAGTCGGCATCTAGATCGTCGAAACGCAGCATTAATTTTTCATCGGAGTTAAAACGGATGTATGGCGGGGCCATCTCCCATCCTTTTTTATAAAATAAGATGGTTTGAATATTATTTGAATACACATAATCGCCGTAAAGAAAAAAATCTTTAATATCTTTATTCTGATTTTGTAATTCAGGGGCTTCTGGCGCCTCCAAATCGCCACTCTTTAGCGAGTTTGCTTGCGTATTGGCCGAAAATATACTAACCGGCCATAACAGAAAAAGCCCTGCCAGTGATGCAATCAGGTATTGTCTTACCTGATTATTTTGGGCGTTGAGGGAAAAATTTAGAGTGAACATATGAAAGATTTTAGATACCTGCTTAAGAAGGAAAAGCTTTCCTTAAAACAAAGCTAATTAAAAACCAATAAAAGGGCAAAAACGTTTCAAATAATTGAAAATATGAATAATTTTGCCCTCTGAGTCTAAACAACAAATATAAGTCCAAAGATGCCAAAAACGATCAAGATCAGAAAAGGGCTGAACATTCCTTTGCTGGGAAGTGCAGAAAGAATTCTTCATACGGCTCCATCAGCGGATGTTTATGCAATCAAGCCTCCCGATTTTCATGGGCTTACGCCAAAGATGCTTGTTAAGGAGGGCGACCCGGTAAAGGCTGGTACTCCTTTGTTTTTTGACAAGTATAACGAAAATATTCTTTTTACCTCTCCTGTGAGTGGTGTTTTTCAGGAGGTGGTAAGGGGAGAGAAGCGCCGCATTATGGAGGTGCTGGTTAAGCCCGATGGCAAAGAAGATTACGTTGATTTTGGCGCTGCTAGTGTGGCCAGCCTAAGCCGCGAAGAGATTATTACCCGCTTGCTCCGCAGCGGTGCCTGGCCTTTTATTCGCCAGCGCCCCTATTCTGTAATGGCCAACCCCGAGGATAAGCCAAAGGCTATTTTTGTTTCTGCCTTTAGCTCGGCACCTCTGGCCCCTGATTATGACTTCATTGTTAATGGACAGGAAAGCTTGTTTCAGACCGGATTGGATATTTTGGCCAAACTTACCGATGGCGATCTTCATCTAAGCGTTGACGCCAAAAACACCAAGTCGAACGCTTTCCTGCAGGCAAAAGGAGTTAAATTGCATTATTTCGAAGGGCCGCACCCGGCAGGTAATGTAGGGATTCAGATTCACCATATTTCACCCCTTAACAAGGGCGATGTGGTTTGGTATCTCGATGTACAGGACATTATTATTATTGGCCGCCTATTCGAAAAAGGGATTTTTGATGCCACCAGGATAGTGGCCCTCACCGGTTCGGAAGTGCTGAATCCTCGTTATTATAAAGTTAAAACCGGGGCCCAGATGCTCTCGTTTGCAGGTAATAACCTGCGCCGAGAAAATGGTGTGAAATGCCGTATGATCAGTGGTGATGCCCTGACCGGAACCAAAGTGGAAGAAAAAGGCTACCTTGGTTTTTACGACAACCAGGTTACCGTAATCCCTGAGGGTGTGGACCACGAGTTTTTAGGCTGGCTTATCCCCAACCCCAGCCGCTACAGTATGTCGCGCACCTGGCCCTCTTTTCTTATGCCATGGAAAAAATACCGCCACGACACCAATATGCGCAGTGGGGAGCGTCCTTTTGTCATCACCGGCCTTTACGAAAAAGTGCTGCCAATGAATGTGATGCCAATGCAACTGCTCAAGGCCATAATGATCAACGACATTGACAAAATGGAACAGCTTGGCATTTATGAAGTGGCTCCCGAAGACTTTGCCCTTTGCGAATACGTTTGCCCTTCGAAGATCGAAATACAGAGCGTTATCCGCGACGGTCTGGACGTTATTCGCAAGGAGTTTGCGTGATGAAAATTTGATTAAAAACCCAAAAGCGATATACCTTGAAAGCTTTAATTGAATTTGTTGAAAAGAAGATTCAGCCCAATTTTGAGAAAGGGGGTAAGTTTCAGAAATTCCACCGGAGTTTCGAAGCTTTTCAAACCTTTCTTTATGTTAAGGGGGACGTAACCAAAAAGGGAAGTCACATTCGCGATGCCATCGACATGAAACGCACCATGTTTCATGTGGTTATTGCCTTGGTGCCTGCACTGCTTTTTGGTATGTGGAATGTTGGATTGCAACACTACCGTGCTATTGGACTTGAAGTGACTTTCTTCGACCAGTTTTTGTTTGGATTGATTAAGGTTCTTCCCCTGGTTGTTGTCAGTTATGTGGTGGGTCTGGCTGTTGAGTTTGTTTTTGCCGAGATCAGAAACCACGAAGTGAACGAAGGCTTCCTTGTTTCAGGTATGCTCATTCCGCTTATCATCCCGGTTACCACTCCGCTTTGGATGGTAGCCTTGGCCACCATATTTGCCGTAATTATTGGTAAAGAGGTTTTTGGTGGCACCGGCATGAATATCCTGAACCCGGCCCTGCTGGCACGTGCTTTCCTGTTTTTTGCCTATCCTGCCTATCTTTCGGGCGAGGTTTGGATTGAAACCAGCCTGCGCGAAGGCCAGCAGCTGGTCGATGGCTTTTCGGGTGCTACACCCCTTGCCATGCTTGCAGCCTATGAAACAGAACATCTGCCCTCGCTGCTCGAAATGTTTCTGGGTACCATACCCGGATCGATAGGCGAAACCTCAACCCTGGCCATTTTAATTGGTGCTGTAATTCTGGTTGCTACCGGGGTAGGTAGCTTGCGTATCATGGCTTCGGTGGTGCTCGGCGGCCTTTTCATGGGAGGCATTCTCAATATTTTTGCAGTAAATGATTTTATGGCCACACCGGCATACTATCACCTTGTTATCGGTGGCTTTGCCTTTGGGGCAGTATTTATGGCTACCGACCCTGTTACCGCTTCTCAAACACCCACGGGAAAATACATCTACGGGGTACTGATTGGGGTAGTCACCGTGCTTATCAGGGTGGTTAACCCGGCTTATCCTGAAGGCATGATGCTGGCCATTCTGCTCATGAATGTCTTTGCTCCGCTTATCGACCACTATGTGGTGGAAGCCAACATTAAACGGAGGCTGAAAAGGATGAAAACAGCACAGGTAAAAGTTCAAGCTTAAATCTGAAAAAACGGAAAAAATGAGTAACAGGTATATTTTTATTTACGCCTCTGTAATGGTCCTTATCGTGGCCCTGGTGCTCTCTTCTGCGGCCATGTTTCTGAGGCCGCTGCAAGAAAGGAACATGCGCATTGAAAAGATGCAGAATATCCTGGCATCCATCAATATCGCTGCCAGCAGGGGAGAGGCCGAGCAAATGTTTAACCAGTATATTGTCGAAACCAAAGTGATAAACACCAGGGGCGAAGAAATAGAAGGTGATGCTTTTGAGGTGGACCTGCAGGAAGAAAACCGCAAGGCTCCCGAGGATAGAATGCTTCCCCTGTTTGTTTCGGAGGTGAACGGCAAAAACTATTATATTGTGCCTTTGCGCGGCAATGGTTTGTGGGGTGCCATTTGGGGTTATCTGAGTCTCGATTCGGATCTGGCCACCATTGTGGGTGCCAATTTCGACCATGCCAGCGAAACGCCCGGCCTTGGGGCCGAGATCTCCGAAAGTTTCTTTGAAGACCGGTTTAAAGACAAACGCATATTTGATGAAGCAGGTAACTTCACTCCTGTCAGGGTAGTCAAGGGCGGCGCTCCCGCAGGCGATCCCCACGGCGTGGATGGCATCAGCGGTGGTACCATCACCTCAAACGGTGTAACAAATATGCTTCGCGACGGGCTCGAAGGCTATGTTCCCTACTTTAAAAATCTGAAATAATTATGAGCGAAAACACCAATAAACCCAAGAAAGAAGAGTTGTTCTCCGCAAAGAATCGTAAACTCCTCTCAAATCCCATGGGCAAGGACAATCCCATTACCGTGCAGGTGCTGGGTATCTGTTCGGTGCTGGCTGTTACGGTTCAGTTAAGGCCCTCGCTGGTTATGGCCCTCTCGGTAGTGGTTGTAATGGGCGTATCGAACGTGGTCATTTCCTTGTTGCGCAACACCATCCCACAGCGTATCCGCATCATTGTGCAGCTCACCGTTATCGCCTCCATGGTAATTCTGGTCGACCAGGTGCTGAAAGCCTTTGTTTATGACGTTAGCCGTCAGCTCTCTGTTTTCGTGGGGCTTATCATCACCAATTGTATTATTATGGGGCGTCTCGAAGCTTTCGCCCTCTCCAACAAGCCATGGCCTTCGTTTCTCGATGGCATTGGCAATGCCGCTGGCTATGGCGCAGTGCTGCTCACCGTGGCCTTCTTCCGGGAGTTGCTGGGGTCGGGTACCCTGTTCGGATACCAGGTGATCCCCAACTTTATTTACGACCTTGGGTATGTCAACAACGGATTCATGATTTTGCCGCCAATGGCGCTGATCACCGTGGGTGTTATTATCTGGGTGCAGCGCCACCGCAACCCCGAACTGGTTGATGTAAGCTAATACGGTGAAATGTTAACTCAAAACATTCAGAAAAAATGGAAGAATACGTAAGCATATTTGTCAGGTCAATTTTTGTTGACAACATGGTATTTGCCTACTTTTTAGGCATGTGCTCCTACCTGGCCGTTTCTCGCACGGTTAAAACCAGTGTGGGTCTTGGCTTCGCAGTAATTTTCGTGCTGGGCATCACCGTTCCAATTAACTATCTGCTGCAGAACTTCGTGCTGGGAAAGGGTGCCCTTTCCTGGCTGGGACCGCAGTTTGCCAGTGTCGATCTGAGCTTCCTCACCTTTATCATGTTCATTGCCATTATCGCCGCCATGGTGCAGCTGGTTGAAATGATCATCGAGAAGTTTAGCCCCACCCTTTATGCCTCCCTGGGTATTTTCCTCCCGCTTATTGCCGTTAACTGTGCCATTCTTGGTGGTTCGCTGTTTATGCAGGAGCGAAATTATGCCAACCTGGGCGAAGCCACCGTGTTTGGGCTGGGTAGCGGCGTGGGTTGGTTTCTGGCTATTGTAGGCATTGCCGCCATACGCGAGAAGATTCAATACTCAAACGTGCCCGCCCCTTTGCGCGGCCTGGGTATTACCTTTATCATAACCGGGCTGATGGGCATAGCCTTCATGAGCTTTATGGGAATAGAACTCTAAATTAAGTAACTCAGAAAATTCATAACGTCATGATATTGTTAGAAGTTGGTAATCTCTGGGTCATTACGCTGAGCGTAATCTTCTTCCTGGTAGTAATGCTGCTGCTGGTAGGGGTGCTGCTATATGCCCGCGCCAAGCTTGTTCCCAGCGGCCCGGTTAAAGTCACCATCAACGAAGAAAAAGAACTGACCGTGAGCTCAGGCAGCACGCTGCTCACTACCCTTTCGCAGGAAGGCATTTACCTTCCCAGTGCCTGCGGCGGTGGTGGTACCTGCGCCATGTGCAAATGTCAGGTGCTCGATGGGGCTGGCGATATACTGCCTACCGAAGTGGGCTATTTTTCCCGCAAGGAAATTCAGGAAAAATGGCGCCTGAGCTGCCAGGTAAAGGTGAAGGCAGACCTCGATATTCGAGTGCCCAAAGAAATTTTCGGCATTAAGAAATGGGAATGCGAGGTGGTTTCAAACCGCAACGTGGCCACTTTTATTAAGGAATTTGTGGTGCGCTTGCCCGAAGGCGAAACCATGGACTTTCAGTCGGGCGGATATATACAGATTGATGTGCCTGAGGTGGATGTTGACTTTAAGGATATTGAGGTTGAGGAAGAATTCCGTGGCGACTGGGACAAGTTTAATATGTGGGATTTAAAAATGAAAAACCCCGAGCCCATTTTCCGTGCCTACTCCATGGCCAACCACCCTGCCGAAGGTAACATCATTATGCTCAATATTCGTATTGCCACCCCGCCATGGGATCCCAAGCGTAACGCTTTCATGAACGTGAACCCTGGCATCTGTTCATCATACATCTTCTCGCGCAAGCCCGGCGACAAGGTTATGATTTCGGGTCCTTACGGGGACTTCCATATTAAAAAGACAGAACGTGAAATGGTTTATATTGGTGGTGGAGCCGGAATGG
The DNA here is from genome assembly GCA_041687035.1 of Bacteroidales bacterium. Lineage (GTDB taxonomy): Bacteria > Bacteroidota > Bacteroidia > Bacteroidales > UBA7960 > UBA7960. Next base: position 9,283 of record JAWLCS010000026.1, read on the forward strand.
CCCCCCTCCGCTCGCACATCTTTCATTTGTTCCACACCATGAAAACAGGCCGGAAGGTTTCTTACTGGTATGGTGCTCGCTCAAAACGAGAAGTTTTCTATGAAGAGCATTTCCGGAAAATTGAAAAGGAATTTCCAAACTTTAATTTTAATATTGCACTCTCCGAACCACTCCCCGAAGATAACTGGGATGGCTACAAAGGTTTCATTCACCAAGTAGTACTTGATAAGTACCTTAGTAAGCACCCCGAACCTGAGGAAGTGGAATATTACCTTTGTGGACCACCCATGATGAATGAATCGGTGGTAAAAATGCTCGATAACCTTGGCGTGCCCGAAGAAAACATTGATCTTGATGATTTTGGCGGTTAGCCTGAAGCCCCGGTCACGGGGCTTTTTTCGCTACGTATTCAAACTGAAATGAGAAAACTGCGCCAGAAAGAAGCAAATAAGGTTACATGGATTGGTTTCTTTTCTAACCTTTTTCTTACCATTTTTAAACTAGTGGCTGGAGTGCTTGGAAATTCAGCCGCAATGATTGCCGATGCGGTGCACTCGGTGAGCGATTTTGTGACTGACTTGGTGGTTGTGGGCAGCCTCAGGGTGTCATCACGACCCAAGGATGGCAACCACAAATACGGCCACGGAAAGGTAGAAACTTTAGCCACCGCCTTCATTGGCGTTGTACTGTTGCTGGTAGGCCTGGGCATTTTTTTTTCAGGCGTAAGAAACATTTACCAGCACTACAGGGTGGAGCCCCTGCAAAGCCCTGGAATGATTGCCCTCTATGCCGCCATTATTTCAATTATTACTAAAGAAGTACTCTACCATTATACCATTTTGGTGGGCAAGCGAATCAACAGCAAGGTGGTGGTAGCCAACGCCTGGCACCATCGCAGCGACGCCTTATCCTCGCTGGGAACAGTGGCCGGTATCAGCGGTGCCATATTCCTCGGATCCCGCTGGGTTATTCTCGACCCCCTGGCTGCCATGGTGGTAAGTTTCTTTATCCTTAGAGTGGCGATTTCCATTGCCTTTGAATCGCTGGCTGAGCTTATCGAAACATCACTGCCGAAGCAACAGGAAAAGGAAATTCTAGAAATTGCCGGGGGCGTGGCTGGCGTGCATAATCCCCACGACCTGAAAACAAGGAAAATTGGGAACGACATTGCTATCGACCTTCACATTAATGTGCAACGCGATCTTAATATTGAAGAAGCCCACGACATTACGGTGGAAATAGAAGAATGCCTGAGGAATAAATACGGGCAGGATACTCACATTTCAATTCACGCCGAACCCCTTATTGAAAACCTTAACCAAGAATAAAAGATAATGATGAATAAACGATTCCTTCTGTTTCTGATCGCTGTTGCTTTTTCGATTGCAGCCTGTAATGTTTCGCCCAAGGTACCCCAGCTTGTAAATATTCGTGGGGTGGTGTTCGGAACTTATTATTCTATTTCATATTATGAAGAGGGTGGAATCGTTTACCAGGAAGAAATTGACAGTCTTTTCAACGTTTTCAACGAGTCAATGTCGTATTATGTGCCCCATGCCCTGATCTCAAGGGTGAATAATAATGAGACCCAGGAAGTGGACGAGTTTTTCCGGGTGGTTTACCAGCGTTCTGTTGAGATTTATGAAGCCTCAGCAGGGGCTTTCGACCCCACCGTCTCCCCTTTGGTCAATGCCTGGGGATTTGGTTTCATGAAACGGGAAGAGATGTCGCAAAAAAAGATTGACAGCCTTCAGCAATTGACCGGGCTTGACCGTACTCGACTGGAAGGGAACCTCATCATCAAGGACGACCCCCGCATTCAGTTCGACTTCAATGCCATTGCCAAGGGCTATGCCGCCGATGTTGTTGGAAAATTCCTTGAAACAAAAGGTATCACGGCTTACCTTGTTGAGATTGGGGGAGATTTGGTGGCCAAAGGGCTCAAGCCCAACGGAGACAAGTGGCGCATCGGCCTCGAAAAACCAGCCACCAAGTTTGATGACCCACAGGATTGGGATTTTTATGTTGAACTCCGGGACCAGGCTGTTGCCACTTCTGGCAATTACCGCCGCTATTATGAACAAGACGGCCAACGCTTCTCCCATACCATCGACCCCTTTACCGGTTATCCCGTGACCCACAACCTGCTGAGTGTTTCTGTATTTGCAAAGGATGGCATCACCTCTGATGCCTATGCAACGGTGTTTATGGTTATGGGATTTGAGAAAGCTAAAGCTTTTGTGGAATCCCATCCCGAGATGGATGCTTTCTTTATTTATTCAACCGGTGCTGAAGAATATGGCACCTATGCAACTTCAGGACTGACGCTCCTAAAGCGCGATGACCTGTAAGAAAGGAATAATTCCTTAAGGGGTTGAAACTGCTTGAAAAAAAGGGAAAAGTTATTGTTCGCTGAGCAGTTTAAGGTAACGCTCCCTGATTGGATTGATCTTCTCGGGTGACATCCCTTCCTTGTAAATTCTGACCAGGTTCACGATCTGCTTGTTTTCGTAAAAATAGGCCGTAGCGGCATCAAAAAACAACAGGTCGGTTTCATATTTCGCCTTCTTGGTAAGTGTCCTGAAATATTCCCAGGGAATGAATTCAGGTACTTTAAAATACCCTATATTTTCCTGGGTAGTATCCATAAAGATACCGTTTTCATAAGGAATGAGGTACATGAATTTCTCCAGGTGAATAAGCACCATCTGGTCCTTGATCTTGGCAAAGAATTTTTTGAATCGAATGCCCTCTTGCCTATAGAGTTCTTCGATCTGCTTAATCTTACAGTATTTCTTGAGTTGTTTGATCCGGATCACCGGGCAAGTCCGTTGATTCATGGTCGTTGTTCCGGCAACGGCATCAAAAGGGCAGTCGACCTTTTCCCTTATTATGTGGGTGGCACGGAGGATGGACTCAAAGGGGTGACACCCATCGAGGACAAAATACAAATAGGAATTCATGTCCATCAGGGGCCTGTCGTTGTAATAACTGAAAAATGGTGTTAGCGATTCCATGACCTGTGTTCCCGTCAGGACCAGGTCTTTGTCAAGGGTGGTCAGGGGCTCTTCTTTGGTGACACCACCAAATCGTTCGATGATCCGGTTATTTTCCATGGCAAAAGGTTTTTGGTGCTGTATCGCTAAAGATACAAAAAAATATATACCAAAACAAAGGCAGGCCGCCCTGTAGAAAAAAATTGAGACAGAAAAGAAGGTAAATAACTTAGCCGGCTTTTATTTCAATGACATTATTGCAGTCCTCGGGAGTATCCGAATGACAGGAGCAGGGAAGGGCTTTCCCCGTTTTAGGATCGAAGTTGCTGCCGCAGGTCTTTTTAAAACTTTCTCCCGGGATGAAGAACATTTTAATGGCAATGCCGCCGATGGCGAGCGCAACGAGGGCTATGGCGAGAAGAAAAACTTGCATATCAGTATCGTGTTTTTATTTTTTCTTACATAAAGATAACCTTTTTTTTCCAGCTTTTCCTATTTTCTGCTTAACCAGGCCATCAAAATCCCTGCAGCCACCGAGGCGTTGAGCGACTCGGCAGCATCTGGCTTGCCAGGCTTTTTGCCCCCGTGTATCCTGACTTTTTTCTGCACCAGTGCAGCCACCTCAGGCGATATGCCTTTCGATTCATTTCCAATAACCAATATTCCCTTGTTTTTAACTTCCACTTCCCAAAGGTCTTCTCCTTCAAGAAAAGCGCCGTAGATGGGGGTTTCGCCAGCTGCTTTTTCCAGGAATGGCTTCAGTTCAGTATAGTAAACCCTTACGCGAAGAAACGATCCCATGGATGCCTGAACTACTTTGGGGCTGAAGACCTCGGCTGTGTCGGGCGAGCAAATAACCTGCCGAATGCCAAACCAGTCGGCCGTGCGGATTATGGTGCCCAGGTTGCCTGGATCTTGCACCTTGTCAAGCACCAGGCTGAGGCCTTTCTGACTAGTAGGTGCAGATTCGTCTGTTGGCGTTTTTACCACCGCCAGCACCTTGTTGGGCGTTTTTAGCCCGCTGATGCGCTCCAGGTCTTTTTGACTTGTTTCGAAGACTTTTAGTCCATCGGGTATTTGATGGCTGTTTTCCTGCAGCCAATCAGCCAGGGCATAAACCCCTTCCATTTCAAAATGGCTTTGCAGGAGCTCCGAAATAATCTTTTCACCCTCGGCCAAAAAAACGCCATGCTGCCGCCTGAATTTCTTCTGCTGCAGGCTTTGAACGTATTTTATTTGAGAATGGCTAAGCACTTAGTGATGGTTTTGTTTGCAATATTACAAAAAAACCTGTCCTCATTGTGAGAGGACAGGCTTTTCATTGTTGTTATTTTTCGGTGAAAGCCTACTCGGCTATCACCTCAAATTTAATGTCGAAACGCACTTCCTTGTGCAGGTTGATCTTGGCAGTGTATACACCAAGTTCTTTAACGGCGTCGCCATCAACCACAATGCGCTTGCGGTCCAATTCAATGTCGAACTGTTCCTTGATAGCTTCTGCAATCTGCAGGGCATTTACCGAGCCGAAGATTTTTCCGGAGGTACCTACCTTGGCGCCAATCTTCACTTCAATGTCGCGAAGCTTTTCAGCCAGTTTTTCGGCGTCTTTTTTAACTTTTTCTTCTTTGTAAGCGCGTTGCTTAAGGGTCTCGGCCAGTTTTTTCTTTTCTGAGGGGATGGCGAGAATCGCTAATCCTTTCGGAATAAGATAATTGGCACCGTATCCGTCTTTTACGGTTAGGATATCGTCTTTAAATCCCAGGTTGGGAACATCTTGAATCAGAATAATTTCCATCGTATTACCTCCTTATTTTAAAAGATCAGCTACATAAGGCATAAGTGAAAGGTGGCGGGCACGCTTAATGGCTTTGGCCACTTTGCGCTGGTACTTTAACGAAGTACCGGTAAGGCGCCTGGGAAGGATCTTACCCTGCTCGTTCACAAACTTCAGCAGGAAGTTCGCGTCTTTGTAGTCGATGTATTTGATGCCGGCTTTCTTGAAGCGGCAGTATTTTTTCTTCTTGATATCAACGGCAATGGGTGCCAGATACCTTATTTCTGAATTCTGCTGGTTAGCCATGTTTAAATGTCTTTGTTTCGTTAAACTACCTGATTATTCTTTTTCCGTTACTTTCGAAACGTCCTTGTCGGCGCGCCTCTTTTCGTTGTATGCCACGGCAAATTTGTCGAGTGACACGGTGAGGAAACGGATAATGCGCTCATCCCTTTTCATTGCGAGCTCAAGCTCAGCAACAATGGTGGGCTCGGCCTTAAACTCTATCAAATGATAGAAGCCGGTCGATTTTTTCTGAATAGGATAGGCTAGTTTGCGCAGGCCCCAGTGATTTTCATACACGATCTCGGCACCTTTGTTCTTCAGGAAGTCCTGAAACTTACTTACCGCTTCCTTCATCTGTTCATCAGACAAAACGGGAGTCATAATGAAAACGGTTTCGTACTGTCTTACCATTTTTGTTTGTGTTTTTAAATGATTGATTTACTTAAGTTTCTCGTTCCGTAAAACGAGTTGCAAAGGTAATAAAAGTTTTTGGAAATCAATGCCCTGATAAGAAAGAGATTTTTATGCAGAAAAGGGGCTCTTCGGGAGAAGTTACAATAAATGTTGAACCGCAGCCTCCGCCCGGGTTGGGTAGTCAAACAAGGGTTTTGTCCGTTGACCTGCCAGGGTTAAGTGCTAATTATGGTATGCCAGCAATCCATTGTTAACCTGAAGCCGATCATAATTGGCAGATTTCCATATGCCAATCAGGAAGTTATTCCCAAACTTCACTGATTTTTTCCGTCGGTTCACTCTCGGTGCCTTCTTTGTTTTTTGTGGTCAGATAGTAGGTGTACTCTTTACCGGTTTGCACCGTCCTGTCTAAAAATTCTGTTACTTCAGGCTCAAGTGTGGCAATAAGAGCGGGGTTTTCATTCTCCTGGCTTCTGTATACCAAAACCGACTGTATATCATGATAAATGGCACTGCTCCATTCCAGTTGCATCCCATCTTCAATTGGGATTGCTTTCAAGCCAAAAGGGGCCACAGGGATGTTAACATGAAGACTTACGGTAGCTAAAACTCCTTCTGCACTGATATTCCCATCTATGTCGACCGCATGAACCTTATAAGTGTAAGTCTTTCCTGCCTGGGCTGTGCTGTCGGTGTGGTAGTTGAGTGTAAAAATGTATTCAGGATCAAGTAAATCACTGAATGCACCTTCCGATTCTTTTCTGAAGATTTTATATCCAGCAATGGCGATATCGTTTTCTTCCATGTTTTCCCAGAATAAGCGCACCGTGCGGTTTTCTTCATAGGCGTCAAGGCTTAAGGGACTCTGGGGTGGTTCGGAAATGACCGGGCGGGCATAGGCCTTGTTGGAGAAAGCACTTTCAACAAAACTGGTACTTTCTGTCACAGCGGCATAGGTATAGGTCCTTCGGCCGGAGAGTGGCGTCAGCGTATCGTAATACTCCACGAATTCTTCACCGGCATTCAGGCGCACCAAATTGCTTATGAGTGATAACTCAGGATCTAGCCCATCGTCACGATAAATCCTAACCCCGGCGGCTTCTGCGTCGGTGGCCTGTATGCGAAGGTGAACGCCTCCTTTTACCCCGCGAGCAAATTCTATATAAGGTGGGATGGGCGGATTGGGGTTGTATGAGGCCCTGAATATGATGTTGCTTGCTAAAGGTTTATTACCACTTTTTGTAATGGCTATAATCTGGTAATAATAGTTAATATCGGCTTCAGTATCATAATCGGTGAAGGAAAGTTCGGTGGGTGGAACCGTGGCAATTTTCTCAAATCCCCGCTCGAGATAAGGGCTTTTGAAGATTTCAAACATTTTTACATCTGTATACTCACTCATGGTCCAGGAAATGACAATGCCTTTCTCTTTCTCAAGTTTCTCCGCCTTGGTTGAGCTGAACCAGTGTCGTTTGGTTTCTGTATTTGAAATGATGACAATGTCAGAGGCTTGCCCGGCTTGCTTCAATGTATCGATGGGAGCCAGAAAATATTGCAGGCTGGAATCAAAGGCCAGAAAGGGGGTGATGGTATCCTGCAGTACGTAAAACGTTGTGTCGTTTCGCTGATAAAGCATTTTTATCCCATCTGCCTCAACGGGTTCTCCTGGTTTATACCGGACCGGGATGAAAGCAGGTGCTGGATTATTACCTGTTGAGAACCACTTGATGTAAACCATTTTTGGGGTTCTTTCACTTTCGAGAAAGTGAATGGAATCAAACCGGGCTTCTGGCAGGGTTTGGCATAAAGCCGCGCTTGCCCATAAGCCTGAAATTATCAAGAAAAAATACTTTCTCATTTTTACCAGATTTTTGTTTGTTGAACGCTGGAATGTTTTTATGACAGTTTTGGATCAAGGACACAGGCTGCCTCTTGAAGTACAACTACCGAAGAAAAGATTAAAGTCTGTTCCGGTGCTGGCAATTTTTAATTTTAAACCAAAATCTGGAGCATCTACACCCCAGTCAATCCATCCTAATGGAGTTAAAAATTCGGCTGATGCGCCAACACTTAGGCTCCCGCATCCAGTAATGTCATAGTTCCCGTTGGAATAGTACACCCCTGCAACTCCCAACTGTGCTTGGGCATAAGCAGATACTTTAAATACTTCTATGCTTGCGTTTCCTGCAACATCGCCTGTGGCCATCAGTGCCAGACCATAGGTGTTAACGGCCGGGTCGAAACTCATCCAGGTGCGGGCGTAAAGCGATACATCGGCATTCACATTTACTCCCAGAACCTGGTCTGATTTAGGCACGGGTACTCCCCATCCTTGTGCAGGAAGTATTTCTTTCGTTAAACTACCCTGCAGCAAAAAGCCCGAAACTTTATTTTGGAAGGCGGGTGGGATGCAAGTCAGTGCGCCAAATGGAGCTGCTAAGGCAGGCGGAACGGCACTGTAATCGCCAAAAAGGCCAAAAAGGTTGCAACCGCCGATGCCTGGGATTTGAATCTCTCCACCGATGTTCAGATACCAGCCGTTGGGGTCGAAGATGCAGTCGGCCACGCCATCTGCTTGCATTCCCATCAGGTTTTTATGGATGTTAAGTGTGCCTTTCAGGCGAGAGTTGGCAAAGTCGTATGTAAAACTCATTCCGGGAAAATCATCGAGCTTGCTGACTTTGATACTTTGACCCTGGGCGGATATTTCTCCTTCGCACACAAATTTAATCCTGCTTTTTTGCGGGTTGTCGCTTATACCAGTCATGCCAATCATCTCGCCTTCAAACCAGAAGTTATTCCACTTGTTGATTGATTTATTGAGTTCCATTCCACCCACCACTTTTTCAAAGTATTTTGATTTATCCTGGGTGATGAAAATATTCTCATTTGGAGGGATTTCAACGATGGTAGATGCGCTTCGGTGGAGCAACACAACGTTTACAGGCAAGAGTTTTCCATCTTCGCCTGCAGTGCCCCTGGCTGTAAAAAGGTCGTTGCTGAACCCAATGCTATTCCTGTCCCACATAAAAGACATATTATTGTGGATGAAGTTGATGGTACCAGGGCTGTTGACTTTGAATGTATGCCCCGAGCTGGTTTTCTCCCAGGCCATATTACCGGCGAATTCATCAATGTACTGAATCCGGGGTTTGTATTTTCCCTGGATTACGATGTATTGGGGGTCTGCGAACTCATAAACAAGGATTTTGGCTCCGGCATAGGTTATAAAATCAACAACACCAAAGAGTTTGATGCTTGCATTCATAATATTGATCCTGGGCTCTGAGCCATCGCTGAGCAGGGAAATAAGTGAAATTGGAACCCTTTGATTACCTAAGCCGGGAAGCTGTTCAATGTAAGCGGTTTGCGGTTCTTCGCCGCTGGCTGCAAAAAGTTTCCATTTCATTATTCCGCCATCTTCAACGTAAGTAAGGCCTTTGTTGGCGGTGGTAATGTGTAATGGTATGGAATTTAACAGTGTGATATTGCTGAAATCGGCCCGTGCCTTCTGGTATTTTAACGTGGCATAGGTTATTTCAAGGTTTTTGATCCCAGCCTTAATTTTTGCATCAATGGTGGCGTTTTTCAACCAAATGCCATTCGAGCTCAAATCCCAGTCATTGCTGGTGAGTTTCCACTGTCCAAGTTGAAGGGTGATGGGGTTGTTCTGACCCAACTGGACCTCGTTTTTGGTGATCACCACATTGCCTACGTTGATTCTCAGGTTTCTGGGGTTGGTATTATCGCAATTGGTGTGAAGGGTTGTTTGCAGCAACACCTGATTTTGATTCAGGAATGATTTTGCCGGGTCGGCGTAGGCTGCATTGGTGAATTGCGGAAAAGAATAGCGAACTTCGCCACCCTCGTTATTGCATACGAAAAACCCGGTTGATGGAATGCTGGCGGGTTTGGTTACCTGCGGATCGGCCACAAATGCCGGGATCAGCATTTTCGTGGTACCTGATCCTGTAGTGGTAGCCAGATACAAGTCAGGAAGGCCCACCAGTGAGATGTTGAATTCGGTGGGCGGAATCATTACCCTTCCTTTTATCACCCCATAAGGTGAGCCGGCATTGTATCTGTCAATAACCAGCCCGTTGGGTGCAGATAGGCTTCCACTAAACGTGTTAAACACCTTAAGGTTAAATGCTGGACTTTTAAGGCTTACTGGCAGAGTTGATGGCTCGGCAATTGGAATGCCATTCTCATTGGTCTGGCTTCCCGGTTGGATTTCGATTTCCCTGAACCCCAGAGTTGCTCCAGGGTTAGCACTGAATTGGTCGTTTGTCGGCAGGTCGGTGATATTTCCGCTAATAAGTACTTTGCCATCGTCAGTGGCCACAAGTTTGGTAACTTCCATCGGAAAGCCCATTAGCCGGGTGATATCCATGTCATCATACACCGTGAGGTTAAAATCCTGATTGATGCATTGGTTGGTTGCCTCCAAAATGCGGAATTGTTTTTCATCGCCAATGTAATTCGACTGCGATTTGGAAGCCGTGAAGGTTTGCTTGTAGAACCGTACCGGCACATTAAACATTTGATAATCCCCTGTCGCGCCTGAAAGGCTTGTCAGGGTTTCCTGGCTGCCAAGATAACGAACATTGGCTTCGTAAACCGGTGATTCGGTTCCTACACCTGCGTATACTTTGCCTTTAAGACAGGCGGCACGGGGTAACCAAGATACAATATGTGTCGGTTTGCTGCTCACCGGTATTTCAACATCATAATACTGGGTTTCAAAGTTTCTGTCTGTAGCGGGAAACTCAATCGGTGAAATTCCGACTCTGATTCTGTAAACCTGGTTGGGTTCAAGGCCAGCATTATCAAAACTAAGCTCCACTACTCCATTATCATCGGTAGTATATCCAATTGGATAACCCTGGTTGTTTTTGACATCTAAAATATTCACATGGCAGTTTTTTACGGGAATAAATGGGCTTCCCTTTACGAATACGACCACTTTCAGTCTTCTTTTCACCGTGTAAAGGTTCACGTCAAGGGTTTGGGTTAGCTGGCCGGCAACAAAGGTGAGGGTGTCGGTAATGTAGCCGTGTTTTTCAACAATGAGCTGTTGGGGCTGCCCTGGCAAACGCGGAACAGGGATTTTGTAATACCCCGTATTTTGATTGCTCTGAACAGAATTGCCGGAAAGTAGCCTCACTTCGGCTCTCAACCCTTTACCCGTTTCAGCATCGCGGATGTATCCCGCCAGTTGCCCAGCTTTCTCAAGCTCAATTTCTACATTTACTTGTTTTCCAAAGTCAAGGGGAGCATAATTACGGATTGCCTGCTTGTAGCCGGGATGTTTGACCCTGAGCCTTCTGCTTGGCCCAATTACAGCTGTTCTCTTTTGGCTATAAAGCAGGGTCAGGTCGTTGAAGGCAAAGCTGCCATCGGAAGCCGAAACGACTTTTTGTAACGGAGGAATGCAAAGACCAACACCATTTCCACCACTGTTTACACAATCGTTAAGCGAGGCATCCTGAAATATTTTTGTAATGCGCGAAAGGATTTTTGCATTATCCTCGGGCGTAAATGCATAACCTTCCTCGAGTTCGAGGCTTACCCCTGCCAATTCATTCGGAGTGTTGGCATCAAGGACTTTACCAAAGATCCTGGGATAATGGGGCTCCAGGAAAAGGTCTTTGGCCAGGGTGTAATAATTATAGGATTTGGGGAATTCCAACGTGGCAGGGTTAATCGAACCCGTACCCGAGGGATGAGGTATTTGGCTCGG
>JAWLCS010000026.1:20594-23658 GCA_041687035.1 Bacteroidales bacterium
GGTTCCAACGGCATGATTCAACTCTGCACTTAATGGTTTTGGCTTTATGGTTACTTTTAACTCATAGCTTCTGACTTTCGACGTTACTGCCGATAAATTGTTTTCCTTCCCTATTTCAGGTAAAATGGCCAATTCCGGATTGAAATAATAGTTGTTGTGTGGGGCATCAATTACAATTGCCAGCACCCTATAAACGTCATCGCCCATCTCATAGTGGCCAGGACATCTTTTCCCTAGGGAGATATTGTCAAAGTAATTAAACGAAAAGCTTCCGTCGGGCTCTGTTTTTGCAGTCGCCAAAGTTCTTCCAAGTTCCGGATCAGGGCATTTTGTTGCTCCAGCAGCAAGGATGGTAAGCCTCCTAATATTTTCCGGTTTCGGCTCTTTGCCATAAATGATGTCAGCACTTGCAACCACCAATCTGATGTTTGCATTTGCCAGGGCATAGTTGTTGGGGCTTCCCCCTTCCATATATTGATAGTTTAATTTTCCGCGAACAGTGGTGAATTGAAATGGAGGAGGGGCATTCATTTCGATGCCGCTAATGTTAATGATATTCGGGGATACAATTTCAGGTTCCAAACCAGGCATCCCCACAGTATCCCATAAACCCTGTTGTTTAACCTTAAAACTGCAAACTTCACTCATTCCCTGGTTTCGAAAGTTAAAGCGTCCCCGCGGGTCGAAGGCGGTTACCGCAAAGGCATAGGTTCGGCCTGGTGTCAAAGCAGGTTGGGCTGGGCCGTATAAAAACACATTGCCATTAACTGTGGTTTCAAAAAAGATGGGCGAACTAGCCGATTTAAAGGCATTGTAAATATTGTGTCCCTCGGGTACCACCTCCACTATTTTAAGGTGGTATTGTGTTAGGGGGGAGGCTCCTGCCGGCATAGTCCACGAAAAAACGATGTTTTGCGGTGTCATCGGGTCTATTTCCTCGTGGCATAAGGGCTGGAGAATAATGGGTGCCTCGAGACTGGAAACTCTAAATACAGGACTGCACCCCATGGGCTCTCCCTGAGAAAGTATTTGGCCATCTACATCATAGGCCATAAAGCAAATCTGGTAATCATCTTCGGGCAAGCCGCTGCCATAAAACACCTCATTGGGGGTTATTCCCTGAAAGACTAAATTGTTTTCGTTGAATAATTCCTGGATGCTGCTCAAACTTAATCTGTGCACCATGCCTGGTTGAAGCCTGATGGGATTTGATGATATGAAATCGGGTTTTGAGTATATCATGATTTCATTTGCCCCCGATATGGTTACACGCAAATAAATATCGAGGCTAATTAAATCCATGATGCTGGTTTGAAGCGTCACAATCAATTTATTGGGATTGCTGGTATAATCGGTGAGCTTGGGCGAGTAAGGCGGGGCCACCATAACATTTACCTGCACCGGATAGAATTGGGCATAAACCCCACTTCCAGTGAGAAAGATAAAGACCAGGAAAAGCAAATAATACCTGGTTGCGGTTGCTGATAAACCTCTGGCTATTTTTTTAAAATGTGAAAACATAGGTCATGTCTCCTTTTGTTTCGTTGAATTTTTGGGTGGTGATACCATCAGGATTCGAAGAACTGATGTAATAGAGGTTAAATCTTAAAGCATGGTTTCGTGCTACCTGGTAGGTTGAATTCACCATGCTGTTAATTACTCTGCCCTTTCCCGAGCCTTGATCGGTTTGAATGTAACTGTTGTTCCAGCCAACCATTAGTTTGCCTTCAAGGAATGTTTTGGAAGCCCCAAACGTAAAGCCGATGGCTTCGCTGGAAACCAGGGCATTTTTAAGCTCGTTGTAATTGGCTCCGATCAGAAATGAAAGGCCATGCTGAAGGAGGCTGAAATTGTAATTAAAGTTTGCCAGCAGGGCTTGGTTTTCAGTAAATTGACTTGTGAACACATTAAAGTCCTTAAGTTCCATTCGGCCCACCATCAGCATAAACATGTGATTGAAATTCATGCCGGAAAACATCAACCTGGGCATTATACTCAGGTTGTGGGTGGTTTGAAATAGTTTGAGGGAGTCGATAAGGGGAACCCTGCCTGCTCGCTGGTTGCTTGCATAATTGCTGTAGTTAAGGTCGATGCCAAAAATGTGCGAGGGGTTGAACGATGCATTCAGCGAAGAAATGGTGCGCAGTGAGGTGGCTTTTTTGGTATTTTGAAGGTTGTCTCGCTGAAGGCCTATGCTTCCCCTTAGGTTCAGCTTACGGTTCATTAGAGATAAACCGGGTGCAATGGTAATGTTTTCAATATCATTATTCAGGTAATAGGTGCCCATGGATCGATAGCCCGGATCAACGCGGCGGTATTCGAGCCGGGTGTTGAAATTTTTCTGGGTGTAATTCACCGAAGAGCGAATGGCTGTTAGCAGATCCGTTGATTGGTTTACCGCCATAAACCGCTCAGCTTCCTTATAGATTTTCCTGTTCTCTAAACTATCAAAGTTTTCAATTGGCACTGCTGACACATCAGTTGTATACACACTCAACGCCATTTCACTTTCAAAGGAAAAATTTTCTGAAAGCTGAATTCGGGTATTAAAGCCCGTTACCAGGTTTTCTTCAGGAGGGATGTATTGTCCGTTGGGTTGTAACACGGTGGTGCTGTCATCTTTGATTTTCAGCACGATCACATCGAAAAAGGTTTTTTCGGAACCTACGCCAATCCTGGTGGCAAATCCCTTGCGGGTCAGGGTGCTGGTGGTGTCGATGGCTTGTTCAAAGGCGGTGGTGGCCTTTTTGAAACGGCCATAAACAAAGCCGAAGCGAAATTTGCCCGGATTCATTTCGAGGCCACCGCCCAGAAACTTATGCCCGCCCATGGTGTAATTGCTGAAATTCACGCTGCTGTAACCAATATGAGCTTTGGCCCATTTGTAGGAAGGGCTCAGGCCAAATTGATTGAAAGGCTGAGTGTAATCAGCCCGCTTATTGCTGAAGCGAAAGCTGAAAGGCATGGAAATGCCATAAAAGGAGGCTGTGGCATTGGCCGAAAGCATCAGCGAGAAAGGATCGCCCCGCGCGACTATTCCGTTTGCATTGTAGCCAATAAGATT
>JAWLCS010000026.1:23758-48467 GCA_041687035.1 Bacteroidales bacterium
GGAAATGCCATAAAAGGAGGCTGTGGCATTGGCCGAAAGCATCAGCGAGAAAGGATCGCCCCGCGCGACTATTCCGTTTGCATTGTAGCCAATAAGATTAGCAGAGAAATTGCCACGGAAGGAAAAGGCCTGCTGGGAGCCCAGCCCATCCAGTTGCTGCCCTGAGGCCAGCACGGGCAAAACAACCAGAAATGCTTTTAGTAAAAAAATCCAGCGTTTTTTGCTTTTCATTTTTTCAATCTTTTATACAGCGAATAGCGTGCCCTGCAATTTTTCCCTGTCTTTCAATATAGGCGTTGCTGTTATTGGCAACCAAGTTCATAATCCATGAATCATCAGGTGACTGGGCTGTGGCGCTCCACCAAATGGCATAGTCGCCGGGAGGGTAAAATTCACCTGTACGATACCCACCGGGAAGTGCAGTAAACCCATAGGTATCTGTAGCACCTGAATTCGGGCCTTTCCAGTGAGCGATTCCCTTTTCCTTCAGTTTATTGCCTGCTGCAGATTCACCCCCGGCAAAACTAACCAAAGCTTCCCATTCGGATTTTGTTGGAACATGCCAGCCTGTGGGGCAAATCTGCCTGGCATCGCCCGCGGCATACCAGTTGTATAGCAGCCCATAGGTTTCAGTCCAGGAAGCCATGTTTTGAAAATGGCAAAAGGCGCCTTCTGTAGCAATTAGCCATGGAGTCCAGAGGGTAACATTGGGTATTGGATCGCCATTACGGTATTTTGTGGTTTTGAGGTTCTCTTTCATCCAAACCTGTGAACCAATTTTAACCGTTGGGTAAACGTTGCCATCTATGTCGTTTATTGGTGGTTGTGTCGGATCTTCGTCTTTTTTGCAGCTGCTGTTCAGAGAAAAAAATAAAATGAAGATGAACAGCAGGTTGGTTGTTTTATGAAAATTTTTCATAGCTGAAAAAAGGTTTTGGTCCTGTTGGTAGATTTTATTTGTTTTTGTAATGATACTTAATGGTTAGTTTTGGGCAATAGTCTGGCCGGGCCGTTTCATCGCCCGAGAAAATAGCCCAGATGCCGCTGGTAAGCGGTGAAGGGACGTTCACATTCCCATCAGGAATGAATTGAAGCCTGAACTGGAATTTGCTAACGCTTGGATAAGTTTTTATGAAGTTGCTGAGATGGGTGGTGATATTCAGGGGATACTCCTTAAGCACGTTATAACCCCAAGTGGCTATTGTTCCGCAGTCGGCATTGGGAATAAGGTCGTAATCTGACGCATCGAGCGAACCATACATTACCAGGAAGCAGTTCACCTCCCGCAGACCCCCTCCATCAAAGGGGTGCATGTTGGTGTTAGATTCGTATACTTTCAGAATGGCTTCATCAATAATTAGCTCCCGGTTAGACCCGGGCATAATGTCCGAAACATCAAAGCTGATGAAGCTGCGCATGCAATGACCGGTAGCGTTCCAGCCTATTAGTAGTGATTTGCCCTGGGAATGGCTGTAAAAATCGTGCACCACCCGGTTCGATAAATTTTCAATATAGCCATCGTCTCCTCCAAGAGAAACGAAGGTTTCAATTTTAGTTGCCACTATGCTGCCATCGTCAGACTCGCACGCAGCAAAAAGCCATATGCTAAAAATGGCAATTGATACAATCAGTACAATTGGTTTTGTTTTCATAATACCCGGCATTTATGATTAAACTGACAAAATCAAATATCAGCCAACTTTTTATGCCGGGCAATGATGAATTAGTAAACAGGGCGTTTGGGTTAGTAAACAGCGAGTGAACTCAAGCTCTTAATATGGACATTAGCTCAGCCTTCTTGTTTTTAGAAACGCAAAGTTCCTTGCCATCCGACATAACCACTGAGCCGCCGTCGCCTTTATTGTATCTGACAATTTCGTGAATGTTGACAAGAAATGAGTGATGAATTCTGAAAAAATAATGGGCATGCAGGCGTTCTTCCACATATTTAATGGTTTTCGAAACCAATAATTTTTTTCCGCCTTTCAGGTGAAGATGCACATAATTGCTGTCACCCACCAGGTATAAGATGTCTTGTTCGTTCAAAATCTCCAATCCATTGTTGGTGGGTAAGGCTATTTTTGAAAAGTGGTTATTGCCCTGTTGCAGGTTTTCAAGAAGTACATTTAAATACTCGGTGTTGGAGTGAATGGCCTGGGAGTTTTTTTTCATTTTAATGCGCTCTTCAACGGTTCTTACCGCCTGAACAAGCTCGGTGCGGTCGATGGGTTTCAGCAAATAATCGGCAGCGCTAACCTTAAAAGCCTTAATGGCGTAATTGTCGTAGGCAGTGGTGAAAATAATTTCGAAATTCACCTCTTCCAGCAGGCTGAGCAAATCGAAGCCGTTCATCTTGGGCATGGCGATGTCCAAAAAAATGAGTTCGGGCTGATGAATGTGGATGGATTTCAAGCCACATTCGCCGCTCAGGCAAGTGTCGGTAACGGTAACCTGCGGGCAATATTTTTTAATCAAAATCGATAAGGCATCAATGCAATGTTGCTCATCATCTATAATCAGGGCTTTCATGGCAGTTAAATTGTGGTTATCAAAGGCAACATGATGGTGATCTTTGTTCCGGCAGGCTGATGTTGGTGATCGTGCAGATCCGCAATCGATATTTTTGCATCGCTGCTGTACAAGCTTTTTATGATGGCAATCCGGTCGGCGGTTATCGACATTCCTACCGATTTGTTTTCCGGAGTGAAGTGGCTTTTGAATTCAGCAGCTTTTTCTCTTCCTACCCCATTGTCCTGGATTTTAAAAATGATGTGCTGCCCACTTTTTTGTGCCGAAACTTCAATTTTGCCCCTGCTTTCCTTGTGAAGCAGACCATGCCAGACGGCATTCTCCACATAGGGCTGAAGCAGGAGTGGTGGCACATACACCCGGTTGGTGTCCAGAAATTTGTCCGTTTTTATGAAAAAATCAAACCTGTTGTCGAACCTAAGCTGCTCCAGTTCCAGGTAAATCTTCAGCGCATCCAATTCATCTTCAAGGCAAACCAGCTTGTGCTTGGCATTATTCAAAACTGCGCGAATCAGGCGCGCAAATTTGTTCAGGTAATCCGAAGCGGCTTCGGTCTTGTTTTTTAAAATAAAGGTGTTGATGCTGTTAAGCGAGTTGAAAATGAAATGCGGGTTCATTTGCGCCCTGAGCGACTGCATTTCCACTTCGGCAATCTTTTTCTCGAAGTCTGATTTGATCTTTTCCTGACTTCTTATTCTGCTTACCCTGTAGCGAAAAACCCCAAATACTATCAGTAAGCCCACTAAAAAAGCAGCAATATAAAACCAGGCCGTTTGATAGAAAAAGGGCTTTATGGTAAATTCAATACCGGTTTCTTTCTCGAACCAAAGGCCTCGATGCGCCGCCCGAAGCACAAAACGATACTTGCCAGGGGGTAAATTGGTGTAATTGGCCATGCCTGGTGCCGTAGTTATGCTTTTTTGATCGTCATAACCCAATAGCTGGTATTCATACTGAATACGGTCGGCATCCTGAAAACAAATGGCAGTAAAACGCAACCTGATATTTCTTTCGGAAGGCTTCAGTATGAAAGAGGAATTGTGAAGCCCAGGGCCAAGTTGGATGATTCTTTCGCCATTCACCTCAATGTCCTCAATAATGAGATTTATAATGTTTTTCGAGACATTCAGGGCGGAAATATTTTGGCTTTCGTAAGCACCGGTTCCGGTAAGGTAAATATTGTCTTCCCAGTCGATAAAAATCCGGTCGTCGTGCGATTTTAGTTCATGCAAGCCATTCCTTTTGTCAAAGGCATTAAACTGCTCGGTGTAAGGATTGAAAAATAGCAGACCTTCATTTATGACCCAAAAATTTTGGTTTGAGTCTTTTGCAATTCGCGAAACATTGGGGTCGTTTAGCCCATGCACCGTGTGAAATAGTTTAAATGAAATTTCATCCTCGTTTTCTGTGATTCGTAGTAATCCCTTCCCTAAAACACAAGCCCAGACGCGACCCAGGCTATCTGTAGAAAAACCCTGAACGGTTTGGTCCCTGATGCCCAGATTCTTCAATCCGTTCGGAAATTCAGAAATAAAGATTTCCTTTTCAATGTCGTATACCCCGAAGCCGTCGTAAGAACCAATCCAGAGCCGGTTTTTGTGATCCACCATCAGATCATTGTAATACCTGCTTTTGAATAAACTGCCGGGATTGCCCGGATCATGTTGCAGGTAACGCACCGTTTTCCGGTCTTTGTCAATTCGAATCAAACCATGGCGTGGGGCTGAAATCCAAAGGTTGTTGTTTTGGTCTTCAACGATTTCGCGCAAAAAGGTAGTGGTATCATTAAATGAGATGAATTGGTTGTCGCCGTCGCGAAATACCTTCAGGGATTGGCTTACCGGGTCAAGATACAATAAATGATTTCTTAAACTGGTAGCCCAGATCACCCCCAGGTGATCACGAAAAATTGCATTAATTCTTGCATTCGGTTTTACTTCTTCCGAATCTTTTATAAAGCCCCAATCGCCGGTTTTTGCATCTTTAAAAATGATGTTGTGCCTGCTGTCAGTACCTAGGTAAAGCATGTTTTCGCTTTCGGCCCTGAAAATGCTTCGTATTGTTTCAACTCCGTAAGGCAAAACCTGCCTTTGAAACGAACGGTAGGAATTGTCCAGAAAATTCAGGCCTTCTTTTCCGCCAACCCATAAATCACCATTTTGGTCAATCAGAATGTTGCATTGCAGGTAATTAGACAAAATAGATCTGGGGTTGGATTCATATCTCATATTAGCCCTGAATTCTTTGGACTTTTTGTTGAATACTACTAGCCCTTTGGCTGGGGTGGCTAGCCAAAGTTCCTCATCGTTTTTCGGTTCAATAAAAAGCGGACTAAAAAGGTTTTCCTTTGAAATGGAGAAAACCTCCCATTTCATGGTTGTCAGGTTCAGTTTTTTTAGCCCAGTGGCCCACTCGCCGGTCCAAAGCACCGAGTCACCATCGAAAAACAGCGACTGAGAAGCGGGTTTGTGACCGGCATTCTTTTCCGGTTCGTGGACAACCGTATGCGTTTTCTTATCAATGAATAAAATGCCTCCCTGGGTGCTTGCCACGATCTGATCCTGGTTGCGTGGATGGGCATCAACCTGGTATATCCAGGCCTGAAGGGTTTCGTGGGGCAAACTTTCTTCTCCTGTATGAAGCATCCAGGTAAACCGACCATTTTCCCGGTCAAAATGTGCCAGACCGTTAGAGGTGGCTATCCATATGCTTCCATCAGTGTCTTCAAAAAAGCAATGAACCTCCACCGCCGGGAAGTGATATTTCTCGATGGCAAAGGGATGATAATTAATGAAGATATCCGCGACTGGATTGTAAATTGAAAAACCGTTGTTGGTGCCAATCCACAAAAGGGAGTCGCTGCTTTCAAATAAGGCAAGAATCAAATTTTCGGAGAGCGAACCGGGGTCTTCGGGGTTGTGCCCAAAAACTTTCATTAAATGCCCGTCGTACCTGACCAGTCCGTTGTCGGTGGCAATCCACAAGTAACCCGAAGCATCCTGAATGACCCAGCGAACCACATCGGATGGCAACCCCTGCTCCTTGGTGAAATGCCTGAAATACAGTGGCCTGTTTTCCCTGCCTGTGCCTGTATTGCCTTGAGAAAAGGCATTAAGCAACAAAGAAAAAAGGAGCAAAGTAATCGGAATTACTAATGAATTCCTTTTCACATTTTTGCCGTTTAATTTTTTCTAAATTTAGGAAATAATTGATCTTGAAGATTAATTAATGAGTAAAGGTTGGGTTTGAATTAGCAAAAAGAACTTTCTTTACCTTTGCCCGGCAAAAATTAACCTCTCACATGCAAGAAGAAACCAAACCCGGCCTTTCCGAATGGATGGCATTGGTGCTGCTAATGCTCATTTGGGGCAGCTCCTTCATACTTATTAAGCGGGGGTTGGTGTCATTTTCGAGCATGGAGGTGGGTGCCCTTCGTATCAGTATTTCTTTTGCGGTGCTGGTTCCTTTTGTTTTCAGGCGCATTAAAAGGGTTCCGATCAATAAGCTGAAATATTTTGCACTGGCCGGGGTGGTGGGCAATGGCATTCCCCCCTTTTTGTTTGCCATAGCCCAGACTCGCATCGATAGCTACCTGGCAGGTGTGCTGAATTCATTAACCCCGCTGTTTACCCTGTTGGCCGGGGTGTTGTTTTTTAGTATCCGAACACGCTGGCTCAATGTGCTGGGGGTGATTGTCGGACTTGTTGGTGCCGTGGGCCTGCTTACTGCCGTGCACGACCCAAGCCTGGGCAATGGAGCCCTTTACGGGCTGATCGTGGTAGCAGCCACCATTTTTTATGCGTTCAACATGAACATCATAAAAAAATTCCTGGTGGGCTTTGATGCCCTCACCATTACTTCGGTGGTCTTCACAATTATTGGTATACCTGCGGTAATTTATTTGTTTGCAGGCACAGGTTTCGTTGAAACCATGGCCCTTGGCGGGGAAAGCTGGGAAAGCCTTGGTTATATTGCCCTTCTTGCGGTGTTTGGCACGGCCATAAGCATGGTAGTGCACAATTGGCTCATCAGGCGCACTTCGGCCTTGTTTGCTTCAACCGTTACCTATATGATGCCCATAGTGAGCATTTTCTGGGGATTTCTCGATGGAGAATCCTTCCTGGTAGTTTACCTGCTTTGGATTACTTTAATATTGGTGGGCGTTTACATGGCAAACCGCCCATCAGGACTTTTGAAGAGGCTGAAATCGAGGGTGGAAGCAAAAAGCAATAAAAAAATCAGGGTTTGAAAATTTATTGATAAAAAGGCATTGTTGATTGAGAAAAAAATTCCTATCTTTGCACCCCAATATTCGAAGTAAACATTCAAATCAATATAAAAAATGTACGCAATTGTTGAGATAGGCGGGCAGCAATTCAAGATCGCCAAAGATCAGAAGCTCTATGTAAACCTTATTCATGAAGAAGCGGGTGCCGAGCTGGAATTTGAAAATGTATTGTTGTTTGCCGATGGTGATAAGGTGCAGGTTGGTACCCCCGTGTTAGACGGCGCCAAGGTAAAAGCCAAGGTGCTGGCTCATGTGAAAGCCGACAAGATCCTCGTTTTCAAAAAGAAAAGGAGAAAAGGTTATCAGAAAATGAATGGCCATCGTCAGCCCCTTACCCAGATCCAGATCGAAGAGATCGTCGCTTAATTTTTTTGCTAACAGAAAAAACAAAATATCATGGCACACAAGAAAGGAGTTGGTAGCTCACGTAACGGTCGCGAATCGCATAGCAAGCGCCTCGGCGTTAAGATATTTGGTGGCCAGTTAGCCACTGCCGGCAATATTATTGTAAGGCAAAGAGGCACCACACACAACCCTGGCAACAATGTAGGAATGGGAAAAGACCATACCTTGTTTGCGCTGGTTGATGGCAAAGTGGTTTTCAAGAAGAAAGCCGGACAAAAGTCATTTGTTTACGTTGAGCCTGTAGCCGCTGCAGAATAAAGCTCGACGCAAGAACGCTAAATCCTGCAGCCGCAGGATTTTTTTTTAGGGCTTATATTTGCTCTGAATAAAATGGAGAGATGCCAGAGCGGTCGAATGGGGCGGTCTCGAAAACCGTTGTTCGCGTAAGCGGACCCAGGGTTCGAATCCCTGTCTCTCCGCCAGTAAAAGGGTTCCTGTCATTGGCAGGAATCTTTTTTTATGGACTATCCTTTTTTTGACTATTCCTTATGCTATCATCTGGAAAACTAAACACCAAAGGTTGCTGAATTCTTGTTAATTTTGATGTTTCTAAAAAAATGTCCATCCTGCTATGATCGAGATAAATGTAATTCGCAGCCAGGCCGCCGAGGTGATTGAACGCCTGAAGATAAAAAACTTTGATGCGGCTGCTATTGTTGAGCGTATTGTTGAAGTGGATACCGAGCGCCGCAAAACCCAGAAAACCCTTGACGACACCTTGGCTGAGAGCAACCAGTTGGCCCGCGATATTGGCGCCCTTTACAAAGCCGGCAAGCGCGATGAAGCCGAGGCAATGAAAGAACGCACGGCAGTGCTGAAACTTGAGGTCAAATCATTGCAGGATCAGCTCGAAAGTCTTTCGGCCGAACAGGACGAACTGCTGGTGCAGCTTCCCAACCTGCCCCATGCCAGCGTTCCGGCAGGTAAATCGGCCGAAGAGAATGAGATCGTAAATGCCGAAGGAGAGATTCCGGCTCTGGAAGCCAATGCCCTGCCGCACTGGGAGCTGGCAAAAAAATACGACCTGATCGATTTTGAATGCGGCACCCGCATTACCGGTGCCGGATTTCCCGTATATAAAGGCAAAGGCGCCCGCCTGCAAAGAGCCCTGATTGGGTTCTTTCTCGATAATGCCGTAGAGGCAGGCTATACCGAATATCAGCCGCCTTTAATGGTTAATGAGGCTTCGGCCTACGCAACGGGTCAGCTTCCCGACAAGGAAGGCCAAATGTACCATGTGCAGATCGACAACCTTTACCTGATCCCTACAGCCGAAGTACCGGTCACCAACTTCTTCCGTGAAATGATTCTTCGTCAGGAAGACTTGCCTGTGAAAAGCACTGCTTATTCTGCTTGTTTTCGCCGCGAGGCTGGCTCCTATGGCAAGGATGTCCGGGGTCTGAACCGCTTGCATCAGTTCGATAAGGTGGAAATCGTGCAGATTACTCATCCTGAAAACAGCTATAAGACACTCGAAGAAATGGTGCAGTATGTTTCGGGTCTGCTTCGCAAGTTGGAATTACCATTTAGGGTGGCCAAACTTTGCGGCGGCGATATGAGCTTTGCCTCGGCACTTACCTTCGACATGGAGGTGTACTCTGCCGCTCAGCAACGCTGGCTCGAAGTAAGCTCCATTTCCAATTTCGAAACCTTTCAGTCGAACCGAATGAAGCTGCGTTTCCGCGGCGACGATGGCAAGACCAGCCTGGCACATACCCTCAACGGAAGCGCCCTTGCCCTGCCACGCATTGTGGCCGCTCTGCTCGAAAACAATCAGACTAAAGAAGGCATTCGCATACCCAAAGCCCTGCAGCCATTTACGGGTTTTGAGATAATTAGCCAATAACTGGCGGCCGTGGGGCAAAACATTTGCCCATGCCGGGCGTTTATCAGTTAATGCAATCCCTGTTTGTCATGAAGAAGCTGTTGTTTTTGCTTCCGGTGTTTTTCTCCCTGCTGTTGTCCGGGCCACTTGCCGCCCAGGATTCCACCGATGAGCTGCTTGCCGCCCAGTATTTTCGCGATGGCGACTATGAAAAGGCTGCAGCTATTTACGAAACGCTGATTGACAAAAACCCGAGCCAGGTAGTTTATCAAAACTACCTGGAAAGCCTTTTTGCCCTGGGCGAGTTCCGTAAGGCAGAGCGCACGGTTAGAAACCGTCTTCGTGAAAATCCAGATAAAGTTGGTTTTGAAGTGGATCTTGGCTGGGTGTACGATCGCTCGGGCAACGCCCGCAACGCCCGCAGGCAGTTCGATGGCCTGCTAAGGGGCTTGCAGGCCAGCCCGCGGCAGGTAGTGGCCCTCGCCGAAGCCTTCGAAGCCCGCGGGTATATCGACCTGGCCATTGAAACCTATCAGCGGGGCCGGCGACTGCTGGGGAACAGCAACCCCCTGCATCTGCAACTGGCGCCACTTTTCGAACGCAAGGGCGACTACAATGCCATGATGAGCGAATACATCGACTATGTCGAAGCCAACGCCTCGGCTACCGAGCAGGTGAGGGGTATTTTGCAGGATGCCATTACCAACGATCCCGATTATTCGCGCAACGATGCCTTAAGACAGGTGCTGCTTACCCGCACCCAGCAAAGTCCCAACAATACGCTTTACTCCGAAATGCTGCTGTGGCTCTCGCTGCAACAAAAAGACTTCCGCATTGCCCTTATGCAGGCCCGTGCCCTCGATCGTCGCCTGAGGCAGGAGGGTGAACTGGTGCTTGAAGTGGCGCAGCTGGCGGCCTCCAACCGCGATTTCGGCATTGCCAGCCAAGCCTTTCAGTATTTGCTCGACAAAGGACCTATGAGTCTTCTTTATATGGATGCCCTTACGGGATTTCTTGATGTGAGATTTAAACAGGTTACTTCCTCTTACGGATACAGTCAGACCGACTTGCTGGCAGTAGAAAAGGAATATCAGCAAGCACTTATAGAGCTGGGCACCAATGCACAGACGGTGAAACTTATTCGCAACCTGGCCAATCTTCAGGCATTTTACCTCGGAAAGACCGAACAGGCCATTGAGTTGCTCAACAGCACGCTCAGCATTCAGGGCGTTTCCAACCGTATTCAGGCTGAATGCCGCATTGAACTGGCCGACATACTGCTGCTTTCCGGGCAGGTGTGGGATGCTACTTTGCTTTATTCGCAGGTCGACAAGACCTTTAGGGACGATCCCCTGGCACATGAGGCCAAATTCAAGAATGCCCGCCTTTCATTCTATATCGGTGAGTTCGACTGGGCCAAAGCGCAACTCGATGTGCTCAAGGCCGGCACTTCCAGGCTTATTGCCAACGATGCCATGCAACTTTCGCTTCGTATTCAGGATAATGTGGGTTTCGATGGCAACACCCGCCCCTTGCAAATGTACGCCCGGGCCGAGATGCTTACCTTTATGAACCGATTCGACGATGCCATGCTTGTGCTCGATTCCATTGCAAGACTTTTTCCTACCCACGATATCAACGACGATGTGTTGCTGGCCCGCGCCCAAATTATGCTTACCCGCGGCAAATATGCTGAAGCCGACAGCCTGCTGGCTCGCATTGTGGAAGTCTATTCCGAAGGTCTGCTGGCCGATGAAGCGCTTTTTAAGCGTGCCGGTCTGCATGAAAGCGTTTTTCGCAACAGCGAAAAGGCCATGACACTGTATCAGCAGCTGCTGGTGGCATACCCGGGAAGCCTCAACAGTGTAGCTGCACGCAACCGCTTCAGGGCACTCAGAGATGGAATGGTAAACTAAACCAATATGGCCGAGCACGTCCGACCCAAAAAGTTTCTTGGTCAGCATTTTTTGCGCGACGAAAACATTGCACGAAAAATTGCGGGCAGCCTCACCGGATTTGGCGATTATAAACAAGTGCTGGAGATCGGACCCGGCACAGGGGTATTGACCAAATTTCTGGTCGGCAATCCTGCCTATCAGTGGAATGGGGTGGAACTCGACCGTGATTCTATTGCCTATCTGCAACAGCACTATCCTGAAATTGCCGGCCACCTTCACGAAGAGGATTTTCTGAAAATGTCCCTTCCGGGGATTTCAGCAGGAGCCCAAATGGCCATCATTGGGAATTTCCCCTATAATATTTCCTCGCAAATCGTTTTCAAGATGCTCGAGCACCGTGACTTGGTGCCCGAACTGGTGGGCATGTTTCAGAAGGAAATGGCTCAGCGCATCGCGGCGCCTTCGGGTAACAAAACCTATGGCATTATGAGTGTGCTGGCACAGGCTTTTTACCGGGTAGAGTATCTTTTTCAGGTCGATGAGCACGTTTTTCAACCGCCACCCAAAGTGAAATCGGCTGTGTTGAGAATGCAGCGCAAGGATGAAGAGCTGCCCTGCGAGGCCAAAAAATTATTTATGGTGGTCAAAGCGGCTTTCAACCAGCGCCGTAAAACTTTGCGAAATTCGCTGAAAGGTATTGAAATGAAATGGGAGGAACTGCCGGCCGATTTTCCCGGACGCAGACCCGAGCAAATGCGGCTCGAAGATTTCTTACTTTTGGCGCAACACACTTAGAGGTTTATTCCGTTTGTCCGCAAATTTTTTATATATTGGCAAACAAAGTAGTATTGACATCCATTTTCTGTTTTTTTCAGAAAATACAATGATTAAATTATGGCAACCAGGAAGTTAAAGAATTTTGAATTTGCCGGGCTTCAAAGTGCGCAATCGGGTAGCCAGGACGTACTTCATGCTTTCGATGCTTTTGAAACCCCGAACGGATTTGTGTTTCTGGTATCGGGTGCTGACCAGCCGGTGGAAGGTGAACAGCAGCTTGGAGAGATTATCAATGAACGTATTCGTTACTACCTCGAAAACGAGGTGCTTGCCGACCCAGTAGAGGCTGTGCGCAATGCCCTGGTGTATGCCAATGGCTTTGTATTTGAAAAAAAGCGTAAGGAGCCTGAGTTCGGTGGAGGGGATGCCAGCGTGCTGTGCCTTCTTGTCCGCGACGAAAAGGTATATTATTCTTGGATGGGTAATGTTTCACTTTATCTATATAATGGCAAGCGCCGTTTCCCGCTTACCTGGCCCCTGAAAGCAGAAGCAGACCATGACACAGGAAGTGAAACCAAGCAGGTTTTGTTTCTTGGAAGGCAACAGCTGGCCGAACCGGCAGTATGTGAAAAGGCCCTTGTTCCTGTTGATGATGACATGCTGTTTATGGCAACGGGTGGCACCTGGCAAAACTTGCGTGAAAAGGCCTTCTGCGGGGTGCTGGCCGACTCAATGCCAACCCACACCAAGGTGCAGCGTCTGCTGAAGATGGTCGCTGAGCAGGAGCCAGAAGCACCTGTGGCAGCCCAGCTGATTTCTTTTTATAATCTGGCGCAGACCGAACGGAGTTTCGTGGCGGGCAAAAGTGCCCCGGAACCAACCGTCATTGAGAAAATTCAGTCGAAAATTGAGAACAAGCCCAAAAGTACCCTGGTGAAGTCCTTGTTATTCGCCCTGGGCGTTGTAATTCTGGCTTATATGTTCTGGGATATTTTCCTCAACAATCCCCAGCGACCCGTTAATGTTCAGGCCAGCAGAACGGCGGTGGAAGAAGTCGACTCCCTGGCCTTGGATTCTATTGAGGCCGCCCCTGAAAGTGGCGCTCAAGCCGCAGTGCCCGGCGATGTGGAGTATGTGGTACGCAGTGGCGACACCTGGGGAAGCATTTATCGGCAATATGAGGTTTGTTCGTGGTTTATCCGCAACCACCCGCCAAATACCGGAAAGTTCGATGCCGATGACAACCCGGTTTTCAATACCACGCTGGTTATCCCTGTTAAGTATTCGGCCAGCCGCAGGCTTAATCCCTCTTATTACCGGGAGTTTACCACCGACAAGGTGGGCAATGCATGCCAGAATGTAAATGAAACTTTCAAAAGAAGGGCTGACCAGAAATTTGTTTCAGCCAATTAATTCTCGGTAATCTTCCTGACGACCATTTGCAGGGTGGTTCGACTTTTTTGCTCAAGCAGAATCTCGTGGCCTTTGATAATGGATTCAACCTGCGCTTTTTCGTAGTGCCTGATCGTGAACAATCTCAGGTCGGAATTGTATTTTACATTGAAGTTTTTCTCCAGATCTTTTAATAGGGCAGGAGTATTTATGCGGTCGTGGTCGAAACAGACTGAAAAACTAATGGCCGAATTCTGCATTAGGTTGATCTTAACCCCATTTTTGGCGAAATCTGAAAAAATTCTGGAAAGGTTTTGCTCGGCAATAAAGCTGAAGTCTTTTGGGAAAATGGAAACCAGCACCTGGTTAAATTTGAAAATGTAGCTGGGTACCTGATTGTCGTTTTCGCTGTTTTCGTTAATGGTGGTGCCAGGCTCAGCGGGCTGGAAAAATGACTTGACTTTAAGCGGAATACTGCGACTGAGTAGTGGTTTCAGTGTTTTCGGGTGAATAACCGTGGCACCGTAGTACGAAAGCTCAATAGCCTCCTGGTAGCTTATGTTAGGCATTAGCAGGGTCTGGTCGAAAAGCTTGGGGTCGGCATTGAGCAGGCCGGGCACATCTTTCCATATCACTACCTCTGAGGCTCGCAGCGAGTATGCAATAATAGCCGCTGAGTAGTCGGAGCCTTCGCGTCCCAGCGTGGTGGTAAAGCCCTGGGTAGTGGCTCCCACAAAACCCTGGGTAAGCACTATGCCGGGCTTGTTGCTTTTTTCGGCCGGTTTCAGGTAGGGTAGCAGGGCTTTCTTTATTGCCTGCGAAGTGAGTATCCAGTCCACACGCGCATCGCGAAAGCTGGCGTCGGTAATGATCAGCTTGCGGGCATCAAACCACTGGTTGCGTACCCCGGTGTAATTCAGGTAATGGCTTACGATCTGGGTAGAAACAATTTCGCCGGTAGAAACAATGCGGTCGTATTCATAATTATAATTGGCCGATGGTTTTTCCTCGATATAGCGCAGCAAATGGAAAAAGGTCTGCTCCACATGAAAAAAGGCTGCATGCTTTGGGTCATCAAACAAGCCACTGGTAAGGTCGAGGTGAAACTGCCGAACTTCCTGGTACACCTCCATCATCTTCTCAAACTCCCCATCCATGTAATGCTGTGTCAACTTTTCCAAGGCATTGGTGGTTTTTGCCATGGCCGATATGACCACTACAAGCGAATTTTCTCCGTGCTGCCGGATAATGGACGCTACATTGCGAACGGCTTCCGGGTCTTTAACACTAGCCCCACCAAATTTGAATACACGCATAGAAATGGTTTGTGCGAAAAAATAAACACAAATTTAGTAAATAATTATGAGGCCCAAAAAGAAACCCCGGTCATTGCTGAACCGGGGCTCTGGGAATTAAACCGGGATTGAAATTCTGGATTATTGTTCGTTAAGGGCTTCCATGAGTTTCTTGCGGGTAAAGAAAATGCGGCTTTTAACGGTTCCAATAGAAAGATTCAGCTTATCAGCAATTTCCTTGTATTTATAACCATCATTGTACATCTCAAAAGGCTTGCGCTGATCTTCGTCAATGCGCTTAATTTCCTTGTGGATTTCCTTCGTGGCATAGGCTGAGTCAGGCAGGCTGTCGTTGCTTTCCTTGGAAAGATTCAAGTAATAAAGATCATCCGTTTTGTCGAGTATGGTGTTATTTCTAACACTCTGACGATAATTGTTAATGAAGGTATTTTTCATGATCGTGAAAGTCCACGCTTTGAGGTTGGTGTCCTCGGTAAACTTATCGCGATTGGTGAGCGCTTTCAAAAAAGTTTCCTGAACTAGGTCCTGAGCATCCTCGTAATTCGAAGTCAGGGTGTAGGCAAAATATTTCAGGTTTTTCTGAAGACCCAGGAGCTTATAGTTGAATTCCATTGCTGTCATGACTGTTCGGTTTTTTGGGTTTGTTTAAGTTTATTTATATCAAAGTTAAACAAAAAAATATTACATCCAAGCTTTTTTTAACTTTTTAACATATTAAATTCAAAATAAAACATGGCTTAAGTGCTGATTTGGTGCTTTAATACTATAAATTTAGGCTTTTCCGGCGACATGGTCAAACATTCCTTGTTGAATTTATTGTTAAATATTCTTAATGAAAGAAAGAACAAGAAAGTTAAACACGCAAATAGATACCCAATTGCCAATCAATAAGGATTTTACAAAAGGTAGCTTATAAAGGCCTGGCATGCTTTCGTGTTTTTAAGTGAAAAGAAAATGCCCGTACCTGTTTGGTATTATACAAAAAACTGGGGCAAAATAAAAATGCCGGCTGTTAACCGGCAAAAGAATGGAATAACCGAACCGGAGAACCGATCACGATCTTTTATGCAAGTGTCTTCAAATAGTCTTTAAATTCTTCGGCATTTTTTATCGGAATCATGTTTTTGGGCAGTTTGAGTTGCAGTTCGCGCACCTGGTAACCCGAGGTAAATATTTTTTTGTCTTTGAGGGACTCGGAAAGATTATTTATGTAACCTGGGAGATCTTTGGGTGGAATGGCTGCAACAAAATAGGTTAACACATAATCGGCATTTCGAATCTTCACCACCTCTACCATGTCATTAAAAGGTACGTTCTGTCCAAGGTAAATGACCTTGTGACCGTTTTTCTTTATAAGGAAGGTATAGAATAGCAGCCCCAATTCATGAAACTCCATTTCGGGCAGGTAAAGCAGAAAGGTTTTGGCGTTGGCAGCCAGGGGTTCGCTTTGCCCATCAATGGCTACAATCATCTTCTGCCGTATAAGGTTGGTGAGGAAATGTTCCTGGGCAGGATTAATGGTGCCAATTTGCCAGAGCACTCCAATTTTTTCAAGCAGGGGGTATAGCACATGCGTAACCGTTTTCTCGAAACCAATTTTCAGGATAGTGCTAGACAATACTTTTTCGAAGGCATCCTCGTTAAGCTCAATCATGGCCACAGTAAGGCTGTTAATCTGGCTCTCGAAATCGGTAGAAGAACGCGAAATATCCGTAATTTTTTCGCAAATCTCATCGGAGGGCATACTTACAATATCCGAAATCTTAAACCCATGCTTATTGAGCGTACTGATGTTGAGCAACTTCAGCAGGTCTTCATCGTTGTAATACCTTATATTGGTAGGAGTGCGCTTTGGCGAAACCACATTATACCTCTTTTCCCATATACGAATGGTATGGGCTTTTATTCCGGTAATTTTTTCGAGGTCGTTTATTGAGTAACGGATCATGGTTTGCCGCTTTGTTTAATCTTTTTAAAAAATTGTGGGTCAAAAATAAGAAAAAACTTTTGGTAATGTTTTCTCCCTGGGATTCAATTAATCAACAATAACACTATGTAAAAGTTCAAAACCCGATAAAGGGAATGCTTTTGTCTGTTTAATATAAGCTCTTTTCTGGAAAACTAGTTTTTACTTTTTTAATGTTTTCTCAAATGCTTAACAACTCAATTTTCCATCAATTGTTCAATAAAAAAATGAATGCCCCGTGCAAGGAAACAAAATAAAAAATGCGTATCTTGGCAAGCCCTGACCAGGGAGTAAATATTGGTAAGCAGAGGAGATGAAAAGGAAAACCCCGGGTTCAAAAGATTTGTTTATTGAAGCCACCCGTACCACTCTTGGCGTAGAATTTCTTTATTCCAAAGGGGTGTTGCGGTTGACGGGTGACTCCTACCCGGAGAATGCCGCCGATTTTTTTCTGCCACTTCTGAAATGGGTAAAAGATTACGTGCGCGTTCTGCATGAGCAAACTACGGTCGAATTCAGGGTAAAATATTTCAACACCAGTTCTTCACGTTATATTTTTCAGATCATGGAAATACTGCATGCCTTCGAGGCCAGGGATAATGCGGTAAAAGTTGTTTGGATAAGCCAGGGGCAGGACGATGACCTGCTCGAAACCTGGCGTGAGCTCATGGATGAGCTGGAAATGGCCTATGTCGTGGAAAGCGAATAATTTAACGGTTTTTAATATCGCTTTCCAGTTATTTTTGACTATATTTGAAACAGATGTCGTTCTTTAAAACTTATTGTCATGGAACAAAACACTTTAGAAATCACAGAGCAGTCGGAAGTGTTTGAGTTTGCCAGTATCCGCGAGCTGGTAAACCAGGCACTTAAAAAAGACTTCACCGAGCAGGCTCCCGGCAATGGTCTTAGCACCGGGTTTAAAATGCTCGATAATGTAACAGGCGGATTTCACAAAGGACAGCTTTACACAGTGGCGGTTAAGCCTGGTATGGGTAAGACCGCATTTTTATTATCTGTTGCCAACAATCTGGCCATAAAAAACAACCATTCTGTTGCGATCTTTTCTTCTGAAAGGTCGAACCTCAAAATTACCAACCGTCTTATTGAAAGCGAAACCGGTATGTCGCTCGATAAACTTCGTAAAGGCGCCATGAAAGCCAGCGAACGCGACCATATGAATTCGCTTATCAGCAATATTGCCAAGGCAAAGATTTTTCTCGACGACACCCCCTCGCTGTCGGCCGAAGAACTGGTAAAAAGATCGAGGCAACTTAAGATCGTTCATAATGTCGATCTGGTTATCATCGACTACCTGGAGCTGCTTTCCACCAGCATCACCGATACTGCCAGCCGCAGTGAACAGTTGAATAAGATTGTGCTGACGATAAAAGAAACAGCGCGCGAACTGAATCTTCCAATTTTGCTTTTCTCACAAATCGGATCGCCCTTCAACTTCATGCAAAAGCCCTCCGCTAAAGATCTTCCAGTATTTCTGAGCGAACTTTCTGATTCGGTAATGTTTTTGCACCGTAGCGATCTGTTCCCCTCGGGCAAAAACGGACAAAGCAAGGATTTGGTGGAAGTAATTGTGGCTAAGCACCCTCTGCTTAACGAGCCGGTGGTTGTGCCCCTTACCTATATTGAAAGCACAGCAAAGTTTGCAGATTTTTCATAATCTGTGCCTGAATAATATTGCCCGGTGTTTTGGAAAATGCCGGGCTTTTTTTTAGAAATCAGATAAAATATACCAATATGGCAATCATTCGGGAAGACGATTTTAAAAAAGAAGCTTTGCTCGATGTGGCAAAGAAAATGCTTGTTGCGGCGCGTACCGCACCCAAAGCCCGTGGAATGGATAACCTGGCCATGGCAATTCTAACTGATGGGGAGCTGCAGCAACTTTGCAAAAAAACAAAGGAAATTGGCGATCGCGAACATTACGACATTTTTCTTCGCGATGCTATTAATGTGCTTAACTCAGCTGATGCGGTGGTGCTTATTGGAACCCGGTTCAAGTCGCTGGGGCTGAAGGTTTGTGGATTATGTGGCTATAATGATTGCGCTACAAAAGAGAAGCACCCTGATGTTCCGTGTGCTTTTAATACCAGTGACCTGGGAATTGCTGTAGGCTCAGCTGTAGCCCTGGCTGCTGACCACCGTGTTGATTCCAGGGTAATGTACACAGTGGGTTTGGCTGCCCGCGAATTAAATTTGCTGGGCGAAGAATACAAAATCATTTTTGGCATCCCGCTGAGTGCCACTTCCAAAAATCCTTTTTTCGACAGGAAATAAAAAAAGGGTTGAGCCGCGGCTCAACCCTTTTTATTTATTACTAAAGGCTTATTTTACCTCTTCGAAGTCTACGTCGGTTACTTCACCGTCGTTTTTACCCTGGTCGCCGGGGGCTGATTGCTCAGGACCAGCACCGGGCTGTTCTTGCTGGGTAGCCTGGTACATTTCGGCGCTGGCAGCCTGCCAAGCGTTGTTCAGGGTGGCCATGGCAGCGTCAATGGCTGCAATGTCCTTGTTCTTATGAGCCTCTTTCAACTCTTCAAGAGCCTTTTCGATGGGCGCTTTCTTATCGGCAGGCACCTTGTCGCCAAACTCCTTCAGCTGCTTTTCGGTCTGGAAAACCAAACTGTCGGCGGCATTCAGCTTGTCGATCTCTTCCTTAAGCTTGCGGTCTTTATCAGCATTTTCTTCCGCTTCCTTCTTCATGCGTTCGATTTCGCTGTCGCTCAGGCCGCTGGAAGCTTCAATGCGTATTTGCTGCGATTTTCCGGTAGCTTTGTCCTTAGCCGATACATTTAAAATACCATTGGCGTCAATATCAAAGGTCACTTCAATCTGTGGAAGCCCCCTTGGTGACGGCGGAATACCATCGAGGTGGAAGCGGCCAATGGTGCGGTTGTCGCGGGCCATGGGGCGCTCGCCCTGCAGAATGTGAATTTCCACAGAGGTTTGGTTATCGGATGCTGTCGAGAAAGTTTCGGTTTTCTTGGTCGGAATGGTGGTGTTGGCGTCAATCAGTTTGGTCATAACACCGCCCAGGGTTTCGATACCCAGCGACAGGGGTGTCACATCGAGCAGCAGCACATCCTTAATCTCTCCGGTAAGCACCGCTCCCTGAATGGCAGCACCAATAGCCACAACCTCATCGGGGTTCACACCTTTCGAAGGTTTTTTGCCAAAGAACTTTTCAACCACTTCCTGAATTTTAGGAATACGGGTTGAACCACCTACAAGAATGACTTCATCAATATCGTTGTTGGTATATCCGGCATCCTTGAGCGCGAGTTTACAGGGCTCAAGGGTGGCCTGCACATACTTGTCGATGAGTTGTTCAAAATGGCTGCGCGAAAGGGTGCGAACCAAGTGCTTGGGAATGCCATCGACAGGCATAATGTATGGAAGGTTAATCTCTGATGAGGAAGAACTGGAAAGTTCAATCTTTGCCTTTTCAGCGGCCTCCTTAAGGCGTTGCAGGGCCATGGGATCTTTGCGCAGGTCAATGCCTTCGTCTTTCTTAAACTCATCGGCCAGCCAGTCGATAATGGTGTTGTCAAAATCGTCGCCACCAAGGTGGGTATCACCATGTGTCGATTTAACTTCAAACACACCATCGCCCAGCTCCAGGATAGAAATATCGAAAGTACCGCCGCCGAGGTCGAATACGGCAATGCGCATGTCTTTGTTTTTCTTGTCGAGGCCATAGGCTAGCGAAGCAGCTGTAGGCTCGTTGATGATACGACGGACCTTAAGGCCTGCAATCTCACCGGCTTCTTTGGTGGCCTGGCGCTGCGAGTCGTTAAAATAGGCCGGAACAGTGATCACTGCTTCGGTAACTTCCTGTCCAAGGTAATCTTCGGCAGTTTTCTTCATTTTCTGAAGCACCATGGCCGAAATTTCCTGCGGAGTATACAGGCGATCGTCAATTTTTACGCGGGGGGTGTTGTTGTCGCCCTTCTCAACTTTAAAGGTCGCGCGTTTCCATTCCTTTGCTGACGAGTCATAGGTTTCGCCCATAAAACGCTTTATGGAGGAAATGGTTTTGGTGGGGTTTATGATAGCCTGCCTCTTTGCAGGGTCACCAACTTTTCTTTCGCCATTTTCGGTAAATGCCACAATAGAAGGCGTTGTGCGGCGCCCTTCACTATTGGGAATCACCACAGGCTCGTTCCCTTCCATTACAGCTACACAGGAGTTGGTCGTACCTAAGTCAATACCAATAATTTTTGCCATTTTTTATAATGTTTTGAATGTTCTCTGATATAAAAATTTCGTGACCAATGGCATTCAATGATTGTGCCAAGGGCCAGAAATGCCTTGTATTGGAAATAATGGCAACTTAAAAGGGGGTTAAGGCTGTCAGCAAGGTGACAAAAAGGCAGAAAACTCAGAACCGAGCCACCAATTTCACATTGATCAGGCGGCTGGTAAGGTAATTTGGCACAGCAAAAAGCCGGTTCTCCACGTCCCTGATCCAAAGATAGGAGATGGTATTGTTCATTTCGAGCAGGTTAAATACCTCTGCCGAGATCCACATATTGTTAAAGTGTCGCAGCGGATTTCTTTCTGATAAGCTGGTGCTTTCGCTTATCAACTGCTTTGAGAAGCCGATATCTACCCTTCGGTAAGCAGGCATGCGCAGGGTGTCGCGCTGGCGTTCGTAGGTAGGCGGGCCAAAGGGCAGGCCGGTGCCAAAAATAAAACCAACCTGAACTTTATATGAGGGGTTACGTGGCAGGAAATCCTGGAAAAACAGGCTGAAATTCATGCGTTGGTCAGTTGGGCGGGGAATATATCCTGCGGGGGTCTGATTTCCTTCGGCATCGGTATAAAAAGCCCCTTCTATTTTTTCGGCTGTTTTCATAAACGAAAGGCTTGCCCATGACTCCACTCCCGGCACAAACTCCCCGTTCACCTTCATGTCGAGCCCGGTGGCATAGCCCGAGGCAATATTTTCTGCATAATACCTTATCCTTACATTGTCCATCTCATAAGGAATAAGGTTGTTGAGCTGCTTGTAATAAATTTCGGAAGTGTACTTAAAGGGTCGCTCCCATGCGGTGAAATTGTATTCTGAACCCACCACGAAATGTATGGACTCCTGTGCCTTAATGTCGCGGTTGAGTACTCCTTCAAAATTTCTTAGCTCGCGGTAAAATGGTGGCTGGTGGTAGTAACCCGCCGAGGCGCGGAACGCCCAGCGTGGCAGGGCAAGGGGTTTGTAGAGCAAGGTACTCCGGGGGCTGAAAACGGCTTGCCCGTTAAAATCCCAGTAGCTGATGCGTGCTCCTGCCGTCAGCGAAAATCTGCCATGGTTGCGGTCGAAATCCCAGGTGTTTTGAAAAAACCCGGATAAGCGGTTGGAACGGGTGCTGATTCTTGCAAAAAGGGTATCCTGCAAAATAATCTGTTCATTTGGTGGGCGTGGTAGCGAATATCCCGAAGAGTCTATCATGGTCCACTCCTGTAGGCGGTCGAAAATATCTTCGTGCTGAAACTTTATGCCCCAGCGCATAGTCTGGTTGCCCAACTCCACATCGCCGCGGTGCTCGGCATTCCAAACAATGGCATTGAGGTAGTTTCGCGCATGATTAAGAAACGAGCCCACACCCAATGCTTCGCCGGTAGGCTGCCCAAAATCGTCCTGACTCATGTCGGTCTGCACACGGTAAAGCCAGTACTGCCCCAAAATGTCGAAATTTTCTGTTTCGTCACTCTGGAAAATGCTGAAAGTCCAGCGCAGGTTGGCCTGATCGGTAGGTTTGTACTGGGCCGAAAAGGCCCCCATGGCAGTTACGAACTTGTCTACCTCCTGCCCGTCAAAATATACTGTCAGTTGCCTCACCTCTGTGGCGGTGCCAAAGCGGGTGTTTTGCACTACCGGTTGAAAGAGGTAACGGTTGTTGCTGAAATTGCCCAGGAAACTCAGTTGGAAACGGCTGCTTACCTCATGGGTTACAAGAGTCTGTATGTCAGAAAAGGACGGCCTGTAGTCGCCCTTGGTGTCGAGTGTGCCAAGCAGGTACTGGTTCGATTTGTGGCGCAGGCCCAGCAAAAAAGTGGTTTTCTTGTTTTTTGTCAGGCCTTCGAGGTGCAGCGAACCTTCGAGCAAACTCATAGAGAACGAACCGGCAAAAGTTTCGGGTTTGCGGTATTCGATGTCGAGCACCGACGACATTTTGTCGCCAAACTTCGCATCGAACCCACCGGCGGAAAAGTTAATGCCGCTGATCAGGTCGCTGTTAAGGAAGCTGAGGCCTTCCTGCTGCCCCGAACGAACCAGGAAAGGCCGGTAAATCTCAATGCCATTCACATACACCAGGTTTTCGTCGAAGTTGCCACCCCTTACCGAATATTGCGAGGTAAGTTCAGAGGTAGAGGAAACCCCCGGTAGGGTTTTTACCAGCCCTTCCACGCCGCTGGAGGGGCCGGGCAGCACCGCAACAAGCTTTGGGTCCAAACGAATAATATCGGTTGAAAGGATTTGGCGTTCACGTACCTCCACATCGGGCAGGTCGGTGGTTGCCAGCAGCAGGGTAATGTTCAGCTCGCGGGTTTCGCCCACAGGCACATTAATGGTAATGCGGCGCGAAATATAGCCCAGGTGCGATACCAGCAGGCTGGCTGGCCCGCCGGGCACACGCAGCCTGAAAAACCCTGCTTCGTTGGTGGTGGTACCAGCGCTGGTGCCTTCAAGGGCCAGGTTGACAAACTCAAGGGGCTGTCCCTTTTCGTTGCGGATAAAACCTTCTACCCACGACTGCTGTGCAGCAGCCGCCGAGCAAATAAGGCCAAGCAGCAATGCCAGAAAAATGGTTCGGAGGTTCTTCACCCGGCAAATTTAGTAAAAAGCCCTGTTGAATTTTCTGCGGATTGCACGCAGAATTCAAGGTATTTATGAAATAATAACAGCGGGGAAAAAGAAATATTGCTTTCGCGGAAATATTAATCGCTGCGTCTGAAGCGGCCTTCGCGCCAGGCTTTGAAAAATTCTGCCCAGGCAAAGGGATCGAAAATACGCATGGGAGGGGCCTGCCCTGCATAATACAGGCGGTTGGCTTGCTGCTGCATGGCGTAGCGGTAATTCATGCCGCCATCCATTGGCAGGTTTTGCATACGCTCCTTCATCTCGGCACGCGCCAGGTTGCGCATGGCACGGTCGTAATCGTCGTCAGGAATTTCGGTGTGGATAAAGGCATGGCGGAATTGCTCCCGGGTAGGCCAGGGATAAATCACCGTTTCGGTGAGGTAAATAGTATCGCGGCTCATGAGTTGTATGGCCGAATAGCGCGGTTGGCTGAGGGTATCGGGCACCACATAGGTGACATCTTTAAATCCTACCGAAGTAAACCGCAGAGTGTCGCGCTCGTAGACGGCAATACTGAAAAAGCCATAAAAGTCGGTGATAGTGCCGCGCCGGGTGTTTTTTACCCAAACGGTGGTGTAAGGCACCGGGGCAAGGCTGTCGCCTGTTACGACCAGGCCCGAAAACTGAATGACCCTGCGCGGACGCACTTCCTGCCCCTGACTGTAATTGGCTGCTGCAAAAACAAATAGTCCGGCAAACAAAATTAAGAGAGGAAGGAATTTGCGAAAGGTCATGGGTGTTTTTTGAAACTGGCGTTAAAATTAAAGATAAAATGCAAACAGGACAAATGCTATAAGATTGCTGCAGGCAATTTACATTATTTTAACACCCAGCACTGGCGTATTGTTTTAAAAAAAAAGCTGTCGGTTTGAAGCGACAGCCTGGTTTTGTTTTCTAGGGGAAGGAAATTTTATTGCATGAAGCCTTTTTTCTTTGCTTCCTGAATGCAAGCATAAATCCCTTTTTTGTTGATGATCCTGATTCCTTTCGCAGAGACCTTCAAGGTAACCCAGCGATTTTCTTCCGTTACGAAAAATTTCTTCTCCTGGATATTGGGGTAAAACCACCTTTTGGTTTTTACATTGGAGTGCGAAACGGTATGACCAACAATGGGTTTCTTCCCGGTTATCTGACAAATTCGTGACATCTCTAAAATATTTTATGTTCTGAAAGTAATATGCGCTTTTTTAAGGGAGTGCAAAGTACGGAATTTTTTTTCTTTTAGACAAATGTTTCTGATTTTTTATTTTGGCCGCCCGGATTTGTTACCGGATATTGTCTTTTCAGGCTGGCAAAAGTAATCTTCTTTAAGGTTTTTTGGAATGTTTTAGTTGAAAAAAGTCAGATATTTGTGCCATACCAAAAAAACTGGCGTCATGAAACTGCTTATGATTGAAATGATTGAACGCTTTGCCGATAAGGTGCTTACGAGT
>JAWLCS010000027.1:0-2360 GCA_041687035.1 Bacteroidales bacterium
GGATTTCAATATGCTTTCGGCAAGAGTAAAGCTGAATTTTTGATCAGAAGCCTATGCCTGTTAGTTGTGTTTATCCCGATTCAAAAATTGAACAATTTCGCTTCTAAAGCATTTAGTTATTTAATTTGTTTAAGAATCTTCAATGGTTGAATTATGAAAAAGATCATTCTGGGAATAGTATTATCAGCATTTTCAGCCACCTTGTTTGCGCAGGGCGACGGAGTAGTTATTTCAGGCTCGGTGAGGGATCGTGCCGATCGCCAGCCCCTTCCTTATGTTACGGTT
Organism: Bacteroidales bacterium; assembly: GCA_041687035.1. Taxonomy (GTDB): domain Bacteria; phylum Bacteroidota; class Bacteroidia; order Bacteroidales; family UBA7960; genus UBA7960. The sequence continues at coordinate 286 of JAWLCS010000027.1, forward strand.
CTGGCCATTCAGGCTACCGATAGCAGTTTTGTGACGGGAACGGTTACCAGCGAACAAGGGAACTTCAGCATCAGTGGTCTGAAAAGTGGCGATTACCTGCTTAAAACCACTTTCGTGGGATATGAAGAGCATTTCACCCCCTTTCATGTGGGCAGGTTAAGTTCCTTTCTCGACCTTGGCAATATTTTCCTGACAGAAGGTTCGCTTTCTATCGAAGGGGTCACTGTTTCGGGTATCCGTCAGGAGGTTACTTCAGCCATGGACCGAAAGGTTTTTGAAATTGACGAGAATATTAGCCAGCTGGGGGGATCGGTGCTTCAGGCCATGCAAAACCTTCCCGGAGTAACCGTTGATCGTGACGGGAAAGTATCGATTCGTGGCAGCGACCAGGTAACTGTGCTCATTGATGGAAAGCAAACGGCCATAACAGGGATGGGCTCACAGTCGGGTTTGGAAAACATTCCCGCTTCTGCCATAGCAGGCATTGAGATCATAAACAACCCTTCAGCCCGCTACGATGCCAGCGGTATGGCTGGTATTATCAACATTATTTTCCGTAAAGAGCAGCAGCAAGGCTGGAACGGTCGTGCCGGCATTACCTTGGGTGCGGGTGCTTTAACAGAAAAACGCGAGAACCTGCCAGGCATTAGAGATCAGTACCGCTTTTCACCCAAAATCAACCCCTCCCTTTCGGCCAATTACCGGCGCGATGCCTTCAACTTTTTTGTGCAGGGCGACCTGTTATACCATAAAACCATGATGAAAAGTGAGTTTTTTCTTCGGGAATATGAAAACAGCGTTCCAGTGAGTCAGCAATGGCTCGAAAACCGCACCCAGCCAATTTATAACATTCGCGGGGGGCTCGATTACTCGCCAAACGAGCGCAACACCTTCACCTTCTCCACACTTTTCAACTATCGCGAATACACCGACCTGGGCGACCTTCCTTATTTAAATGCCAATACAGGGCAACAAATACGCCTTTGGCAGTATTACGAAAATGAGGTGAACCAGACCCTTTTTGCCACCGTAACCCACAAGCACAACTTTGCGCAGCCCGGCCACAGCCTGACTTCTTCATTCAATTATTCCTTCCGGAGAAAAGATGAGGTGTTTTACTTCACCAACTTCCAGAACGAGATCATGGGTACCGATACTACCGCTCTGATTGCCGATGAAAATATTTTCGATTTAACAATGGATTATGTAAGGCCCCTGCGGGCGGGGCGCATTGAGGTGGGCACCAAGCAAATGGCGCGCATTTTTCCCAACGATATTGTCTTCACTCCTGGTATCAACTCTATTCTCGATCCTGGTCTTGCTGGCACGGCCGAATACCGTGAGTACATGTCGGCGGCCTATTCCAATTATGTATATGAATTGAAAGCACTGGAGCTGGAGGCTGGCCTGCGGGCAGAATACTCGCGTATCGATTACCTGGTAGACCCCAACCACAGCGTATATGAGAGCGATGGTTTCGACTATTTTGGCTTTTTTCCCAATGTGCGGGCCTCCTGGCTGATCAATGAGAAAAGCCGCCTCAGTGGTTTTTACAACCGCAGGGTTGACCGCCCAACAGAAAGCATGCTCAGGGTTTTTCCCACTTATGCCGACCCCGAAATCCTGAACATTGGCAACCCCACCCTGGTGCCTCAGTTCACACAGTCGTTTGAGCTGGGTTACCGCCGCTCATGGGATAGCGGGTATATGTATGGTGCCGCCTATCATCGCATCATGAAAAATATGCTTACCCGGATTATTACCGAGGTGCCTGGCAGCAACCGCCTGGCTTCCGTTTCACAAAACGCCGGGAAAGGCTGGAACACGGGCTTTGAATGGGTGCTTACACAGCAGCTTGCGCGACCGGTGAAACTCAGTGCCAATGCCAATGTGTATCTCAACCGCATTGATGCCTTTACCATTGTTAATGCTTATCCTTCAAATATTAACTTTTCGCGTGGCGAAGAATCGGCCTATACGGGCAATGCCAAACTGATTTTCGATGTAAATCTTCCACGCAACTTCGACCTGCAGATTACAGGGACCTATATGGCAGCCGACATTGTGCCCCAGGG
>JAWLCS010000027.1:2460-48052 GCA_041687035.1 Bacteroidales bacterium
TGCTGGTGCTTGAAACGGAGCTTGCCATCTTCGGCCACAAACATCCAGGTGCGCGAATGATCCTCGTCGAGGTGAAAAGGAATATAAACCTTATCGTCTTCGCAAAGCGTTACATGCATGACCAGCTTTTTATCGGCCCATCCCTGGCCGTGATGGCTCCTGTATAATTGCTCACCCAAGAACGATTTGCCGCACAGGCTTGCCAGGTTGTTAACAAAAGCCTGATGGATTTCTGAATCGAATTTTGATGCAGTGTCAATGGTTTCTTCAGCCGTCTGCTTTGGCTGTGTGCCACAGGCAACAAGAATCACAAGAAATAAAGGCAAAAATTTCTTCATAATAATGGGGTTTTTGGTGTTTGGTGTTTGGCAAAAATAACAAAACCCCGGCTATTCCATCAGAATTAACGCAAAACAAAAAACGCCCGGCTCTGTCAGAACCGGGCGTTCCATGGTTTCCCCGTAAGGAGTTTTATTCAACAATGATCTCGTCAATAAAGATATAGGCATCGCCACCGGCACCCAGGTGCCATTGCGGTATGGTGCCGAAGTTGGAGGCCTTAACCTTTACATAACGCGCCTGGGTGTTGATTCTTGCGCCATAATCTTTTTGAACCACAGTATAGTCATCAAAGGGAACCGTATTTTGAATAAAGGCCACCCTGTCGAAATTTTCGCCGTCTGAGCTGACATAGAAACTCACGTCAACAGGCATCCAAATCCATGAGCGGATTTCCTGCACAAACCCTGCAGCAATGTAGTTGATCTGCTCAACCTTGCCAAGGTCGACAATTGCTTCGAAGTCGGTGCCGGAATAGCCCTGCCAGCCACCCAGCCGCCAGTTTTCGCTTCCGCGCAGCCCATCGATCAGGGCCTCTGCCCCACCCCCATGGTAATTAGGATGCCACTCGCTGAGTATCTCAACCGAACGTTCGATATTCAGTTTTACAAAATTTGCTGCCGTGGGGTAGCTGTAGCCCAAGGCTTCATTATAAGTTACTGCTTTTACGGTTACAGTGCGGTCGAGGGTTATGGGGCCTTCGTACCTCATGGATTCGCGGGTTGGAACGGTACCATCGAGGGTGTAAAATACCTCAACATCCTCCTGTACCGTACCGATCTCAATTTCCTTGCTTTCGCGAATGCGAGCTTCGTCAGAAACGATAAAGGGAACTGGCACAATGAGTTCATCTTTAATGAAGGAAACCGGCACATGCTCATCGCTGCTTGCCCAGTCTTTGTTGGGTTGGCTGCCCATTTCAAAGTGCAGATGCCCACCATTCATAATGGCTTCATGCGAAATATATGAATAGGGATAATCCTGCCCGTTGAGACTGGCCGACTGTATGTAGAAATTCTTATTAGAAACCTTGTTGGCAGTAATCTTAAACACATTGCCATTTTCAAGGAAAATTTCCATTTCCTCAAACCAGGGTGTACCAATGATGTATTCGAGCGCTCCGGGGGTTACGGGGTAAAAGCCCATGGCACTCATAATAAGCCATGCCGACATCTGTCCGCAGTCTTCATTTCCAGCCAGACCATCAGGAAGGTGAGAATATTGCTCGTCCATGATCTGCCTGACCCTTTGCTGGGTTTTCCAGGGCTGGTTCAGGTAGTTGTACATGTAGGCCATGTGATGGCTGGGCTCATTGCCGTGGGCATATTGGCCAATCAGTCCGGTAATATCCTTCATATCGCGGCCCGTAATGGGATCCTTGGTGGTGAAAAGTTCGTCGATCTTGGCTACCAGATTTTCTTTTCCACCATGCAAGGTATAGAAACCGGTTATATCCTGGGGCACATAAAAACTGTATTGCCAGGAGTTGGCCTCGGTAAAGTGCCAGTCGACGGTGGTCGGATCGAATGGTGTAAGCCAGTTGCCGTTGAGTTTCGGACGCATGAAACCGGTTGTGGGATCAAAAATATTTTTATAAAACTGTGCCCTTTTTATAAACTCGCGGTAAATATCGTCGCGGCCCATTTCTTTTGCCACCTGGGCAATGCACCAGTCGTTGTAAGCATACTCCAGGGTTTTTGAAATGGATTCGTGGTATTTGTCGCCCGGAATGTAACCATACTTCCTATACGAATCCAATCCAAGATGATCCTTCATGGCGCTGTTGATCATGGCTTCCAAGGCTTTTTCCGTGTCATAGTCGCGCAGGTTCTTCATAAAGGCATCGGCAATGACTGATACGGAGTGATAGCCGATCATGGTAAAGGTCTCGTTGGCAGCCAGTTCCCAGACCGGCAGCAATCCACCTTTGTCATACATATCGAGCATCACACGTACGAAGTCGACACTACGCTCGGTTTCAATGATGGTCATGAGCGGATGCCAGGTGCGATAGGTATCCCAGAGCGAAAAGATGGTGTAGTTGGTGAAATCCTCAGCCACGTGGATGTCCTTGTCCATGCCACGATAGCGGCGATCCACATCCATAAAGGTGTTTGGCTGCAGGTATGCGTGATACAAGGCAGTATAAAACACGGTTTTCTGTTCTTTGGTTCCGCCTTTTACCCGGATTCTTCCCAACTCTTCATTCCAGGCGTTAAAGGCATCTTCACGAACCTGATCGAAACCCCAGCCGGGCACTTCGGCCTGCATGTTCTTGTAGGCGCCATCAGGGTCAACAGCCGAAAGAGAAACCTTCACTTCAACAGGCTCGTTGTCAGAAACATCAAAGCCAACAAAGGCCTTTACGTTTAGTCCCTGCCCGTAAATCAAGCCTTCCTGCAGCTCGTTGTCAAGGGCAATTCCTTGACGGACAAAAGGCTTGGAAAACTCCATATGGAAGTACCAAACCAGGTCGTTGGCCCAATTGGTAGAGCGTCGCAAGCCACGTATTTCGGTATCGCTCACAAATTCGATCCAGGCGTCAGTTACCCTGTCGCGGTGCTCCAGATCAATCATAATGGTTGCCTCTGCCCCTTCCGGGAAAGTGTATCGGTGGTATCCCACGCGGGTGGTGGCGGTCATTTCGGCCAGCACGCCCGGCTTGTCGAGAAACACACTGTAATAGCCTGCTTCTGCATGTTCATTTTCTTTTAGAAAGGACGAAAGATAGTCATCGTTAATAAACTTGGGCTCCCCAATTACTGGCATCAGCAAAATGTCGCCATAATCGCCCACTCCGGTGCCGTTAAGTGCGGTATGGGTAAAACCATAAATGACCGAATCGGTAAAATGATAACCAGAGGCGCCATCCCATCCGCCCAGGCGGGTGTCGGGACTCAGCTGAACCATACCGAAAGGCATGGTTGCCCCCGGATAGGTGTGTCCGTGTGCATCGCTGCCAATAAACGGATCAACATAAGCTGCGGGTTCAAGATGCGTTTCTTTTTGCTTGCAGCTCACTGCCAAAGCCATCAATGCAATAGCTATAAGCAGCGGGAATGACCATTTCCCAATCTTTCTCATTGTTTTGCTCATTGTTTTATGATTTTATGGTTGATTCGCGAATAATAATATCAACAGGCAGTTTAACCGATTTTTCCTTTTCAGAAATCTTGCTCCCCTCAATTTGCCTCAACAGCAGGTCAAAAGCTACTTCGCTGATGCGTTCGATAGGCTGTGCGATTACAGAAATGGAAGGCCTTGTAAAACTGAAAAAGCTTACATCGTCAAAGCCCATTATTGCCACTTGCCTGGGGATTTCGATGGAGAGTTTCCGCAGGTTGAGCATACAGGCCGATGTCAGGTTGTTATTGAGCGTAAAAATGGCTTCGGGCATGCTGCCGGCCTGATAAAATTGCTGCAGTTTCTCCTTTATGGTTTTATCCATTTCCGCGAAAGGGGTTTTGATAAGCCAGTGAGGAGGGACAGAAACCCCTTCTTCGGCCAGAGCCGACAGGAATCCATTGATGCGGTCGTTAATGGTTGAGATGTGGTCGGGGGTGATCCCAAATACTGCTATTTTACGGTAACCCTGATGCAGCAGGTGCCTGGCAGCCATGCGGCCCCCAGCAAAGTTATCTACTGAAACATTGAGCGAGCGCATCCCTTCAAAAGTACGGTCGATCAGTACATGCGGAAGGCCGGCTTCTACCAGTTTGTCAAACAGTTCCGATGTATCCTGCGAGGTGGAAATGATCAGGCCATCGAGCTTGCGGTCGCGCAAAAGCCGGATTTGCTCATTCTCCTTGTTTATGTCCTCGTCGGTGCTGCATATAACCACCGTATAACCATGGTTCCAGGCCAGGTCTTCAATGCTGCGGGCAATACGCGAATAAAAGCGGTTGGAGATATCGGAAACCAGCAACCCAATGGTATTGGTCTTGCCCATACGAAATCCCCGTGCCAGGACGTTGGGCTGGTAGTTAAGTTCCTTGATTTTTGCCTTTACCCTTTTCTGGGTTTCAGGACTAATGCCGTGTTTGTCTCCCTTGTCGTTTAGCACCAGCGAAACCAACGTCTTAGATACGCCCAGACTTTTTGCAATGTCGTCAATCGATACCTTTTTACCCATAGTAATGGAATTGCGTACTGCAAAAATAGAAAAAACTAAAACGATTTAGTAAGAATTGTGAAATAATTTTTCCAACTGAGTCAGAAACACAGTAAAAAATGATTTTTCCTAAAAACAACCTGCAGAGAATTAAGAAAAAACTAAACAACTTTCCTAAACATCAGATCAAGGATGCTTCAAAAAATGGAAGACTAATTATCAGAAGTGATAGCCAAGAAAAAGGAAAAGGCGTTGGGTACGAGACGAAAGGAAAGACATATCGGCAATTCCTGAACTGTTTTCATACCTTCCTTCAAAAGAAAACCTGTTTTTTGCAATGCCAAGCCCGCCAACGATTCCCAATTCATGGCGTTTAGGGTCATCAAGCACTTTCTTTTCGGAAAAAGACTCCAATCCATCAACATACTGGTCAATTCTGCGGTAGTTTGTTTCTTCAATGTAAAACCCATTTGAGATGCCCGCATTAAGATACACGTCCACAGGGCGGTGAAGTATCCGGTATCGCAAAAGATTATTCATTTTTATAGAAGAATAAACCAGTTCCATTGAATGAATGTTATAAATTACATTGGTAATTATGTCTTCGCGGTATTGGGCCTCAAAACCAAATCGTGAGTATTGCAATTCATTTTGAAGTGAGAGATTACCAAAGTTCCTGGGAAAAGCAAGGTTTAGAGACAATCCGGCAGCGAAATTAAACGAGTTTGAAAAGGATGGCTGGATTACATAATTGAAGAATTTATCCCCTTCAAAATTTATGGAAGTAGATGAAGGACCTAAATAAACCCCAAAACTAAGTTTGTCTTGGTCCATCGCCATGAAAAACTCCATATCACTATCAATGCAATCATAATAACTCCTGAAAAGCCTCTCCAGTCTCTTTTTTTCATAAGAAGTGCGTTCAATTGCAGGTTTGATAGAAGGACAATCCTCAAGATACAATGTAAGCTGGCCAATAAATGGTTTATTTTCACCCATAAGGCGTTTGATCCTGCGGTCAGCATAGTCAGGACTGAAAGTGAAATATTTTTTGTATCGCAGCAGGGTGAACTCACCGTCCTGCTTAATATAAAAATTTTCTATGCCATCATTGTTTCTTCGGTGGTAAAGACTTTTTTCACCCCTAACAAGGGCCTGAAGAAAAATGGTATCAGTAACAATATGAAAAGCCGGATCATCGGTTATCCTGTTTGGGTTAACCGGGCTTATCTCCGCCTCCACAATTGCGCCTGCATACACTTCACCTGCCACCCAAAACTCTGAAATATCAAGGGGGGTGTATTTCACAACCGGAGCGCCGGAAACTGTCCGAAATTCAACACGAGCCGGATTAATGGCCCAGTTGCGGTAATCAATCAAGCCTTTAATGGTGTCGGCTTCATGGGTTATCACCAATCCAGGCAAGAAATTGGTTTGCGAAAATAAGTTCGAAAAAACGCCGGAAAGAATAAAGAATAGCGTAATTCTGACAGTGAATTTAATCATGGCCTGATTTGAATTTAATTGAAGTTATTAAACATATAACACAAGTATACAAAAGAAAAGAAAAAATCAATCTTTTAAAAAAAATCTTTTAAAGGCACCTTTTGAAAGAATAATTCCTTCACTCCTTCGTAAACAATGCCCATGGTCTGATCATCCACCATGGTCATGCAGGAGTAACCAAAGCCGGAAGCTGCATTCAGAAGCACCTGGTTTGATTCGTTCCATGTCTGGCCGCTGTCGAAACTGGCCTTGATGGTCATATTTACTCTTTGAACCTTGCTGTTTGGGTTAGAGAAAAACAACACCTGCTGCTTCTGTCCGTCCACCACCATATCATGTGCTATTAGGCTGGCCATACAGTTGGGTTCGGGCAGGGCCGAGTTTGACGATGGGTGGGTTTCCCAGGTATGGCCCATATCGCGGGTGATGGCCACAGCCCGTCCGTTGGATTCATCTTTCACATGGCGGTTAAGATCATCCCGCATGTTGAGCATCAGACTGCCATCTTCCAGTTGAACTACCTGTGCTTCGGTGGTGTTTGGTTTGGCTCCAGTACCAATATGCCAGGTTTCGCCTCCATCCTTGCTGTAAACGATGGTGGAGTGGCTGGTGTATTGTCCGCCATCAATGGACTGCACACCGATATCTTTTTTAAACTGACCGGCAAAAACCAGGGTACCATCATCGAGGGTAATGCCCATGCCGGGACCGGCCAACAGTAGTTGCCATTCAGGATCCTTAATTTGTTCGGTAATATTTATGGGTTCCGACCATGTGAGTCCGTCGTCGGTGCTTTTTACCAAAACAAATTGCCCTGTTTCTTCGGGCGACATGCCGGGTTTGGAGTCCCACCACAGCATTTTATCAGGTGAGGATCCACTGATCCACAGTGCGGCGACCCAAATGGTGCCGGTGGTATGGTCGTAAAGTACGGCAGGATCGCCGATACCATTCAACCTTCTTGGCCTTCCTCCCCACTCGCCCATATCCATGATCACGCGCATGGGTTCCCAGGTTTGCCCCCCATCGGTGCTGCGGCTCATACCCACATCGATGTCTTCCTGCAAGTCTTTGCTGTTGTTATAGCGGTTGTCGTAAACGGCAATCAGGGTGCCTTTTGAAGTGGTAATAATGCCAGGAATGCGATAGGTGTCGCAGTTATCCTGACCCGCTGCGCGCAATACGATTGCTGGCCTGTAACGAAAGCTTGTTTCAGGTGTCAGGTGAATTTTGCCCTTCCTGCCAAAGGAAAGCCTGACTTCTTCAATGGCAAAACTATGCTCAAGCTGTGCATTATCATACACATTTAAATCAAGACTTAATAAGTATTTTCCCTTTTCAAAAACATGGCTCCCTTTCAGTTTGATCTTATTTTTTCCTTTTTTAAAATTGGTTTCGAATTTCTCCGGAATGCTATCTGTGCCTGAAAAATGATGAATTAAAAAATCCACAGATTTAAGAAAACCAAACTGTGATTCCTTTTCCAAAACCAGCTCAATGCTTTGAAGTTCCAATGGACCTAAAGAATCGTCAATTTCAAAGTGAACTTTCAAAATATCCTTGTTCTCACGTCCGATAAATAGGGGCACATGCTCCAGTTCCAGACTTCCTAAAATGTTTTCATTCAAGACATTATTTGGTTCACAGGAATAGGTAACAAAAAGCAAGATAGCAATGGTAATAAGAGCAAACTTTTTCATGGGCATATTTTTTTCCATATTATGGTTTCAACATAAAGCCAGAACTCTTGAATCCCTCCGGATGGCAATGTTTCATTTTCTTTCCGCTGCCGCAGGGACAAGGAGCATTACGACCTGCTTTAGGAGTTAGTAAAACCCGCTGGTTTTCTTTATTGCGAATCCATTGCATAACATTGGCCGGAGGCCGCTGGGCTTTTAGCTCCTTTGCCATGTATTCCATAAAGGGTTTCACATGGCCAAAAAAATCCTTGTAATCGGCGCACAGGTAATTCAGGCCGTTTTCCCCGGAAGGGGTTTTTATAAAACGGTGCTTTGGGCATGCGCCATGGCAGGCAAACCTTACCTCACAGGCCCGGCAATAAGCGGGGAGCCTGGTCTTCTTGGCCTGACCGAAAAGGCTTTGCCTGGTTGAACTCATCATTTGGGCAATGGTTTGCTCGCGGATGTTTCCCAGCAGGTGGTCTTCATAAACATAATGGTCGCAGGCGTATAGATTTCCATCATGCTCCATAACGGCGGCGGTGCCGCATTTTTCAGAAAAAACGCATAAGCCGGGCATTACTCCCACCCAGTTGGCCAGGGTAACATCAAACAATTGCACGTAATGGCGGCCCACGTCATTTCGGACCCATTCATCGAAAACGGCTTTCATAAAACGGCCGTATTGGCCGGGCTGCACCGACCATTCGGTAACCTCTGCCCAGCCTTCAAAGTCGTTGTGCACCAGGTTTAATGAGTGCTCATTGCCGCTTTCAGCACGCCTTTCAATCACCGGAATGAACTGCATGAATCCGCTGCCGATCTTTTTCAGGAAGCGATACACTTCATGAGGATATTCGGCATTATGCCTGTTTACCACTGACAGCGTATTGAATTCGACGCGATGCTTTTTCAACAGTTCAATGCCCTGCATCACCTTTTTCCAGGTAGGCCTCCCCTGCTTGTCGAGCCTGAACTTATCATGCAAACGTTCCGGACCATCAATGGATATACCGATCAGGAAATTATTTTCACTAAAAAAGCGGCAAAACTCATCGGTCAGCAATAGGCCATTGGTTTGCAGGGTGTTTTCAATCTTTTTGCTGCCGGCATATTTTTTCTGCAATGCGATGGCTTTTCTGAAATACTCCACCCCAAGCAAGGTGGGCTCCCCCCCCTGCCAGGTAAAGGTCACCACCGGCACATTTTGCGCACCAATGTAATCGCGGATAAAAGCTTCCAGCAGTTCTTCGTCGAGCCTGTAATTAGTCTTTTCCGGGAAAAGATGCTTCTTCTCAAGATAATAGCAATAGGTGCAATCCAGGTTGCAAGCCGGGCCAACAGGCTTCAGCATTACATGAAAAGCATCTGGGGAAACAGGAAACTGGAAATCCATAAAAAAAGAATTAATACAGGTTTCTACTCCACAATGATCTCATCCACAAACAGCCAGGAAGGATTCCCTTCTCCTGAATGGCCTGGTGGGATAATTCCAAAATTTCGGGCGGTAATTTTCAGGTAGCGTGCACTCACCTTGTCAAGGTTCATTTTAATATCCACCACCTGAAGCAAATCTGTTACTTCAGGCAGATTTTGCCGGTCTGCATTGCGATAGGTTACGCCATCGTTTGAAACTTCAAGTTGTATCCATTGCGGAAGAAAAACCCAGTCGACCTGCCGTTGCAAAGCGCCTACCGTAATGCTGTTCAAGATTTTATCTTTTCCCAGATCAATAAAGGCCACCATATCGCTTCCGCTGAAACCGTGCCAGTGCGGGCGCAGCATTGTGCCGCCCCTAATGCCGTCAGTAAGCGTGCCAGAACCCCGGGCAGTATAGTTGGGATGAACCGGGTATTTATAGGCAACGTTTCTGCCGCTGGCCTTATGGTACACAATGGGTTGCCTTGCCAATTGCCCCAGTAACTGTCCATCTCTTACGGCAAGGGCCTTTATGTGAACGCTGCGGTCGAGCTCAAACGGTCCGGAATATTTTTGAGAATTAAGATCAGGTTCGGAGCCATCAAGTGTAAAAAATATATCCGCACCTTCAATATCCGTTTCCATATTTATTACAAGAGCATCACCGGTTGTTACAGTGGTTATTTTGACCTGGCTGTAAACCTGTCCATCAAAAATATCCAGCGCCTTTTCATCATCATAGAATACCATCAACTCCCTCAGATCGCTCTTCATGCCTTCAATGATACTGGCATAATCAGGGTGGCCATACATATTTTGGATCTCATGGGGATCGTTCTCCAGATCGTAAAACTCCCATTCATCAATATCGTAATAAAACCTGATGAGTTTATAGCGTCCGTCGTGAATGCCAAAGTGCCTTCTTACCGAATGTTCACCTGGATACTCATGGTAATGATAATACAGCGCTTTACGCCAGTTTTTTGTATTGTTTGCGCTTAAGAGGGGCACCAGCGAGTGGCCGTGCATATCCTCGGGAACCTTCACCCCTGCTATATCCAGCAATGTAGGGGCATGGTCAATGTTCTGCACCAGTTCAGATATCGTTCCTTTTCTTTTATAGCCTTTCGGCGGAAGCATAATCAGCGGGGTGCGGAACGACTCCTCATACATGAAGCGTTTGTCGTACCACCCATGTTCGCCCATATAAAAACCCTGGTCGGAAGTATAAACTATCAGCGAGTTATCGAGCAAGCCCTTTTCTTCCAGGTGGGCAAGCAGGCGCCCAACGTTTTCGTCGAGCGAGCGCACGCAGGCCAGGTAATCTTGCATGTAGCGCTGGAATTTCCATTCGCTCAGCTCATTTCCCGAAAGGTTTGCTACCTTAAAGTGCTCTATTACAGGCAGGTAATGGGCATCCCAGCGAGTGCGCTGACCGGGAGTCATACGGCCGTATTCGCCCTGGCCCTGGCGGTACCAATCCCCCAACCGTGTTTGGATTTCATTTTCCGGATCGGCCATTTTCAGGTCATAAACAAAGTCCATATCATCGGTATGTATGCTCATGCGCTGCAGGGAGGCAGCTTTTCGACCTTCATAGTCATCATAGAAAGTTTTGGGCACCGGATAGCGGGCATCTTTAAACTCATCGAGATGGGTTGTATCGGGCATCCATGTGCGGTGCATGGCTTTGTGATGCACCATTAGCAGGAAGGGTTTGCCGGGGTCACGCTGATGATCAAGCCAGTCGATGCTGAAATCGGTAACAAGGTTTGTAACATAGCCTTCGTGCCGCGAGCGGTTTCCCATTTCAATAAAATCGGGGTTGTAATAATGCCCTTGCCCCGGTAGTATATTCCAGTAGTCGAATCCCGTCGGGTCGCTTTGCAAGTGCCACTTCCCGATCAGCGCGGTTTGATAACCATTTTCCTGCAGAAGTTTTGGAAAGGTTTGCTGACTTCCGTCGAAAATATCTTCATTGGTGCGCTGCCCGTTGGCATGGCTGTGTTTACCGGTGAGCAGAGTTGCCCGGCTGGGAGCGCTGATCGAATTGGCCACAAAACTGTTGCTGAAAATCACGCCGTCCCGCGCAATACGGTCAAGGTTGGGGGTTTCAATGTACCGGTTATCATAGGCGCTTAGGGTCTGAAAGGAATGATCATCGGTAAAAATAAAGATGATGTTGGGTCGCTCAGGTCTGGATTCCTGGGCTTGCTTACAACCCATTCCGCTTAGCAGGGCCAGGCCGGGGATTAGGTATTTGTTCATGTTAATGTGTTTAATCCAACCAGTCAAACAGATATTTTTCGTTGTATTCAATTTCAAATTTTTCAAGATAATCAATGTATTCTTCCTTGAAAGTTCTCTTTCGGTGATGTTCCTCCTGATTTGCTATGTATTGATAAACATTATCAATCTGAGAGTTAGCATAGGAGAAGGCTCCGCAACCTTCCTGCCAGGCAAATTTACCTTTTAGGAATTTTTGATCATTAATGAAATTTGAAGAATTATTTTTGATGTCACGAACTAGGTCAGCAATGCACATTGTTGGTTTTAAACCAACAAAAACGTGCACGTGATCAGCGACACCATTCACAATAATCGGTTTTTGATCCTTCCCTTTGATTATGCCAGAAATATATTTAAAAACTTCATCGCGCCATGATTTTTGCAAAAGGTTGTCTCTGCCTTTAACGGCGAAAACGTATTGGATGTAGATTTGTGAAAATGTGCCCGCCATAATTGAAAAATTTTGGGTTTTAAAAATAATCATCATGTCACCCCTTCGGGGTTGAATTGGTCTTGTAATCTTACATTTTCTATAATCATATCATCCCTTCGGGATTTTATTGGTTGGGAAATTCAATCTTTTTATCTACAATCATGTCATTCATTCGGGATAAAAAAATCACCAATTGGTATACCGTGCTTTGCTAACCCCGAAGGGGTGTCAGGATTATAGAAAAATATGTAACCATGAAAACCAAAACCCTGAAAGGGTGACATTTTTTATTCAAATCCGGGGTTGTTTATTGGTTTATTGGTTCTTTGGCTATTATCCGGCCGGGCTCACGCCGGTTCTTACCCTCTACCCCCTTGATGTCATCGCCTAAATCAATTCGCGCCTTATCTGCAATCTCTTCCAACTCCTTTACAATTTCAGGATATTTTTCCATTACATTGTAGGCCTCACCCGGATCCCTTCGCAAATCATACAATGCTTTTGGAAACAGGAAATTCTCATTTGCACTTCCGGGTATGCCGTCATCGCCGGGTAAAAAGCCTTCGTAGGTTCTGCCAGGATGCTCAAAAACCAGCTTCCAGTTGCCGCTTCTTACTGCCTGCAAGCTGTTGCGGCGGTAATAATATAAAAATTCATTGCGGGGATTGGCATCCATATCGCCCATTAGCAGCGGAACAAGGCTAACACCATCAATCTTTTTTTCAGGAAGCGGCGCCCCGGTTAATTTGGCTATGGTAGGCAAGATGTCTATTCCTGCTGCAAGGCGGTTGCAGACCTTCCCCGACTCTATTGTTCCCGGCCACCAAAAAATAGCCGGCACCCGCTGCCCTCCTTCAAAAGTGCCACCCTTCCCTTCACGGAATCCTCCCGAGCTGCCGGCATGGTTGCCGTAATTGAGCCAGGGGCCGTTGTCGGATGTAAAAATTACCAGGGTGTTCTCTTCCAGCTTAAGATCCCTGAGCGTTTCAAGGATGGCACCCATGCTCCAGTCCAGTTCCATCATTACATCGCCGTAAAGGCCCTGTTCTGATATTCCTTCAAAATCTTCTGAAACGAACAAGGGCACATGGGGCATGGGGTGTGCAAGGTAAACAAAGAAGGGCTTTTGCTGATTGCGTTTAACAAAATCAATGGTTCGAAGGGTAAAGTCGCGGGTGAAATACCGTTGATCAGGATTGGTTGCAATAACGCTATCACCTTCAATCAGCGGAAGCGGTGGGTAATAATCGGGTGTGCCCGGGTGGAAGGGCCACATATCATTGGAATAGGGAATGCCGTAAAATTCATCGAAGCCATGATTGAGCGGCAGGAACTCCTTGAGGTGGCCAAGATGCCACTTACCATAAACAGCCGTGGCATAATCCTTTTGCTTCAGCATGGAAGCGATGGTCATTTCTTCGGGGTTTAAACCCGTCAAAGACATATGGTAAAATGCCCAGGCTATACCCAGCCTGTTGGGATAGCAGCCCGTAAGAAGGCCGGCCCTTGAAGCACTGCAAACGGCTTGGGGTGCGTAAAATTGGGTAAAGAAAAGACCTTCGTTGGCCATCCGATCTAAATGGGGAGTGGTGAAACCCAGGGCACCGGTGCGCCCAAGATCTCCGTATCCCATATCATCAAGATAAACCAAGATAATATTCGGGGGAATCAGTTCCTGCTTCTCAACTGGCTGCGTGCAGGAAGCAAGACCTGTAAGCAAGGCCGAACCAACAATCACATTTCTCATAACAAGCCTCCGTTTAGTTAATGGTTTTGTTTATGATTTCCTGAAATTCGTTTTTCAATTCTAAAAGGATCTCAGGCTCCAATTCCGCCAGGTTATTTTCCTCCGCCGGATCATTATGGATATTGTAAAGCTGGTCGTAAGGCCTGAATCCGGTTTCAATTTCCATAGCCCATGGCACATAGCGGGTTGATGGCCCCGGGGCAATGTATTTATAGCCTTCGTCGCGCACAAAGGCCAGCACGCCCATTATGGCCTGTTGAACAAGGCTGCGACGGCCAGTGTTTTTCAACCCTGTCAGGGTTTCCCAATGGTTTTCACTGTCAATGGCGGCTTCATGGTCAAAATCCTGGCCCAAAAATACCGCAAACGATGCAAGAAAATCCACATGACTGAAAAGGGCATCGGAAAGACCTGCTTTTTTAATTTCCTTTGGCCAATGTACGATCATTGGCACCCTTGAACCGGCTTCGAGCGCGCTGTATTTTCCACCCCTGAAATGTGCGAAGGGATTGTGGTCGCCAAGCATTTCAGCAGCGAAATCAGCGTAGCCATCATCGAGTACCGGTCCGTTATCGGATGAAAAAATAATGATGGTGTTCTGGAGTAAGTTCCGTTTTTCAAGGGCTTCAATAATTGCCCCCACTGTCCAGTCGAGCTGCACCATCATATCGCCACGGGGCCCGAAAGGAGTGATTCCCTGAAACCTTTCGTGAACGATTCGTGGAACATGAATATCCACCGGATTAAAGTACATGAAAAATGGTTTTCCGTTTTGCCGGTCAATAAACTCTGCCGCTTTTTCAACCAGCACATCGGCAATATCTTCATCGCGCCACAATGCTGCTTCGCCCCCCTTCATATAGCCTATACGACTGATTCCGTTGGTAATGGTTTGATTGTGACCGACGGTATACATCATTTTCAGCAGTTCCGGATTATCATAACCGGTGGGCCTGTCTCCTACCTTTTGCTGAAAGTTCACTTCAATAGGATCGTCGGGGTCAAGATTCACAACATAATGATTCTCCACATAAACCGCAGGCACCCTGTCGTTGGTTGCAGGAATAAGCCATGCATAGTCAAAGCCGATTTCCAAAGGACCCGGGGTGATCTTTCCATTCCAGTTGGTAACCTTTCCTTCACCAAATCCCAAATGCCATTTGCCAATTACCGAAGTGGCATAGCCAGCCCTTTGCATTACCGCTGGCCAGGTTTCCTTGCCCGGCAGGATAAGTGCCGGCAGGTCGTCATTGGCCACATTGCGGCCGGGTGCCCGCCAGGCATACTCACCCGTGAGCAGCGAAAACCGCGATGGGGTGCAGGTTGCTGCCGGAGCATAGGCATTGGTAAACATTAGTCCATTACGTGCCAGCCTGTCAATATTGGGTGTGGGGATCCTTCCGTCATATACCCCAACATCACCATACCCCACATCATCACTGTAAATGATGATCACATTGGGTAATGCGGATTGTTTTTCTGAAACCCCATTGCAGCCGTGCATTGCACCGGCGGCTGCACATAGAGTAAACAGGATGGGTCTGTTCATCTTTTTCTGTATATTTAACAATCAATCAGCGACCTGATATCGCTGGCTTGAATGGTTTACATTTATTCAAAATTGAAATTAAACTTTTCTATGGCAGCCGGACTATGCGACTCCCGCATGATCTTTTCCATTTGCGCCACCAACTCGGGGTAGTCTGCTGCAAGATTGTTCTGTTCCTGAATGTCTATTTCGAGGTCATACAGTTCAATTTCCATATTACCTCCGAAAATATTTTTGCGGATGGCTTTCCAGTTGCCCATTCTTACGGCTTGTTGTCCTTGATACTCATGCAATTCCCAATAAAGAAATTCATGTTCAGGCTGTGGTTTTCCCTGAAATGTTGGCAGGAAGCTAATACCATCTGTTTCTATGGTAACTTCTGCACCTGCAATTTCGCAGAATGTGGGTAACACATCCCAAAATGCAGAAACATGATCGGTAACAGAGCCTGGTTCAATAACACCATGCCATGAAGCGATCAAAGGCACCCTGATTCCCCCCTCATGAAGAAATCCTTTGCTCCAACCATATTCGTTTTTGAATGGCCGGTTGCTGTCGAACCAGGGCGAGTCGGCCCCTCCGCTGAAAGAAGGTCCGTTATCAGATGTAAAAACAATGAGTGTATTTTCGTAGAGGCCCATTTTTTTAAGTTGCTTCACCAGCAGACCAACCTCCTCATCAAGATAGGAAACCATTGCAGCATAGGCTGCCCTGGGGTGTCGTTGCGGAAAATAGCCCTGCTGACCCAGATAAGGTTCTTCATCTCCGAATTTCTCCACGTAATAATCTACCCAGCGCTGTGGTGCCTGCAAAGGGACGTGCGGAATGGGAGTTGCCCAGTAAAGAAAGAAGGGCTTGCCAGTTTTTTTCGGATTGATCTCATTAAGATGCCTGGTCATAGCTTCGAACATCACATCGCAGGCATAGTCGGTCAGATTAAAGGGTGCGTATGAAGCGTGATCATAGGGGTCGGCCCCTTCGGGCAGCCGGGTATGGGGCGCCACGGTATCATTATTCAGATAAACCCTGTTGAGATTTTCATACAAATGCACAGGATAATAGGTGTGGGCTTGCCGCTGGCAATTGTATCCTAAAAAGTAATCGAATCCCATTTTTGGTGGCACACTTTCGGTATGGGGCGCGCCCAGACCCCATTTGCCAACAAGGGCTGTATTGTAACCTGCCTTTTTAAGAAGATGCGCAAGGGTTATGGTGCCTTCGGCCATGGGGTGCTGTCCTTCAAGGGTTGAATCGGCCAGCATGGCATGATAGCTTCTTACATTGCCTCTTTCAGCCCATTCATGATTTCCCCTTATTTGCGAATTACCGGTGTGAAGCCCTGTTAGAAGTACATTTCTGGCGGGTGCAGAAACAGGCGCACCGGTGTAATGCTGGGTAAACATCATACCGGCTTTGGCCAATGCATCAATATTGGGTGTCTCAATTTTTTCCTGACCGTAAACACCCAGCTCGCCATAGCCAAGGTCATCGGCCAGTATGTAAATAATGTTTGGCTTTTCCGGCTCCTTTCCGGCACCCGGCATTTTGCACGACTGACTCATCATTCCGCCGGCCACCCCAAGGCCCGATAAAATCAAATACTTACTCTTCATAATAGATTCCTTTTTTTATTTTGTTATCACCCCCAACTCGCCAACCGAAACCCAGGGCTCGTTAAAAATCCCCGAATGGCTGGTAAAGCGAAAATACCTTGCCTGCTGTGGTGTTGCAAACATCACTCTTTGGGGTGAAGGATTATTGACCATGTTACCAAACTCACCCTTGTCGATGACACGGTTCCATTGCTTTCCGTCAAGACTGACTTCATAAGAATACCGGAGTACGGTGCCACTGAAGTTGCCATCGGTGCGCGGAGCGTAGGTAAATCCTTTTAAAAGCAGCGTTTCGCCCATATCCACGGCGATGCTGTGCGGATGGGTTTTTACCATCCCATTCCAGGGCGTGTGCCACATGGTGGAAAAGTCACCATCGATGGCATACCCGGCCGGGAAGGCACTGTGTCCTTCACTGGCCTCCACCACGGTCCATTTGGCAGGGCTTATGTCAAAACTTTGGCTAATAACGCTTCCAGCCACCTGGAAATCATTTATGAAAGTCCTTGCCGTAACAGTGCCTCCTTCAGGCAAAGGGAATGGCCCTGAATAGCTGGTGGACTGAGGTCCGGGCTCGCTGCCATCCAAGGTATAGGTAATCACCGGAAATTCCGTTTCGGCAGAAATTCTAACCATCCCTTCCTTGTTGCGGGTAATGACCGGATCGGTCAGAATCTCGGGAATGAGATACAAGCCCAATCCGGAAATCAGGGCATGGTGCCGGGCTTGCTGAATGGTAATTCTGATTCGATCTGAAGAAACCGGTGCAAAACGCATCAGGCGCTTATAGCCAATTGTTGTTCCGCTGGTTATCTCCTGCCATTGCCCGTCGAGCAGGGCTTCAACTGTAAAAGACTCCACCCGCTGTCCTTTGGCAATGTATTCTTGCAATTCCATTACATCGAACTTCACCTCCCTTCCCAGTTCGAATTCCACCGTTTCCGGGAAGCGCTTTATTGCGAAATAACTTTTTGATTTGCCATCGATGGCGGCACGCGCCTTGCGTTTGTTCGGGCGGGCGTTGAGTAAAAGGTTTTCCGCGAAAGCGGCATCCATCCATTGCCTGAACTCTATAAGCCTTGCCACATCATTTTCGTGGATAAGCCCTCGCTGATCAGGCGGTACGTTGAGCAGCAGCACGGCATTCATTCCAATAGAATTGAAATAGATGTCAACCAGGTGAGCCAGGGATTTCACGCGTTGGTCTTCGTGCTGATGGTAAAACCAACCCGGTCGAATGGACACATCCACTTCTGCGGGGTACCAGAAGAGCTGGTCGGCCCGGTCGATCAGCTCGCGGCTGCCAAGGTCGGGCGTCATGGCATTGAGGCCCAGGTTTTCGTTGATGGCCTCCATTTCGGACCGTCCGCCCGGTGCATAGGCCGTAACGCTCCATTCAGTGGGGCGGCCATAGCCAGTTTCGGTACCTACCCAACGCACGTCCTCGCCCATAATGGCGATCACGGCATCTGGCTGTAAGCCATAAATCAGCTCGTAATACGATTCCCAATCATAGACCTGTCGCCTTCCATCGAGCCCTTCGCCAAAAGCGCCGTCAAACCAAACTTCATCCACCTTTCCGTACCGGGTAAGCAACTCGGTGAGCTGCTGACTGAAAAATTCGTTGTAGCGCGGAGAATCGCCGTAGGACTCGGCGTTGCGATCCCAGGGCGAAAGATATACTCCGAACTTCAACTCCAGGGCATCGCAAGCATCTTTTACCTCCCTTACCAGGTCGCCCTGACCATTGCGCCAGGGCGAAGCCTTAACCGAATGTGCGGTAGTTTCGGTGGGCCAAAGGCAGAAACCATCGTGATGCTTTGCGGTGAGAATTACCATCTTCATTCCCGAATCCTTAAAGGTTTGCACCCATTGCATGGCATTGAGTTCGGTGGGATTGAACTTCTCAGGAGACTCAGTGCCATCGCCCCACTCGCGACCTACAAAGGTATTGATGCCAAAATGAATAAACGCGGTATATTCAAGCTCCTGCCAAGCCAGTTGTTGCGGTGTAGGCACCACATGGGCGGCCATGAAAACTTTTTCGTCAAGGGTCAGGCCATCTTTAAAAACAACCTCTTTTTCGTAATACACACTGCGCTGGCAGGAGGCAAGAAAAATTATTCCCGCAAGGGAAAAAATAAAAAGAAGATTGCTGCAAAACTTCATATTAATACTGAATTTGCTGTACGGCAGTGGGACCCATAAAAAGTTCTTCGTTCAGCTGATCGAGAATAGGCTCGTCGATAGCCTGCAATTCCTGCTGCCAGGTTTTCAGCATTTCGAGAACCAACACTTCGTTCTTGCCTTTTTTGAGCCAGGGAGCCGGAATATAAAGCGTTTGCTGAGGGCCTACCTGCCAGTAGCGGCCAATATGGTGACCATTGATCCAGAGGCTGCCCTTTCCAAACTCGCGCATATCAAAATAGGTATCGGCCACCTCGTCAAGATAAAACTCGCCCTTACGCAGCACCGGCCATTCGTAGGCTTTTCCGGGCTCTTCCTCGGCAGTAAATGTGAAAGGTTGCAGACTTTTGAAAGGATAGCCAAACATTTCCCAGTTCAGGATCTCTTCTCCGTTGAAGAAAACGGCTTCGGTAATGCCCTTGCGGTTGTCGGTAAGGAAGGTGCCAAAATTGAGCCTTCCCAGGTTTTCGATAAATAAGGAAACCTTTGCACCACCAGCTGGCACATCGAGGTATATGGAATCAAGCTCAGTGCGGCGGTCCACAATACCCATGCGCTCCCCATCGAGCAGCACAATGCCGTAATCGCGCAGCTGCTTTATTTTCAGCCAGCCCTTGCCTTCGGGCAATTGCGCTTCATAAAGCACATAGCCATAGCCCTGGTCAATATCTTCGAAGCTCAGCGGGCGTTCGGTTTTGATTACCTGGGGGCGCTGGTTTTCAAAAAAGGAAACCTGGTTGAGCATAAAAGGCTCGATGGCCATGGAGGGTTTGGGGTCGGGCACATCAGGAATGTGGTATCCCTCAGGGGCGTATTTCTTCACCAACTCGCGGTAGGCCCAGAATTTGGGTGTAGGATTGCCGGCCTCATTGATGGGCGCATCGTAGTCGTAGCTCTGTGTTTGCGACTGGTACGGCATATAGGTGTCGTAGTTGGCACCGTTCATAAAGGCAAAGTTTGAGCCGCCGTGTGCCATATACATATTGAGCGAAATGCCGTAATAAAAAATGGAGTCGAGGTGCTGGGTAAAGGCTTCTACCGAAGAAGTGTGATGCTGCTTGCCCCAAACATCGAACCAGGCGGGGTACCATTCCGACACAAAGTAAGGACCTCCCGGGCCGTTGATTCGATCTTGCGTGGCCATTACCTCAGCGGGCTTTGCACCGCCGTTTACCGCGGCATAGATGCCCGGCAGATGACCGGCATCAATGGTTGAGGGGGGATCGCAGGTAAACAGGTCGGTGTTGAATCCGGCCTCAATGAAAATATCGCGGTTCATGGCCAGGTACTCCTTATCGTCGCCATAAAAACCATATTCGTTTTCGATTTGCACCATAATTATGGGCCCGCCGTTTTCGATAAGCAAGGAGGTAAGCTGTTTGGCCACCTCATTCACATAGTTGCGGTATGCATCCATAAACCTCGGATCTTTGCTGCGCACTTTCAGGTCGGGTTCTTTAAGCAGCCACCAGGGATAGCCGCCAAATTCCCATTCGGCACAAACATAGGGGCTGGGGCGGAGGAAAACCCAGAGATCTTCTTTCTGCGCCAAACGAATGAATTCTGCAATATCGGCCTGGCCTTCAAAATTGTATTGTCCGGGATAGGGCTCGTGCACATTCCAGAACATGTAAATGCTAATGGAGTTCATTCCCATGGCCCGCACCAATTGCAGGCGATCCTGCCAGTATTCGCGGGGGATGCGTGAAGGATGGATTTCACCCGAAAAGAACATGATGGATTCTCCATCTATCATAAATTCCCCATCACTGATACTGAACTCATGCCGTTGTTGCGAGCAGGACGAAAAAAAATTCATTGCAGCAAACAGCATAACTAAAAGAATTCCTGATAAACGGTTCATAATTTTTCAATTGGTTTAAAATTCAATTATTTCTGAATTGGAATACGTTGTATGGCATTGCATTGCCTTTAACCCTCAGGGCAACTACTCCGTGCGAGGGTACTTCATAAATACGCTGAGGTGCAGTCAGTCCTGTTAATTTAATTTTTTCCCATAAATCCGTGACATCATATCCCTGCCGGGGATTAATTCCAATACTTTCCAGATAAAAAGATATAGCTGCCTTCTGATCGGTGCGATTAAAAAGAACAATGGCAACTTCGCCACTCATGGCAGAAACCAGTGGCCTGGCCCATATCTCAAGGCCATCTTGGCTGAACAGCCTGCGGGCCTGATAGCTCAGCGGGTCCTGGTTTATGGCTATCACATCTATGTTTGTCAATATCGAAAGGGTTTCGTCGCTCATTTTGGTAAGGTCATTGCCTGCCAACAAGGGCGAATTCAAAAAAGCCCACATGGTAAAATGAGATTTATCCTCCTCGTAGCTCATGCCTCTCCCCACCTGCAGCATATCCATATCATTGAAATGCCCTGGAGAAGCATACCGCCACAATTCAGCATTCAGATCGATGATGGCAAGAATGGATCCGAAGTCATTATTGATATCGTAGGAGACCCTCCATGAATCTGCGATATTAATTACCCAATCACCGGGAAAGCCCCAAGAGCAAACATTAAATACCACATCGGGACGGATTTCTCTTATCAAATCAGATATTTGGGTGTAACGCCACTCCTGGTCAAGACCGAGCCAGTTTCCTCCGCACCAGTCCACCTTAATGAAGTCATAATTCCAGTCTACCAGATATTGAGTAAGATCCTTTCGGTCGTGCCCCCATAAGCCCATTCCAGCGCCCAGAGTATCCTTATCCCAATATGATGCGCAGGTATTGATACCCGCATCGGCATAAATACCGGGTTTTAAACCCGCAGACCTGATGTAGTCCGCCAGCGCCTTCATACCACCAGGAAACTTTTCAGGATGGGCCATAATCCTTCCCTTTTCATCCCTTCCACCATAAAAGCCGTCATCAATATTTACAAAAGTATAACCTGCATCGCTCATGCCTGAAGCTACCATAGCATCGGCCTGTGCCTTAATAATATCTTCGGTTATTTCTATGCGATAATAATTCCAGCTTGACCACCCCATAATCGGGGTAGTTGGTCTTGTTTTGGTCTGGACGACAGGAACTGATTCATTATCAAGCACAGGGGAAGTTTGACAACCGATAAAACCCATGGCAACTACAAGCAAAAAGGCCTTATAAAATTTGTTTTTCATAAAAATCAATTTAAAAATCTTATCAAAAACCTTAAATTTTAAAGTCGGGTATCAAACAGCAACGGTTCAGGGCAGATCACCGATTTTATTTCCGGTTTTATTCTACCACTATCTCATCCACAAACAGCCAGGTGGGATGTCCCTCACCGGGATGGCCCGGAGGACAAATCCCAAAGTTGCGAGCGGTAACCTTCACAAAGCGGGCTTGGCTGGCCAGTGCGCTGACAGTATAATCGACAGTCTGCTCCGAGTTGTCATCTTCCTGCAAAGGATTTTTTGCTATGCCCCACTTCTCCCAGTTGTTACCATCAGCAGAAATTTCAAATTCAACCTGCGGTGGCAGGAAGATCCAGTCCACCTGTTTTTGCAACGCGCCCAGGGTAAGACTGCTTATGGTTTTCGTTTCACCCAGGTCTATGGTGGCAATCATATCGCGCCCGTTAAAGCCATGCCAGTATTGGGTCACTTTTAAGGTACCCCTTGCACCATCGGTAAGCGAGTTGGGTCCGTCGGCCATATAGTATCGGCTCACCGGGTTCTCGTATTGTATATCCCGACCGCTGGCCAGGTGAATGTTAAAATCCTGCTGGGCAGGCAACAAACCGAGAATATGGCCATCTCTGACAGTGGATGCCTTGAGGGTTAGAGAACGCTCAATTATTATGGGTCCGGAATATTTATTGGACTGAAGGGTGGGGTCAGTTCCATCGAGGGTATAGTAAATTTCACCTCCAATGACTTCTGTTTCAAGAAACACCTCCAGGCTGCCTTCGCTTGATACTGGCGTGATGGAAACTTTGGTGTTGCCACGGCTGTAGGTGAGACCCTTTTTGTCGAACTTGCGGAAATGCCAGCCATCCAATCTGCGGTTAAAGTCCTCCCAGTTAAGGTTTTCGGCAGGCGACCATACCACCTCGGCCAATGCCAGCATGCGCGGCAAAAACATGTATTGCAAATGACTCACCGTGGTAATATACTCAGTCCAGATGTTGGCCTGGGCACCCAATACAAATTTCGCCTGGTCCTCGGTGAGTTCTGCGGGAATGGGTTCATAATCATACACATTTTTAAGGGTGTTCATGCCACCAATGGCCAGGGGTTCGCCTTCGGGGCCGGCCTGGTAATGGTCAAAATAGCAGGGATAACCCGGACTCATGACCACATCATGCCCCATACGGGCTGCAGCGATCCCTCCCCTTTCACCCCGCCAACTCATAACCGTAGCACCGGGGGCAAGTCCACCTTCAAGAATTTCATCCCAACCAATTAACCGGCGGTTATGCGAAGCAAGGAATTCGTCAAAACGCCTGATCATGTAACTCTGCAGCTCATCCTCATCGGCCAGGCCCTCTTCCTTTATTCGCGCCTGGCAACGCTCACAGTTTCGCCACTGCGATTTCTCCACTTCATCGCCCCCGATATGGATAAATTCAGAAGGGAAAAGGTCCATTACCTCCAGTAAAATGTTTTTCAGAAAAGCGAAAACGTCTTCATTGCCAACACAATAGGCCGATTGTATCCCTTCGGGGTAAGGACCACCTGCATGCACGTTCTGTGGCTTTTGAGTGCAGCTGAACTCGGGGTATGCCGCGAGGGCTGCCACCGAATGCCCGGGAAGTTCAATTTCAGGCACTATGGTGATATTGCGCATTTTGGCGTATGCCACTATTTCGCGAACCTGCTCCTGGGTGTAATAACCGCCATAGGTGTTGGGCTCCCCTTCTTTCACTGGTTCACGCTCAGACCATGTTTGGTGCAAACGGTCAGCCCGCCAGGCGCCAACATCCGTAAGCAAGGGATACTGATTTATTTCAATTCGCCAGCCGGTATCATCTGTCAGATGCCAGTGAAAAACATTGAACTTGTAGCTGGCCAGCAGGTCGATAAACTGTTTAATGGTTTCAGGAGGAAAAAAATGCCTGCTCACATCAAGCATCATACCCCTCCAGCCAAATCGCGGATAGTCGATGATATCCATTGCCTGAACCACCAGGGCTGCATTGGTGCGCACCGGGGTAAGAATTTGAAAAAGACTTTGCATTCCGTAAAAAATCCCTTCGCGACCATTGGCCTTGATGCGGATGTTTTGCGGGCTTACCAGCAGTTCATACCCTTCCTTTCCCAACTCAGGATTAGCGATGATCTCAAAAATAATGCTGTTTTCAGCCTTGCGATGATAAGCTGGCCTGAAGCCGGAAATACCATTTATGTAAGTGCCCATGAAATTGGCCAGATCTGCCAGTTGGGTATTTCTGCGGTTGTAATGAAGGCTGGTATTTTCATCAATTACAAACTGTCCGTCATGGAATTCAATATGTACCGGTGCAGGAATGATCTGCACCGGCACCTTATTTGCAAAAGCACCAGATAATGGCAGCAATACCAAAATCAAATAAAATCTTTTCAGCATAGAAATTTGTATTGCAAGAATAGCTGTGTAATTCGCTATTCACAATCCATTTACTCAACAATAATTTCACTCACAAATAGCCATGCAGGCTGGCCTTCGCCAGTGTGGCCCTCAGGGCAAACACCCTGATTCTTGGCTGTAACCCTAACGAAACGAACATTGGCCGCAGGCTGATTGGTGGCATACACTTCCAAAAGACGCCTGCCGTCGTTTATGTCTATAGTGTTCATCACGGTTTCAAGCAATTCAAATTCTACACCATCGGCCGACACCTCGAAGGAAACCCATTGCGGAAGGAAGATCCAGGAACCGGAGGTTTGCAAGGCATCAACCGAGACATGGCTGATGGTGGTTTCTTCGCCCAGGTCAAGGGTTGCCACCAGGTCAACACCCCTGAATCCCTTCCAATTGCCATCAGAATAGCTTCGGGTTCCCCTGATGCCGTTCACCAGGCTGTACTGCCCATGGGCATCGTAGTTGGGGCTGTTGGGGTGCTCCATTTCAATGCCGGCGGCAAAGGCCTTATGCAGGAAGTATTCGCGCTGCAAGACCTGCTCCATCGACTTACCATCTATGAAAACGGCAGCTTTTATCGTGGTGGTCTGATCAATTTCGATGGGGCTGTCATACAAGTTTGAAGCAATATCGGGCTCGCTTCCATCGAGCGTATATCGGATCTCTGGTTTATACACCTCCGAGTCGAGTATAATAATAAGGGTTTTATTACCGATGTTAACTTCGGGGGTGGCACTTATCTGAAATGCGCTAAGGGCAAAATTGATGTCGCGCTTCTGGTACCTTTTATACTGGGCTTCCATTCTTCGGGAGAAATCGCCCCAGTCGCGATGGCCTTTTGGCGACCAAACCACTTCGGCCAGTGCAGCCAAACGCGGAAAGATCATATATTCCACATGGCGGTAGTCGGGCATATATTCTGTCCATACATTGGCCTGTGCGCCCAGCACCAGCTTGCCCTCCTCCCTGCTGAGTTCATCTGGGATGGGTTCAAATGAATAGACTTTTGCCAGGGTGATATTGCCCCCAAAGGCCAGAGGCTCCAAATCTGGGTCGCCCTGGTAGTAATCAAAGTAGCAATGGCTTACCGGAGTCATCACTACGGAATGGCCCATTTGTGCTGCCTGAATGCCGCCTTCCTTGCCGCGCCACGACATCACTGCGGCATTGGGCGCCAGGCCACCTTCCAGTATCTCGTCCCAGCCAATGATCTGCCGCCCGTACGAGTTCAGAAATTGCTCAATGCGCTTAATGAAATAGCTTTGCAGCTCCTCTTCACCTTCCAGCCCCTCCTCCTCAATGCGGGCCTGGCATTTCGGGCAGCTCTTCCAGTTGGTTTTGTCGGCTTCATCACCACCAATGTGGATGTATTCAGAAGGGAACATTTCCATCACCTCCATCAGCACATTCTCCAGAAACTCGAAGGTAGCTTCATTGCCTGCACAATAAATATGGGTAATAGGCCACACCCCTCCCGGAGGCACGCCCAGGTTTTCGCCCGTGCACGATAATTCGGGATAGGCTGCCAGTGCCGACATCACGTGGGCAGGCATTTCAATCTCTGGCATTACGGTAATGTTGCGCTCAGCGGCATAAGCCACCAGGGCTTTCACCTCTTCCTGGGTATAATAACCGCCGTAGGTGGCGTTGGCCTGATCGTTTACCAGCGGCCTGGAATTCCAGTGCAGGTCCGACATGTCTACACGCCAGGCACCTACGCTGGTAAGTTTGGGGTATTTCTTGATCTCCAGCCGCCAGCCTTGGTCGTCGATCAGGTGCCAGTGAAACACATTGAGCTTGTGCATGGCCATCTGGTCAATAAGCTTGTAGATAAATTCAATGGGCTGAAAATGCCTTGACACGTCCAAATGTAACCCACGGTAACTGAATCGAGGATAATCCTTAATGTTAACAAGGGGCATTTTGCCTTCGGGGTTGGTACTCAGCAACTGGTGCATCGTCTGAATGCCATAAAGCAAGCCTGCTGGCTTGTTGGCTGTAATGCGTATTCCGTCCTTTTTAATCCTAAGGGTATAGCCTTCCTCACCCAGTTCATCATCGATGGGCGCATTAAGCACCAGGTTAATGGTATTAATTCCCTTGAGTCCATCATCTTTTTCATGTTTAAGCTCAAAGCCCAAGTAAGTTTCCCAAAGGTCAGCCGCATAAGCTGACATATTTTCGAGCTCATCGGCCGAAAACAAAAGAGGGGTTTGCGACTTAATGGTAAAACTGCCGTCGGATACATCCATTTTTACCGGAAGGGGTATCAGGCTAATGTTCTCATATTGGGTCTTCGAGCGACACGACAACATAATGATGCCAAGCAACAAGGCCATTAAAATAATTTTTCTCCTATTCATAATTTTCGATTTTAAAGGTCCAGGCATAGTGGCCAGGTATATCATTGTATTTCACCTGGCTCACATCTATTTTGAGCAGTCCATTTTCATAATTCCATGGCAAACCGCCCTCGCGGCCCAGCAGGGTAATACTGGTTCCATCGGCCGGCTCAGCAATGGGAAGGGCAAGCACCTCATCGGGCCATTCAAAGCTGATGGCATAAAGGTTTCCGTGGTTGTGGGTGTAAGCCAGGTATTGATTCATTGAGCGGTACACTGCCGTCAGGCCATCGCCGGTTTGATTTTCCTTACGAGAAAAAAGATTTTTCTGGGGCACCACCTCACGTGGCAGGGAGCGGCTCTCCCAGTAAAGGCTGATGTTGGCATTCTGGTAGTCTTCGCGGTACTCTACCCGTATGGGATATTTTTGCCCTCTGCGCAGGCGCATTTTCCCTTCCAGCGCAGCGCGTCCGCCTTCACGCATGGCTTCCGACTGGGTGCCTTCTTCGGCCTGGTTCCATAAATCGAGTACCAGTTGCTCATCGATATAAAGGCGCATGCCATCATCGGCCACAGCCGAAAACAGGTATTCTTCCGAGAAATCGGGCATGATATAGCCTTTCCAGGTGGCCGTGAAGTTATCTTCCGAAATGGGTTGTCCGGGGAAATTTCTCACCCAGTTAAAGTTTATGTTGGGGTCAATTCGTTCGAGGGTCACTTCCTTTTCTTCCCCGTTTTTTCTCCACTGCGTCGAGGCATAAATGGCCTCCTCGTTCACCCTGATCCATTCGCCAAGCTGCTCCAAACGTTCCTGCTGCAATAGCGGAATTTTGCCATCGGCGCCCGGGCCCACGTTAATGGTGATGCCACCACCATTGGCTACGGCCCGTGCAAAGAAGTGGATAAGTTCTTCAGGACTCATATAAGCTTCCAGCTTTTCGTTGCGGTTGAGACCAAAGCTCCGGCCCAGCCCCCGCACCTCTGCCCAGGGTCGGTCAGTCAGTATCCGGCCCGAGCTGTATTCGGGCGTAATAAAGCCAATGTCGGCTCCGTGGCCCCAGCGGTCGTTCACAATGGCATCAGGCCCCACCAGGTTATAGTACCAGGCAATGAGCTGGCGTGCGTTCCAGTCTTCGGCCGTATGAAACCACTCTCCATCCGTAAAGAGCACGTGGGGCTTGTAGGTGCCTATCAATTCCTTGAACTGGGGAATCATGTGCTGCTGAATATAGGGATGTATGTCTTCGTGCGGGTCGATATACCAGCGGTGCAATGGGTGGTTCCATTCGGGAAGCGAATAATATAGCCCAAACTTGATGTCGCGTTTGCGCACGGCATCGGCCACTTCTCCCACCACATCGCGCATCGGACCCACATCCGCGCTGTTCCAGCCAGGTGCATATTCGCTGGGCCAGAGGCAATAGCCGTCGTGGTGTTTGCTTACTAAAATAATGTATTTGGCCCCTGCCCTTTCAAAAATTTCGGCCCATTCGTCGGCATCAAAAAGTTCGGCTTTGAGCAGCGGAGCATAGTCTTCGTATTCAAAATCTTCGCCCCAGTATTTTTTCATAAAATCTATGCGGCTTTGCGCGCCAGACTGCAACCCCC
This sequence comes from Bacteroidales bacterium, assembly GCA_041687035.1. Classification (GTDB taxonomy): domain Bacteria; phylum Bacteroidota; class Bacteroidia; order Bacteroidales; family UBA7960; genus UBA7960. Next base: position 30,857 of record JAWLCS010000027.1, read on the forward strand.
GCAAGTACCATTCGGCATACGATTCTGGCCCTCCATACGACGGCACCGAATATACACCCCAATGGATGAACACGCCCAGCTTGGCGTCCTTGAACCATTGAGGATAAGGACGGCTGCGCAAGGATTCCCAGGTTTCTTCAACAATGTAATCCTGGCTCAAAAGGGGAAAACTCAAAAAAGAAAAAAGGGAGGCAAGGATAAAAACTTTGCTGCTTCCCATAAAAGCATATACTCTTCCCATAAAAACAACTCCTTGAAATAATTTACAAAAAATAAAAATAAGCCGGCAATAAGCTATTACCGGCTTAAATTCCCGTAAAAAGTCACTATAACTTTCTCAGCTTGATATTTTTATACCACACATCGTCGCCATGGTCCTGCAGGCCAATGTAACCTTCCTGTGCCACTTCGGCCCAGTCGGGGTTGTATTCCGGAAACTTGCTGTTGGCAACCATTTCGTACCATTCGGGAGTCCAAAGATGATATTTCACCACCATTTCACCATTGAGCCAGTGCTCTACCAGCCCCCTGTAAATCAGTATTCTAACCTGATTCCACTCGCCCACAGGCTTCACTTTATCCTGCGGCACACCAATCAGATCGTATAACGCACCTGCACTGTGCAGACCATCGCGGCCATCGGGGTGGGTGGTGTTGTCGAGCACCTGCATTTCGGGGGCAGTCTGCCAAATGGTCATATCAGGATTTTCCTGGGCCAGGTAAAAAATGCCACTGTTGCCTCCGGGCGAGATTTTCCATTCGAGCGAAAGCTCAAAATTCGAAAATTTCTCATCATAAATAATGTCGCCGCCTTCCAGGCCACCTGCTTCGCCACGACCCGAGCCAAAGCAGCGAAGCATTCCATCGGCTACTTCCCAGCCTGTGGGGAAGTAATCATTGTTGTAGCCCCGCCATTTGCCGGGTGTCTCCCCGTCGAAAAGCAAAATCCAGCCTTCGGCGATCTCTTCTTCTGTAAGGGTATTGTCAGCCACCACGGCATCTTCTGCATCGGCAGGTTGCTGCCGTCCGCCACAAGCGGCCACAGCCAGTGCAATGACCATCAAAAACAATAACTTTTTCATTTTCTCTCCTTTTTGATTTGGTTAATTATAAAGAATCTCAAAAAAACAAATTACATGGTCCATCCTGCCCGGTAGGTATGCCTGATATATTCTTCGGCTGCTGCCCTGGCATTGATGGTTTCATGTTGTGTATCGAAATGGGGGTGCCCATCAATGACTTCAAACTTGTCGCTTTTCACCACCCTGATTTCGTCATTTTCGCCAATATTGGTAAAACGCATGTTTTCGCCGTCCCAGAGGAGTTCGCGTTTCAAATCCTGCAGCCTCACTGCCACCACGCCCATTACCACCATTTCATTCATTGGCCCGGCATAGCCGAAATACGAGCTGGGCTCAATGCGATATTCGGGACTTTGCTTGCAGGCGCGCACCCAGTCCATTTCGTGGCTGGTATCCACACGGCGCAGCTCAGGAGCCGGGCGCTTATAGTTCTGGTCATAATCGAGGGGCAGTAAAAATGGGTTTCTGCCATAACATCCGGTCATGATTTTGCCCTTGGTGCCAATAAACAGACAGCCCCCGTTGGGGTCGCGCCCCATTACTTCTCCATCAGGCAGTTCTTCGGGCCTGGGAGGCAATAGTCCGCCATCCCACCAGGTAACAGAAACTTCGGGCATTTCCAGGCCACGGAATTTTTCCCTTTCGGGGAAAACATATTTCACCACTTCGGCCAGGGGTGGCGACTCGGTGTTGAACTGAGAGGAGCTTCCCTGCACCCTGGAGGGGTATTTCAGGTGAAGCGCCATAAAAATCGGGTCCATGATATGGCAGGCCATATCTCCCAGGGCACCGGTGCCAAAGTCCCACCATCCGCGCCAGTTCCATGGCGTGTAGGTAGGATGGAAAGGCCTGTAGGGCGCAGGGCCCAGGAAGACATCCCAATTGAGGGTATCGGGCACAGGTACTGATTCCGTTGGCCTTTCAAGACCTTGCGGCCATATGGGGCGGTTGGTCCAGGCATGGGCCTCACGAACTTCGCCAATGGCGCCATCCCAAATCCATTCACAGGTCTGACGAATGCCTTCGCCCGAGTTGCCCTGGTTGCCCATCTGGGTAGCTACCTTGTACTCCTTGGCCACCCTGGTCATTTCTCTCGATTCCCAAACGGAGTGGGTCAGCGGCTTCTCGCAATACACATGCTTGCCCATTTTCATGGCATTGATGCTGATGATGGCATGGGTATGATCGGGTGTTCCCACCACCACGGCATCAATAGAGTCCTTCATCTCATCGAACATCACACGCCAGTCGTAATATTTACGGGCGTTGGGAAATTCATTGAAGATGCGGGCAGAATATTTCCAGTCGACATCACAAAGGGCCACAATGTTTTCACTGTTCACAGCCCTGATCACACCACCCCCTCGGCCCCCCACACCCACTCCGGCAATATTCAGTTTATCGCTGGGCATGCGATGGCCAAGTCCTGAAATGACATGACTGGGCATGATCATAAAACCTGCCGAGGCCAGGGCCGTGTTGCGTATAAACTTGCGGCGGCCTATGGCGTTGCTCTTGTTGTCAGCTTCTTCCATAGCTTTACTTTTTTAATAAATGTGAATGAATATAACGGATGCTCTGCTCAGCACAATAGAGCGACGAACCCTCGGCACAATGCTCCTGCTCGTAAATGAGCAGCTTGGCCCCGGCCGATGCCAGTGCGGCTTCAAAGTCAACAATCCCATTCCCAATAATACAACTCTCGCCGTCCATGCCAACATCTTTAAGGTGGAGTGATTCGAAACGTCCGGGATAAGTGGTAAAAAAGTGAACCGGGTCGAGGCCAGACTTAACAAAAAAGTAGGTGTCCGCTTGAAAAGTCACCAGTTCGGGTGTGGTTTCCTGCAGCAAAATATCATACGGCATTACCTCGCCTATCTTAATGAACTCAAAATCGTGGTTGTGATAACCGAAGCGAACCCCGTAGCTGTTGCATATTTCACCCAATCGGTTCATTTCTTCTGCCGCCCGATGGTAATCTGCCACTGTACTTCGGGGCCGACCACCAAAGGAAGGCAACACCAGGAAGTTCATCCCGATTTCGGCGGCAGTTTCTGCAAACCCGTGGACATTCTCCAAAGTAATACCGGTGTGGGTGCTGTAAATTTCGAGTTGCAAGTCGTCGCACATACGCTTAAAAGCCCTGGCCTCCATACCAAAAAAGCGTCCATCATAGCCATAAGCCTCTATCCCGGTATAGCCCAACTTGCTCACCTCTGCCAGGGTAGCTTGCAAGTTATCCCATATTACATCCCTGAGGGAATATAGCTGGATACCGAGGGCCTGTTTTTTTTCAGGTTGTTGGCGTCTGGATTTACATGAGGCAGAAGCCAGAAAAAGCCCTGCTGAAATCAAAGAAAATGACCTTAAGAACTCGCGGCGTGTACTCATTTTATTGGATTTTTGGTTTAGAAAAATTCAACAGCAAAGAATAACCGGCTTCAAACGGTTAAATTTATGATTCTTTTTTCAATATGGCTGCTTTTGGCCGCTTCAATAATTTGCAGGTTTAGCAATGCGTCGCCTGGAGTTACCGCTGGCTGGCCTTTCCCCTTAAGGGCATTGTAAACATTTTCGTAAAAGTCCATATACCTTCCGGGTTTGGTAGGAAACTTTTGCCTGATGGTTTCTTTGCGAGCCACAGAGTGCAGCAGTCCGTGCATTTTTATGGGTTCTTTTCCGAAGTTCCCGCCTACTGGCTTTTTTCCTTTTTTCAGGGATGCTTCCTGGGTATCGAGCCCATATTTAATTAATGAGCCGAGCGTGCCATGCACCTGGAATCGAGGACCGTTTTCCCTGACAAAAATGCCCGCCCTGAGGGTAGCCGTCAGCTTCGGATAAAACAGCTTAAGGTCGAAGCTGTCATTTACTTTGCTGCCTGGCCGCTGAAAATACAGCCTGCACCATACGGACTCAGGTTTTCCGAATAGGCAAATGGCCTGGTCGATAAGGTGGGGACCCAGGTCAAACAGGGTGCCGCCGCCGTTTTCATTCACATACCTCCACTCAGCCCGTGAAACTTCGGGTTGATATCGATCGAAATGCGACTCAAAATCGAGCACTTCACCCAGAAAGCCTTGCTCTATGATGTGCTGCAAAGTCATAAAATCGCCATCCCAACGGCGGTTATGATAGGGGAATACCAGCCTGCCTGCTTTCCGGGCTGCAGCCATGATTTGCTCCATTTCCGGGCTGCTCATAGCCACCGGTTTCTCAATAACCACATGTTTATTGGCCTCAATTGCTTTAATGGCCTGTTCGCGGTGCAGGTGGTGAGGAGTGCAGAGCACAACCAGCTCAATGTCAGGCTGGGCAAGCATTTCTTCAAAACGGCGGCAAAGCCTCGCACCCGTGTACAGCCTACCTGCTTCGTCGCCCGAGCTTACAATGGTGTGTAGCCCAAAGCCCGGGTGGCACTCCACAAAAGGGGCATGAAAGACTTTTCCGGATAATCCGTAGCCAACTACAGCGGTTTGAATGACAGGTAGCATATTCTTTTTTTAAACGATTTCTTCATTTACACTGTCCCAGTGAACGCGGCGCCCCTCGTGGTAGGAAATAGTTCCCATATGCGCAGTCATGGCTTCCTCGAACGACTCATCGATGTCGCAGCTGGGCTGCGAGCCATCGCCCTTACGTATACAGTTAAGCCATTCGCGCAGGTGCAGGTGCGAGGTGTCATAGGTTTTTCCATCACGAAAAGTATAAAGCAGTCCGCGCTCTGCAAAATATTTCTCTGTGGGCGAAGTAATGGCATCCACGCGATCCTGCCCTGGCACATAAGAAAACAGTGGTTTATGTGGTTCAATAATGCCTTTTTCTATTTGTTCGGCATAGCGCGTCGATTTGGGATCGGCTTTAATCATCAGGGTCTCGTCGAGTTCCATATAGGCATCGTGCCCCATGATCACTTTGCCCCGTTTCTTTTCGCTGGCCAGGGTAGCACTGTATAGCAGGGTGAGGTCGCGATCAGGATATTCAAACGCCATATTTAGCACATCGGGCACGGTTCGCCCATCTTTATAGAAGTAAATACCACCAGAGGCCATGGCCGAATGCGGAATACCCAGGTCGAGTATCTGGTTCAGTGCATCGTACTCATGGGTAAAGAGGTCACCGCTCAGGCCGGTGCTGTAATCCCACCAGCAGCGCCACCTAAAGAACCTTTCCAGGCTGAAGTCGTGCCAGGGCGCTGGCCCAATAAACTGTTTCCAGTCAATGGTGTCCGGGCTGGCTTCGGGGTCTATATCGTAAACCCAGGCTCCGTTGGGATCATTTCGATTGGTGCATACCTCAATAAGAGAAATTTTTCCGATCACATCGCGGTTTATAAGTGAGCGAGCCACCTGGTAGCTGTCGGTTTGCCGCCCCTGGTGCCCCAGCTGAAAAACGATGCCTGATTCTTTTACTACCTTTCGCACTTCATAGGTTTCTTCCACCGTCCATGAAAGGGGTTTTTCGCAATACACGTGCTTTCCGTTACGGGCAGCTTCGATCACCACCGGTACATGCAAATGGTCGGGCGTGCCAATAATCACGGCATCCACCTCATCGGAGGCACATAACTCCTGGTAGGTATGATAGCGTTTGGGGGTATTGTCCATTTCGCCACCGCTTCCTTTGCGGTATAGGTTAGCACCAATTTCCACACCCAGACGGGCATTTTTTTCGAACACATCGCAAATGGCCGTGATCCTCACATTTAGGTTGTCCTGAGCATAGAACTCCTCCATGTATTCCTTCCAGTATTTGTTGGCGCGGGCCCATTCGGAATATTCATCAATGCGTTCGGGGTGTAAAAACCCCAATGCCTTGAGCAGGTAGCGCGACCGGCCACCACTGCCCACTATGCCCAGCCTTAGTGTCTGGCCCTGCACCACCAATGGTGCGCCCTTGGGAATAATGGAATCGTCCTGACCCAGCAAATTGATACGACTTGCCTTGAGCTCTCCTATTTCCTTAAACAGCCCGTAGCCAATTAGTCCGAAAGCCGGAATAGCGGCCAGACCTTTTAATATTTCGCGGCGGTTAAACTCCCCAGGGGTATTTTTATTTTTCTCCTGATCCATGTTATTTTAAAGAGGTATTTGATTTTTTAAAAAGCCTTTCCAACCCAATGATATGCGCTGTGGGGAAGCTCAGCACCACCCCCAGGGCGGCAAGCTCCACGAGTGTCTTGTCAACAATGAAATAATTGCCATCGACCGGGAAAAGGTATTCTATTCCCGGAAAGGGAGGATGCGAGAGGTAATACAGGGTAAGCAGCATCATGCCTGCAATGGCGGCCGGGCGAACCCACCAGCCCAGCAGCAGGAAAAACCCCACAAGGGTAAGCGCCCAGGCATTGACAAAATCGCTGACAGCCAGCAATGAAGAATTAAAGGCAATCCATTCAAAAAAAGATTTGGCAAAGCCACCCGAATCAAGCAGGTAAGCCTTGGCAGTCCAGGCCGGATTCAGCACCTTAACCATGCCTTCGTAAAAGAAGTGCCAGCCTATCACAAGTCTGAGCAGCAGCAGCGAGATCAGTTTGCCTTTAGTGTATTCCATTATTAAGTGGTAAAAAGTATTGACAGAAATTAATCCAACCAAATCATCACTCCTCAAGCCGAAGCATTACCGTTTTGCTACCCCTGCCCGAGGCATCATAGGCTCTGAGCTTAATATGACCTGCCCCCACGGCAACCGGCGACTGGTAAATATTTGCAGCGGCATCAGGCTCGCTGCCGTCGGTGGTATACCTGATAACCAGTCCGGGAAACTCCACATTGGCGTATAGCATTCCGTCGGTTAGCACCGCGCCGGGAGCAGGGATCCGGTAGTTGAAACCACCTGCCAGCCAGGCCAGGCGGGGCAGCTCTCTGCGGCCAAGGGTGTTGGCAAAAACATTCCAGCTTTCTTCTGCTTGCGCTGCACGCAAGTCGGCATTGGAGGTGGTTTCCCATTTCCTTTCAGGTGCCCAGGCCGATTCAGCAAATCCGATCATTTTTGGCAGCAGGTAATGTTCAAGCATTGCGGGTCCCAAAATAGTTTCACTCCACATCTGTGCTTGAAGGCCCAAAATAAGGTGACGGGCATCGGCTTTGATCCGTTCCATGCCGGCATAGGCTGTTTCAGTATTTACCGCAGCTCCCATGCTGTTTCTCACAATGGCATTAAAAACATAGTAGGGACTGTAGTACCAGGCATCGCGGGTTTTCACGAAACCACCCCAGTATAGGCCAGGTTCTTTGGGGTCTTTATTGTAGGCCAAGTCAAAATAAAAATTCGACACATGACACAACACCACCGGGTAACCCCTGTTTGCAAAACGATAGGCCAGGTCCTGGGCTCCCCAAAGGCTGTTCCAGGAATATGGAATCAGCTGCCCTCCGGCAAATTCCTGAAAGACAGCATGGCTGCCTTGCTCGTTGCGGTACATGCCAACTTCTTCCCACCCGCCCATACGCAAATTTCTGGCATCAAAGATTTCGAGCGCCTTGCGGGTAAAGTATATGTGCATGTTGGCATGTTGGTCAATATCGGGCAGTTGTTTCATTAGCTGGTCAATCATTGGTGATTGAGTCCAGGCGCCATGCGGCACTTCATCACCGCCAATATGCACAATATCAAGAGGGGCGCGGGCTTCAACGTACATGTCGATCACATCGTCGAGCACGGTTTCAAGAAAATGATAAGCCGACTCCCGGGCCACGTTTACTACATTATCTTTAAACGACTGCGCACTTACATACTGAGAGGTTTCTTCGGGATCGATAAGACGGAATTCGTTGGCTGCTTTCTCATCCCCCAGCGCCATATAATGTTCATATCGAGCCTCCATAGCTTTTATGGCAGCCCGTGCATGCCCCGGAAGGTTGATTTCGGGTATTACCTTAATGTGCCTTTCGCGGGCATACTTTAGCAAGTCGATATATTCCTCGCGGGTATAGTATCCGCTTCCAAATTTTCCTTCAGCATTTGGGTAGGGCCCCGATCCATAGGCCGGGTGCAGTGCCGGGGCATCCATGGTGGTGTGCCCCCGCTGGCCACCAACGGCAGTGAGTTCCGGTAGAGACGGTATCTCCAAACGCCAGCCTTCGTCCTCCGTGAGGTGAAAATGCATCACATTCAGTTTGTAATATGCCATTGCATCCATCACCTTTTTTATGGTATTGGTGGATTGGAAATTACGGGACACATCGACATGGAGTCCCCTGTACCCGAAACGGGGGGCATCTTCAATTTCAATCACCGGAAGGCTCAGCGATGGGTTTTGCCTGAGGAGATCTTCAACAGGAAAAAGGGCCAGTAAACTTTGCATGCCGTAAAACACCCCAGCGGCATCGCTGCCTTCAATCAAAATGCTGTGGTCGTTATTAACCCTTAGGCGGTAAGCTTCTTTGCTTTTCCCTGCCACGCTTACATCACCCAGCGTAAGGAATACTGCCCCCTTGGCCGGCTCGCTCCCTTTTTCAACAGAAATATTTCCTCCTGTAGCCCTTTCCATGGTTTTTGCCAAAAACAAGGCTTCCGATTCCAGTTCGGCCTGATAAATTACACTTAAAGCTTGATCGAACAGGATATGCTCGCCACTTTTTTGCACCGAAACAGGGCTTGGAACCACCAAAAGCATCTCTTCTTCAGGAAGCAGAACCATTTTCTTGTTCTCTTCAAAAGAAAGCTCGGGGTTTGGAATGGGCGTGGGGTCATTCAGGTGACGATGGATTTGTTCTGGCCTTTCAAAAGGAAGAATGGAATAACTCAGGACTTCAACAATCTTTTCCTTGCCATTTTTATCAGAAAAAACAAAATAAAGTCCGCTTGGAGCATCCGATTCCTTTATCCACCATGCCCCTGCCTCATAAACGACCTCTGTTTTCTGGCCCGGCTTGAGCAGGAAACCCGGGGAAGGTACCATTCGATACCAGTCGCCATTGATATGTTCAACCACCGCACCTCTGTCTGTCTCAGACGCCATTATTTGCCGGGGCGACTGGTTGAAGTACAACACCCAGTTACTTTCGTCGAGCACAAAACGGCTATTGTTATGAATAACAAAGCGAGCCCTTACTGCGGGTTGTTCCGAAATCTGGTTGCTTACTACTTCCCACTCAATGGTGATATCCGTTTCGCTGGGGAGCCGGTCACTCTGGCATGAAAAAATCGAAAATGCCATCAAAATCAATACAAAAAACCACCTCATATTCAGCAAATTTTAAAGGAACATTAAGAATTTCCTTCACTTCATTCTTAAAAAAAAGCAAAGTTGAAATTGTTTATTATTTTTGCGCCTAAATCAATTTAGGTCGCAAGATAAGAAATAATTTAAAACCGGAAAAAAAAATTCAAAACCATGGCAAGGCACTTCATTTACACCATCTTAGTCTCTGTTTTTTTCTTTTTGCCTTTCGGCGAAACAAAAGCACAGCGTACCGGAAATATTGTGGAATATTTTGGTAAGGACCGGATTGAAAATACCAATGAAGGAATTATCCTTCATGAATTCACCCAAGGATTTGCACTGAGGGCATCGGTCCGCCCCGGCGTTTTGTCGGGCGGCGAAGACATTATTGCCTGGCAGGTAGCCACCGGCAGGTTTCAGCAACCCGAAAACGGCCTTCGGCTGACTGATAATTACCTGAACGACCCCCTCGAACTGGTCTGGGAATCAATAGAAGCCAATGAGGATAATGTATTCAGCGGAAACCTGGGTCGTGCCTGGGTTTATTCTGAAATAGATTCGCCTGAAGAAGTTACCGTTTTCCTTGATGCCAGCGGTCATACAAGACTGTTTATCAATGGGATGCCCCATGAGGGCGACCATTACGACTTTGCTTATACACTCATTCCCTTTACCCTGAAAAAAGGACTCAATCAGTTCCTCTTCTCGCACGGAAGATTTGGCAGGGTATCAGCAAAAATTGTGTTACCCCATCAGGAGGTGCAATTCTCAACACGCGACATGACCCTTCCTGCCCTTATTCGTGGCGAGCGCGACAACAAATGGGGAGCAATAAGGGTTGTAAACGCCGGCAATGGGTCATTGCAGGGCTACAGCATTACCTGCAGGCTGCGCTCGGGCGAGGCCGTCGCAACGCCAATGGACCATGTCATTGGCATGACCACCCGCAAGGTGAAGTTCCGGGTGCCGGCGCCCCGCCGTTACACACGGGCCGAAACGATAAGCGCCACCGTTTTTTTGCACGATGCCGCCGGTAATGAAGTGCATCGTGCCGACATTGAGCTCAATCAACAAGACATTACCCGCCATCACGAACGGACCTTTGTAAGTAATATCGACGGCAGCGTTCAATATTATAGTGTTGCACCCTCCACTTCCAACCGCCCAGGCCAGGCTTTTATACTGTCGACCCATGGTGCCTCTGTCGAAGCCCGCAACCAGACCCGCGCCTACCAACAAAAAGACTGGGCACATATTGTGGCACCCACCAACCGCCGGCCTTTTGGCTTCAACTGGGAAGAATGGGGCCGTATGGATGCCCTGGAGGTATTTGAAAACGCAAAGAAAATTTATCCCACCGACCCGGCACGCACCTACCTAACAGGCCACTCGATGGGCGGTCACGGCAGCTGGTTTCTGGGCGCCACCTATCCCGATAAGTTTGCCGCCATTGGGCCAGCGGCAGGCTATGCCGACATTATCGGCTACCGCCGGGGCGGCTCAGACTCCCTGCTTTTTGCCAATCCGCATTACCAAATGATCTATCGTGGTGCTATGCCTGGCCGCACGCTCAACCTGGAGCGCAACTACCTGCAATCGGGCGTGTATGTGCTGCACGGCGATGCCGACATGGTGGTATCGGTAGAACAGGCACGTATGATGCGCGAAAGGCTTGGCAAGTTCCATAACAACTTTACCTATCATGAACAGCCGGGCGCCACCCACTGGGACGGCGACCATGCCATGGACTGGCCACCGCTGTTTGATTTCATGAAACACAACAACATACCAGCAATCAATGCAGTGAAACAAATTGATTTTCGCACGGCATCGCCCGGCGTTTCATCCACCAATTACTGGGTGCAGGTAAACCAGCAAATCAGGCATTACGAGGTAAGCACCGTAGACCTGAAAAAGCAAAACGACACCATCGCCGGAAGACTCGACAATGTGGAATCCATTACATTGGCGCTTTCCTTAATGGAATTTGAAACCAATCCGCTAATCATTGTAAACGGACAGGAAATTAATGTTGAGAAAGGCAATGACATCACCCTGAAACTCCGCAACCATAATTGGGAAAAAATAGATGCCCCGTTAAAATCTGAAAAGCACCCCGCCCGCTATGGTGGTTTCAAACTCGCTTTTACCAACAATATGGTTTTTGTATACGCCACTGGCGGAGCCAATGAAGAGAACGAATGGTACAAGAACAAGGCCCGCTTCGATGCCGAAACCTTCCTGTATCGTGGCAATGGCTCCATTGATATAATTGCCGACACCGATTTCAACCTGGAAATGTTTGCCGACCGTAACGTGATCCTTTATGGAAATGCCAGCAACAACAAAGCATGGAACCTGCTGCTGAAAGATGCGCCGGTGCAGGTGGAAAATGGCAAAATTGATTTAGGTGCCTATGCTATCAGCGGAAACAACCTGGGCACCTATTTTATTTATCCACGACCCGACAGTCACTTTGCCAGCGTGGGAGTGGTGGCCGGAACCGGCATTGAAGGTATGAAGGCCCTTGCACCCAACGATTACTTCTCGGGCATTACCGGATTTCCTGATCTGCTGATCTTCGATGCGACCTGGCTGCGCGATGGCATTCATGGCATCAGGGCCAGTGGTTTCTTTGGCAACGACTGGAGTGTAGAAAAGGGCGATTTTCGTTTGAATTAAAGAATCGTTGATGATGCATTTTTCGAAAATCAGGCTTACTATAATTGTTCTTTTTTTCTTTTCCCTTTCGGGGAAAGGCTTTGCACAGGCCAGGCTGTTTGAGGCCTTCCCGAAAACCTATGTGGCTTACCGGGCTTCCAGTCCGATAATTCTTGACGGGAAACTAAATGAGGCCGACTGGCAGCATGCGCCCTGGACCGACGAATTTCAGGATATTGAAGGCCCAGAAATGCCTGCACCCCAATTTTCCACGAAAGTGAAAATGCTTTGGGACGACGACAATTTTTACATTGCCGCAAAACTCGAAGAACCCCACTTGTGGGCCACCCTTACCGAACGCGAATCCGTGATTTTTCACGACAATAATTTCGAAGTATTTATCGACCCAAATAGCGACACCCACAACTATTACGAACTGGAAATCAACGCCCTGGGGACCATTTGGGATTTGATGCTAAACAAGCCTTACCGCAATGGGGGCATTCCCATCAGCGCCTGGGATGTGGCAGGTTTCGGGTTTGGTATTCATTTACAGGGCAGCCTGAACGACCCCACGGATGAAGACACCCTTTGGGTGGTTGAAATGGCTTTCCCATGGAAAGTGCTTGCCGAGGCCGCCCCCGGTAAGCACCCTCCCCTGCCGGGCGATCAGTGGCGGGTAAACTTTTCGAGGGTGCAGTGGCAGCTCGATGTGGCAGATGGGCAATACCAAAAGCGCATAAACCCAGAAACCGGTAAGCCTTTTGCTGAATACAACTGGGTGTGGTCGCCGCAGTATGTAATCGATATGCACCGGCCCGAATACTGGGGCTTTGTGCAATTCTCAGGTAATAATGCCGGGAAAGGAACAGAAGAATTTATTGTTAATCCGGACGAGAAGATTAAGTTTGCCCTGCGCGAGTTGTATTACTTGCAGCATTATTTCTTTTGGGAAAACCAGCGCTACGCTTGCAGTATCGATGAACTGAATATGGACCAAAAAGAGCTTTTGGTACCATTCGACATAGTATTTGATGTGGCCATTACCCGTTTCAGGCTCTCTGCACCCGCCACTAATGGGCAATCAACATGGCACATTAGCGAAGACGGCCGCATTTGGAAAACACAAAGCCCTTTTCAGCAGAGGGGGATGTTTTATTAAGGTTTCTGGTTTAAAGTTTATGGTTCAAGGTTTCAGGTTTGGGTATTATCCTTCATTCGGGGGATTTTAAGTTCGGGTTCGGACTCCTCCTTTGGAGGGGGTTGGGAGGAGGTTCTTCGGTTACAAGTTTCAAGCGCGTCCGATAAACAGCGGGATTTTATATTTGGAGTTACTTTTTTAAAAAATTAATTATGCTAAAAAAAATATTGGCTTTGTTCTTTTCAATTATGATGGTCTTCGCTTCATGCGGTGATAAGGAGCCTGTTGACGAAAAGCCGGTAGTGCATGCCATAAAAACTTTTGAAAGTACGCGGCATGCGTTTGCCAGCGGCCACTCTCAAACCGCCGAAGGGGTATTTGAGTTTCCTGTTGATCCTACAAAAGTAGAGACGGTAAGAATGTTTATCAAGCTGCGATGCCCCGAAGGCGGCTGTAATGCTTGGGATATGTTTGCCAACGTGCGTTTGCAGCACCCTGAAACTGAAAAATGGATAGAAATTGGAAGATACATTACTCCTTACGGAGTGGACAATGCAGCAAGAGGCAGGGGCTTTATGATTGATGTAACTGACTTCAAATCTTTACTTACAGGTCAGGTTAAACTTAAGTCGTTTGTGGAGGTTTGGGGTAGTGATGGCTGGCTTGTTTCTATTGAATTTGAGTTAACAGAAGGTACGCCCGATTTCAAGTATTATGCCATTGAAGAGGTGCTTGACTATGCTTCGTGGTCGCTGGGCGGAGTGCCTTACGGCGAAGCGCATGATTTCGTTTTGCAAAAAAACATAAACATCCCGGCCAATGCAGCTGAAGCCAGCCTGCGCACCATCATTACCGGCTGGGGGCATGCCACTCCAACTGACCCTGACGGCAGGCCTTGCGCAGAATGGTGTTTCCGAACCCACGATGTGCTTATCAATTCTCAAATCATGTTCTCCCACGAAATGGGGCCCATTGGTTGCGGACAGAATCCGGTGCAGCCTCAGGGTGGAAACTGGGCTCCTGACCGTGCCGGTTGGTGCCCAGGCATGGAAGTACCTGTGCGAACCAATAAACTGCCAAATTTTATTGCAGGTAACTCTTTTGCCTTTGAATACCGCTTTGATCCCTGGACAAATAACTTTATGACCACTGCTGATAACAAACATGCCTATTACGCTATTTCAACCTATGTGGTGGTAAAAAGTAATGAGCCTATTGAAAAACCCGTTATTAACTAATTCTATAACCAAGCATGAACCGACGACATTTTGTTAAAAATTTGGGCGTGCTGGGCCTGAGCCTCACTGCTTTTAACTTTTTAAGCATCGCATGTAAAGACGGCACTGCGCACAATAGCTGGAAAAATTGGGTTTGGCTAACCCCCGATCGTGGCGCCGACCGGGAAACCTGGAAAATGCGCCTGGAGCTAATGAAGCAAAATAATATTCACGGCGTTTTTGTGCAGGTTTACAGCGCTCACAGCGCTTGGTTTGAAACCGACCGTCTGCCCGTCGTGGAACCCCTCCTCGAAAAACTTGTTGAACTGGGCAAGGAGGTTGGCATTGAAGTACACGCCTGGATGTGGACCATGCCCAACAATAACCCCTATTTCATTGAAAACCATCCCGACTGGTATGCCGTGAATGGCTTGGGGCAGCCATCGCACAGCCACCCGGCCTATGTCGGATACTACCGTTTTATGTGCCCCAATAATCCCGGTGTGATTGATTTTGTCAGCACCAATGTTAGGGAACTTGCCGGGATAAATGGGGTTTCGGGCGTGCACTTGGATTATGTGCGCCTGCCCGATGTAATCATTGCCGAGGCGCTCCAACCGGTTTATAACATTGTGCAGGATCGCGAGTTTCCCGAATACGACTATTGCTATTGCGAAACCTGCCGAAGCCTTTTCAAGGAGCAAAGTGGAATAGACCCACTTAAAGACCTTGAAGACCCCTCAGCCAATGCAGCCTGGCGACAGTTCAGGCAGGATTCGGTTACACGCTTGGTAAATGAGCACCTTGTACCCGAAGCCCGAAGGAAAAATGTGTCCATCACCGCTGCGGTGTTCCCTAACTGGGAGGCCGTAAGGCAGGAATGGCGCAAATGGAAGCTCGATGCCTACTTCCCCATGCTTTACCATAACTTTTATAATGCCGACCTTGATTGGATTGGTCAGCATCTGGAAAAACAAATTGCTGAACTGGAATTTAAAAAACCTGTGTACTCAGGCTTGTTTATTCCCTCGCTCGAACCCGAAGCACTGCAGCAAGCCATGGAAATCTCGAGAAAAGCAGGAGCTGCAGGAGCCAGTTTCTTTGCCTTCAACCATCTTACAGAAAGCCACCTTGCAATCATAAAAGAGTTCTGACACCAAACAATGTTGCTTATGAAACTGCTGATAAAATGCCTTACACCTTTAATTTTCATGACACTTGGCGCTTGCAGCCAGAATAATACAGAAATTAAGGTAATGACCTTCAACATCAGGTATGACAACTCGGCCGATGGCATCAATGCCTGGCCCAACAGAATTGGCCTGGTCGGGGATTATCTCAGGGAAGAATCGCCTGACATTGTGGGTTTCCAGGAAGCGCTGCACCACCAGGTGCTCGACCTTGAAAAAATGATGCCGGGCTATGCACGCGTTGGAACCGGCAGGGATGATGGGCTGGAAGGTGGAGAATACTCCCCTGTCTTTTTCAGGGAAGATGTATTTGATCTGCTGAACTACGGGCAATTCTGGCTTTCAGAAACCCCTGATGTACCCGGAAGTATTGGCCCAGGAGCTGTATTGCCGCGCATTGCTTCATGGGCTCACCTGAGGATTAAGTCAACGGGCAAAGAGTTGTTTGTTTTCAACACCCACTACAGCCATGTGAGCGATGAGGCCCGCTGGCTGAGCGCCCGGATCATGTCTGAACGAATGAAACAGATTGCCGGAGATAAGGCCCTGATCGTTACCGGCGACTTTAACCTTGACATTGAAAGCGAAACCTATCAGCGGCTTGCTGTCCTGTTTCTGAATGAAAACCACCTTATCAATGCCACCGAAACAGAACCTACCTATGCCCTTTTGCAGGAAGGCACCTTCAATGGTTTCGGATTTACTGAGGTGCAACCCTTTATCGATTTCATTTTCGTGAGTCCGCATTTCCAGGTAATCAACTCATCCATCGACAGGATAAAATCCGGCGACATTTTCATTTCAGACCATTGGCCGGTGGTGGTAAAATTAAAAGCGACTGGTCTTCTTCATTAATTTTGCTATTTCACCCATGTTAAATTTTTGTTAAAAAATTTTCTAACAATTTTCTAAATCGTTTTAGTTTTTTTATAAATTTGTCCTCAGCCTATTCCACTTTTGGCTCCCAAAACAAGTAAAAATTAAATCTTTAATTAACAAAAAACAACCCTGAGAAAGCTAAGCAAGCTTAACAAACAACCAATCTTTAAATCAATTACCAACAAAACAAAACAGTCATGAGAAGAAAAATCCTTTCGTTTGTCTTAACCATGGGATTTCTGGTCAGTTTTGCCTTTGGCCAGGAACTTTTGGTTACAGGTACAGTCAGCAGCGAGGTTGATGGTACTACTCTGCCCGGCGTAAGTGTGGTTATTAAAGGCACAACTACAGGTGCCACCACCAATATCGATGGGCAATACTCCATTAGGGTTCCGCAAGGAGGAACCCTCGTATTCTCTTATATTGGTATGGTTGCCAAAGAAGTGGTCATTAACCAGGCAGGTACCGTAAACGTTACACTTGCCCCGGCTGAAACCCTGCTTGAGGAGTTTGTAGTGACCGCGCTGGGTATTGTGCGTGAGAAAAAGTCACTGGGTTATGCCATGCAGGAAGTAAGCGGCGAAGCGCTGGTTCAGACCGGTGAAGCCAACCTGGCCAATACGCTTACCGGTAAGGTTTCAGGCCTGGAAGTAGTTCGTTCCAGCACTGGTCCTGCCGGGTCTTCAAAAATTGTTCTCAGGGGCTTTAGCTCACTTACAGGTGACAACCAGCCTTTGATCGTGGTCGATGGTATTCCGATGAATAACTTCACGGGAGCCGACAACAATGACTATTGGCAACCTTCCCTTGACCTGGGTAACGGTATGTCTGACCTTAACCCGGAAGATATTGAAAGCATTTC